>DAIDHN010000022.1 GCA_027459665.1 Chthonomonadaceae bacterium | reverse complement strand
CCTACCACTCAATGCAGCCTCACCCCGGCCTTATGCCACGGGGTTGAAACCCCGTTCTGACAGGCAAAAGTCCACGGTGTGGACTAAATGCACAATGCACCATACCGCTCTGCATGCCCACTGCCGCCAGCGCGTGTCGGCGCTGAAAGAGGGGCGCAGAAGGCTGGTACAGCCCGGCAGCAAATTCTGCAGCCCTCGAAGAGGGCTTGGCGTATCAGCACGGGGTTTCAACCCCGTGGAGCAACCGGCTGCTATCAAATTATAACGATCAAAAAACTTATAACGATCAAAAAACTGCGGTTTATTGCACCTGCAGTGCAATTGTATGCTAACATAAGATGATGCAAGTATACAAAATACTGCACCTGTTTTTTGCAAAGGCTGCCAGGAGACAGAAAAGCCAATGGATGAACATCCTGAGTACCCCAACCCGATTGTACAGGAAGTTCTGTGCGACATTACCTTTGAATTGCAGGCGGGTACTGTATGGAGCCCCAAGTGGTTCGGCGAATTTTACAACTTGGTATCAGACCGCTATCCTGGTTTTGAACCGGTAACAATCAACGTGGAAGCACAGGTTGGCAGCCCTGTTCAGGCAGCAGCAATACCCCTCTCGATCATTCGCTACAGCAGCAGCGATTCCAGGCGCTATCTGCATCTCACACAAAACAAACTGTTGCTGAATGTGCTTGCGCCCTACCCCGGATGGAAGGCTGTACGGGAAGTAATTCAAGGTGTTTGGGAAAATGTTGTCTCTGTGATAAATCCATCACAAGTCATGTATATGGGCCTGCGGTACATAAATCGCATTGAACGCACGCAGCAGCAGGAAACTCTTGGAGAATGGCTTGTTCCTACCGATTATATTCCCCGGAGCATACTCAACTCAAAAACCGGGTTTACTTCTGTTGTGCAGGTGCGTCTGGATGAAAGAAACCGCATTGGCGTAACCACTGGAGAACTTTATTCGCCCAATGCAGACGCGGGGCCACCGTTTATACTGGACATTGATAGAGGCGTGGAGGGAAAAACCCCGGTGGAAACAGAGGCGGTTATGCAGGAAGCCGACAGCATGCATGAACACATTTGGAAGGTATTTGATGCCGCCACAGGCGGCAGACTGAAAAAGCTGCTGAAGGGTGAATTGCTGTGATACCTCCCGCATACAGCGCACGCAGCCAGCCGCCCCCCAGCGGGAGCAGCCTGGAAATTACCCTTCCGCACCCTCCGTATAGCCTGCCGCTCAGTAAGGACATCGCTGGTGGCACGGTGCAGTACGAGCCAGAGCGAAACCAGCAGGGCGCCACCGGCCTGAAAGTCACTGGGAACGGTGACCTTCCTGCAGAACATGAGCTTGCTCGTGAGCAGCATCTTTACCATTACCTGACGGCCATACGCGTTCAAGGCGAAATTGCCCCTGAAACAGCCGAGGCCGCCTGGAAGATGTGGAAGGATTGCAAATGCAAACTCCTCGAAAAAACCGGTAAAACCCTGCCTGTACCCGATGCTGCCCCTGGCCCGAATGGAGAGCTTCTGTACACCTGGAACAAGGAGGAGCACCATTTCGAACTGGAATTCATTGCGGGCGCGCCGATGGAGTTTTTCTATCGCAACAGAAATACCGGCAAGTTCTGGGGGATAGAGTATTCGCAAGGGGAAGACCTGCCCGAAGAAGCGATTGAAAAATGGAGCGCTCTGTTCTAGAACATGGAGAGCCGGATGCACAGCAGCGTGGATGGGCAGCCTCTTCCTTCGGATGCAGAGGTATTTCGGCTGTTCAAGCTCTCGAAGGATAAGCAGATATCTGAAGAGTTTTTCCAGCTCTCATCTGCCGACAAGGCGACTCGGCGCAAACTCCTCTCGGTGTGGGAACGCACGCGCACTACTGTAGAAGAAGCGCTTGGGTTTGTGCAGGCAAATGCCGGCAGCTATCAGAAATATGCATTTTTAAGGTAGATGCCCTTCGCAGCATCAGGCCAGACCCCGATGTGCCAGAAATATCCCCTGTTCTGAACGTGATCTGGGATTGGCTTTTTATGCCAGGCACAGAATTACCAGATGCCAGGCCCGGTGCAGCAGGGCACTGCGGCATCAGCGGGCTGGACCTGGAAGAACTGCCGGATAATTACCCTTCAGAAAAGATGTATGCTAGAAACCTGCGCAAAAGCCTTCGCAGCCAACTCGCCGATCTGGCAAATAAAAACGCCTGTTCTGTTGCTTTCTGAAATCATACCGAATACAGCAATACGCTTGCACAGTTGACTGCAAACTGTTTGCAGGCCATGCGCAGCAGTCTTCTTTCACCGCTAAAACCACCACACTGCTGAGCAGATAGATGGGGGTAAAACCACTATGCGCGTCCCAGGGGGTTAAGATACCAGCCTGCATACTGGATGCGATTTCTTCAAACCTGCGAAGTTATTCTGCGCTGTGATAACGTAAATTATGGCGCTATGTTGACGTACATGCTCTGCAATATAGATATAATAGAGTGAAGAAAATCGAAGTCTATTAATGCCACAGATTCAAATATCCGACTCCACCATGCAGAAGCTGCAAGAATTGGCAATTCCTTTAGAAGACACTTTCGACACGCTGTTGGATCGGCTTGTAGATGCGGCGCAGCGGGGTGTGCCTTACCCAAAGCGCAACACCTCTACAAAAGTTTGTGAGCCATTGTTAGCCCAGGATAACGAGCCTACCGACATAGATACGATTAGACAGATTGACCTGAAGTTTACCCGTATAATAAATGCCGAATTTGCTGGCATCAAATTATTACCACCTAATTGGAATGAATTGCATCGGCTTGCACATAAGGAGGTTTTGAAACGTCTTGGTAACTTTGAGAAATTACAAGAGTCGACAAACGCCAACATAAAGAAAGGGCGTTACCAAGAGAAAGGCTACATTTACATTAAAAGCGCAAATATCTCCATTCAAGGCGTCGATGCAATTGTGAGCTGGAGAAATTGTGTTCAGCTGGCAGAGGCCATCAATCAATCCGTTGTTGTAGAAGTCGAGTGGAAAAACGAACCGAAGGCTGCATATCCAGGGCGTAAACTCCGGATCACTTATCCCCAAGATATTTAGACTACTTGGGATAAGCACCTGCTTCCAACAGGAAAACACTGCAGGCAATCTTGACCTTGTATAACATACTGTATGGTATGCATCCAGATCTATACCGTTGATTGGGAAGGCATACCATGACCGGCGGCTGGGCAAATTGCTCACGGTCGATCCGCATATTTCGGTAATTGTTGCGTACCACAACCTATGGAAGTGCTACGTTCTGTCTCGTCTGCATTAGATAGTACAGAAACATCCAGCCATTTTGGTTTCTCGACACAACCAGTGATTATTCGGGATGCAACGTTTTCCAACCCCTGCTTTACTTGATCAAAAAGCATTGCACTACCGTCGCGTACTGTCTACGCTATTGCCAGCATGGTTCCGTGATTACTGCAAGCGACATACACATTAGAAATTTTGAATAGAATACTTATTCACCGCCCATTTCCCAGTCCGGGTAGCGCGTATCATGGCTAATCAGAAATTCCAGTTCAGCCGGGGTGAAACCAAACTGCCGGCACAGGTGTGCGTCTATGCGGGCAAACAGGGCGCTTTCTGCTGCAGTATCTACCGGCAGTGGAGGAAACAGCGCTTTCGCAGAATGTGGAATTGCTTTATCCCCTGTTTTGTTATTAATAGAAAGCACACGCACCATATAATCCAGCAGCATCAGCGTATCTTCTCGCCCTGCCCCCAGCCATGAGCAGGCCAGCAGGTCGGCGCGGCGTATATAGGCAGGCAGCCGGCGAAAATTGAAACTGCTTACATAAAGCCCTGCATTCTTTTTAAGATGGATACACTCGAACCTTCTGGTGTGCATGCCGCTGCCCAGTTCGGCGAGCATTTCTGCCTCGGGAGCGATGCCTTGAAACGCAGCAAGGAAGGAAACGAGCACGTCTTTGGTGACATCAAAACCATCGCCTGCTGCCAGCCAGTACCAGAGGCACAAATCGCCGGAGGCTAACACAAGAGAGCAAAAAGCCTTGTGCATATTTGGCATTGCAATCTGACCAATCTTGCTGCTTGGCAATGGCGCCAGGGTGTCGGCATGCAGGCAGGGGGGGGCTTCTAAAAAAGCGGTCAGATAGTTGCGGGCAGAAGTGGAGAAGCCCAGTTGTGCTGCGCCTAGCTTTGGCCAATCACCTGCGTGCCTCTGCAAAAGCGCATAAATACGGGATTGTGCTGAATCGGCAAGCTTGGCATAGCCTGCCTCTTGGCAGCTGCCTTCTGCACAGGGCGTATACGCAGTAGTCTGCATAAGGCAGGAACGATACACGCTTTTCCACCGGCGCATAGGTGCGGTGTGCATGCTGCCTGTGCTGCTTTTGCACGCAAGCCAGATTGTGCAGCGCTGATTTGCGTTATTAAATATCGACGCAGGAATAATGTCATACGAGGAAATCCACGTTGGAGCATATGGGAGGAGCATTTTGCGCAGAGTGGAATATTCCCTGCTGAAAGTAAGCGAGATGGGCACAATCATGCCTATTCTTCCGTTTTGCCGGCAGAGTTTTACGCTGCGCTCCAGGGTGAGGGCATAGATATCGGGGCATTTTCCAGTTTCGTATTTTGATACTTTATACTCTTTTATATCTTTTTGCTTCACATAGGGCGGGTTTCCCACCACGACATCAAAGCCTCCGTGCGCCATGGCTTCCGGAAATTCTGCAAACCAATGGAATGGCAGATGCGTCTTTTGAAATTCCTCCAGCGATGTTTTTTCGGGCAGGAGATTTGCCTCTCGATAAAGCCTCCACAGTTCCTTGTTAAGTTCAGGGCGAAGTTCCCTGTCTGCCGCGCGTACCACATCGGCTTTAGCTGTTTTCCGGCGCGCAGGCAGCCCCAGCTGGGTGTTGCGAAAATCCTCCAGCAGCAGGGCATACTCATCGGCCAGCATTTTCAGCTTCTCCCTGTCTCTTTCAAACCCCAGCCTTCCATGCACCGCCCAGAGGCGGTCTATATCTTCCAATGTCGCGTAGCCCACCAGCGTGTTGCCTGCCCGTATGTTGAAGTCTACGTCAGGCAGCGGTTCCACCCCCATGTTCGCCTTTTCGGGGCTGGGCGCTGCCTGAGAGGCAAGTTTGAGAAAGAGGCGCAGCCTGCAAATTTCCACTGCCTCTTCCATAATGTCTGCGCCGTAGAGGTTGCGTACAATAATTGTTTTGAGTATGTAGTAGCGGCGGCTGGGGTGACTGAGCAGGTTTTGCAGTACGAGCCGAAATTCCGTTCTGCTCGCGCCTGGGCGCTCTTTTTCCGGGGTGGCCAAATCTTTGGTAAAATCTTCCATCCGCTGCAGGCAGGCTTCATACAGTGGCTCCAGTATGCGCAGGGCCGCAAACAAAAACGCCCCCGACCCGCAGGTAGGGTCGAGAATGCGCATATTCTGCAGCGCATTCCAGAATGCCAGCAATGTTTCTGCGCCTTCGCACTGCTCTATGGCGTCTTGCACAAACTGGCGTATATTGAGGTTGCGGGTAACCAGATCATCCGGGCTGCATGCCTCGCCGCTGCGCAGCGCTGCCTGCAGCTGCTGCAGCCTGTTTCGGCGCGCAATGGTTTCACGCCATATCTCGGTGGGCAGGGCATGCGTTTCGGGCGCAGCGCGGTTCCATTCTCCCCTCGCCTCAATGCGCTGCAGGCCGGCTTCTACTTGCGGGGGCAGCGGCAGTTCGGCGCCTTTTTTCAGGGCATCGTATATATAGCGGTCGGGGTCTTGCTGCAGCATTTGCCACAGCGGTCCGTTTTCGCGAAAGGCAATGGCGCATTGTTTCTCTACTTTTTGCAGCAGGCAGGGCAAAATGGTGTTGCTGCAGATATAGCCTGTAATGTCTTCACCGGTGTAGTAGGCTCCCATCTGTTTCTGGTTGATGTACTTTTCAAAAATGTGCCCCAGCACATCGGGGTTTATTTCGCTGTCGTTTTTCAGGGGCCGGTCATCCAGGTGCCAGGTATAGCGGTCGAAAAAAGCAAACAGTTTTTCAAATGCAGCATCTGGTACCTGTATGCCTGGGTAGCGCAGTTCCAGCGCATGCTGTGCAAAAATGCCCCCATTCAGGTAAGGCACCCTGCCCAGCAGCATCTCCAGTTCGCGGTTCAGATCTGTTTCGCGCTCTTCGGGGTTTTGTCCCAGCCCTTCATGAAACAGACGCAGCAGAAAAAATCGGTAGAAGTCGTAGTAGCGGCCTGGGTGTGTTTGCTGCATTTGCCGCAGACGGTCTGCCAGGTAGTCGGTTTCACCGTTGAGAACCCCCTTTTTCTGAATGAAGTAGAGAAACATAAGGCGGTTGAGCATAACCGAGGCGTACCATGATCGGTCTTCCCCGCCGGCAATGCCCTCTATGGTATCAAGAAACCCTTTGTGCTCTGCAGAAAACTGGTCATAAAACTTTTTGGTTACCTTGTCTGCATCAAAGGCGCGTGTAAGGCGGCCAGTTACCGCATAAAGCGAGAGGCTTTCTTCTTCTTCCAGCGAGATGCACAGTTCGTCCAGGCTCTGCAGCAGCAGTTCACCGCTCTGCATGCCCGTATTCATTCTGCGCTCATGGCACTGTTCCGGCTCTCCCTGCCTGCGCCGTATCCACTGCCACACCTGTTCTCCGGCTGCGCTGCAGGCAAACACGATAAAATGCTCGTGCACCTGTTTTGAGACCGCGCGCTCAATTTTTCGGCGCTGCGAATGTTGCGGCATGTCTTCTTCGGCGCTGCATTCGCACGTCAGCGCAAGCACGCCTTTTTTTTCTGCAAAAGCGCGCAGCACATACCCCCTGCCGTCGATGTGCACCCGCACTGTTCTGTTGCTGTGGTTCCAGCCCAGTACCTGGGTAAACAGCCCTGCAAAATCAAACTCCTGCAGATATCGCCGCGCATTCTGGCGGTTGATGTTCACTGTTGTACTCCTTCATCCGCGGCCAGCCCCAGAGAGCAGAGTATGCGCGGCTCCTGCCGCCGGGCTTCCTGTTCAGGTATGCAGAGCTGACTGTGGTTGTAGAGTTCCAGTACTGCCTCTGCTATATCGTGCGCCTGAACCTCGCGCTTTAGCAGGCGGTTCAACCGGTCGGCCGCCTGCTGCATCAGGCTGCTGCGGTAGATCAGTTCGAGTGCGTGCTTCAGCAGCCTTGCATCGTCTGAACCAGACCAGAGGGTGCGCTGCCTCTCTTCTTCTTCCAGATATTTCTGCAGCAGCATGTATGTGCGCCAGCGTGCGCCCGATGGTTTGCCAAGCGCACCGGCAGCCACTGTTTCTTCCTGCAGCATGCCCGTCACTGCCTGCCTCACCAGTGTATGGTGTTCGGGCAGGCGGGGCAGCGAGGGGGTGTCTCTGGTGCATTCGGCCGCTCGCAGTATGGCGTACTGGCTTTCGGTAACGCTTTTGCCGTGCCTGTCTACCCAGGCAAGCGCATCGTTTCCTGCTGCGGTTTCCAGGTATACCAGTGCGCCTTCGGGCTGTGCAGGAGATACCCTGTGCGGCCGCGTTGCATACACTACATGCGGCAGGTTCGGCACAATACCCTCCAGTTTCGGGTCTGCAGCAATGGCGTTGACCCATATCTGCCAGGCATACGAAGAAATGTCTACGTCGGTATCGGGCGCATCATTCAGTATGCCTGCCTGTTCGCTGTAGAGGTTGTGCAGCGCTATCTGCTGCTCTTCCTCAAAAAACTGCTCGTCGGCGCCTACTACTTCGGCGTTTTGCTGCAGGCGGGTCATCAGCCTGCTGCGCAGCTGTATGATCTGTTCCACTCCTTCGTCGGGCAAAAAAGAATAGCAGAGTATGCGGTCGGCCTGCTGGCCTATGCGGTCTACTCTTCCGGCGCGCTGTATGAGGCGGATGATTGCCCAGGGCAGGTCGTAATTTACTACAATGGCCGCATCCTGCAGGTTCTGTCCCTCTGAAAGCACATCGGTGGCAATCAGCACGCGCAGCTGCTCATGCAGCGGATACTGCTCCTTTTTGCCGTTGCTTTGGGGCGAGAACTTCCAGGCGGCCTCGGCGGGGTTTTCAGAATTGCCGGTAACGCTTTTGAGGGCTGTTGCCCCTGCCTGCGTCAGCGCACGTTCGAGGTAGGCGGCAGTGTCTGCGTACTGCGTAAAAACCAGTATCTTTTCATTGGCGTGCTTTTGCATAACAAGATGCTGCAGCGCCTGCAGTTTGGTATCTTCCTCTACTTTCCATTCGGGGCACAAGCGCAGAATGCTCTGCAGTTTCTGGTTGTCTTCTTCCAGATGTTTTTTCAGCAGCGGCTGCAGCCATTGGGGCTGCAGCCAGCGAAAGCGTTTTTCGTAGTGTTCGCGGTACAGTTTGTAGAGGTCTTCCGCCCGCAGGTTCAGCCCATCATCCGCTGGTTCTGCATCTTCCTCTATATCTTCCTCGGGCAGTTTCCTGTCGATGTCATTGTCGTTGAAATCGGCGGCCAGCATTTCGGCATCCTGCGTGCCAAGGGGCAGGGGCAGGTTTTGCTGCAGGGCGTAAAGGTAAACAGAGTTGCGCAGAATGTGCCTTTGCACGCTTTGCAGAAATGCCTCTCCCGAAGATTCCAGACGCTTGAACAGGCTGGTGCGGCAAAAGCCCATCAGCCTTGTCCCTCCCCGTGAAAGGTCGTCCAGTATCCTTCGCTGCTCATCGGGTATATTTGCCGTTTCAGCAGACGTTTTGTAGTCATCCAGACCGTACCTGGGCAGATGCAGGTCGTTGATGCAGTCGACTACTGCCTTTGAGTAGAGCATGCTGTACTGTTTGCCAGAAGGAAACGGGATGTTGCATGGAGTTCGGACAGGAAACCAGGAACGCTTTCCGCCGGGCAGCAGCAGGTACTTTCTTTCAGGTTCTGCGGGCTGGCGGCATTTGCTGCAAAACCCTTGCAAAAAGTGCGCCTCCTGCTGGCATGCAGGGCAGATGGCCAGGGCATAGTTTTGCTGTATAAAGGTTCTGGTTCGCCTTACCATGAAGAGGCGCAGCAGTTCTTGCCAGTCGTCTGGATGTTCGGAGAGTTCAAATGCTGCCAGACTGTGAGGAGATATTTCCCGTTCTGCAAGCGTGCTGTCGCCCTGTTCTTTCAGCATCCGTTCTGGCCTTACGCCCAAATCGGTTTTTTCATCCAGAAAAAGCCTCAGCTGGCTGGAAAGGTCGAGGTACGATTTATTGTAGGGGGTTGCCGTAAGCAGAATGCATTTGCTGGTATTTTTCTGCACATACTCATGTATGGCACGCCATGTTTTGCTTTCCCTGTTGCGCAGATTGTGGCTTTCATCCATCAGTACAATTTGGTACCGCTGCATATTCTGCAGCTCTTTGTCTGCCATGGTGTAGGGCAGGGCCCTGGCGCGCAGGCGGTACTGGTGAATATAATCCTGCCACATGGGTACAAGGTTTTTTGGGCAAAGCACAAGGGTTTGGCCGCCCATGTCTTCTTCAAACAGGGCGGCAAGTGCGGCGGCCATATGCGTTTTGCCCAACCCCACCACATCGCCTATAATCACGCCTCCGCGCCTGTCAAGATGCCTTGCTGCAATTTTTACTGCCGCCTCCTGGTAGTCAAGCAGTTTTTTTGCAATGTCAGGGGGTAGCTGAAAGTCTGCCATGCCATCGCGCGCTTCTCTTGAGAGATGCCACGCCATTTTGAGGTAGACGTGGTAGGGATTCAGCGTGTCGGTGCGCGCCCAGCTTTCTTCCAGCAGTTTTACAAGGCTCTGGCTAATGTCTATGCTCCACTTGTCGTTCCAGCGGTCTTCAAACCAGTGTGCAAGCTTGCCCGCAGCGTCCTGGTCAAGTACGTCTACATTCAGTTCTCCCTGCTTGCTCAGCCCGGAGAAGGTGAGGTTGCTGCTGCCTAGAAATCCTGTGATGGGGTTGTTGGGGTCATCGCGGTAGAGCAGATAGAGTTTGGCATGCAGCAGGTGTCGCAAGTGCAGTTTTACGCAGAGCCTGCCTGTTTTCAGCTGCAGCAGCAGTTGCTGCAGCCCCTTTTCGTCTTCATTTGAGGGGAACCCCAGGGTAATCTGATCACGAAACTCTACTGCAAGCTGATCGCACAATGCTTTTGCCCTGGCATTGTCTATAGTTTGTTCTTCTGCGGTCATGCTCATCAGTTCGCGCAGCTCTTCGGCAGGCGTTTTCTGCATGCCTATCAGCAGCCGGCAGCATTTTCCTTTTCCGCCTTCCCATTCCTGCATCCGACCGCCCAAATGACGCCATCCGCGCAGATTGAAATAGCCCACGCAAAAGTCAGCATGCGTAGAGAGAGAAAGTGTCTGCTGCAGGGCATCAAGCAGCTTCTGCTCAATATTGTCGAAAATACGGGGCACTAAAAACCTCCTGCTGGTGCGGTATGTATGAAGAAAGAACTATATAGCGCTTTTTTGTTCGCTGGTTTGCCGTATAATTCCTGCCTGCGCAACAGAATGAACTCAGCAGAAGCTCACCCCGGCCTATGCCACGGGGTTGAAACCTGCCATCGCGTGAGGCCACCCCACCCTGGCCTATGGCCAGCCCCTCTCCCGGGCGCGCCTTTCGGCGCTGAAAGAGGGGAAACGACCAAAGGCCAAGGGGGATGAGGTGAAACTGTGAGCAGAAGGCTGGTGCAGAAAGAATGTCTGCGGGGGGCTGTTTTACCAGTCTTCTTCATAAAGCAGGCGCAGGCGTTCCACTTCTGCATCCGATGTGCAGTCTGAGCCGTATGCGCTGAGAAAAGCTTTGCCATGACCCGGCCCCATGTTGTACTGCAGGCTCCATACCGCAGCGGCCAGGTCTTGTTCTAAATGCCCCGCAGCCAGCCCGCCAACATCTATGTAGCCGCTGAGCGCACCATTGTGAAACATGAAATTGGGCAGGCAGGCATCCCCGTGCACCAGCGTGTCGCCCTGCCGGGCAAAAGGCCAGTTGGCAAGAGGCGCAGCATGCAGCTGCCGCAGCGCTTCGGCCAGCTTTTCTACTACCATGTGTGCAGGCCATTCGCTGCACAGGCACGCAAGGTCTTTGCCTTCTATTGCAGTAACGAGCAGTGCATCGCGATCGCTGCCGGGCAGAAACCCCCTGCAGTGCGGGGCAGGCAGTCGCCCCTCCAGCCAGAGCAGTCGCTGATGCTCTGGCATAAGCCCCGCGCCAAGCTTGAGTATGTAGCTGCCGGCGCTGGTTTGCAGGCGAAATACCTGATTTGCCTCACTGCTTTCAACCGTCTGCACCTGCTGAATGCCGCCTTGCAGCTGGGCAGCGGCCCATTGCAGTGCATGCGGTACAAATGAAGAAGTCATGCCGTTTTTCCTTGCAGGCTGTGCGGGCAGCTGCTTTTTGTTGCAGTGCTTACATGCAGCCCGGCGTTTGTGAATACAAAACAACATTTTCTGCCAGGCAGCAGTTTGAAAAGCGGGCTTGCTATATTCTCCCAGTGTTTGCAGCAGGCATGCTGATTTATGCACAGAGCGCCCTGCCTGCCTGGTTCTATAGTGTGGCTTTTATTTCATAATACCATGCCAAATTGAAATAATAGGGTTTGCCGATGTGTAAGCCGAGCAATTGCGCCAGTTCTCCGCATTGCCCGGCTCATTAGATTTTATTGAGCAGGCTGCATTGCACCAGAGATTGATTTTTCTGGTGTACGTGGTGTATTATGGGTGATATATGCGTAAATCAGGGGGCCAATAGTGGGCCGCGCCTGCGAAAGGAAAAGCATGAAACGTACTTTTGTCTCAATAGGTTTCTGTTTGCTGCTTGCTGCATCCATTCTTTTGTGCAGCAAAGCGCTGGCCGCTCCTTCTGTGGTGCGCCTGGTGAAACAGGGAGGCAGTTTTCACCTCACAGTAGATGGCAGACCGTTTTTTATTCGAGGCGCAGGAGGCAGCTCTTCGCTGGCAGAACTGAAAGCAGACGGCGGCAACTCTATACGCACCTGGGGCGCAGATCACCTCGGCCCGCTGCTGGCGCGCTGTGCAAAACTGCACATTATGGTAACGGTAGGCATATGGCTGGGGCACCGTGAACAGGGGTTTCATTACAGCGATGCGGCAGCAGTGCAGCAGCAGTATGAAATGGTGCGCCGAGTAGTGCTGAAATACCGCAGCAGCCCCGCTCTGCTTATGTGGGCACTGGGCAACGAAATGGAAGGCTACGGCAAAGGCGGAAACCCGAAAATATGGCGCGCCGTAGAGAAGGCAGCCGCCCTCACCCGCCGCCTCGACCCCAACCACCCCACCATGACCGTAACCGCGGAAATTGGCGGCGAGAGAGTGGCCTCGCTGAACAAATACTGCCCCGATATAGATATTATGGGCATAAACAGCTACGCAGGCGGGCCAAGCCTGGCAGAGCGCTATGTGAAAGCGGGCGGTGTAAAACCCTTTGTTGTCACCGAATTCGGGCCACCGGGCACCTGGGAGTCGCAAAAAACCTCGTGGGGAGCGCCCATAGAACTGGCCAGCACAGAAAAAGCAGTTTGGTATGCCAGAACATGGAGACACTCTATTGCACACCAGCGCCTCTGCCTGGGAGGATACGCCTTTGTTTGGGGGCACAAGCAGGAAGCCACTGCCACATGGTACGGCATGTTTCTGCCAAACGGCGACCGCCTGGGCGCAGTAGACGCCATGCAGAAAATATGGACGGGCAAAAGCCCGCTGCATCCCTGCCCGGTTATCAAAAGCCTGCTGCTTACTGGCCCGGCACAGCTGCCCATCGGCAGCATTGTGCATGCGCATCTGGCAGCTGCCGACCCTTCGGGCGGCCCGGTTACGGTGAAATGGGTATTGCAGGCCGATCCGCTTGATACAAGCGTAAACGGAGCAGTGCAGAGCGTTCCGCATGTATATCAGCATGCCATTGTGCAAGGCAGTAATACCAGCGCTACGGTAAAACTGCCTGAGGTGCCTGGTAACTGCCGGCTGTTTGCCTATGTGTACAACATGCACAAGGGGGCTGCCGTGGCAAACATTCCGCTCAACCTCACCGGCACAGCGCCAGGCGGCCAAACGGTACCACTGCCTGTAGTTATTTACCGCAATGGCCTGGCACCCTCCCCTTACGTCCCCTCCGGTTATATGGGAAACACCGGCGCTATTCAAATGAACCCTGCCTATACCGACCCGCAAACGCACAAAAAGTGCATCAGGGTGGTGTTCAACGCTGCTTCTGGCTGGGGAGGGGTGGTCTGGCAGAACCCTGCCAACAACTGGGGAAAACTGCCTGGCGGCATGAACCTTTCGGGGGCCAAAGAGCTTACCTTTCGGGCGCGCGGCAGCAGCGGCGGAGAGAAGGTGAACTTTATGTTTGGCGTAATTGGCCGCGGCCAGCCGCACTACGACACGGCAAAAGGTTCGCTTACGGTTACACTAACCAAAAAATGGCACACCTATTCCATACCTGTAGACGGGCTGGATATGAAGCGGATACTCACCGGCTTCGGCTGGTCGCTGGCTTCCAACGGGGGCGCAGTTACCTTCTATATCAACAACATAGAGTACAAATAGAGTTACAGAACAGGCGGGCCGTGCCCTGTATTTGACAGGCAGGCCCGCTTGTGGTATATCTAGATAAGTATGCGGACATTTTTTAATGGCCTGCATCTCTTTTTTTTAGCCTCTGTATTGAGGGGCGCCCTCTACATTCTGGAGCAAAACCATGGCCCAAGACGAAATTGTACTGACTAAAAGCAGCAAAAAGAAGAAGGAAGAAGAGTTGAAGCACCTGCGTACGGTAGAGGTGCCGGCAGTGCGTAAAGCCGTTCAGCAGGCGAGGGAGTATGGCGACCTTTCTGAAAACTTTGAATACCAGGCCGCCCGCCAGGCGCAGGCAATACTCAACGGACGCATTGCCGAACTGGAAGCCCTGCTAGAACGCGCCGTTGTGATAGAAGACGATGCCGCTGCAAAAAGCGAAGTGGTTACCATTGGCTCCAAGGTGATGCTGCAGGATGTGGGTGATCCCGAAGATGAGTTCAGCGTTACCATCACAGATGCCGCCTCCGCCAATGGAGACGATATGATTTCCGGCCTCTCGCCCATGGGCAAGGCTCTGCTGGGAAAAGGCAAAGGGGAAACCATCACGGTGCATCTGCCCCACGGCGAGGCGCAGTTTCTGATTGTTGAACTGGGTATCTGAAAGCAAGGCATACTAAAAAAGCAGACGACCGGGGAAATCCACGGTCGTCTGCTTTTTTGTTGGAAAGGAATGAACTATTTTAATACGCAGGCCAGGCGGCCAAAAGTTTCCTGCAGCTCCTGGCGGTGCGCCTTTTGCAAGGCCAGACGCTGCAGCCGTCTGCCTGCGCGCACAGCCTCGCGAAAGGCCATGCCTGTTTTACTGTTTCCAGAAAGCTGTTTTGCCTGCTCGATTGTCCAGCACCATGATCCTGCCGGGCAGTTTTCTACTACCCAGAGCTGTCCTTCCATATCCTGTGCAAGGGCGATCAGCATGCCCGGTTCAATACGCCATGTTTGCAGCGCTTGCTGCAAAATGGGGCGCGGTGCGCTGTCTGTCTGGTTTTGTATCGTTTTCATTAGAAAATAATGCCTCTCTGTGCAAGCACATTTCTGTAAACGATTCAAATGAGCAAAATGTTTCAGAAAAAGCAGTCTTTGCCAGCAAAATCACATAATGCTATTGTGTGGCAAAAGCGGTGAAGTAAACGTTCACCACGTCGTCTTTTCCCAACTCTTTGTTTACTTGTTGCTCAATCTGTGTTTTCAGGGCAGTTTTGCCCTGGTCTGTGTTCAATGTGCTTCTGTGCTGGCTGCTCAGCACGGTAAGAATGGCATCGCGAATGGGTGCCATTTTTGTTTTTAAGTCACTTTCCTGCACACCCTTTCGCACGCCAAGCGATATGGTTGCCCGCAAATAGTGGTCGCCGTTTCCTGCCAGGTTGACCAGAAAGTCATCCAGGGCTAATTCCGACCCTTCTGCAGGGGCGGTTTTGCCATGCTTGGCCGGCTTCTTGCTTCCCATAACCGCCTTGCCGCCCAAAATGGCTGCAACAAGTACGACTATTGTAAGAACAACAGGAATCAGTTTTGATTTTGGTTTGGGCGCATCGCCCTCTGCGGCTGCGGCAGGTTTTGCTTTTGCTTTGCTCATGCGTTTTTCTTCTCCCGAAATTGCTCGGCTGCCCGGTTCAGGCGCGAAAAACGACCTGCCGAATCAGCCCCTCATGGACCAGGTGCGCCAGCTGCAGCGTTCCCGGTCTCTACACGTTGTATTTCATTCTGACGCTCCAGGTCTGCCTGACGCTGAAGCCTCGTTTTTAGTATCACTACGGCTACCCGGCGGTTTTCTGCGCGGTGCTGAAGGGTGTCGTTGGGCACAAGCGGCCTCGTGTCTGCATACCCCGCAGCAGAAAAACGATGGTCGGGCAATCCCTCATTTCCAGTGAAATAGCGCAGTACCGAGACTGCGCGTGCCGTAGAAAGGTCCCAGTTGGAAGGGAAGCGTGCTGTATGAATAGGCTGGTTGTCTGTGTGCCCTTCTATTAGCACGTTGTTGGGCAGAGGCTGCAGCACTTTTGCTATGCGCCGCAGCAGCGGAAGGCTGGCAGTACGCAAATGAGCATGGCCGCTCTTGAAAAGCACTCCATCCGAGAGCAGTGTGATTACTACCCCGCGCTCATCGCTGCTTACTTTAACATCGCCTCCCAAATGATGTTGTTCCACATATTTGGCCAAATCCTGAAGGGCATTTTGATACTGAAGATAGGCAGGGTCGGAAAGAACTCCGTTGGAACCGCTGCCTGAACCGGAATGCTTCTTGTTTTCGCCAAACTCGCTGCGCATGGAGGCAGCAACCTGCTGAAATTTTCCCTTGCTCATTACCGACATGCTGTAGAGCATAAGAAAAAATGCCGCAAGCAGCGTAATCATGTCGGCATAGGTAAGCAGCCACCGCTCGTGATTGTGATGGCCTTCGGGCTGATGAGGCATTCGGCGAACCATGCGAATCATGCGAAATCTCCTGCCTTAGCGCGCCATGGCAGCACGACCGGGAGCGGCCTTGCGCAAGCGCGGGGAAAGATATGCCTTGAGCTTTTCATCTACAATGCGCGGGTTGTCTCCCGACTGTATGGCCAGCACGCCTTCAACAATCACTTCGCGCAGCAGCACCTCATCGGCAGAACGAGACTTGAGTTTGTTGGCGATGGGCAGAAACACCAGGTTGGCGCTCGATACCCCGTAGAGCGTGGCGATGAACGCCCCTGCAATGAGTGGCCCCATTTTACCGGGGTCGCTTAAATTTGCCAGCATGTGAATTAGACCCATTACGGTGCCGATAATGCCAAGCGTGGGCGCAAACCCCCCCAGGGTGGTGAAAATGGCCTCGCCGGAACGATGCCTGGTCTGCAGAAAATGAATTTCTGTGCTGAGTATTTCACGAATCAAATCGGGATCGGTGCCATCTATGGCCAGCCGCACCCCTTTCTGCAAAAATGGGTCTGGTATGCGGCGGCATTCTTCTTCAAGCACCAGCAAACCCTCGCGGCGCGCACGCTCTGCCAGCCGCACCAGCATGCGAATCACAGAACCTACATCCTGGGTTTGATCGGTGAATGCCTGCGAGAGTACGCCGGGTATCTCCATAATCTGGTTCATGCGAAAACTGATGGTAGCCGCCCCCAGCGTACCTCCAAAAACAAGCAGGGCAGCGGGTATGTTTACCAGAGCACGCAGCTGACCGCCCTCCATAAGCAGAGAGCCAATCAGGGCGCCCCAGGCAAGCAGTAATCCTATAATGGTTGCAATGTCCATTCCGTTCCTGTTTCCTTTTACTCAGTGTGCTGCCAGGCAGCTTCATGACCTTCTCCAGGTACAAGGCTGTTCTGCTTGAGAGCTATGGGGCCTGTTTCGCGCCGGTATGCAGCAATGCGCTGACGTATCTCTTCCGGTTTTTCCAGCACCAGTACCTTGCGGCCGGTTACCATGGTGATCACTGTGTCTGGTGTACACTCTACAAACTCTACCAGGTCGGCATTGATGTATAGTTCGGTATGGTTGAATCGCGTTACAGAGATCATGCAGTAGTCCATGCAGACCGCCTGTTGCAGGCGGTCTGCCAGATAGGGTGAATTACGGAATCAGGTTGAGTACATCCTGAAGCATGGTATTCACGGTGGTGACAATGCGCGTGTTGGCCTCAAAACCGCGCTGGGTTACAATCATGTTGGTGAATTGTGTGGATAGGTCTACGTTAGACATCTCCAGAAACCCTGTGCTGATGGTGCCCCTGCCGCTCTGACCGGGCAAGCCTATTTGTGGCTGGCCCGAGTTGGCAGTGGGGGTGTAGTCGTTGTTGCCCGATGCAGAAAGGCCGCTGGGCTGCGAGAAGGTTGCCGTGGCAATCTGCCCCAGCGACTGCGACTGTCCGTTGGAAAAAACGCCGGTGATGAGGCCGGTCGGGTCGATACTGAAGCTTTGCAGGGTTCCCAGCGGGTAGCCGTCCTGTCCGTTTGCCGCTACACTGGGCGTGCCGGCAAGCTGACTGATGCCGCTGAAATCAATGGCCACGCTAAACGGGTCGCCTGCCCCCGAGGTAGGCGTTACTACTGCGGTCTGCTTGCTGGTATCTATCAGCTGGCCGTTGGTGTTGAAGTAGAGCGGGCTGTTGCTGCCGGTGGAAAGGGAGGTGCCGGGAGGGTTGACTACGCCGGGGGTGCTGCTTGAGAGCACTACTCCGTTTTCGCTCACTGTCCAGTCCCACTGGGCTGTGGCAGAGGCGGGCGGGGCTGCCAGCGGAGGATTGCCCTTGCCGGTGTCTGCGCCTACCAGCGTGCGCTGGAAATTTACCACCAGATTGTGCTTTACGCCCAGGCTGTCGTATACGTTGATAGAGGTAGACCAGGTGGGCAGTGAACCGCTCTGGCCATCTGTGGTGGCATGGGCGGTGGCGGCATTGGTGGAGATATCAGAGAGCGTGGACGCATAGTTTACGTTGAGGCTGAAGTTGGGCGCGCCGTTCTGGCCTGTAATGCTCAGGGTAGAGGGCAGGCCCGAAGAGTTTGCTGCATCGTAGGCGCCGCTGGTAAGGTTGAATGCCATGGTGTGCGTGCCAGTGACCGGTATGCTGTCTACGGTGATGCCTACATTCCAGATATTGTCGGTGGCGGTTGGAGAGCCCTGGGTGAATGTGTAGCTCACCTGGTGGGCATTCCCCTGCGCATCGTAGGCAGTGGTGTTGATGGTGGTGGGGTTGTTGGCCAGGTTGCCATCCAGCGTGGTGTAGGTAGACTGAATGGAAGAGCCTGCATCTAGGTTGCCCTGAAACGAGGCCTGGGTGGTCTGCTTCACCGAGGTAAGAATGCCAAGCGGTATCTTCAGATTGCTTGAGGTGGTAACCTGCTGGGTGGTATCTATTTTTCCGGTGCTGTCTGCAGGGTAGCCCAGCAGTTCCTGCCCGGTAGCAGAGTTTACCAGGTTGCCGCTGCCATCCAGCGTGAATGAGCCGTCTCTGGTATATGAAACGGTGCTGCCTGAACCCACCATAAAAAATCCGCTGCCCTGCAGCGCGAGGTCGGTGTTGCTTCCTGTGGCCTGCAGGTTCCCCTGGGTTTGCAGCACAGAAATGGCGCCTACTACCACTCCCAGGCCAACCTGCGAGGGGTCTGTGCCACCCTGATTGCCATTGGGGGCAGCAGCGCTTTTCAGCGTTTGCGAAAGTTGTGTCTCAAAGGTGGCTACACCAGATTTGAAGCCAGTGGTGTTTACGTTTGCAATGTTGTTGCCAATTACATCCAGCCCGGTCTGCTCGGCCTGCAGCCCGCTGACGCCTGAAAACATAGCCTGAAGCATATTCAGGGAACCTCCGTGATTGTGATGGTGCGCCCCGGCTTTCTGCCGGAGCATTCGGCAGGCTCCCGGCGCATTGCGCGCGGTCCGGCCTGCATGGCAGCGTGTCTAGGCGATCACTGCACTGTCTATGTTGGTGAACACGTTCTGTTTCAGGTTGTCCCTGTCCACTACGGTGACAACTGTTCTGTTTTTGATGCTGACTACCATGGCAATGTCATCCATCAGCACCAGTGCATCTCGCGAGCCTTTGCCAGCTGCACGCTGCACTGCCCCCTGCAGCCTCTCAAGGTGTGCAGGCTGCAAAGCAATCTGGCGTGACTGCAGGCGCGTTTGGGCATGTGCAGAGAAGCGCAGGCCGGAGACGCTGAGGTCTAGTGGAGATGCCGGTGCGGTGACTGGTGTGCCTGCCAGACCCTGCTGTACGCGCAGCAGTTCTGCAAACGAGGCAGGTGCCTGTGCTGCAGCTGCATTAGCCGCGCTGGTTGCGCGCTGGGCTTCCGGTTCTACCGGGTGTACAGAGGTGCTGGTTTGTATGATGTGAGACATCGGTCACTCCGGGGCAGCGCTTATTGCGATACCTGCGTAACGTTGGTAAGCGGTACCGAATTGCCATTGTCGAGCGTGAGATTTACCTGCGAACCGCTCCAGTTGATGCTGGTTACTTTTCCGGTAATCTGCTGCGGGCTGTTGTTTTGGTTGATCAGGGCGGTAACAGAGTGGCCAAGCAGGTTGGCTGCCTGCATTTGCGACTGGCCGGTGGCAACCTGGGTTACGCCCTGCACAGTAGAGAACTGAGCCAGCTCTGCCAGAAGCTGGGTCTGGTCTTGTGGCTGGGTAGGGTCTTGGTTAGCCAATTCTGTAGAAAGCAGCTGCAAAAAATCCTGCTGGTTTACCTGCTGGTTGCTGTTTACCTGCTGTACTGCAGCGCCCAGAGCAGAGTTGTTTTGACTGCTGTTTACTGTAAGTGAACTCATGGTCTTGCCTTTCCAATAGTTATGCTGCGTAATCTACCAGCGCATTTGGGTTGCGCGGCAAAACGGGCAGTGTAAGAACTTCGGGTACGCTGCTGTGAGCTGCCGGCGTGCGGGAGGCGCTTCGGCCTTGCTGCTGCCCTGCCGTTAGCCCCGGCGTATTCTGGCGGGTTTGCTGCTGCGATGCTCCCTGTCCCTGCCCATGTGAGAGGCTGACGGTGAGGGAATTGAGCCGCACCCCGCGGTTTTCTAGCGCAGAACGAAGCAGATGATGCGAGCTTTGCAGCGCCTGCTGCGCCCCGCCTGTTTCTGCGACCAGGTGGGCAGTTACGCCTTCGCTGGTTTGGGTAAGGGTTATATGCACCTGCCCCAGCGAGTCGGGGTGAAGCTGCATGGTTATCTGCCCGCGGCCGCTTTGCAGCCGCATTTGCTCCATTTGCTGGGCTACCTGCCCTGCTATCTGCGACCTGTCGGCCTCTGCTGGCTGTGCTGCTGCAGTGCCCGACGCACTGCCCGATGAAGCCGTGCGAAATGTTTGATAGGGCACCGCTGCAGAGGGCTGGGTGGCATGCGTGCTTTCTTGAGGAGCAGCATTGTTTTGCGAAGAAGAGTGCCCATCATTTTGAGAGGCGTCTCCTCCGTCTGATCTTCCTGAGAAAGAAGCTGCCTGTACCGGCATGCCCGTTTCTGCAGAAGCACTGCGTGCGATAGGAACGGATGCATCTGGTTTCTGACTCGCTGCAGTGTTGCTCGACTCGGCCGTAACAACTGCTGCTGCGGTTTCAGTAACGATGATTTTTCCTTTGCCGGCTATGCTTGTAGAATCTGAAAAAGCGCCTTGCACTGGCACAGATTGAGAGGAGGCGGGTTTTACAGAAACTGCAGAACGTGAGGATGAAGTCTCTAGCGTGAGCATGCGCTGCACGCTGTTGATCTGGCTGTCTGCCGGAGAGATGGAGGACCCAGAAGTGTCGGACGCCGGAACAATCTGCACGTGTGCCGACTCTTGGGCCGCTGCAGCGGATTCAGCAGCGGACGCTGATTCCACAGACGGGGAAGACACCGCTCCCGGCAGCGCTCTGTTGGAAGAGGTTGCTGACGGGTCCACGGAACTTCCAGATTTCGCGGCAGAACCAGCCCCCGAAGGAGCATTCTGCGCGGCTGCCTGCATAAGAGGCAGCTGGGTGTTGAGGTTAGTTGCAGATTTTGCCTCTGCAGCAGATGCAGAAACAGTCTGGGCCAGAACCTGCGCATTCGAGGCTGTTTTGGCTGTTGCGGGTTCTTCGGGTTTAGAAGCAGGCGCCGAAGAAACGAGGGCTGCCGTGTTTACATCGAACTTTTTAGTGGTTTGCGCTGCAGAAAGAGCGTCTGCCTTTGTGTGTGATGGCTGCACAATAGTGTCGCCGGCAGAAATACTCGCCGGTTTTGCATGCAGCATCGGCAGGGAAGATGGCAGAGGCGAATTTGCGGTCATAATAAGAGCAGCCTGCAGCATGCTGACAGCAGATGTGCTCTGTTTTTCAGATGCAGTTTGCTTGTCTGACTTGTGCTGGTCGTTTTGTTGCTGGCTCTTGGCCTCTGCATCTGCAGCAGGGGTGTGCTGGCCGTCGGGCTGTTCGGCAGGGGCATTTGAGCCGGCGCTGGCCTGGCTGCTGCCTGGTGCGTTTTCCTGCCTGTTTTGTGACGAGGCAGAAGAAGCCTGAGCCGCAGATGTATCTGCTGGCGCTGAGGGCGCTGCGCCTGCCGCCTGCTGCAAATGGCTGGCATAGCTGCCTTCTTCTGGTGTATTCGCCGCCGAAGAGGGAGGCGTGCTTCCTCCGCCCATGGCTGGAGGGAGGGAGGGTAGTACCGATACCATAGAGAACTCATCTCCTCTCAGGAACCAGTGGTTCCTCTTCCATTGTCGGTATCTGCAAACTGGTTCTGCACGTAAATTTACGGGGAGAATGGTGCTGTAGAAAGGGAGGCGCCTTTGTTTCGGCTTCAGGCAGCAAGGCGTGTTTGCGCGTACGCCATGTGTGCTGTGTGCTTATTGTGCAGCTTTGCCGCTGCACAAAATCGCGCTGTCAGTCTGGGAGGCATAGGCGCGGGGTTTGTGAGGCTTTCTGGCAGCGGAGCATTCAGCGGCTTCAACGGGGTGCAAAAACGGCTGAACGGCTCATTTGTGGCGCTGCAATCAGAAGGCGGCTTTTGTGCTGCAGGGCGCACCTGCATGGGGGCTTCCGGCAGCACGCTTTCAGTATAGTTCGCAGTACCCCTGCGCAACCCTCCGCAGCAACGAGCCTGCCATCCCTTTGCTGGCGCGCATTCAGGCTTTTTCTGTAATTATTCCGCACCAGCTTCCCGATTCTGCCTGGCCAGGCTTTGTTTTGGTTGGCCGGCTGCACAACCCGCTCTCTGAGGCAGTTAAGGTTTCGCTGCTGGTTTCATGGCAGTCGCTGGGAACGGGCAGAGAGATGCCAGGCCGCCTGCTGCCCGGTACAGAGGGTATTTTTGGGGTGGACATGAGGGGGGGCGATGGGTGCGAAACCGCTCTGACAGCTCGGCCCGACCGCACTGAGGCGAGGGTGTTTACCATGTTTTGGAATGCTTTTCATGCACCGCGCTGGTGGAAGCGTTTCGCAGAAAAAGGCACCCTGCCAGCTGCTGCCTCAAGGCAGAGAGGCGATAACGCGGCAGCAGTATGCGTACGGTTTACCCTGCCGCCGGGCCAGGATGCCGTAGTGCCGTTTGGCGTTGCATGGTTTCAGCATGCACCAGGGCCGAATGCGCCGTACTACACCCGGCTTTGCAGCAGCGCTGCACAGGCGTCGCAACATCTTGTACACCTCTGGCTAACCTTGTACATTCTAATGCGCGAGTGGCAGTACCAGTGGCTTTTCTCAAATTTGCCAGATGCACTGCAGCAGAAGCTGATGGAGGCAGTGCAGCCGCTTGTGCAGAATACCCTGCTTGCCGCAGACGGCAGGCTGATATGGAGGGGCAGCCCTTCTGTGCTGATGCAGCAGGAGGTTTTTCCCTGCCTGCAGGCGCTCTACCCTCCCCTGGCGAAAAAGATGGCAGAGCAGCAAAAACCTGGCTGGGGCGCAGCGCTTGCCGCTCTCCATTTTGCGCGCAGCACCGGCAACAGCCAGTGGCTGGCCAAACGCTTTGCAGCACTGCTGCCTCTGGCGCAGCAGCCTGCCCAGGCAGGCATGAAGCATGCTTTTGCACATGCCCTGCTGATAGGCGCGCTGCAGCAAATGGCTCGCCTGCTTCACCATGCTGCCGAGGCCGCCAGCCTGCAAAAAGAGGCGCAAAGGGCCGCCAGCCGCTTCAACCGCGCATACTGGAATGGCAAAACCTGGGCCAGCCAGGGCACAGCGCTGCCGCCGGGGTTTTTGCGAGAGGCGATCTATGCAAAACTGCCGCTGCCTGCCCCGCACATGAGGGCTGCTGTGCAGTATGCAGTGCATGCCCCGGTGCAAAACAGCCTGGCAAGGGTTGATGCAGCCCTGCTGGAATTGATGGGAAACAGGCCGGACAAGGGGTTGGAACGTTTGCAAAACCTTTCGCTTACCGGGCTTGCACGCAGTGCTGTATGGCCCGCTGCACTTATTCTGGCCGGCGCAAGGCTAAACCTGCTGCAAGGCAGGCTTACTCTGCTGCCTAATTTGCCGGGCATATGGCGGTCGCTGCACTGCCCGCTGCAAACTCCCGGGTTTCTTGCTTCCATCACCTACTCTCCGCAGGTGCATGGAGGCAGCATTCTGCTGCGAATAGACAGGCAGTTTTCGCGGCGGGCGGCGTTTTCGCTCAACAGCCTGATGCATCCGGGGGCAGCGCTGCTGCTTACAGGCCTTACCGTGCCCGGTCCGCCTCCGCTGCCCCCGGGCGCCGCACTGCCCCCCCTGCGAGTGTATGTGAGCGTGAACCACACGCTCACCGCCTCTACTGCCGTACGTCTGCCCAATGGCACGCTGCGCTTGCTGTTTCCGGCTCCCCTGCCCCTGCAAACGGGAGATATGCTGCTGGTGCAGGAGCGCTAAACTTCTGTGCCGCTGCACCAGATGCCGGTTAAAGGTCTGCCATGAAGTTGAAAATAATATCGCCCGATTCTGGCAAGCCCTCGTGCCCAAAGTCGGGGTAGATCACTACGTCTTTAGAAGCAGAGATTTTGTTGTAGGCGGCAAATTGCGTAGAGGGCGGGCAAATGGTATCCATTAAACCGGTGAACATCAGCGTACTGCCCTTTATGCGGTGCGCCAGGTGCTGTATGTCTATGTAGCCCAGATTGTTGAAAACCTCCTGTTCTCGTTCGTGCCGCGGGTCAAAATGGCGAAACCAGGTTTTCAGCTCTTCGTAAGCGCCCGTTGCCAGGTCCATTTCCCATACGCGCTTGTAATCGCACAAAAACGGGTACACAGGCGCCAGCCGCTGTATGCGCGGTTCCAGGGCGGCACAGGCCAGGGTGAGCGCCCCTCCCTGCGAGCCGCCGGTAGCGCCTACCCGTTCGGGGTCTACTTCCGGCATATTCATTACTATGCCGGCAAGCTGGGCTGTATCTAGAAAAATTCTTCGGTAGTACAGGTTTTGAGGGCTGTCGCTGAGACCGCGGATAATGTGGCCGCGCAGGTTGGTGCCGCGTATGGGCTCAATGCCGTCTGAAAGCCCGCCCTGTCCCCGGCAGTCCAGTGCAGCTACGCTGTAGCCTTTGGCTACGTAGCCAAGCTTGTCGTGCCAGTCGCCGCTGCTGCCCGAATAACCGTGAAACATAAGCAGGGCCGGATGCGGTTTCGTATGCGCTTTGGGGCGCAGGTATTTTGCATGTACCCGCGAACCCCCTGTGCCGGTGAAGGTAAGATGAAAACATTCTGCCCACTCTGCCTTCAATGGCACAGGTTCCAGTTTTATATCGGCCTGCACTGCCTGCATCTCCTGCAGTGCGGCATCCCAAAAGGCATCCATATCGTGCGGGCGCGGGTTTCTTCCCTGGTATTTGTGCAGATTTTCCAGAGACATATCAATCAGGGGCATAGAGATTACCTCGTGTGTGTAGTTTTGGTATGTTCCGCTTCATAATGCTCTCTTCCTGCTTTTGGTTTACTGCAAAAGAGCGGGCGAAAGGGGGGGCGCAATGGTATATGAGACTGTATGATATAATTACACCATATTTTAGTACATGAAGCAAAAAAGGCTGAAAAACAGTAACCAGAACTATGAATCAAGAATTAATACGAAATTTCTGTATTATTGCGCATGTAGATCACGGCAAGTCTACTCTGGCCGACCGTCTGCTTGAGTCTACTCACACCATAGAGCAGCGCAACATGCAGGCGCAGCTGCTGGATACCATGGACCTGGAGCGTGAGCGGGGCATTACCATTAAAATGACCGCAGTGCGACTGCAGTACACCGCGCAGGATGGACGGCAGTACCAGTTTAACCTGATCGACACACCGGGGCACGTAGATTTCACCTATGAGGTTTCGCGCTCTCTGGCCGCCTGCGAGGGCGCGCTGCTGGTGGTAGATGCTGCGCAGGGGGTGGAGGCGCAGACCATGGCCAACGTGAACCTGGCCTACCAGCACAACCTGGCCCTCATCCCTGTGATCAACAAGATAGACCTGCCCGCTGCAGACCCCGAACGCGTGAAGGAAGAGATTGAGAACGTGCTTACGCTGGATGCCTCTGATGCCATTTTGGCCAGTGCAAAGGCAGGCATTGGAGTGCCGGAAATACTTGAAGCCATTGTGCATCGCATTCCACCTCCTTCGGGTGACCCGGATAAACCCCTGCGCGCCCTGATTTTTGACAGCAAGTTTGATGCCTACCTGGGCGTGGTTTGCTATGTGCGAGTGGTAGACGGCTCTATCCGCCCCGGTGACCGTATTCGCTTTATGGCAGGCGGCAAGGAATTTGATGTGGTGGAGGTAGGCACATTTGCCCCCGAAAGGCGTATTGGCAAGGCCATTCTTACCGGGGAGGTGGGCTATGTTGCCGCCAGCATAAAAACCATTGGCGATGCCAGCGTAGGTGATACCATTACTGGCGCTTCTCATGCCGCGCAGCAGCCTTTGGTGGGGTACCGCGAAGCCAAGCCAATGGTGTTTTGCGGTTTGTACCCGCTGGATGGAGCGGAATACCCCGATCTGCGTGAAGCGCTGCAGAGGCTGCAGCTGAACGATGCGGCGCTTTCGTTTGAACCTGAAACCTCTGCCGCGCTGGGGTTTGGGTTTCGATGCGGCTTTCTGGGCCTGCTGCATATGGATGTAGTGCAGGAGAGGCTGGAGAGAGAATTCAATCTTTCTCTTATTGCAACTTCTCCCTCGGTAATTTACCATGTGTACTGTACAGATGGCAAAATGGTGCAGGTAGATAACCCTGCTCATCTGCCTGCGCCAACGATGATGGATACCATTCAGGAGCCGTACGTGGATGCAACCGTGCTGCTGCCCGCTGAATATGTGGGAACTATTATGGAGCTTTGCCGCGACCGGCGCGGAATTTTCACCAGCATGGAGTACCCTGCTACCGACCGGGTGATGCTGCGCTATAAAATGCCGCTTGGCGAGATTATCATGGATTTCTTTGATCAGATGAAATCGCGCACCAGAGGTTATGCCAGTTTCGATTATGATATGTGCGGCTACCTGGAATCTAAACTGGTGAAGATAGACGTTCTGATGAATGGCGATATAGTAGATGCACTTTCGTTTATTACGCACCGTGAAAAGTCATACGACCGGGGCAGGCAGATTGTAGAGAAGCTGAAAGAAGTGGTGCCCCGCCAGCAGTATGAAATACGCATTCAGGCAGCCATAGGCGGGAAAATAATTGCCGCCGAAACCTTGAAAGCGTTTAGAAAAAACGTGATTGCCAAATGCTATGGGGGCGATATTACCAGAAAACGCAAGCTGCTTGAAAAGCAGAAAGAGGGCAAAAAGCGAATGAAGCAGGTGGGGGCGGTAGAGATACCGCAGGAGGCTTTTTTGAGCGTTCTCAAACTGGGCAGCTAGCTGAAGCAAATGAATGCAGTGCAAAAAGAGCGGAGGGCAGATTCGCCCTCCGCTTTGCTGTGCCAATCGCCAGAAGTTACTGCGTAACCGGATAGCCGCCTGTGCTGCCCGGATAATACGGAAACATCCAGATACTGCGGGATGCCCAGATGTACACGGTACGACGCATGCCCGCCGAGTCTTCGTCTTTCAGATGAAACCATTTTGCATGCCCGTCGGCAAAGGTAAGGTTGTCGCCGTCTTCATGCACAACGCGCATGCGCACCTTGTTGATGAAGTCTGGGGTTTCTATTTCCACGTACTGGCATCCCCAGGTGAACCCGTAGGGCGGCACAGAGTTGGAGTGAAGAAAAGCCACAGTGTTGGAAGGCTGCACTATTCCTGCATCGGAGATAGGGTGATTCCAGGTGATTGTGCCATCGGGAGAGGAACCGTAGTCGCCGTCGCCCGGTGTGCCGTAAGAACCGTCTGAACCAAGAAACCAGTTGTACGAATAGTTGTTGGTAATGGGCTGCCCGTTGAACGGCGCGCAAAAACCGCCTCCCTCAAACGTGTGGGGCATGGAGGGACAGAGAAATACCTGCCTGTTTTTGATGTAGGGAAGCATAACGAGCGACCACCCGTTGAAAGGCTGCCCGTTGCCGTTTACCTTGTTGAGGGTGGTTGCGCTGCCAATGGCTGAGCCGACAATTGGCCAGGTCTCATCGTAGTCTTGTGCATACATAAGTGCTGCAAGTGCAATCTGCTTTTCGTTTGAGAGACACACAGTTTGCCGTGCTTTTTCACGTGCCTGTGCAAAAACCGGGAAAAGAATAGCTGCCAAAATTGCGATAATAGCAATAACTACCAGCAGTTCTATTAAAGTAAATGCACCCTGTTTCTTTGCGATCTTTTCAATAACCATTCTCTGCTGCGCTCCTGTTACTGAGAAATGAAAGCACAGCAAAGTATGCACGCAACTGCATTAAGCAGGGATTAACTCCCTGTTAAATTTTGGTTATGCATTCTTCTTTGTCTGGCGCTGCAGCATTCTCTGTTTTATAGCGGCTTCTCTGCCTTCTTCTGAGGGTTCATAAAAAGGTGTGCCTTCCACGTTTTCTGGCAGGTACTGCTGCTCCACATGGTGGCCAGGGTAGTCGTGCGGGTAGAGGTAGCCGGGACCGGTGGAAGCTTTTGCCGCCACAGAGCGCTTATCGCACAAATGCAGAGGAACAGGCAGCACGCCCTGGTTTTGCACCGCAGCCCGCGCCCGTGCTATGGCTGTGGCAGCAGCGTTGCTTTTGGGCGCGGCTGCCAGATAGATGGTGCACTGTGCCAGGGTGAGCTGTGCTTCGGGCATGCCTGCAAACTGCAGCGCCTGTGCTGCCGCAGAGGCGAGTACCAGGGCCATTGGGTCGGCATTGCCTACATCTTCTGAGGCAAGTATGAGCAGGCGGCGCATAATAAAGCGCGGGTCTTCGCCAGCTTCCAGCATGACCGCCAGCCAGTAAAGAGAGGCATCGGCATCTGAACCGCGTACGCTTTTGATGAAGGCAGAGATGATATTGTAATGCTGGTCTGCTTTTTTATCGTAGCGGGGTGCGCGCTGCTGTGCGCTCTCTTCTATTTTCTGCACTGTAAGCACCCTCCGCCCATCCTGTGCGGGCATCAGGCTGAGCGCTGCCGCTTCCAGTATGGTGAGGGCGCGGCGTGCATCGCCTTCTGCCAAGGCTGTCAGCAGCTGCAGCGCTTCGGCATCAATTTCCATGCGGAGGCTGCCAAGCCCCCGTTCGGCATCGCGCAGGGCATTGTTCACCAGCTGTTCAATATCCTGCCGTGAGAGGCTTTCAAAGCGGTACAGCCTCAGGCGGGAAAGCAGCGGGCCGTTGACTTCAAAAGCGGGGTTTTCGGTGGTTGCGCCAATCAGAATCACTGTGCCGTCTTCCACCCAGGGCAGCAGCGCATCCTGTTGTGTTCGGTTCCATCGGTGAATTTCATCTATAAACAAGATGGTTTTGCGGTTCTGCCGGCCTCGCATTCGGGCAGCATCTATCACTCGCCTCACATCGGCAACGCCGCTTGTTACTGCACTGTACTCTTCAAAGAATGCGCTGGTAAATGCTGCAATGAGCCGGGCCAGCGTAGATTTGCCACATCCGGGCGGCCCCCAGAACAGCAGGGAAGAAAGGCGGTCGTGTTCTATGGCAGTGCGCAAAATAGAGCCTGGCCCCAGCAGAGCTGTCTGGCCGGCAAACTCTTCCAGTGTGCGCGGGCGCATTCTGGCTGCAAGCGGAGCTTGCTGCGTGGCTGCGGCGTTCTGCTCGTTGTCAAACAGGTCTGGCTCTGTGGGGTGCATGCGTTTGTTCATGGCGTTTTACCAGCGGCAGTACCAAATGCCGCCTCTGTGCGCAGGCAGGGTTTGTGCTGCCCTCCCTGCCATGCGCAGTCGGTGTTTACAGTGCATCGGGGCCGGTTTCGCCGGTGCGAATGCGCACTACCTTTTCTACCGCAGAAACAAACAGCTTGCCATCGCCCACTTCCCCGGTGCGCGCTGCTTCCAGCACAGCCTGCAGCGCTTCCTCTTCCTTTTCGTCGGGCACAACCACTTCCAGCTTTACTTTCGGCAGCAGGTTTACTACGTAGGTGCTGCCCCGGTACTTTTCGGTGCGTCCTCTCTGCCTTCCGTAGCCTCGTACATCAGAAACAGTGAGGCCCACAATGCCAATGGTTTCCAGGGCCTCCTTCACTGCTTCCAGACGCATGGGGCGTATAACGCACTCTATTTTTTTCATGCCGCCTGCATCCGCTGCAGCACTGCTTCGGTCATCTCTCTGGTTCCCAGCGCTTTCGTGCCTGCTTCTGCAATGTCTGCAGTGCGCAAGCCATCGTGCAGCGCCTGCGCCACCGCTTTTTCTACACAGTCTGCTGCGGCCGGCTGCGCCAGAGAATGGCGCAGCAGCATGGCAGCAGAGAGAATGGCTGCAAGCGGATTGGCGGCATTCTTGCCTGCAATGTCGGGGGCAGAGCCGTGTACAGGCTCATACAGCCCAAACACTCCCCCTGCTGCCGCGGCTGAATGGCTGCCCAGGCTGGCTGAGGGAAGCATGCCCAGGCTGCCGGTGAGCATGGATGCCTCATCAGAGAGGATGTCGCCAAACATGTTTTCTGTTACGATGACATCAAACTGGCGCGGGTCGCGCACCAGCTGCATGGCACAGTTGTCTACCAGCATGTGCGAAAGCTCTACGCCGGGGTATTGCGGGGCCAGCTTTACCGCGGTTTCCCTCCAGAGGCGTGATGTCTCCAGTACATTGGCCTTGTCTACCGAGCAGAGGCGTTTTGCGCGTTTTTGTGCTGCCTGAAAACCTGTGTGCAGAATGCGTTCAATTTCGGTGCGTGAATACGTGCAGGTATCGGTAGCGCTTTCGCCGTTTGCCGAGCGTGCTTTGGGCTGTCCGAAATAGATCCCACCGGTAAGTTCTCTCACTACCAGCAGGTCGAGGCCCTGGGCGGTGATTTCAGGCCGAAGCGCACTCACTGCAGCCAGGGCAGGAAAAAGGCGCGCCGGGCGCAGGTTGGCAAAGAGGCCCAGTTCTTTTCGCAGGGGCAGTAGCGCCCCTGCTTCCGGCCGAAGATGTGCGGGCAGTGTGTCGTACTGCGGGCCTCCTACGGCTCCCAGCAGCACTGCATCTGCCGTGCGGCACAGTGCAAGCGTTTCGGGCGGCAGCGGATGCCCTGCCGCATCGTAGGCGCAGCCTCCAATGAGTGCGGTTTCTGTGTGCAGGGCAAAGCCGTGCATTTGTGCAGCTTTCTCCAGCGCCTGTGCGCCTGCTGCAGTTACTTCCGGGCCAATGCCGTCGCCTGGCAGCAGAACAATGTGGTAATGCATGGTATTGGTATCTCTTTCACGCAAAAAATGTTTACGGGCTATTTTACCCCGCTGTTCAGGCAGTCGGCGTTATTCGTACATTTGTTCGGGAGGAGGCAGGTCAATACTGCTTTGCCATACATGCTCTTCTGCGGGGTCTGCAATTCGGGTTTCTGTGCTGAGGGGGTATTGTCCGTTTTCAGGAAGTCTGTCTGTGCGTGCGAGCGCGCGTTCCATGTCACGCAGGTCGTAGTAATTTCTGCCTGCCACGTTGCGCAGTTCGCGTGCTGTCATTTCGGGATGTGCTGCCACTGCAATGCGCTTTCCCTTGCTTCGCACCAATTCCAATGCCCGTTCAAAATCGCTGTCTCCGCTCAGCAGCACGCAGGTGTCGTAGAGATCGACGGTGTTGAACATATCGATGACCAGCTCTATATCGAGGTTGGCCTTTTCCACAATTTCGCCTGTTGCATCATCAACCATTTGCTTGATGGCTTTGGTGCGTACGGTGTAGCCTGAAAAGTTGAGGTATTCGTGAAACGAGCCGTCTTTGCCTCTGCCCTGTGCATCTGCACCTGTGTAGTAGTACGCCTCGCTGATTTCACAGCCGGCATCCGCCCCGAAAAACTGGAGGACTTTTTTGAAATCTATGTACCAGCCCAGTCTTTTTTGGGCATAGTACATATTTGCTCCATCTACAAACAGGGATACCCGCTGCACCATGCTCCTCCTTGTATGGGTGAAGAGTAGTGGGTTACTATTCACCAGAGGCGGTGCACTCTCCTGCTTTGCGGCAAACAGTTTCTAGCCTACCCATGGCCCAAACAGCGTTCGAAAGTGTATTCGCCATGCCGCAGTGCGGTTTGGGCAGTGCATGTCTATGCGAAAGAAAGCGCTTTTGTGGCAGGGCAAAGTGTCTGGTGTAAGAAGTGCCTGGCCGGTAGCCAGCGTATTGCCATTTTTATCGAGCAGCTCTACCACCGCTTCCAGCGGTGCATGCAAGTTTTTTTCGCTGCTCACTGCGCCTGTAAGTACAGCGAAATGCTGATGAAACCGGGCAGATGCGGAGATCAGTTTGAGTCGGGCATGAGGCAGGGGGTCGGGTTGAAAGGCTGGCTGGCTGGGCGGCGGAGATGGCCTTAGAAACAGAGCAGGCAGTACTGCAGCGCTGAGCAAAAAAAGTGCGGGCACAACGGTTTTGCGTTTTCGGCGCTTTGGCCGAGCCTGCGGCGCTGTAAGCCCCGGCAGCATTTTGTTTGGTGCAATTTGCGGTGAATAAGCTGGCATTGCCATAAGAGAGTTCTCCTTATTTGTACTGCACAAGAAAACATTTTTCTGGTATTTTTTGTGTACCCAATTCTATTTTTACACAAAGTGAATATATTTGTCAACCTATTTTTGTCGCCTTTGTTTTGCAGGGGTTCTCTGCTGTGCAAGTATGATCAATGTGAAAGCACTGTCAAATTTTCCTATATTTTGCAATTACTGGCAATTTTAGCATTTTGTTTCATTCAAAAGCGCCGTATAACATTTGTGTTCGTAATCAATAACCGGAATACAGTTATTCCATTTTCCTGAGATGCAGTACAAGGAGTACTCAAGACAAATGAAAAACATTCGACCCTCATTGCTCGGAGCTTCTGCAGTGTGTGCACTTCTTCCTATGCTGTCGGGCGCTGCACATGCGCAAAATAATATTCAATTCACTAATGACAATGGTTCTACAGGGGTAAAGGTAAATTACACGTTCAATGGCAACAAGTATTCAGAAAGCACTGCTGCAGGTGTGTACCATTTCAATGTTGGCGGAAAATCTTACCAGGGATATTGCACAGACCTTGTAAACAATATTTATAATAATGAGAGCTGGCATGCAACGTTTGCATCTATAGATGACCCAACTTACGGCCTCTCAAGCACATGGTACGAAAAAATTGTGGGGCTGACAAGTTCTAACCTGAATGCTATCGATTACATTGCAGCAAATTACATTGGTTCTTCGCAGAGCGCAGCTGCCCAGGTAGCCGTGTGGGACCTTTCGCTGAACAGCCACGTAAGCAAGTCGGGCAGCAATTACAATTACAGCAATACCTTCAACTCCAGTTTGTCTGCGCAGTCGGTGTACAACGTTGAACAGGCGGCGCTGAGCCATGACGGCAGCAGCTGGGGATCTGTGCTGGCAAATGCTGGCCCGAAGAGCAGCGGCAGACCGCAGGACATAGTGTTTGGCTCTAACAACACGCCGTTTTCTCCTCCCCCCCCCGCTGCTCCCGAAGCCAGCAGCGCGGCAGGCATGTCTACCCTGTTTGGCATTGGTGCCCTGGGCATGCTGAAGCGCAAGCGCCGCAACCGCTAAGCTGCAGGTTTCTACTGCGGTCTCCCTGGCCCTTCTGCATCACGCTGCAGAAGGGCCGTTTCATGCTGTACGGCGATATTGCTCGGTGCATTGCACAACCTTTCGTTGACAGTGATTTTACGAATGTGTCATAATTCGCGAAATTTTGCACAGACTCTTCATGTGGGCAGCGAGGCCGTTTGTTATGATGAACCAGTTTTCTTCTCCGGGGCAGTCTATTCTGAATGGGCAGAAAGTCCGTTTTGAACGCGAGCGCGGGGTTTGGGCGGTGCATGTAACCCGCCACCTTGCGCACGCCCTAATTACATTTGAACCTGGTGCAGAGCGCAGTGAATCGGTGCGCATGGTGCTGAAAGCGCTGGCCGATGCCGGCATTCCCATTTTTTTGGTGAAACTGCATCGCACTGCGGTTACTTTTGCACTGGCACACCACTATGTGCAGCAGGCAGATGAGGTTTTGAAACAGGCAGGGTTTGGCGTGCGCATACGCCCCGACCTGGCGCTGGTAGTGGTGATTGCAACCACCATGCGGGAGGTAAGCGGAATTATGGTGCATATCAGCGATGCGCTGTACCATGCTGACGCGCAGCTGTATGAAACCGGTGACTCGCACGATTCGGTGCAGTGCCTCATAGATGGCGTGCACGTAGAGAGCGCCCTTGAACGGCTTTGCCAGGAATTTGGGCTGGAGAAAAGCGTGGTGCATGAGCGACCCCTGCCTGGAAACAGGGAGGCACAGGCATGAAAATTCTGGTGCAAAAGTTTGGCGGCACATCGGTAGACAGGGCGGAGCATCGGCTGCTGGCGGCACGCAAGGTCATACAGGTGCGTGAGGCGGGCTTCTCGCCGGTGGTGGTGGTCTCGGCCATAGGCAGAGCCGGAGCGCCGTATGCTACAGATACCCTGATCAAGGTGCTGCGCGATGTTGATCCCCAGGTAACCCCTTCAGCCCGCGAGATGGATATGATGATGGCCTGCGGCGAGATCATCTCTACGGTGGTGTTTGCACAGACCCTCAATGCAGCAGGGTGCAAAGCGATTGCGCTTTCGGGCGGGCAGGCAGGAATTATAACAGAAGACAAGTTTGGCGATGCCCGCATTCTTGAAATACGCCCCCAGTATCTGCTGAGCCTGCTGGAGCAGGGATATGTGCCTGTGGTATGCGGTTTTCAGGGAATTACCCTGCCAGATGGTGAAATGGAGCATGGGGCGATTACTACCCTGGGGCGCGGCGGCAGCGATACTTCTGCTTCGGCGCTGGGGGTGGCATTGAAGGCTGAAGCGGTAGAGATTTACACCGATGTAGACGGCGTGAAAACCGCCGACCCAAGCATTGTGCCAGAGGCCAGAACCCTGCCGGTATGCACCTATGAGGAAGTGGCCGAAATTGCGCACCAGGGCGCCCGGGTGGTGCATCCGCGTGCTGCAGAACTGGCGATGGATCACAACATACCTCTCTGGGTGAAGTCTACGTTTTCAGATGCGCCGGGCACACGCATTGTGGCCAATGACTCAGCTGAGGCCCCCGGCCCCCGGCTTACCGGCATTACGCACACCGGGCGTACTGTGCTGATTCGGCTGGATATGGGAGACACGCCCCACAAGGCACACATTGAGCGTGAAGTGTACCGCATGATGGCGCGGGCAGAAGTTCCTATTTTTTTCAACACCTTTGGGTCAAGAAGCCTTTCGTTTGTGGTAGAGAGAAGAATCTATCCCATTGCCAGAGACCTGCTGGACGGCATGGTGATTCCCATCCCCTCTGAACCGAAAGACCAGGATGGCAAGCTCTCTACATTTTACATATTTCGTTACGACAAGGGGCAGGACCTTGCCTACAGCGTGCAGCGCCCGCTGCTTGCCTGTGTAGAAGACCGCATTCATGTTGTAGATGTGCCGGTGAATGCCATAGAAAACTGCACCCTTGTTTCTGTGGTAGCGCGCGGGCACCGGCAGGAGTCGGGGGTAGTGGCCAAAATGTATGATGCCCTTACCCTTGCAGGAATCCCTGTGTACCAGACAGCCGACTCGGAAATGTCGGTTTCCTGCCTGATTCCTGAAAGCGAGGTAGATAAGGCAGTTTGCCTGCTGCACAAGCACCTGTTTGGCTGATGCCGGGGGGAAGAGATGGAAGAAGAGCAGAAAGAAAACAGTCAGCTGCCGCAGCTGCCCAGCATTCCAGATGCGCCGCGGCTGAAGCCGATAGAACCAGGGCCTACTCACCCTGCTCATGTGCCGCCTGTTCCCCGCCTGGAAAGGGTGAGACCGCGCAGCCTGAAAATGCCTGCGCAGCCGGGAGACGACAGGCAGGTTTACAAGAGCGCTTTGGCCTACTCTATTGGCTCTACCCTGGTGGGGCCGATGGTGGTATTTTCTCTGATTGGATACTGGCTGGATAAAAAATTTATGCACCCCACCCCCTGGTGTACTATCGCCGGTTTTGTTGTTGGCGTTATTACTGCTGCCGGTGGACTGGTTTCTATTGTAAGAAGACTGCAAAAATGAACTCGAGAAAGTTTGCAAATACGCATCGAAATGAAGAATTTCGTGTCATAATTAATGCGGTTTCAACAGGTTGCGATGAGCGAAAATGAGAAGCTGGAAAGCAGAAGCTTTCCTATGCGCTGCATGCGCACTTCTGCGGTAACTGCTGGAGGGGTGTTTCTGTTTCTGCTGGCAGGCCGCCGCACAGACTGGGCGGAAGGGTACCTGGCAGGAGCGGCGGCTTCTCTGCTCAGCATGGCGGGGCAGATGGTTTCTGTGCCTTTGCTGCTGGGGGCAAAAAAGCAGTCTTCTGCCAAATGGCGGGCTGTTCTTCTGCTTGCTGCCAAGCTGCCGCTTTATATTGCACTGTTTTACATAGCTTTTCACTGGGCAGGAAGAGGCCCTGCAGTTACACTGGCAATGGGAGCCGGCATACTGCTTGTGCCTGTGGTTATAACACTGAAATCGCTGGGAGCGGCTCTCACTGAAGGTAAGCCGCACTAGCCGGGAGGTTGGTTCGTGCCGAAGTTCACCGGGTTGAATGAAGTAAACAGAAACAGTATGCGAATGCAAATCGCGCAGGGGCCGTCGGGCGTCTCGACAGATCAGGCTGTATCCGCCTCTCATGCCAGCGTGAAAACCGATGTGCAGCCGGGAGACATTCCTTCGGCGGGCCTTCTGTTTGCCAACTCTGTGCTGATTGCGCTTCTGCTGGTAATTTTTGCACTTGCCGCCGGGCGCAAACTGCAGCGTATTCCGCGCGGTATGCAGAACCTGGTAGAATTTGCTGTGGGCGGGCTGGATAACTTTGTGAAATCTACCATTGGCCCCAGCGGGGGCAAGTACACACCGCTGGTGGGAACCTTGTTTCTCTACATTCTGCTGATGAATGTGGTTGGCCTTATCCCCGGTTTTCACTCGCCTACCTCAAACGTCACCATTACCTTTGCTCTGGGGCTGGTGGTGTTTGTGTATGTGCAGTATGAGGGCATACGGGCACAAGGGGTGCTGGGACACCTGAAACATTTTGCCGGGCCGGTGCTGGCCATATCGCCGCTACTCTTCGTGATTGAACTGGTTTCTGAAATCGTGAAGCCGTTTACTCTTGCCATACGATTGTTTGGCAACATATTTGGCGAAGATGTGGTGCTGGTGATACTGGCGGGGCTGGGGGCGACTCTGTTTGGCACAGCATGGGGATGGATACCCTTTCACCTGCTTTTCTACCCGCTCATGCTGATGACCGATGTGGTGCAGGCGCTGGTGTTTGCGATACTTACCTGCATCTACCTTGCTCTGGTGACTGAAAAACATGACCACGGCGAACACGATGCCGCTCATGCCGAAGGTCACTAAATTTCATTTCACCCACAAGCGGGGCAGCGCCCCGATCTGGAAAGGATAAACTTCTATGGTCTACTTTATGGCTGTTGCTCTGGCGCTTGGCCTGGGCGTGCCGATTGCTGTTATTGGCGCCGGTTTGGGGCAGGGACGCGCAGTGGCCGCTGCACTGGAAAGCTCTGCACGCCAGCCTGAGCTTGCAGGCAGACTGCAGATTCTGATGATCATCGGTCTGGCATTTATCGAATCGCTGGTAATTTTTGCGCTGCTGCTGGGCTTCCTGCTGCTTAGCCACCTGCCGCAGACATCTGATATCATCAGCCACCTTCACTAAACCTTACGCCCTGCTGAGGGCCTTGTGATGCGGTGGCGGCCATAAACCGCCATCGCATGGGAAAAACATGAGTTCACTTCTGCAACAATTGCACTTCAATGTGCAGGTGTTTGTGCTGCAAATTGTTCTGTTTCTGGTGCTTCTGCAGGTGCTGACACGCATTTTGTGGAGACCAGTGCTTGCGCATATCAAGCAGCGGGACGAGGAGATAGAGGGCAAGTACACCGGGCGCGAAAATATGCAGCTGGAAATGGAAAATCTGCGCGCTGAATACCAGAAACGTATTGAAGCAGCAGAAGCAGATGCCCGCACACACATTCAGGAAGTGGTGAAAAACGCGCAGAACCAGCGGGAAACACTGCTGGCAGAAACACGTGCCGCCATGGAAGAAACAGTGCGCAATGGCGTGGCAGATGCAGCACGGGAAAGCGCCGAAGTGCTTGCTGCACTGCAGAGCCGCATTGAAGGCAATGCCTTTGCTGTGACAGGAGCCATGCTGGAAAATACTGTAGAAGAAAGCTCTCTGCGGGCAAGCATTCAGAAAAACCTGACGCAGGCAGTACAGCAGGGTACAGGAGCCGCCTCATAATGCAGCACTTGATTATCAACCCTTTTGAGATTGAATTTCCAGACAGAACCATTTCCATTCTGCTTGGCTTCATTCTACTGGTGCTTATTATTGTTCGGCTGGCCGGCCCTATGATAAGTTCATTCTTTAAGGAAAGAACACGCACTATTTCAGACAGTTACGACAAGGCGGAACAGGTATACAACGAGGCCAAACAGGTGCGCGACGAGTACGCCGACCGCCTGGCCTCCATAGACCGCGAGTACCGGGCAAGGCTGGATGTGGCACAGCGCGAGGCCGAAGAGGTGAGCACGCGCATTATGAACGAAGCGAAAGAAGCTGTTGAAGAACTAAGGCGCAAGGCGGAAGAGGAAATAGCACGCGAACGCGCAAAACAGCGCATTCTTTTGCGGCAGAAAACCGTGCAGCTTACGCTGGAAGCCGCAGAAAATTCTTTTCGCGATCTAAACAATGACAAGGCACAGAGAGCGCTGATTCAAAATTTTGTCGCGCTGGCCGCACAAACACAAAACAGGGAGAATGCGTAGTTATGGCTTCTGGTGATGCACGAGCCGCAAGGCGCTATGCTACTGCCCTCTTTCAGGCGGCAAAAGCGCAAAACATGGTGGAAACCATTGAAAAAGATTTTGCCTCGCTGCAGGAAATGATACAGGCTGCCCCTGCTTTTCAGCAGTTCTGGCTCAGCCCGCTCATTCCATCGGGCAGGAAACGGGAGATTGCTGCAAAACTGCTGCAAAACAGCGTCTGCCCGCTTACCCTGGCTTTTGTACGCCTGCTGGCAGACAAGAGGCGTGAGGCAGTGCTGACAGAAATACCTGCTGAACTGCGCCTGCTGGCAGACCAGGACAAGGGCATTCTGCGCGCAGAAGCTACGTTTGCTGTGGCGCCAACCCCCCAGGAAGAAAACGATATTCGAGAAAGCCTGCAGAAACGCACTGGCAAAAATGTTACCCTGCATGTGCATGTAGACCCGGATATTCTGGGAGGAGTGCTGGTGCGCTTCAACGACAATGTGCTGGATGGCAGTGTGCGAGGCACTTTGGAGAGACTGCGTGAGCATATGCTGCAGGATGCATGAACCCATTCTGAACCAATCGGAAATAAGCAACATACCATTTATGTGCGCAGAGAAAACCCTGCGCCGGAGAAGAGACTGATCTTATGGCCATTCGACCGGAAGAGATAACCTCCATTCTGGAGCAGGAGCTCCAGTCATATACGCGTGAAGTTACCGAAGTAGGTGTGGGTACCGTGCTGCAGGTAGGCGACGGTATTGCACGCGTGTACGGCTTGCGGGAATGTATGGTCTCGGAACTGCTGGAGTTTGTAGATGACAAAGGCAACCCGCTTACCGACCAGAACAATGCTGTGATACGCGCCATGGCGCTCAACCTGGAAGAAGACAACGTTGGCGCAATGATTCTTGGCCCTTGTGAAGAAGTAAAAGAAGGCACAACCGTTAAGCGCACAGGCCGCATTATCGAAGTGCCAGTGGGCGAAGCCATGCTGGGTAGAATTGTGAGCGCTGTAGGCGACCCGCTAGACGGCAAAGGCCCCATTATTACCACCGAAAGCCGCACTATCGAAAACCGCGCTCCGGGCGTGGTAGACAGGCAGCCGGTGAAAGAACCACTGCAAACCGGCCTGAAGGCTGTAGACGCACTGGTGCCCATAGGAAGAGGACAGCGCGAACTGATTATCGGCGACCGTGGCGTGGGCAAAACTGCCATTGCCATAGATACCATTATTAACCAGAAGGGCGGCGATGTAGTTTGCATTTACGTTGCAATTGGCCAGAAAGCAACGACTGTAGAAAACGTGCGGCGCGCACTGGAAGCCGCTGGAGCAATGGACTACACCATTATTGTAGCTGCTACCGCATCAGACCCGGCGCCGCTGCAGTACATAGCGCCTTACACGGGCTGCACCATAGGCGAATACTTTCGCGACCTCGGCAAGCATGCACTGGTAGTGTACGATGATCTTTCCAAACAGGCTGTAGCCTACCGCCAGGTCTCGCTGCTGCTGCGCCGCCCGCCAGGGCGCGAGGCATACCCTGGCGACGTGTTTTACATTCACAGCCGACTGCTGGAGCGCGCCGCCAAGGTGCGTGAAGATTACATTGTGGTGCAGAAAGATGCTGCTGCAGGCACCGCAGACGGAGTAAACGGCAAAATATACAAGGGGGGCGAGGGCCGCGACCACGCACGCAAGGAACTGGCAGAGATGCCCGGCGCCGATGCACTGGAAGTGCGCAAAAAACCCGGCACCGGCGGCAGCCTTACCGCGCTGCCTATCATTGAAACCCTCGCATCCGACGTGTCTGCCTACATTCCTACCAACGTAATTTCAATTACCGACGGACAGATATTTCTGGAGCCAGACCTTTTCTTCTCTGGCGTGCGCCCGGCTATCAATGTGGGTATTTCGGTTTCGAGAGTGGGAAGATCGGCACAGCCCAATGCAATGAAAAGCGCAAAAGTAGCTGGTAAAATGCGCCTTGACCTTGCACAGTTTCGCGAAGTGCAGGCGTTTTCGCAGTTTGCCTCAGACCTCGACAAGGCTACCCGCGATCAGCTGGAACGAGGCATGAGGCTGGTGGAAATTTTGAAGCAGCCGCAGTACAAACCCATGCCAATGGAACAAATGGTTACCATTATCTTTGCGGCAAACAACGGCTTTCTAGATGATATTGCTGTAGACAAAGTACGCAGTTTTGAAGAGGGCTTTCATACATTCATGGCAGACCAGTACCCTGATGTTATGGAAAAAATTCGCAGTACCAAAGACCTGAGCGCCGATACGGAAGCCGAACTGGTTGGCGCCATCAACAAATACCGGAACCAGTTTATTTCCTGATACCGGCAGGGGGAACAGGCCAGCCATGGCGGATGAGCCAGCACAAACCCTCGAACAGGCCATTGCCGCGATTCGCATTGCACAAAACCAGCTGCAAGAGCAGGTGGTGCAGTCTATTATGCGACGCAATCGTTTGCAGGAAGACCTGAAACAGAAAGATGCACGCCTGAATTTGCTGATGAGCAAGCTGCCTGCCCAAACCGGGCAGGCAGACTCTGTGGCAGACACACTGCGTGCCGAAGTTGCAATGTTGCGCAATGAAATGGAACCATTGCGCAAGGCTGCAGAACAAGCTGCCGCTGAGGCGGAAAGCATGCGTATCAGCCTGCCCGACCGCAGGGCAGACATGGAACGGCAGATTACACAATTGAGAGCGCGCGCGGTGCAAACCGCTGCAGAGTCTGCTCCGCCTGCTCTCGACCTTTCAGACATGGAAAAAAACGCCGACCGAATGCTAGCTGAACTGGAGCAGAAGATGGTGCAAACCCCTACCGGGCAAACCTCGCCCGAATCGGTAATGGCCCCCGAAGCGCCGCCCGTACAGATAACCGAAACGCTCGCTCCACCTGTGCTGGAGAGCCTGATACATGAAAACAGTGCACCCGCAGCAGAGCCGGAAACACGCCCTCAGCCGCTTGCACAGAATGGCGCAAAACCTCGCATTCGCATTGCCGCTATTGGCACAGGTTCTATTTTTCGCGGAGCGCATCTGCCTGCACACCTGGAGATGGAACATTCTTGGCTTGCTGCACTGTGCGACCCCGACCCCGATGCCCTGCAAAGCGCAATGAAACGCATGAAGCAGCTGGTAGAAGAAAAATGCCAGAAGGCCATTGAGCGGGGAGATACCGAAACAGCAGACAGACTGAGAGAAGATTTGAAAGATGTGCGCCTCTGCAGCAGCCTGCAGGAGGTAATTGATACCGTACAGCCCGACCTGGCGGATATTTGCACACAGCCTAATCTGCATGTTTCGCTCTCTATACAGGCGCTGCAGGCAGGCATTCATGTAATGTGCGAAAAACCCGTTTCGAGAAGCTGGCTGGAAACCGAGCGCTTGATAGATGCACAGATGAAAAGCGGCAGGTTTTATCAGCACAACGAAAACTGGCTGTTTGAGCCAGAGTACTACACTGTGCGCAAACTGGTGCAGGCAGGAGCAATTGGAGACCTGGTTTCTATGTTTCTCACTCAGGCGCATGGCGGGCCGGAAAACAGGGCGCCGTTTTGGAACCCTGATTTTGGTGGAGGCGGTTCTCTGCTGGATAATGGTATACATGCCATAGGCGCTGCATGGTTTGTGGCTGGTTTAGACTGGCAGCCGGTGCAGGTGCGCGCTGCCAACCCGTTTGGCATGTCGATACGAATGCCGCAGCGCATTCTGGATGGCAGATACCAGACTGTTACGGTAGATGATGATGCCCACATTTTGATTTTGTTTGAAAACCCTGCCAATGGTGCATGGTGTACAGCACATGTGGAAGGCTCATGGAGCCACCAGGATTCGCCAGACACTGTGTACATTGGTTCTACCGGGCGCATAGAAATGGGGCTTCAGGATGGAAAAAGGGTGGCCGTTATCTACGACGCAGCCGGCAATACGCGCACCATTGCAGTAAGCGGCCCCAACTGGGTGCCCTGGCCCTCTTCTTTTTATGGGGAGATACTCAATATGGTGCAGTGCATTCGGGCAGGCGTGCCTTCGCTTATGACGCCGCAGTTTGGCGCAGACTGTTCTGCCATTGTAGGTGCAGCCTACCTGTCTGAAAAACAGGGGCGCAAAGCGGTTTCCCCAGAAGAGTTTCGGCAGTTTGCCCGCAGTATTGCCGCATCTTATCCAGGCAAACCTGCTGCTGCAGATGATGCGCTGGTAAACAGCCTGCTGGAAGCAGTGAGAAACAAGTAGCTTACCAAACAGAGACAGTCTGTTTGGCATTATATTCTGTATGAAGGAAATGAAAATATATGGCAACCATTCGCCAGGTGCGTCAGCGTATACGGGTGGCAAAAAACATACAGCAAATTACCAAAGCCATGAAAATGGTGGCGGCGGCACGCCTTAAGCGTGCGCAAGACAGTGTGCAGGCAGCACGCCCCTACTCTGAATCGCTGCGCGATCTTATGGGTGGAATGGCAAAAGCTGCAGAAGGGCTGGAACATCCGCTGCTGGAAGTGCGTGAAACGAAGCGAACCGGCTACCTGATTATTACCTCAGACAGAGGTTTGGCAGGTTCGTACAACTCCTCTATTTTCAGGCGTGCCACAGAGATTTTGAAAGAATACGACAAAGAGAACCTGCGCCTGTACCTGGTAGGAAAAAAGGGCATACAGTTTTTCTCGCGCCGCGGTTACCCCGTGCGCCAGGAATTTTCTGTGGGGAGTCTGGTTACGGTGAGCGAGGCCAGAGATATTGCACGAGTGCTGAGAGAAGATTTTGAGAGCGGCGAGGTAGATCAGATCATTCTGCTCTACACGCGTTTCTTTACCGCTATCACCCAGAAGCCTGCCGATATGCAGCTGCTGCCTATTCAAACCCCTGCTGCCGGTGACCCCGATACCACAGAACAGGATGACTATCTGTTTGAGCCAGATGCCGCCAGCCTTATGCAGGCGCTGCTGCCCCGTTATCTCGAAGGGCAGGTATTCCAGGCACTGCTTGAATCTGTTGCAAGCGAACATGGCTCGCGTATGACCGCCATGAGCAATGCTACAGAAAACGCCGGCAAAATGATACAAACACTCACATTGCAAATGAACAGGGTGCGCCAGGCTGGTATTACCAGAGAAATTTCAGAAATTGTGGGTGGTGCAGAAGCATTGAAGGGCTGATGTACGTATGACAGGTATTGCTACGGCCTCTCTTTCGGGCGAAGGAGAGGCTTTTTTCAACAGGCTTGGAGAATAAGCCATGCAGGAATACATTGCTTTTACAAAAATGCAGGGAGTGGGCAACGACTTTGTAGTAATCAACAGCATGCACCGCCCCTCAAAAAATTGGCCGATGCTTGCACAGCAGTTATGCGACCGCAGGTTTGGGGTGGGCGCAGATGGCCTGCTGGTGCTGGAAGATTCGCAGGAAGCCGACCTTGCTATGCGCATGTATAACCCCGATGGCACGGAAGATGTTTGCGGCAATGGATTGCGCTGTGTTGCACGCTTTGCCGTGGAACATGCCATGGTAGAAAAAAACAGCCTGCAAATAGCAACTCTGGCTGGAGTGCGCAGGGCTGAAGTGAAACAGACCCCAAATGAGGGGCGTTATGAAGTGACTGTTACCATGGGGGAACCTGGCCTGCTGCCTCAAGATGTACCGGCGCTGCTGCCTGACAATGCTGAACAGCCCTGTCTGCTAACTTTGCAAAACGGAGAAAAGATTGCGGTGCGCGTGCTTTCTACGGGGTCGGCGCATGCGGTCACTTTTGTGGACGAACTGCCCGGAGATGAAGAGTTTTTACGCATTAGCCCCCAGGTAGAATGCCATGCCCTGTTTCCCGAACGGGTTAGCCTGATGTGGTGTAAAAAGGAAGCAGAGGGCGTGCTGCGGCTGCGCATATGGGAAAGAGGCGCGGGCGAGACCTGGGGATGCGGCACCGGGGCATGTGCTGCCACCGTAGCAGCTGTGCTGCAGGGAATAGCAGAACCAGGAGAAAAAGTGGCTGTGATGAGCAGAGGAGGCAGCCTGAACATTGTATGGCAGCCGGGAAAACAAATAGAAATGACCGGGCCGGCCTCTGTGGTATTTGAAGGCTGTTATCTGCTGGAACTCTGAGGCGGCGTCAGCAGAAGAACGCCTTTGAACAGGCGTTCTTCTGCCGGGATCAGAGTTGTTTAGAACTCTTCAAACCCATCGTTGTTTGTTTGTGCGGCAGTACGTCTGGCAGCAGGGGCTGGGCGGGAAGCTGCTGCTGCACGCGGCGCTGGGCGGTTGGAGGGTTTCGCAGCTGGTGAGGCAGACTGTACTTCTTGCAAGAAGGCGCCATCTATCTGAAACTGGCTGACCTGATTTTGCAAATCGCGGGCCTGCTGATTCATAGACTGGCTTGCAGCAGAAGCTTCTTCTACCAGTGCAGCATTCTGCTGGGTAATTTGATCCATTTGCATAATGGCTTTGTTTACCTGCTCTATGCCGGCAGCCTGTTCTTGTGAGGCTGCCGATATTTCGGCAATGATATCTGCCACCTTTTTTACTGCCAGCATGATTTCCTCAAGTGTTTGGCCGCTCTGGTTAACGTGTGAGGTGCCTTCCTGCACCTTCTGGCTGCTGTCTTGCACCAGGGCTTTGATTTCTTTGGCGGCAGAGGCGCTTCGGCCTGCGAGGCTGCGTACCTCGGCGGCTACTACGGCAAATCCCCTGCCCTGTTCGCCCACACGCGCAGCTTCTACGGCTGCATTGAGGGCAAGCAGATTGGTTTGAAAGGCTATTTCGTCTATTACTGAGATAATATCTGAAATGCGTTTGCTTGCCTTGTTGATTTCTTCCATAGAGAGCACTGCATTGCCTACCACGCTGCCGCCCTTTTCCGCCACTTCTCTTGCCTGTGCCGCCAGCTGATTGGCCTGCCGTGCATTGTCGGCATTCTGCTTTACAGTAGAAGTCATCTCTTCCATGCTGGAAGCGGTCTCTTCCAGGCTGGAGGCTTGCTCTTCTGTGCGCTGCGAAAGGTCATCGGTTCCAGAGGCAAGCTCGCCAGATGCCTGTACAATGCTGTCTGCGGCTGTGCGTGTTTGGGCAACCAGCCTTGAAAGGTTGGTGATCATGTTTGCAAAAGCGCTGCCCAGCACATCTCTGTCGCTTTGCGGATGTACCTGCACCATAAGGTCGCCTGCAGAAATTCTGTCAGCAGCTTCTGCCATAGCTCCCAGTGATGCAGTCATTTCGTTGAATGCCTGCGAAAGTTTGCCTATCGAGTCGTCACGCTCAATAGGAATGTTTTGTGAAAGGTCGCCTTTGGCAATCGCAAGTGCGGCAGACTGCAGTTCCGAGATTTTTGCATCCAGGTAGCGTTTTTCTTCCAGTTCTGACTGCTGCCTTTTTTCCTGTGCCAGTTTTTCGGTAATATCTTCCCATTCAGCACAGTAGGCTACTACATCGCCGCGTTCATTCTTGATAGATTGCACAACAAGAGACAGAGTAATTGGCCCCAGTTCGATATTGGCCGCGTATGGAAAAATGGCCTCGTTTTTGAAAAGGCTGCGCTGATGGCTTGGGTTTTTATGAAACTCATCGATGCAGTGCCCCAATAGCTGATCTGCTATAAAGCCTGCGCCATACACTTTCTTCAGCTCTGGCTCGATGCTTTTGAGAGTGGCTGTAGACTTTTTGTTCATGTAGGTCAAATTGAAGTCATGATCGATAATCATCACATTGGTGTTGGCGTTTTCCAGAACAGAGGTAAGCATGTTGATGCGCTGCTGCTGTGCCAGTTTGTCTGTAATTCGCTCCCAGTCTACTGCGTACCCAACCAAATTCTGGTCTTCGTCGTAGATGCCTGTTATTTGCACGTCGCAGGTGCATGGGCCAGTGCGCAGGAGGTGCTGATAGGGGTGATTGCGCGGGTCTGATGCACGTCGAAATTCTAAAGGCTCATCGGTGAAGAGAAAATCCAGGCTCATTCCAATGATGTCAGCTGCATGAAAGCTTTTCCACTGGTCGCTCCACTTGTGCAGGTTTGGTTCCATGAGTGCAAGCGTATCACAGGCTTTCTGATTGGCAAAGAGAACCTGAAAGCGGTCGTCGCATAAAAACGTGCAGGCACGGCTCTGCTGCAATGCATTAAAAGCCCACTGCGAAATGTTTTGCTCTGGTATAGTGCTTTCTACTACAGAGAGGCGCGGCGGTCTTGCCGTCCTTCTGACAGGTGCTTTCTCGGCAGGTGCAGCAGGTGCTGCGGCAATGGTTTTTTTCTGTGGCAATGCCATGTTGGTGTCCTCGTTGTGTCTGAATGGTGTCGTTCGTTTCAGGCCGCGATAGCTGTGGCGCTGTTTTCTCCCAGTAGTACTGTGTCTATGTCTAGCAAAATGATCAGTTTTTCATTCACGCGAGCCATGCCGCGTAAGGCAGAAGTAGTTGTGCCGTATCCGAAATTGGGTGGCGGCTGAATGTCGGAAGGGGCAATATTCATTACTTCAGAAACACTGTCTACAATAATGCCCATTACCTTTTCCTGCACTACTACCACAACAATGCAGGTAAACTGATCGTATTCAGCGGGTTCAAGGTGAAATTTTCTTCGTAAATCTACAATAGGCACAATAGCTCCGCGCAGATTGAGCACCCCGCATACCTCTTGTGGTGAATTTGGTATTCGCGTGGTGGGCATATACCCCTTGATTTCTTGCACTTTCAAAATGTCGATGCCATATTCTTCTTCTCCTAAAGAGAAGGTAAGAAATTGAAATGCATCAGCAGATGTTCCCATTTGTAAAGCGCCTGTTTCGTTGTTGGTAGTCATACATTCTCACTCCGTGTGCGGCAGCGCCGCTGAATGTGCTCAGGCTGCGCTGAGCAATTGGGAGCGGCGGGACATATTGCGCAAAAGCCCCGGCACATCAATGATAAGAGCCACACGGCCGTCCCCAAGAATTGTGGCTCCGGCAATGCCGTCCACCTTGCGGTAATTGGTTTCCAGGCTTTTGATTACTACCTGGCTTTGCCCAATCAATTCATCTACCATGAGGGCTACCTTGCATCCATCGTATTCTACAATTACCAGCAGCCCTTTGGTAGCGTCTGTAATTACAGGTTTTACGCCAAAATATTGGTAGAGCCTCTGCACTGGCAGCACCTCGCCACGCACCTGCACTACTTCTGAGGTGCCGGCGATAAGACGCAGGTCGCCTGACCTGGGGCGTATCGACTCTACAATGCTGGTGAGCGACAGTATGTATACTTCCTCTCCTACCAGCAGAGAAAGCCCCTCTAAAATAGCCATTGTAAGCGGCAGGCGAATGCGAAAACATGAGCCTTCGCCTGGTGTAGTGCTTAATGAAATGCTGCCGCCCATTCCCACCACCGCCTGCTTCACTATGTCCATCCCCACTCCCCGCCCAGAAAGGTCTGTAATTGTTGGGGCGGTAGAGAAACCAGGGTGAAATATAAAATTGTAAATGGTTTCATCGGGCAGCACTTCGTTTTCTTGTATGAGGCCGCGCTCAATGGCTTTTTTCAGAATGCGTTCTCGGTCGAGACCTTTGCCATCATCTGATATCTCCACCACAATGTTGCCGCCTTCGTGAAATGCATGCAGCGCAACCACGCCTGTTTCCGGCTTGCCCGCCAAGCGGCGTTCCTGTGGTGTTTCCAGGCCATGATCAATAGAGTTTCGCACCAGATGTGTGAGTGGGTCTGCAATAGCCTCAATTACGGTTTTGTCTAGCTCGGTTTCTTCTCCGCTGGTTTTGAGTTCGATTTTTTTGCCGCAGGCATTAGCGAGGTCGCGCACAAGTCTGGGGAATCTGCCAAAAGCGTGCTTAATGGGCAGCATGCGTATTGCCATTACTCGCTCTTGCAGCTCGCGCGATGCCCTTTCCATGGCAGCAACAGCCTCCATAAGCTGCGGCAGACGGCCCATATGAAAATTTTGTGCTGCCTCGTTGAGCATAGATTGGTTGATGACCAGTTCGCCAACGAGATTGATGAGCCTGTCTACCTTTTCGGTAGAAACACGCAGGGTATGTGCTTCTGGCTTTGCCAGAGCGCTGGCAGCATTTTCGGTCGGTGCAGAAGGGGGTGCTGTCTCTGCAGCATGCTCATGTTCAGGCGCTGGTACTGCTGTTTCCTGCATTCCGTTGAAGATGCCTGCCACAGTTGTAATGGCAAGTTCGCTTTCATCGGCAATAAATTCAAAAATATCAAGCAGTTCTGTATCTGGCAGTCTGGTATCAAATTCTGCTTCCCAGTACAGGTAGCATTCTTCGGGGTTCATCTCTTCTATCTGCGGCAGATGGCTGAGGCGGCACCGCAGCGTAAAATTGGATACCTGTGCTGCCAAATGTTTGAGCAGTGCAACGGGGTCTGTTCCCTGCTGCAGTACTGCTCTACCCGGTGCAATAAGAAAAACACAGTGCCGCAAACACTCTTCCTGCTCAGCAGCGTCAGGCAGGGGCGCCTTTGCAGCAACAGATACAGGCGCAACTCCGTTAAGCATTGCCTCCATGCGGGCAATAAGAGGCTCTGAATTGGGTGCATCAGCTGTTTCGCCGCGTGCTGCTGCAAGCAGCGAGCGCAGTTGATCCAGCGATTCAAGCAGTAGCTGCGAGAGTGGATGAGTGACCTGCATTTTTCCGTTGCGCAAACGATCGAGCAGGGTTTCGAGCGAGTGCGTAAAGTGCGCAATCTCGGTGAAGCCAAAAGTGGCGCTGCCACCTTTGATAGAGTGTGCGCAACGAAAAATGGTATTCAGAAGCTCTGTATCATCTGGTTTTTCTTCTAGCAGCAACAGCTGGTTTTCCAGTTCTGCCAGTAAATCGCCGGCTTCTTCAAAAAAAGCCTGGTGAAACATGGTCATATCCAGATTCATGCGGGAAGTACCTTTTCGATTACTTTGAGCAGCTGCTCAGGGTGAAATGGTTTTACAATCCAGCCAGTAGCACCTGCTGCTTTTCCTTCTGCTTTCCTGCTTTCCTGGCTTTCGGTTGTAAGCATGAGAATGGGGGTAAATTTCATTAGAGTGCGTGTACGCACCTGCTTGATGAAGGTAAGCCCATCCATTACAGGCATATTGAGGTCTGTAATAATGATGTCTACCCTTCCCCCGCCTGCAGTCAGCTTGTCGAGAGCTTCCTGTCCATTCGATCCTTCTATCACTGTGAATCCGGCTCCTCGCAGAGTAAAGCCTACCATTTGGCGCATGGAACTGGAATCATCTACAATTAGTGCTGTTTTGCCCACTCTATTCTTCTCCCGGATTATTTTGCCGGCCGAGATTTTCTTTACCAGCGGCCTGCCAGATGTATGTGATGCCTGCTGCGGCAAAAAACGTTTCGAGCTCTGCAGAGGCGCCTGTAAGCAGCATGGTTTTGCCAACCTCTTCAGTTGCCAGTTTAAGTGCGCAGAGTATTTGCAGTGCAGAAATATCTAGTCGTTCGGTTGCACTTAAATCGGCCAGCAGTGTAGTGGCGCTGCCATCGTGCAATGCACGCAAGGCAGTTTTGTGCAGCCCTTCCGCCTCAAAAATATCTACTATCCCCCTTAGTATCAACTTGCCCTGCGTACCTGTGCGCCGATAAGTGACAGGCTTTTCCTGTGCCATGCCAGTACTCCTGTTAAACATGAGTTAGTTTTATTAGTATTATTGGCAAAGGCAAAGGTATCTGGAGAAAACCCTAAAAATTGCTGTGCAAAAAAAATGAACTTCTGAAATACCTTTGCGTCTGTGTGAATGAAACTGCTTTTAAGCAGCAAGGATATGCAAAAAAACCATTAAACAATAACTGAAATGCACAAATTACAATAAAATAATTTGTGCAGTAAAGGAAGCAAAAGAATGAAAACAACTGCCAAAAAAATTCTGGCATTCACCTCCGCTGGCGCTCTGGCGCTTGCCATAGGAGTCGGCACTGTACATGAAGCCAATGCCCAAGCCGTGTTTCTGGCCCCTCATCATCGTATGGAGCGTCGTGAGCGTCATCCAGTGATTCTGCGCTCTCGCAACATGCTGATCAAAATCGATCGCAATCTGGGCAAGGCGCCACACGATTTTCAAGGGCACAAGGCGCAGGCAATGAAGCTGATTGAGGAAGCAACAGAGCAGCTGAACCTGGCTATCAAGGCTGACCACAACTAGTCTGACAAGTTGCAGTTTGCCTCTGCTTACCGCCTCTCCTTTTTACAAAATGGAGAGGCGGCTTCTTTCTGCGGGTACAATGGTAGAAGTACAGATAAGGAGGCGCATATTCTTGAAAGAAGAGGCAAAAAGGCTGAGCCAGTCTGTGGCACACAGCATTGACTGGAAAAAGTGGGGGCCTTATCTTTCCGAGCGTGCATGGGGCACCGTTCGTGAAGATTACAGTGCAGACGGTTCTGCCTGGGAATACTTTTCTCATGATCATGCCCGCTCCAGGGCCTATCGCTGGAATGAAGACGGCCTGCTGGGAATATGTGACAGAAACCAGTATCTTTGCTTTGCCCTGGCAGTCTGGAATTACAAAGACCCCATATTGAAAGAACGCTTGTTTGGTTTAACAGGCAGCGAAGGTAACCATGGCGAAGATGTAAAGGAATATTATTACTTTCTCGATTCCACCCCTACCCACTCCTATATGAAAGCACTGTATCGCTACCCGCATGCCGCCTATCCGTATGCAGACTTGGTGCACACGAATCGCAGCCGAAGCCGTTACGAGCCGGAGTATGAGCTGCTGGACACAGGAATTTTTGCAGAGAACAGGTTTACCGATCTGTTTGTAGAATATGCCAAAGCCGATTCGGAAGATATTCTGATAAAAATATCGGCAGTTAATCGCGGCCCGGAAGAAGTTCAGCTTGCCTTGCTGCCCACCATATGGTTTAGAAATGCCTGGAGCTGGGGCGAGCACATAGAGCGACCCCGCTTGTCTGTTGCACAAAACAGCGCCGCCTCTGAATATAGTGTGATAGCTGCAAATCACGCTGAGATAGGTGAAATGTATCTGGTATGTGAAAAAAACGACCAGGGACCGGAACTGCTTTTTACCGAAAACGAGACCAATTACGCAAAAATTTTTGGCGAGGGGGCTCAAAATACGGTTCCTTATGTCAAAGACGGCATTCATGAGGCATTGCTGCAAAATCAGCGAAAAACAGTGAATCCTGATCATTTTGGCACCAAAGCTGCAGCATACTATTCCCTCTCCATTCCTGCTGGCGCTACGGTAGTAACCAAACTGCGCCTCACTCGAAACCTGGGCGATTTGCAATTGCTTGGAGATGAATTTGAAAATATTTTTTCTACGCGAATAGCTGAAGCAGATGAATTTTATGCCGATGCCGCTTCTGAAAAGGTAAGCGAAGAAAGCAGAAAGGTGCAGCGCAGTGCATTTGCCGGCATGCTTTGGTCTAAGCAGTTTTACAGTTATGGCGTGGAAAGATGGCTGGAAGGCGACCCCGGCTACCCCGCCCCGCCCCAGTCACGACTGCATGGGCGAAATCATGAATGGACGCATTTGAATAACCAGGATATTTTCTCAATGCCAGATAACTGGGAGTATCCGTGGTATGCTGCCTGGGACCTTGCCTTTCATTGCATTACTCTGTCTCTCATAGACCCCTCTTTTGCCAAACGTCAACTGCTTTTGCTTTGCCGTGAATGGAGCATGCATCCAAACGGCCAGCTGCCTGCCTATGAATGGGCTTTTGGCGATGTAAATCCGCCGGTGCATGCCTGGGCGGCGCTAAGAGTGTTCAAAATTGAGAGGCGTATGTCGGGAAAAGGCGACACCGATTTTTTGGAGAAGATTTTTCACAAGCTCCTCATAAATTTTACATGGTGGGTGAATCGCAAAGACCCTGATGGGCACAACGTATTTCAGGGCGGCTTTTTGGGGATGGACAATATCGGTGTATTCGATCGAAGCGCTCCCCTGCCGTCTGGCGAGACCCTGGAACAGTCGGACTCTACCGCCTGGATGGGGTTTTTCTGCCTCAGCATGTTTGCTATTGCAGCAGAGCTTTCTGCCGTTAACCCGGTGTATGAAGACCTGGCCACCAAGTTTTTTGAACATTTTTTGTACATTGCATCTGCCCTCAACACCAAGCTTGGCAACGGAATTGGCTTGTGGGATGACATCGACGGCTTCTACTACGATGTGCTTCAAATGCCGGATAATACTGCTATTCCCCTGAAGGTGCGCTCTATGGTGGGCCTAATTCCACTGCTGTCTGTAGAGGCGGTTGAACATGAAACAGTGCTGCGAATGCCCAACTTTATGAGCCGTGTAGAGTGGTTTTTGAAACACCGGCCCGACCTCTCCAGCCTGATACCCTGTGTGCAGAAACAAGGCCAGGAAGAACGCAGGCTGCTTGCGCTGGTGAGCGAGGAAAAGCTGCAAAAACTGCTTCAAAAAATGCTTGACCCGCAGGAGTTTCTCGGAGAACATGGAATTCGGAGCGTCTCCAAATTTCATCATGCAAACCCATATGTGCTGTACACCAATGGGATGACGCATTCTATAGATTACGAGCCGGCAGAATCTACCACAGCATTGTTTGGAGGAAATTCCAACTGGCGGGGACCAATCTGGTTTCCCATCAATTACCTGCTTATTGAGGCGCTGCAAAGGTTTGACTATTACTATGGCGCATCCTTTCAGGTAGAATGCCCTACAGGAAGCGGCAATATGTGCAACCTGTGGGAAGTATCTCAGGAAATTTCACGCAGGCTGATTGGCATCTTCCTCAAAGACAGCAGCGGCAACAAGCCTGTGCTGGGCGATTCAGAGGTGCTGCAAAATAACCCGCTCTGGAATGAATATGTTTTGTTTCATGAATACTTTCATGGAGAAACAGGCAAGGGACTGGGAGCAAGTCATCAAACCGGCTGGACAGGACTGGTTGCCAAACTGATTCAACAGAGCGGTGAGTGAGGAAACTATTGACCCCTGAAAAATGGAAGGCTGCCGTGATTACACTGGCAGCAGTGCTGGCCGTCTCGCTGGGAGAAGCGCTGCTGAGCAAGGGAATGAAGCAAACAGGAAACGGCACGCTGCTGCAGCAGATTGGAGCTATTATCACCAATCGCTATGTGCTCTCTGGCACTGCGCTGATGGCTCTTTATTTCGGCTGTTACATGGCAGCACTCAAAATAGCTCCCTTCAGTTTTGTACTGCCGCTTACAGCGCTCTCTTTTGTTGTGGGCGGTGCGCTGGCGAAATGGTATCTGCATGAAAATGTGACCCCCTTGAAATGGCTGGGGTACTGCATTATTATGGCTGGCGTAGTAGTTGTAGGTCTGGGGGAAAGAGCGCCGCATTGACACAAAGCGGTTTATACAAGAGAATTGATTTGCAGAGATGAATGACCTGCTTTTTTTGCTGCAGCGCCTGTTGCTTGCCGGCCTGTTTGCCTGGACTGTCTATACACTGCTTTCGCTGCTGGCTGTGTGGCAATGGAAACGGGGTACGCGCCAGCCGGCAGCAGAGAAACTGCCAAGCTTTACCCTGCTCAAACCGGTGTGCGGGGTAGATGCCGAGGTGGAAGCCAATTTTCGCAGCTTCTGCGAGCAAGATTACCCTGCAGACAAACTGCAGCTGCTGTTTTGTGCCCTCGATACTGAAGACCCGGCGCTTATTACTGCCCGCCGCATGCAGCGCGAGTACCCGCATCTGGATATAGAGGTACTGAGCGCGCCGCCGCACTTCTCCCCTGCCCCAAATCGCAAGGTAAGCAACCTGCTGCTAATGTATCCGCGGGCGAAACACTCACTGCTGGTTCTTTCAGACAGCGATATGCGAGTTCCTGCCAATTACCTGCGCTACCTTGCTGCGCCATTTTGCGACTCAAATGCAAAAGTAGGGCTGGTTACCTGCCCTTACAGAGGCTTTCTTACACAAAGCATGGCAGCACAGTTTGAGGCCGTTGGCATTGGAGCCGACTTTATACCAGGAGCGCTGCTGAGCAGAATGCTGGAAGGAGTAGGTTTTGCATTTGGGGCGACTATTGCAGTAAGCCGCGAGGCTCTGCAGGCCATGGGGGGGCTGGAGCCACTGCAAAATGAACTTGCCGATGACTATTTGCTGGGCAGCGGAGTGCGCAAGGCAGGCTATGAGGTGGAGATATCTGCCTGTATGGTTGAAGATGTGATGGGGAGGGAAAGCGCGGCATCTATGTGGAAGCGAAGGCTGCGCTGGGCGCGTACCGTGCGGGCAAGCCGCCCTGGAGGATATGCAGGCATGGCGGTTACACACGGCCTGCCAATTGCACTGCTGTATGCTGTCTGCCATGGCCCTTATGCTGCTTGGGTAGTGGCTGTTCTGCTTTTGATGCGCTTTGCTGCAGTTTTCTGCACATCATGGCTCACTGGCGATTCCAATCCGCGGCGCTACTGCTACCTGCTTCCCCTGAGCGATCTGCTTTCATTTGTTTTGTATGTTGCCTCCTTTCTTTCCAACACGATTGAGTGGCGGGGCAGAAAATATCGTGTGGAACGGGGCGGCAGGCTTCGGCCTGGTTAAAAAGAGGCAGGAATGCGCCTGGTTGAGCGTGAATTGTTTGCTACCAATACTTTGGGAGTCTGACATGCCTAAGATAACTTTTCTCGGTGCAGGCAGTACCGTATTCGCCAAAAACCTGATGGGTGACATACTTTCGTTTCCTGAACTGGCCGAAAGTCATATTGCGTTAATGGATATCAATGAAGAACGTCTGCGCACTTCTGAGGTGGTGGCGCACAAGGTGGCAGATGCAGTGGGCGCTCGCCCGGTTATTACTGCGCATACCAATCAGAAAGAAGCTCTGGAAGGCGCCGATTATGCGATCAATATGATTCAGGTAGGTGGCTATCAACCGGCGACTGCAATAGATTTTGAGATACCAAAAAAATATGGCCTGCGCCAAACCATTGCAGACACTCTTGGCATTGGCGGGATTATGAGAGCTTTACGCACTATACCGGTGATGCTGCAAATGTGCAGGGATATGGAGGAAGTTTCTGCGCAAAACATTGCGTTTCTCAATTATGTGAACCCTATGGCCATGAATACCTGGGCTGTTTCCGTATCCAGCCGCGTTCCGGTGATTGGGCTTTGCCACAGTGTGCAGGGTACGGCAGAGCAGCTGGCGCACGATATTGGCGTACCTGCCGCAGAAATAAATTACCTGTGTGCAGGCATCAATCACATGGCATTTTATTTGCGCTTTGAACGCAATGGAGAAGACCTTTACCCGCTGATACACAAGGTTCGGCAGGAAGGAAGAGTGCCCGACTGGAATAGAGTACGCTACGAAATGCTGGCACGCCTGGGTTACTTTGTGACAGAATCTTCTGAACATTTTTCAGAGTATTGCCCATACTTTATTCGCAGGGACAAGCCAGAGCTGATTGAACGGTTCAATGTTCCCCTGGATGAGTATATACGGCGTTGTGAGAACCAGATTGCCGGCTGGCACAAGATGAAACAGGAATTTGAAAGCGATAAACCTGTGACGGTTCACCGCAGCCACGAATACGGTTCTCTGATTATTCACAGCATGGAAACAGGTACGCCCAGAGTGGTATACGGGAATGTATCTAATTTGCACCTGATCGACAATTTGCCGCAGGGATGCTGTGTAGAGGTGCCTGTGCTGGTAGATAAAAACGGTTTTCAACCCGTGCGTGTGGGCAGCCTGCCCCCTCAGCTTGCCGCTCTTATGCAAACCAACATCAATGTTCAGTCGCTTACAGTAGAGGCGGCTCTCACCGGAAAAAAAGAACACGTGTACCACGCCGCCATGATGGACCCGCATACCTGCGCAGAACTGACGCTGGATGAGATTTATGCGATGGTAGATGAACTTCTTGCTGCCCATGGCAGTTACATACCTGCCCTGCACTGAAAATATGCGCAGCATGAAACGTATATATAGTACAAAACGTCTACCCATATGATATATGAGGAGTTGATACCTATGGAGCTTACAGAAGAACAGAAGCGCGCAATAGACCGCCGCATTCGGCAGGAGGGGCTGAATACTTTTGGAGACCCCAAAGATACAATGTATGCAGGTGGCACACCCCTGTTTGACATGACTTCTGGCCGTACGATAGACCGTTACGTCTATATTGCCAGACGCCATCCTGACTGGTTGAAAGACTGACGGCTGCGGTTCGCCGCACTGGGAGATCGCTATGACTTCGGTGAAAAGTTCGTTTGGGTTGCGCGGTATTGCTGTGGCGCTGCTGGCTGTTACTGCCCTGCCTCTGCTGCATGACTGGTTTTCGCAAAATCACGCCAATACGCCTCCTTCACAGAGTGAAGTGGCGCAAATCAGTCGCTGGATAGTACCTAACCGCATTGAAGTAGAGCTGAAACCGGGTGAGAACAGTGGTGAACTGTCCTCTCTCAGCCGCCTGATTGGAACTCCATTGCAGTGGCGCAGCCCGCTTCACTCTGAAACAGAAATTGCCACTGCCACGCTGCCGCCCACTGCATCTGTGCAAAAAGCGCTGCGCCTGCTTCGCGCAGACCCGCATGTGCAGGATGCCGGCCGAATGCACATACTTACTATTCCCAGCAGCAGTGTGCTGCCCTCTGAATTAGTGGGGCCAGACCATGATACCCTTCCCCCGGCCGCGTCTGGCAGCTTGTGGAAGCCCAATGATCCCCGTTACAATGAGCAGTGGAATTTCAGCATGGTGCACGCTGAGGACGCCTGGGGTATTGCAAGAGGCAAAGGCGTAACGGTTGCAGTAATTGACACAGGTGTAGCCTACGCCAATACACGCAAAGGCATACAGTGCAAAGATTTTAAGCAGACTCATTTTGTGAAGGGGTACGATTTTATTGCCCGCGATGCTCTGCCCAGTGATGACAACGGGCATGGTACACATGTGTCTGGTACTATAGCAGAATCGACGAACAACAATGAAGGGGTGGCAGGATTGGCTTTTGACGCAGCTATCATGCCGCTCAAAGCGCTTTCTGGGGCTGGCGGCGGCACATCTGCAGGCATTGCCGAGGCGATTCGCTATGCAGCCGACCATGGCGCAAACGTAATCAATATGAGCCTTGGCTCACCATTTCCCGACCGGCTTATTCGTGATGCATGTGCTTATGCTCACCGCAAAGGGGTAACCATAGTGTGCGCTGCAGGCAACAATGCGAGCGATCATGTGGGCTATCCTGCTGCGTACCCAGACTGCATTGCCGTTTCTGCAGTGGGGCCAAAGGGCGAACTGAGTTTCTATTCCAACTGGGGCAAGGCTATCTGCGTAGCTGCACCAGGGGGCGATACGAAGGCAGGCGATGGGCCGGCAGGCGCTATTTTGCAAAATACCCTCAGCGGTGCAGATGGCGCACTGGAAGATGGCTATTATGGTTTTCAGGGAACCTCCATGGCCTCTCCTCATGTTGCAGCAGTAGCAGCGCTGATCGAATCGTGCGGTATTCATGACCCCGATGATGTACGGTGCATTCTGCTGAAATCTGCGCAGGCAAAGGCTCCAGCCAGCAAATATGGCGCAGGCATAGTAGATGCCGGCAAGGCTGTGAAGCTGGCGGCCAATACCTACCAAGACGGTGTTGCCCGCTTTTGGATAGCTGCCTTCCTGTTTGCAGGATGCCTGGTAATTGGTCAGCTTCGCAAAAGAGCCGGGAACAGCGAAGGCTACCCGTTTTGGACTGCTGCGGCGCTTGCTGCCGGCCTGCTGGTTCCAGACTGGCTTGCTGGTTTTGCCGGGCTTGGCGCGCATATCAATATAATTGCGCACAGTGTATTGATACCATTTGCCCTTTTGCTGTTTGGCGTAGAAGGGCCGCGTGAGCGCCGGCTGCTGGGTTGGTTTGCCTTTTCTCTCTCGTTGAATCTTGGCTGGGAATGGCTGCGAGGCACTATCCCGCCCGGTCTCGACTACTCTCAATGGCTGCTGCTGCCCTGGGTTGCATCCAACATGCTGATTGGCGCTGGTCTGTTTTTGAGCGGTATTTTTACCCCACAGGATTGAGCCAGCTTTGAAACTGGGAGAGAATACAGTCATCGCTGCTTCTCTCCCCTCTTCCTGCTGCTGCATCACCTGCTTCCCTGGTGTAATACTCCATGGGGGTAATAAGAGCCTGCAACTTACCAGACAACGTTTTGAGGCATGGGCCTGAGTCTACCTCCTGTATCCCCAGCGCTGTACAGATCAATTTGTACCAGGTCGTATCCTGATAATGTTCAACAGAGCCGCAGCAAACCAGATAATCTTTTGCTCTTGTCATGGCAACATACAGCAGGCGCATGCTTTCTTCCAGTTCTTTGTCTTCTTTTAGTTTTTGTATCGCCTTGTAGAGCAGATTGTGCTTATCATTGAAGTGTATGCCTAGCTGAATGTCGTTGCCATCGCAAAGAAAGTTTTGAGCAAATTTTTTCTTCAGATTGCAAGATAGGTCGCCAAGAATCACCACAGGAAACTCCAGCCCTTTGCTCCCATGCATTGTCAGTATGCGCACCACATTTGCACCCTCTTCTTCTGTAGGCGCTTCGCCTTCTCGTTCAGAAATTCTTTCTACATCTCTCAATCTTCTGATAAATTCACCTGGCCCTACTATGTTGTCAGCATGTGCCATCTGTAGAAGTTTGATGATGTTTGCCATTCTTCTGCGCCCGTCTTTTCTACAGAGCAGTCTGGCATCCAGGTGCGTTGCTGCAATCAGCCTTTCCATCAATGTGCCTATCGGAATCTGGTCTTTTTGAGACTGCAGCATGTAAAGGCAGTTCAGCAAATTATCAAGCGATGTGTATGTAGTTTCCGGCAGTTTGGTTTCTTTTAGAAATGCCGGCAGCGCAGAAAAAAGGAATATGTTGTTCCCTTCCTTCTCAGCTATTTGTTCCAGTTTTATATACTGCTCTGCATCCAACCCTACCACAGGCGATCTCAGCACGGCA
>DAIDHN010000021.1 GCA_027459665.1 Chthonomonadaceae bacterium | reverse complement strand
TGCCGGTTACGCCAATGAGGTGATTGATCGGGTGAAGGCAGACCGTCAGCGGCACTTTAATCCGGGCACAATACGCCCCTACAACCCCTAGCATGCCTCACTTCTGCAGGCAGGGGTGCGCTCTGCCTGCAGAAGTGTAGTTTCAGGATAAGTTCATGCAGGCGTTCTGCCCGAAATACGGGGAATACAAACAGCTGTTACTCTGGCAAACCGGCTAGAGCGCCTGTACAAAGGCTTCAAACAGCTTGAGCATAACACTCTGTTCCCGGTAGAGTTCCTCGGGGTGAAACTGTACCGCCAGCACATATTTTCTGCCGGGCATTTCTACAGCCTCTACAATTCCATCTGGAGCCACTGCAGCAATCTGCAGCGCCGGTGCAACTTTGCTCACTGCCTGGTGATGCAGTGAGTTTACTTGCATTTGTGGCGCTGCCGCAATGGAATGAAGCCGGCTGCCGGGGGTAATCGCAATGGAGTGGGCAAGATAATTGCGGCCTTTGCCTGGACGGTGGTCAATGCTGCCCGGTTCCAGGTGCTGGTGCAGTGTGCCTCCCAGCGCTGCATTGAGCGACTGCATGCCTCTGCAAATGGCAAACACAGGTAAGTCTTTTTGCAGCGCAAGTGGAATAAGGTCCATTTCCATTGCATCGCGCTCTGGCTCTGTTTCACCCAGTTTGGGGTGGGGAGCTTCATGGTAAATGGAGGGCTGAATATCTGCACCGCCCGTAAGCAGTATGCCATCCAGTTTTTCAACTATCTTTTGCAGAGCGCTGCTGCAGGCAGTGAGAGGAAGAATTACCGGAAGGCAGCCGGCTTGCAGCAGCGCATTCTGATAGGCGGTATTGCAGGTCAAACGCGGCCCGTGCCCATCTGCTGCAGAAAGAACATTGCAGGTAAGCCCTACCAGTTTTTGAATCATGCTGCCGGAGTGCCTTTCTCGTTGATAGGTACCTGACCAATGTTTTTTGCCTGCTGCAAAATAGGAGAAGGCTGATCGTCGGTATAGGCAGTGCGGTGCTTTTTCAGCCAGAATGCGGCACACATCCCTAAGACTACCATGGCAAAACTCACAATTTCGGTGTAGGTAAGATGCAGGCTGGGTATGTCGTAGGTAGAGGTGCCTCCTATGCGCAGCGGCTCCATGGCACAGCGGTACGCCCCGTACATGGCAATGTATATCCAGAAGAGCAGCCCATCCTGCCGCGGGCGTTTTTCGCGTTTTACAAGCCACCAGAAGAAGCATAGGTTGATGAGCGTGGCATACAGCTGTATGGGGTGACTGGGAGGTGTGAGTGTGCCGGGATGGTCTTCATCGGGGAAACGAATGCCCCAGGGCAGCGAGGTAGGTGCCCCATAGCAGCAGCCGTTGAGCAGGCAGCCAATGCGCCCGATTGCGTATGCCAGCGGCCAGGAAACCGCTGCTATATCTGCTGCGGCAAGTATGTTTACCTTGTGCTTTTTGCAGTACCATACCAGAAAAAGAATGCCAAACAGCATTGCTCCCTGCAAGGTGAGGCCGCCTTCCCAGAGTGCAAACGCCTTCAGAGGATGTGCGGAGTAGTCTTGCCAGTCAAGTAAAACAAAAAACAGGCGTGCCCCCACCATGCCCCAAATCAAGCCGTAAAAGCCAATATCAAACATGGCATCCGGCGAAACCCTGCGCCTTGATTCTGGCGGCAGTTTCTCCATTCTCATTCGGCAAAGCCGCAGGGCGCGCCACATTCCAATAGAGAAGCCAAGCATAATCAGCACTCCGTAAGAGTGCACGGCAAATGAGCCTATGTGAAAAAGAATAGGGTGCATGAAAAGACCTTTATTCGTGGGAAGCGGGAGCAGCATCTGGAGCGCTGTTCTTTGCTGGTGCAGTTTCTTCTGCCGGCTGTGATGAGCGCATAAAGTGTGCGAACAGCAGTGCGATGCCGAGGGTGATGGCAGTGTCGGCAACATTGAAAATGGGCCAGTGAATGATGCGTATATCAAAGAAATCTACTACGTAGCCCAGCCGCACTCTGTCGAGCAGGTTGCCCAGTGCGCCCCCCAGTGCAAGCGCGAATGCTGCACCGGGGGTGAGTTCTCTGCCTGTTCGCAGATAGGCGGCTATCAGAGCGCAGCCTGCCAGAATCGCAAACAAAATAAAAAACAGGTTTCCGCGGGGCATTACCCCCCAAGCCCCTCCATGGTTGTGGGTAAGCGTGAGCATAAACGCATGTCCGAATATAGGTACGCTGGCAATGCTCAGGTGTTGCTGCGCCCAGTATTTACTCATCTGGTCGCAGACAAACACCATTCCCGTGATTACGGCAAACAGCGCAGGGCGCAATGTGGCATTTTTCTGGTTCATCTTACTGTACACTACGACAGGAAACCTTTGGAAAGTTTTTAGATGGTTTCCGGTTTGGTTTTTCCAGCCTTTCGCGATGCATTTTCAACCATGGCCTGCGGGTCAAGCCACTGCCCCAGTCTGCGGTAGCGCTGATAGCGCGCTTCGCGCAGCTGATCAGGCGAAAGGGTCTCCAGTTCGCTCAGATGCTTGTGAAGAGCGGTTTGAAGCAGACTTGCTGCCGCTGCCGGGTTGCGGTGTGCGCCGCCAGGGGGTTCGGGCAGCACTTCATCTGCGGCGCCAAACTGGCAGGCATGCTGCGCGGTAATTTTGAGTGCCGCAGCGGCTTCCGGCGCCCTGCTGCGGTCTCTGCCAAACTCTGATAGAATGGCAGCGCAGGATTCGGGGGGAATCACCGAATAAATGGCGTGTTCAAGCATCAGCACCCGGTCGCCTACTGCAATGCCCAGCGCCCCGCCGCTGCCTCCCTCGCCAATTACTGCAGCCACAACAGGCACACGCAGGTGAAACATCTGCTCAAGGTTCCAGGCAATGGCGCGGCTGATGCCCTCTTCTTCAGCCATCAGATTCGCCTCTGCAGCAGGGGTGTCTACAAAGCAGAGTATGGGTTTTTTGAAGCGGTCGGCCATTTGCATCAGCCGAAGCGCTTTTCGAAACCCTGCAGGCCGTGCGCTGCCGAAATTGCGCATCTGCCGCTCTTTCAGGTCGCGGCCCTTCTGGTGCCCTATAACCATCACAGGTCTGCCCATAAAACGTGCAGTGCCGCCTACAATGGCCGGGTCGTCGGCATTGATTCGGTCGCCGTGCAGTTCTACAAAGTTTTCTGTAATGAGGCGAATATAGTCTAGTGTATAGGGGCGCTGCGGATGTCTGGCCATTTGCACCCTGTTCCATGGGGTCAGATTGGCAAACACATCACGCATCACCTGTTCGCGCCGTGCTTCAATGCCGGCGATTTCTTTTTCGAAATCTATGTTGCTGGCTTTTGCCTCTGCAAGCCTGTCTGGGTCGGCGGCAGTGCGCTTCAGTTCTTCTATCAGCGCATCCAGTTCTGCAATGGGTTTTTCAAATTCAAGCAGATTTTGCAGCATTAGCAGCAGCCTCCTCTTCAAAAAATGAAAGCAGCAGCGCAAGGGTGTTGCGCATTTCCCTTCGCGGCACAATACGGTCTACCTGACCGCATCGAAACTGAAATTCCGAGGTTTGAAAATCTTCGGGCAGTTTCATGCCCATGTCCTGGTTGCCCACGCGCCTGCCTGCAAAGCCGATAAGCGCTCCCGGCTCTGCCAGAATAACGTCTCCCAGTGAGGCATACGAGGCGTACACCCCGGCCATTGTGGGGTCGGTGAGCACTACCAGAAAGGGCACTCCGTTTTCTTGCATGCGTGCCAGAGCGGCGCTGGTTTTTGCCATTTGCATCAGCGAGAGCAGGCCCTCAAACATGCGCGCGCCGCCGCCGTTTGCGGTAAAAAGCACCAGAGGCAGGCGTTTTTGCAGGCTGCGCTCCATGGCTCGCACCAGTTTTTCTCCCACAACGCTACCCATCGAACCGCCCAGAAACTCAAAATCGGCTACACTCAGCACCACAGGGAAATTCTCTATGCGCGCAAATCCGCAAAGCACAGCATCGGTGAGACCGGTTTCTTCCTGGGCGCGCTTTACCTTGTCGGCATATCCCGGAAAATCCAGGGGGTTGCACGAATAGAGATTGGCATCGAATTCTTCAAAGCTGCCTTCGTCTACTGTGATCTCTACACGGTCAAGCGCGCGCAGGCGAAAGTGATATTCACACCGTGTGCATGTGCGCAGGTTGCGTTCTACATCTTTGGCAAATTGTATCTCGTTGCACCGCGGGCATTTCAGCCAGAGGTTTTCAGCCATTTTCTCTCTTTTCCGGGCATCATTGTGATCCCCTCGCTGAAACCATTTTCCACGCCCCATAACAAACTTTCTCCTGTACTCTTTTTCGCCAGGGAGGTAAGTCGTTTTTCCTGAGGCAGAGAAGGAGATAGAAGCGCGCATGTGGTATTCTGAACCACTACGGCAATGCGCCGAAATCCTGCAGGAAAGCGAGTGATCATGAGTCTCCCGGAATGGCGGAAAGAAATAGATAAAATTGATGAACAGATTGTGCAGCTGCTCAACCGAAGGGCATCCCTTGCACAACAGATCGGGTTGGCCAAATCCAGCAGCCGTTCACACTATTTTACCCCTGAACGGGAACATAATGTATTTAAACGACTGAATCAGTTGAATGCAGGCCCGCTGGACAGCGCTTCTATACGTGCTGTGTACCGTGAAGTTATTTCAGCATGCCGTGCCCTGGAGAAGCCGCTGGGGGTGGCATTTCTGGGGCCGGAAGGCACTTTCAGCCACCTGGCGGCGCTGGCGCGCTTCGGGTCTTCTTCAGCGCTTGTGCCTGTGGCCACCATTACCGAGGTGTTTTCGCAGATAGAGAGAAATCAGTGCGATTACGGGGTAGTGCCGGTTGAAAACTCATGGGCCGGCGTAGTGCCTGAAACGCTTGATACTTTCAAAAACTCAAACCTGCGCGTGGTTTCTGAAATCTATCAGCCTATTGCCCACAATCTGCTTACCCATTGCGAAAATATTGAACAGATACGTCGGCTGTACACGCACTTTCAGCCTTTGGCACAGTGCAGACAGTGGCTGCAAAATCATTTGCCTCAGGTAGAGGTGATAGAGGCTTCCAGCACATCGAGGGCGGCAGAACAGGCATCGCAAGACAATGAGAGTGCAGCCATTGCCACCACGCTTGCTTCAGAACGCTACAATGTACCAGTGCTGTGCAGGCACATTGAAGACAATCCTTCCAACAACACCCGTTTTCTTGTGCTGGGCTACAATGAACCTGAACCTACCGGGAAAGACAAGACCTCGCTTATTTTTGCGGTTCATAACCGAGCCGGCGAGCTGGTGCATGCCCTGAATGCGTTTGAAAAGTACGATGTGAACCTGACTATGATCGAATCGAGACCCAACAAAACCGCCGCCTGGCAGTATTTGTTCTACATAGATGTGCAGGGGCATGTAAAAGACAATGCAGTGGCCAAGGCGCTGAAACAGCTGGCAGAGCATGCACTAATGGTTCGTGTGCTTGGCTCTTACCCCGAAGCGCCCTAAACTGCCCAACTGCACAGAGAACCCGGAGTAGAAATGGCCGATTGCTGTTTTGTGCTGCTGATAGCGCCCGACTGCAGCCATTGGGCCGCCGCAGCAGATGGCACGGGGCTTTGCCTGCCGCGCCTTACTGTTTCTGAAGCGCTGATTTCTGCACAGGAAGCAGAACTGACTGTGCTGCAAAATGCCCTGCAAAACGCCTTTGACCTGCAAAGCCTGCCCATGCAGTTTTTTGAAACCCCCGGGGGCGGCAACTGTCTCACATCCCATGCTGCCGGCGTTCAGCTGCCTTCTGCCTTGAAGTGGTGTGACAGAGAACAGAGTGCCCTGCTGCCCCGCGATGAGCGGGAGCTTGTAGAAGGCTGGTTTGCCTGCCAGCTGGGCGAAGCGGATTCGCTGCCTGTTGCATGGTGGAACCCAGGCTGGCAAAAAAAGACAACCGACTGGATTGACGATGTACTGGCCCGAAAGGGAACAAGACGCACCGGCCCTGCCCGCCTGACACGCGGCTGGTACAGAAGTGCGCTACTAAAAGTGCCTGCAGAAGGTGAAACCCTGTTTTTGAAGGCAGTGCCCGAATATGAACCCGACGAGGCAGCGCTTGCGGTGCTGCTTTCAGCATGGATGCCTGAGGCGTTTCCCAAAATTGTAGAAAGCGTGCCCCGCATGCTGCTGATGCATGAAGTGCCCGGCCAGCACCTTGCACCCGAATCGAACCTGGCAGACTGGCTGTCGGCTGTGCGGGCATTTGCCTTGCTGCAAATAGCATCGCTGCAGCAGCAAGAGAGCTGGAAACAGCAGAGAATGGCGTATTTTCCGCTGCAATGGTATGAGCAGGCGCTGCAGAAAGTGCATGATCAGGCCCCGTATCTGCTGAAAGGCAGCCCGGATGCGTTGACAGACGATGAATTGCACATGTTGCAGGCGGCAGCCCCTGTGTGGATACGCAGACTGCAAGAGATGGCAGCGCATGGCATACCTGATGCTCTTGAGCATGGCGACCTGCATGTGTTTAACCTGCGCTGCCATGGCCAAAAAACTGTTTTTTTTGATTTAACCGATGTATGCATCAGTCATCCGTTTTTTTGCCGTGCGCTTACCGCCTATTCAGGCGATTTGCCGGCCCTTGCGGGGGTGCAGCAGAATCTGCGCGATGCATACCTGCAGCCCTGGCATGAATTGATGCCGCATGTGCCGCTGGAAGAAGCTTACGATATGGCTGTGCAGATGGAAGCTGTACGTGTGCTGGGAGCCATTGCCACATTTTTGCAGTGGGTGTATGCAAAGGGGGGCATGCAGCGCTTTCCGCCCTGCAGCCCCTCGGCGTGGGCGGTGCGAGAGGAACAGATGCTGTATGCGGAGGGGCTGAGAAAACTCATCTCCTCCGCATAACTGTGTGATTGTCAGTGTGAGCCGGCAATGCCCTGAAGCTGCTGAAGTGTGCTGGAAAGCGCTTTTGTAGCTGCACCATAGCCGGCAAAATCCCCCTGTTTCAATTTCGCCTGCGCCTGTTGATACTCATCTGAAGCCTGCTGTATAAGTGCGCGCAGTTTTTGAGGAACAGAGCCGGCAGGCAGTGAAACAGCAGAAACCGCCGGGGCGCCAGATGGCGCAGCTGCACCGGCAGGCGCAGCAGACCCCCCATAACCAGGAAAGAGCTGTGCAAGCGCCTCCTGCAGGGTGTCGGTCATTACCTCCCGGTCTCCATAGGCCACAATTACCTTCACCAGCTTGGGCAGCTGGCCGGTGGTGTTGGTAGCCTCTACATACAACGGCGCAATGTAAAGCAGCGAGCGTTCTACAGGAATGACCAGCATATTGCCCAGCGATGCGCTGGAACCGCCGCTGCGCAGCAGGGAGAGCTGAGGCGAGATAACCTTGTCGGAGTTGATGCGCTGCACAATTTGTGCCGGCCCAAGCACCGATGCCTGCTGAGGAAAGCGGTAAAGTACCAGCTGGCCGTAGTGAGGGGCATCGCATCTGCCGCACATCCACCCCAGTATGTTCTGTTCTTCCTTGTTGATAGGCGACATGGGACTCATAATCACAAACTCTGCGCCTGTATTCCTTTCAGAGGCCGCCGCACCGCTCAGATCGGGCAGGTGCATTACTACATAGTAGGGACTCATGCTGGCTTCGGGGGCATTGGGGTCGCTGGAGGGTTCGGTAGGCACCGCCCAGGCATCTTCTTTCAGATAAAATACCCGCGGGTCGTGTACATGGTAGGTGGCATAAATAGCCCGCTGCACCCGAAAAAGGTTCTCAGGGTAGCGCAGGTGCGCCTGCAAACCGGCAGGCATTTGTGATAGGGGATGTAGCAGGCCGGGAAATATGCGGCTCCATGCCTGTATAATTGGGTCGGATGGGTCGGTGAGATAGAGACGTACCTGCCCCGTGTAGGCATCTATTACCGCTTTTACACTGTTGCGCAGGTAGTTGGGCGCTTCGTATGCCCCGGAACCAACCGCGATGTTGTGGGAGGCAGAGTAGGGGTAGCGGTCGGAAAGGGTATAGCAGTCTACTATCCAGTCAAGGTGCCCGCTGTCCTGATTCACTACCAGATAGGGGTCGGTATCCTGCTGCAGAAACGGGGCTGCCAGTTGAAGCCGGTGGCGAATATCCCGGCGGTAAAGCACCTGAGTATGTGAGGTGAGGTTGTCGGCAAGAATGAGGTTGACATCTCCCAATACGAGGGCATAGGCAATTCGCCTCATCCAGGAACTGCCGATGTTTACCCCGTAGCTGCCATGGTAGGAACTGTAGTGGTCCTGCCCTCCATTGGTGGCCGTGGTGGATGGGTAGTCGAACTCTTTCTGCTGCGTGTCTACATATACCGGGCCGCCTGAGAGTGTTCCGAAGTACATTTGGGGACGTGTGATTTTGAGCGAAGCAGCAGTGCCGTTTGCTGCAGGCGGAAAGTCTTGTACATACATTTCAGGTCCGCCCGAAATCACGCGGCTTACCGGCGACATCACCAGCCCGTAGCCGTGCGTGTAGCTGAGACGCATGTTTTGCCATGTGCGTGCTGTTGCCGGCAGCCCGCTGGTATTCATTTCACGGGGAGCCAGCATAACCTCGCGTATTCTGCCCTGCAGCTGATAGCGGTCTATGTCTATGTTGTTGGAAAAAGAGCCGTCCAGATTTGCTTGTTGAAAACGGTAGTAGGGCTTAATGGTTTGCAGTTGTTCGTATACCTTGCCCAGGTAGTGGTGGTCCCACAGGCGAATGTTGTCGAGGGTATCCTGGTTTTTATTCAGGTCTGCCGCAGTGAGGTTGGTGCTGGCCGGGAAGTTGTTTACCACGGTGACGTGGTTGAGCTGATAGGCCATGCGGGTGTAGGCAATGTTTTCTCGAATGTAGGGGGTTTCTTTGGCCAGCTGGTTGGGGTTTACAATAAGCTGCTGCACAGCAGGCGGCAGAATGCTGCCGCCCACAATGACAGTAACGAGCCATGCTGCTGCACAGAGTATAGGTAGTCGCAGGGAGCCGGTAAACATTGCGGCTATACAGCCCAGCGCAGCCGCTGCCAGCAGCAGAACCTGCAAATTGAGGGCGGGCAGGGTAACGTGCAGGTCTACATAGCCGGGGCCTGAAAATATGCCGTTGTTGTTTTGCAGCAGGTCGTAGGCTGAAAGGCGCGTGCCGAAGGCAAAGAGCAGTGCGCCCAGCGCTGCCAGCAGCAGCAGATGTTTTTTTACCCCGCTGGGCAGCTGGCGCAGCGAAAAGCCCTGGTCGGAGGCATGTGCCAGCAGGTGAAGCCCCGCAGATACTGCGAATGTGATGAGCAGGGTGAGTGTAAGAAAGCTGGAAACAAATTCTAGAAACGGCATCTGAAATACATAAAAACTGATGTCGTTGTGAAATACCGGGTCTGTTTGGTGAAAGCTTGCCGGGTGCAGAAAAAGCAGCCAGTCTGCCCAGTTGTCAGAGGCAAAGCGCCCTGCCCACAGGCTAAGCAGCAGCGTTGCAATCAGCAGAATGAGGCCCAGTCTGCGCTGTAACAGCTCGGCAAGCTCATCGCCCAGCCGGTCTCTGAGGCTTTCAGTTAGATGCCCGGGCGCCATGCGCAGGGCTGTTATTATGCTGCTGCCCAGTATGGCTGCAAACAGCAGCGCCGACAATGCAAACAGGCCGGTTTTTGCCAATACGACTGTGCTGAACACCCCGGTATCGTGTATAGAGCGATACCAGAGCCAGTCGGTGTAAAGTGGAATACCGTTGTGAAACAGCACAAAGATCAACAGAAACAGAGTGAGCAGCACGAGCGCTGCCCGAATGGTGCGGGGGCTGAATCCGCCTGAAGGGTTTTGCCCCTCTGGAAACAGCACATGTATGGGAGGGTCTGATCCGTTGTGTCTCATAATTGCTTAAAGTCCCTTTTCTGAAAAGTGCAGTTCATCGTTTGTTATGCAAAAGCCATGGTGCAGGCATTAGTATGCGCATAACCGGGCGGCCGTTTATATTCTGCAAGGGCAGGTACACGCGATGCGTGCGCGGGTCTGCTGCCACTGTGTGGGCATGGGGCGCAAGGTAATGTCCTTCTACAGTCAGCTTGCCCTGCTGCAGTCTATATACCCATACGGCCCCCGATTCTGAGGCTGCGTAGAGCAAGCCCAGGCCAGGGTCGAAGGCAAGCACGTCTGGGTTTTCTCCTGTAGGCAGGTTTTGCAGCACGGTAAAGTGTTTTGAGTTCAGACAAAGCAGTCTGTTGTTGTTTTGACAGGCAATAAACAGTCGGTGCGCAGCTGTGTCGAGGTACATTCCATGAGGCGAATCGCTGCCTGGCAGCTGAATGTTTTGCACTACCTGCAGTGTTTTTGGAGATAGCACGGCAAGCTCGTTTTTGGTTTGCACTGTCACCAGTATTTTGTTGTTCTGCGTGTCGTACACCGTGTTTCCGGCTTCTCCCTGCAATGCTATGCGATGCAGCATGCTGTGTGAACCGGGGCGGTAAACCCAGTCTGCCCGCCCAGATTCATCTGATACGAAGAGTAGTTTATCCTGAGCATCCCATGCAATGCCATCGGGGAAGTCGGGGCCATAAAGACGCTTCAGCAGATGCAGATCGCGTTGCTGCAGTACACTGAGGCAGTGTCTGCCCGGATTGGAAGAAAACACCAGGTGCAGGGCTGGTACAGCCAATACTCCTGTGCAGCTGCTCATATGGTTTGCCGTATGTAAAAGCCTGCTGCCGCGCACATCAAAAGCCAGCAGCTGGCTGGTTCCCATGTGAGATACATAGTCGATGCCGCCATTCAGACTCTGGTAGTCAAAACGGCGCGCACCGCCGGGCAGCGGCACGTCTTGCACCCATTGCAGCGGCCGCAATGGGTTTTTTTCCTCTGGCCATCCCCTGGGCTGCCCGGTGAGGCCAAAGAGGAGCAGGCAGAACAAAACGTACTGCAATGTGCGCCATATCAATCTGCAGTATTTCATAACAGGCTGTTTTGTTCTCATAAATTGCACTGCTGTTTCAATCCGCATGGTTAGGCACTCTGGTTCAGCCTCTCCAGTTTTTCCAGCAGAGCGGCCAGATTGGCGCGTTCTTTTTCTACTACTGCAGGTGCTGCGCGCTCTACAAACTGAGGGTTGTTCAGCATTCCCTGGCTTCTGGCAATCTGCTTCTCCAGTTCTGCGCGTTCTTTAGCAATACGTTCTTTTTCTTTCTGCGGGTTCAGCGATTCACCAATGTCCAGCAGAGCTGTCCCTCCGGTGACTGGCGCAGATACCCAGCGTACGCCTTCTGCCGGCTGCTGCTGCACCAGTAAAAGGTTTTGCAGGCGGGCCAAGTCGCAAATCAGTTTTTGCAAATGCGAACTCTGCAGGTCAGCGTGCAGTGCTGCATCTTGTGCATTTACTGCGCCGGGCAGCCATTTGCCGGGCGCTATGCCAGATTCGGCGCGCAGGTTGCGCAGTGTGCGTACTATTTCCATGAGCTGTTCTACCGAAGCGCAGGCTTGCGGGTTGTGCCAGCCCTCTTCTGGATGAGGCCAGGCAGATTCGGCTACAGAAGGTGCTGCCTGCGCACCGCGAGGCAGGGCCTGCCCAATTTCTTCGGTGAGAAAGGGCAGCAGGGGGTGCAGCAGGCGCATAGAGGCTTCCAGCACAAAAGCGAGCATGCACCGGGTGTCTGCCACCGCCTGTGCATTTTCGCTGCGCAGGGTAGCCTTGGCCATTTCAAGGTACCAGTCGCAAAAGTCTGACCAAAAAAATGCATACACTGCGCGACACACATCATCCATGTCGCAGGTTTGCAGGGCGGCATCTGTTTGCTGTATGGTTTCTCCCAGCCTGTGCAGTATCCATTGGTCGGGCAGGGTTCTTCGTTCTGCGGGCGGCAGCGCGCAGGCGGTATCTGCTGCCAGGTTCATAAGCACAAAGCGCGCCGCATTGAAGATTTTGTTGCAGAAGGCTGCCGCTGTTTCTGTGCGTTTTTCGCTGTAGCGAATGTCTTGATTTTTGCCAGCCTGCTGCAGCAGTGAAAACCGGGTGGCATCTGCTCCAAATCGGTCTATCAGATCGATGGGGTCTATGCCGTTGCCCTTGCTTTTGCTCATGCGCTCTCCTTTTGCATCCAGCACGGTAGCATGTACATACACGGTATGAAATGGGATAAGAGCGCGTTTGTCCTGCTGCAGGGGCAGGCTTTGGGTCAAACTGGTTTCGGTTTCGGGGCGGTGTACAAAGTCAAGCCCGGTCATTATCATGCGGGCTACCCAGAGATAAAGAATCTCCTGCGCTGTAGAGAGCAGACTGGTGGGATAGAAGCAGCGCAGGTCGGGGGTATCTGCCGGCCATCCGAGTGTTGCCTGCGGCCAGAGTGCCGAGGAAAACCAGGTGTCCAGCACATCTTCGTCCTGCTGGCAGTTTTCGTCGCCCAGCGCCGCTGCCGCTTCTGCATGGTTTCGTGCAAATACAAAGCGCCTTGCGCCAAAGCTGCGCACATCTGCTGCACCTTCGGGAGGGGTGTGCCCCTGTGGGGCAGGTATTTCAGACCACCAGATTGGTATGCGGTGCCCCCACCAAAGCTGCCTGCTTATGCACCAGTCTCTTATGTTTTCCAGCCAGTGCAGGCAGATTGAGGCATATCTTTCGGGCAGAAACTGTATCAGTTCCTGCTCAACAGCCTGTATGGCGGGGGCTGCCAGCGGCTTCATATCCATAAACCACTGTTCTGAAAGCAGAGGTTCTATTACCTCTCCAGAGCGGTCGGATATGGGAGTTTGTATTGTATAGTCTTCCACTTTTTCCAGCAGGCCAAGTTCTTCCATGGCGGCGGTGACTTTTTTGCGCGCTTCATAGCGGTCGAGACCGACAAATTCTGCTCCTGCTTCTTCGGTCATTCTGCCGTCACGCCCAATCACAATGATTTGCTGCAGGTTGTGTCTCAGGCCGCATTCAAAGTCGTTCAGGTCATGCGCAGGGGTTACCTTTACCGCTCCGCTGCCAAATTCCGGCCGGGCATAGTCGTCTGCTATGAGCGGTATGAGACGGTTGGTGAGTGGCAGGCGCAGCATTTTTCCAAAATGGGGCTGATAGCGCTCATCTGCCGGGTTTGCAGCTACTGCGCTGTCTCCCAGCATGGTTTCGGGGCGGGTGGTGGCAATGGTTAAGTATCCGCTGCCATCTGCAAAGGGGTATCTGAAATGGGTGAGCCTGCCTTTGCGCTCTTGGGTGAGCACTTCGATATCAGACACTGCCGACTGAAATTTTACGTCCCAATTCACTACCCGTGTGCCTCGGTACACAAGCCCTCTTTGGTACCATTGGCGAAATGCTTCCATAATGGCTTCTACATATGATGGGTCCATGGTGAAGCGCACTCGCTGCCAGTCGTACGAACAGCCAAGTTTTTCCAGCTGAAAGTAGATTCGGTTTCCATACTGCTCGCGCCACTGCAGGCAGCGCTGATGAAACTGCTCCCTGCCGATTTGCTGCCTTGTAAGGCCCTCTTTGGCCAGGTCTCTCTCTACCACGTTTTGTGTGGCAATGCCGGCATGGTCGGTGCCTGGCAGGCAGAGTGTAACAAAGCCTCTCATGCGGTGCCAGCGGGTGAGGGCATCGAGGATCGAGTTGTTGAGTGCATGGCCCATATGCAGGCTGCCGGTGATGTTGGGGGGTGGAATGGTTATTGAGAAAACGGGCTTGTCTGCCTGCGGCTCATGATGAAAAAAGCCTCGTTCTTTCCAGAAAGCGTACCATTTTGTTTCAGAAGTTTGCGGGTTGTATGTTTCAGGCAGTGGTGCATTGCCGTGAGATGAATGATTCATGATTTTCTGCTCCCCTCAGGAGTTAGGGGAGAGGCGCGTCAAAAAAAACGCGTCTCTCCATGCTGGATAGCAGAAGGACGCGGATGGCCGCGCGGTACCACCTTCTTTCCTGCCTCTGGCAGGCGCTTGTAAGCGCTTTAACGGGCGCACCCGGCTCAGCTTGAGAGAGTTTGCAGACTCTGTTTTGCCAGCGGCTCAGAGGTGACATTGGGCGGAGCAGACCGGGAGGCTTTCACCGTTTCCTCCCTCGCTGAGGTCTGACTATTCGCCTACTATTCCTCATCACAGCCAATTGATACGATAGTTATGAAACATTACGAAAGCATGTTTCTGTTTAAGAGAGAGCTTTGTTTTGTTAGAAGGAGGGGGTTTTACGCATCCGCCTCATTATTTTTCAACTGCCTGCGCAACAGAGTCCCATCCTCCCAGCCGGTACATGGCTTTTCCGCACACAGCACAATGGCCTTTCAGGTCGTAACGGCCCCTTTTGTTGCATACCTGAATGGCATGAATCATGGTGCGCCTTGTGCGGCAGTGTACGCAGTACCCCTGCACCCTGTCTTCAGGGGCATGGGCCTCGCGATGCATCGCCACTACGAAGCGGCCCGCTTCAGCAGGGGCAGGCCTGTAGGAGCCTCAACCACAGTGTATCCGTCAGGCAGTTTCTCCAGTGCACCCTGTGCTTCCTTGCTAAAAAAGTAGAGCGGCACCTGTTTTCCGGTACTGGTGGTGCGCTCACGCACATGCAGATGGTATGTTGCGCCGGACTTTTTGCTGACAACAGAATAGGGCATGATGAATCTCCTGAATGAATGTTGTGTCGTGTTTCGAAACAGTCTTACCGGTTACAGGCTGTGCAGGCATCTGCTCAGAGCGTACAGCACATTGTATGCACAGGGATAAGGTATCTTGCAGGGCATATAATAGCACAGCATGCCATGAAAAGCAAGAGTATATCAACAGGTTTTTAGGGCGTGCTGTTTTTCAGCGCCTTGCATTGTGCAGTAGAAAAAGTACCAGCGCTACTGCAAGCAGAACGAGTATGGCTGCCAGCGCCTGCTGCATTAATCTGCGGTTGCGGCCGGCCAGACGCTCTGCCTTGCGACGTGCCACCCTTTCTTCCAGAGTTGCCTGCTGCACCGCGCCCTTGTTTATGGGCTGCGGCGTATCTGGCACGGCAGAAAGCGGTTTGTCGCACTGCCAGCAGTTATCTTTTAGTGTTGCATCCTGATTCATGGCCCCGCAATGCGGACAGCGTATTTTCTCCAAACCCGCTTCTGCTCCTCTACTATGTATCGGGCAAACCCCGTCGCAGACAGAATACCTTATACAGCAGCATCCCGCAGCACCACTGCGCCGTAAGGCGGCAGCGAAAGTACGTTTTCTGCCGGCTTTCCGCTCAGAATGTCGATAGGGTTGATGAGTGAAAGTATGCTGGTTTGCAAAGTGACAGTCTGGCGCGTGTGGTTGATAACAAAAACGCGGGCGCTGCCATCTGCAGCAAAACGGGAGGCAGTTTCAACACCTTCTGGCAGCGTGAGCGTGGAAATGCCTGCACACTGCAGTACAAAGTTGAGAAAAGAATCCTGCAGTTCCCTGTTCAGCCATGCTCCCAGCACAATTACCTGCCCTCCCTTGTCTCCTACCTGCAGGCGTGTTGCCGCAGGCATTCCATCCAGCCAGCCATTGCATGCGCCGTAGCGCGCAATCACCTGCACCTGAGGCTGCAGCGGGCAGAGCATTTCGGCCCATATGTGCGCTTCACCTGTTTCAGCGCCTGCCCATACCGCCTCTATAGGAACCGGTTCATGCAGTGCATAGTATTCTCTGGTTTCTGTGCCGGCCAGCTCACGCAGCGGGCCGGGCTGCAAAACCGGAAAGAGTGCGTTGTGGCGGTCTTTCTGGCCGGTGCGGGGGGTAAGCAGCAGCGTGCCGCCTGCTTCCACCCATTGCTGCAGCCGTTCGGGCAGAGAGTCGGGCAGCACAGTGAGGGCAGGGGCAATAAGCAGTTTATAGCCTTCAAGCGGAGCCTCTGTATCTGTTACGTCTACCGTAACACCGCGCTGTATGAGGGGGCGGTAGCAGTGCAGCATGTAGATGGCAGGGTCAAAATCTTTGTGATGCCTCTGAAAATTGATGGCCCATCTGCTGTCGAAAGAGTGCAGCATGGCCGCTTTGGCTTGAGGGGCAGTGTTTTGCACTGCTTCAGACAGGCGGGCAAAGTCTGCGCCAATTTCCGCCGCCTCGGTATAAAACGGACGGGGTTTGCCATCTGCTCCAAGCAGGCTGCCATGCAGCTGTTCCTGCCCGCCCAAAGCCGGCCGCCACTGCCAGTAAAGCAGGCCGTCTGCCCCGTGCGCGGCGGCGTGCAGCGCCATGCAGCGTGCCTCGCCGCGATTGAGCATGTTGTTCACTCCGCCCCAGTTTACACTGCCCGGTTGTGTCTCCATGATCCAGAAATTGCGTCGCTTGTAGCCCCTGTTCAGGTCATGCAGCAAGCCTGTTTCTACATAGTCATGATGACCGGTTCCCACGTACCAGTCCCAGGTAACCAGATCAAGGTCTTTGCATACCTCGAAATGGTCAAAAGAATCGAACCATCCCATAAAGTTTGAGGCAATCCACTGTTCTGGGCCAGCATGCTGGCGAATGGCATCGATCTGAATGCGCTGAAATTCGCGCCAGACGCTGGTAACAAAGTGCCTGAAGGCGAGCATTAAGCCGGGGTTGTGCCCGCCAATGGGAATAGGAATTTCTTCCCACTGCCGATAGGTTTGGCTCCAGTAGGCAGTAGACCAGTGTTGGTTGAGGCTTTCGAGGGAGCCATAGCGGTTTTTAAGAAAAAGCTGAAATTGCCGCCGGGCATATTCTGAATAATCAACGCGGTTGTATTCGTTGTCTATCTGCCAGCCAATTACCCGTTTGTCTTTGCCAAACCGCTGTGCCATCTGCTCTACAATGCGCCTGCAGTATTTGTGGTAAGTGGTGCTGAGCGGCGAGGCATGGCAGCGGTTGCCATGCTGTGCATGCAGCCCGTTTGCTTCTACTGCCAGTGTGTCGGGGTGATGAAAGGTAAGCCATGCCGGCGGGGCGGCAGTAGGTGTGCCCAGCACCACTGCGATGTCGTTTTCTGCCAGCAAAGCCACGGCTTTTTCCAGCCAGTCAAATTCGTAGCTGCTTTCAACCGGTTCCATCGAACTCCAGGCAAATTCTGCAATGCGGCACACGTTCATGCCGGCTTCACGCATTAGGCGTACGTCTTCTCTCCAGCGTTGCTGGGGCCAGTGTTCTGGGTACCATGCATTTCCGAAATACATCTGCAGTCCTTTTTTCGATATGATGCTTTCAAAATTCAGCGCATCCTGTACAAATTCCTGCCCGTGTGCGCTGCCTGGCATGCCTGCAGCAGAAACAGCAAAGAGTATTGCAACATTTTTTCTATTCAAACATACAATTTGTCATCAATATTGGTGTAAACAAAGCTTTAGCACAGGCGTCTAATGTTTGTTGCAGAAAAATCATTTGCTGTTACAGCAGAAAATGAAGCTGTAACAAACAATATCAAGGAGAAAAAACCATGCGGCTACATGCAATATCTGGCTGGCTGGCAGCCACACTGGCTATCACCCTCTCTACTATGGCGCTGGCACAGGGCCCTGGCGGTTTTGGCAGAGGTGGCGGCTTTGGCGGCCCAATGATGATGATGCGCGGAATGGGTTCTGCGCTGGCCCCTGTTCAGGTAGACCCTACCCGCAGCAATGAAGCTCTGCTTCTGCAGCGAAACGATGTGCGCAGTGCGCTTTTGCTTTCTGGCGCGCAGCAGCAGCAGCTGGATCAGCTCATTTCTCAGGTGCAAACCAATATCATGACCCAAGCAATGACTGCCGGCCGCACTGCTTTTCAGCAAACCTTCAAGGGGGGCTTCAAGTCTATGCGCGGCATGTCTCCTCAAGAGAGACAGTCGGCATTTCAGCAAATGCGCACCAGCATGCAGCAGCAGATTAATAAAATCACAGATGATCAAGACAAGCAGCTGGAGTCTGTTTTGACCCCTTCTCAGGTAGCCCGTCTGCATCAGCTAGACATGCAGTGGCGCAGTGCACTGGCCCTTGCCAACCCCGATATGGCAAAAATATTTCAGCTTACCCCCGACCAGAATACCGGGATAGGCAAATTGCTGCAGCAGTACCGCAGCCAGCAGCAAGAGCAGATGCGTGCCATTATGCAGGCAAACATGCCTGCCCCTCAGCAGATGCCCCAGGGCCTTAGCCCCCAGCAGCGAAGGCAGTATTTTCAGCAGCGCATGCAGCAAATGCAGCAGCAAATACAGCAAAACCAGGGCGCCATGACTGATGCTGCACGCAAGGCGGCAATGACTTTGCTGCAGGTACGGCAAGACCTGGGCAAGAAAGTGCTTGCCTTGCTTACCCCCGCAGAATCTGCACAGTGGCAGAAACTGCTGGGCGCACCGTTCTACTTCAACCCAAACTCAGGGTACGCTGCAAGCACCGCCGGCAGCAGCTAGACAGAGCGCTGCAAAGCCTGCAGTGTTGTTTAATGCATGGGGCGTGCCAGATGCCCCCCATGCATTTGTTTTGAAAGCCGTGCCGCACTTAGCATGCGGCTGTGGTTGACATGCGCGGTTACACTGCAGTATACATGTAGGCATGATAGATGCACCTGGTCAAAGCCGCACCATGTATGTAGAAGGGCTGCGACTGCATTATACAGAACAGGGCAGCGGGCAGCCGCTGGTTTTGCTGCATGGCAGCCCTGGCACCCTGCACGATTTTCCGCCGGAACTCTGCAATGCGCTGGGCAAAAATTTTCGCGTAATTGCATTAGACAGGCCGGGGTATGGCCAAAGCGAGGCGCCCGCTTTTGCTGCAACGGCGTACACCCAGCTTCGCCTGCTGCGCAGCGCCCTCAGGCAGCTCAATGCCGAGCGGCCAGTGCTTGCAGCACACTCGTGGGGGGCGCTGCCAGCCCTGATATGGGCACTGGAGGCGCCAGAAGAGCTTCATTCTATTGCACTAATCAGCGGCGGCTGGCTTTACCCAGGCGCTGCACACCTTCCCCGTTCGCTGCGACTGGCGCAGCTGCCTGCTGCCGGCCCTGCTGCAGCCGCTCTTTTTTCCATTCCTGTTCGCAGGGCCGTACTGCGCAAGGTGCTTTGCATGGCGTTTGCACCGGGGCATGTACCGCTGCATGCCCTGAATACTGCCCTGAAGCAATGGCTGCGCACACCGGCGCAGTGGAGGGTGTTTGCACAGGAAAACTATTCGGCCCTGCATTTGCTGCCAGAACTCAGTGCGCACTACGCGTCTCTTAAACTGCCGCTTCTGCTTATTACAGGCAATGCAGATAAAATTCTGAACCCTGCAGAGCATACATACCCCCTAATGGAAGATGTGCAGCAGGCCAGCCTTGTTCTGCTGGATGGAGAAGGCCATGAACCTGCACTTTCCTGCCCAGAACTGGTTGTAGAGGCGCTTGAACGCGCCCTGCTGCCCGGCAGACAGCCGCTGCCGCGCCAGTGTACGCTGATGAGCCATGAGAGGCAGAAAGCACGCAGCCTCGTGATGCAGCACGGCTGGAATGTAGCAGCCTATCAGGCTCTGAACCCTGCCTTTGAGCGCTGGTACAATGCAGAGCAAAATTCGCTGGTGTGCTATACCCTCAAGCTGGGCGTGCGCGTGGTAGCCGGCGCACCAATCTGCGCCCCCGAACGCCTGCTAGAAACTACCGAAGAATTTGAGCGTGATGCAAAGGCTGCAGGTGAGAAAGTATGCTACTTTGGCGTAAGCGAAAGGCTGTGCAGCGTTATGGAACGCAGCGGAGGGCGGCAGAGGCTGAAAATAGGCGCACAGCCATGCTGGAACCCGGCAGAGTGGGAGCAGATGATTAGAAAACGCAGTTCGCTGCGAGCGCAAATTGCAAGGGCGCGCAACAAAGGCGTGCATGTGCAAGAGTGGCCCGTGCAGCCCGTGCCGCGAAGGCAGGAATTGGAAGCATGCAGAAAAAAAAGAGAATCCAGCAGGCTTGCGCCCCCGCTGCATTTTCTTACAGAAGCCGTACCACTTGACCAGCTGCACGACCGAAGGCTGTTTGTCGCACTGCGTGATGGCAGCATTGCAGGTTATCTGATTGCTACGCCTGTGCCAGAAAGAAAAGGGTGGCTGCTAGAGCAGATAGTGCGTGATATGAATGCACCCAATGGAACCGCTGAACTGCTTGCCGACGCTGCCAACCGGGTATTTGCAGCAGAAAGCGCGCAAATGGTGACCCCGGGAATGGCTCCGCTGGCGCGCAGGGCGGGAGAAATAGAGCTTTCTGCACGCTGGATGCGGTTTTTGCTGCAGTGGCTGCGCGCGCATGGCAGAAGGTTTTACAATTTCGAGGGGCTGGAAGCGTTCAAGGCACGTTTTCAGCCCGATGACTGGGAACCAGTGTATTTGCTTGGCATGGGGGAATGTGTGCGGTTTCGCTTTCTGCTTGCGGTTGCAGCTGCTTTTTGCGATGGACCGCTTTTGTGGGTTGTGCTCAAAACACTGGCAGCGGCAGCCAGACAAGAGGTGCGCAGCGTTGTTAAGACGCTGCGCACACGCGGGCATTAGGCGGCACGTTGATTATAACGCTGTATGTGTTCACGGGCAGCAGGATGGTCTGGGTCGAGTTCCAGCACTTGGGTGAAAAACTGGCTGGCTTCCAGCCCGCTGCCAGCTTCTTCCAGGGCAATGCCCAGGTAGAGCAGGCCATCTATGTAGCGCGGGTTGGCATCTACCGCCTGGCGCAGCTCTGAAATGGCCTCTGGCAGCCTGCCCAGCTGCCGCAGGGCCAAACCGAGATGACAGCGTATGTCGGGGTAATGCGGATTGATAGAGAGTGCTCTATGGTACTCTTCTACCGATTCTGCAAACAGCTCGCGCTTATAAAAGTCATCGCCCAGCTTGAAGTGGTATTGAATGTCTTCTATATCAGTATGCAGTACAGTGTCGAGCAGCTGCTGCGCCTCAGTGTACTGTTCTGTTTCATGCGCCTGCTGAAAACGCTGCCACACTTCAGTTTTGAAGCCAGGCTCATATTCCAGGGCAAGCGCCAGGGAGGCCAGGGCGGTTTCATAGTTTGCCTGCGAGTAGTGTATCTGGCCTTTCAGCATGTAGGCTCGTGCATAGCGCGCATTGATGGCTGTGGCATGGGCCAGAGAGGCCAGCGCCATATCTGGTTTTTGCTGTTTATACAAAGAGCAGGCAAGGTGAAAGTGCAGGTCGGCATAATGCGGATGAATGTCTAGTGCAGAAGAGAAACATTGGGCCGCTCTTTCCCAATGAGAGGTTTTCAATGCTTCATGCCCCAGATGGGTGTACGACTCTGCAGTGTAAAATGTAGCGAGCCGCTGTGTAAGCGGATCAGGCCGCTTTGTGCTCATCTGCAGCGCTCGGGCAAATGCTTCTATTGCCTCTTCGTACTGCCCCTGATCAAAAAGGCGTATGCCCGTATCATAGTCTGAACTGCGCCCAAATCCCAGCATCTTGCCCAGCAGTGACATTCTATATCTCCTCTCCAGAGCCGCCTGCCTTCACCCGACCTTGCGGTTTTCCGGTTCCGACAGCCCCCGTCCAATTCCGTAGTAGTGAAAGCCGATTCGCTTCATGCGAGCCGGATCGTATATATTGCGTCCATCAAAAATAACGGGTGTTTTCATCGAGTCGCGTATTCGCTCCATATTGAGCTGCTTAAACTCGTTCCATTCGGTAATAATCAGCAGTGCATCTGCACCATGGGCGGCATGGTATGCGTTTTCGCCATAGCAGAGATGCGGAAAAATTCGCTTTGTGTTGGGCATGGCAATAGGGTCGTAGGCTTGCACTGCAGCGCCTTCTGCCAACAGCATGGCAATAATCTCAAGCGATCGCGCATCGCGCATGTCATCGGTGTTGGGTTTGAATGCCAGCCCCAGCACTCCGATGGTTTTACCCTCAAAGCCGCCCAGGTTTTTTCGGGCACGGTCGAGAAAGTAAAGCGGCTGTTCACGGTTTATATCCATAACAGCACGCAGAATAGGAAAATTTACCCCGTGCCGCTCTGCAGTGCGCACCAGTGCACTGGTATCTTTTGGAAAGCATGATCCGCCATACCCCAGCCCGGCATTGAGGAAGGCAGCGCCGATTCTGCTGTCTTGGCCCATGCCTTTTACCACCTGCAGCACGTCTGCCCCTACCTGGTCGCAGAGCAGGGCGATGTTGTTTACAAAGCTGATTTTTGTAGCAAGAAAGGCGTTAGATGCGTATTTGATCATTTCTGCGCTTGCCACATCGGTGATAATCATGGGGCGTTCGAGGGGGGCGTACAACTCCATAATTTTCATGGCAACCGACTGGCTGGGTGCGCCAATCACAATGCGGTCTGGTTCCAGCGTGTCTTTAATGGCGCTGCCCTCGCGCAAAAATTCAGGGTTGCTCACCACATCAAATTCTATGGGCGCCTTGCGCCCTTTTTCTATGATTTCGCGCACCATATTGCCGGTGCCTACAGGTACGGTAGATTTGTTGACTATGACTTTGTAGCCATTAAGAGCTTTGGCAATAGAAGCGGCGACTTCTTGTACAAAGCGCATATCCGGGTCGCCATTTTCCAGTGGCGGCGTACCTACGCAGATGAATACTACCTCCGACTGCTCTACAGCCTCATGTAAATTGGTGCTGAAGTGCAGTCTTTTGTCTTCTACATTGCGGTGTACCACTTCTTCCAAACCAGGTTCGTAGATAGGCATATGCGCCTGCTGCAGCATCTCAATTTTTGCAGGGTCTTTATCTACACAAATAACATCATTGCCCAGATCGCTGAAAACACAGCCTGTCACCAAGCCAACATACCCGGTTCCGATTACGCAGATGTTCATATTTTTCCTTTTCTGATGGCCTCAAAATTGACTTTGCAGACTGCTGTTGAATGCAGCATAAACCTGAACTTTGTCAGAAAATTATCGGCATCCCCAGGCATGATAATTAGTCTGTGAGTCTGACGAGGCAATTACTCTGAATGTATTACAATGCAATTTTAGTTCCAACCCGCAAAAAATACCAGTTTTTTTTCTGAGAAAGGCAAAAAAAGGCAAATTCTCTTTAGAAAGCAGGTGGTTTTACCAGAATAGGGGCGACATATTGCCGCCGTAAGCATGCCCAGTGGCTGCATCGGCGCCAGAGGAGGGAGCGCAATGTTCACCATAATTGGTGTAGTGGTTTTATTTGGAGCGATTTTGGCCGGCTTTACAATGGAGGGCGGAAAAATAGCCGCCCTGATACAGCCAAATGAATTGATTATTATTGGCGGAGCGGCTTTGGGAAGTTTACTGATAGCTAACCCGCTTCCGCAGGTAATGGCGGTGGTAAAAGAATCGCTGGGAATATTGAAGCCAAACCCATTCAGCCGTGATGCCTATGCAGAACTGTTGAAGATGCTTTATGACATGTTTATGATGGCACGCAAAGAGGGGCTGATGGCACTGGATTCTCATGTGGAGAGGCCAGAAGAGTCGAGCTTTTTTCAGAACTACCCAACCTTCTACAAAAATCATCATGCGCTCTTTTTTCTGGCAGACACCATGAAAGTGATTGTGAGCGGATCGGTGGCAGAACATAACCTGACCGAGCTGATGGACCTCGACCTGGAAACAGCGCATGAATCGGCCCTGAAGGGGTCGCAGATAGTGAGCAAAATGGGTGATGCCATGCCAGGGTTTGGCATTGTAGCGGCGGTACTCGGAGTGGTAAATACCATGGCCGCTATTGGCGGCAAGCCAGAAGTAATTGGCGAGAAGGTAGGTGCTGCGCTGGTAGGCACCTTTTTGGGGATTTTGATGGCATATGGTCTGTTTGCCCCTATTTCTGCTGCCATGGAGGCGCGGGTGCACAGCGAAGGGTTGTATATGGGCTGCATTAAAAATGCACTGCTGGCATTTGCCAGAGGCGATGCGCCCCTCACCGCAGTAGAATTTGCACGACGCAACATTGCCCCGGAGATGCGCCCCACCTTCAGCGAGATGGAGAATACGGTGAAGAATGGCGGAGGCGACATGGCTCAGGCAGCCTGAGCCTTTATGAGAGAAACAGGGGGAGATTATGGACGACGATAAGCCGGTGATACGCATTGTAAAAAAGAAGGCAGGCCATGGCGGGCACCATGGCGGGGCATGGAAAGTGGCTTACGCCGATTTTGTGACTGCCATGATGGCATTCTTTCTGGTGATGTGGATAGTGGGGCTGAGTAAACCCATTCGGGAAGCGGTGGCCGCATACTTCAAAGACCCTTCGGGCTTTATGAAGAGCGTGCGCGGTGGAAAAGACCCCATGGCCAAGTCGGGCGGTTCAGACAGAGGAACACCTTCGCCTGTACTGCCTACAGGCGGGGCGGGGCATGCCGTAGAAGCGGCAGTGAAGGCACATTTTAAGAAAATTGCCGAAGAGATACTGCAGCAGCTGAAAAAATCGAAAGACTACAAAGGCATGAAAGACAGCATACAGGTTCAACTCACCAATGAGGGACTGCGCATTGATCTGATGGAAAAAACCCATGCCCTTTTCTTCTCAAGCGGCAGCTCAGAACTGACCCCGCAGGCGATACATTTGCTGCACATGATTGCAGGAGAAGTGGGGCGCCTGAAAAACCCAGTGGTGGTGGAAGGCGATACCGATGCACGCCCGTACCACGGGCCGCGCGGGTATACCAACTGGGAACTTTCAGAAGAGCGGGCCAATCAGGCACGGCGGGCGATGGATGGCCACGGGCTGCGCAAAGGGCAGGTAGTGGAGGTGCGAGGTTATGCAGATCACAAACTGCTCGACCCTAAACACCCGTTTAGCTACGTAAACCGAAGAGTGAGCATTCTGGTGGCATACACAGGCCATGGCAACTGATCGAACCGGCAGCAGGACAGGATGCGCTCCCTGCCCTGCTGCCAGAGATGCAGTGTCGAATGCGTTTTCGCTGTGAAGAGATGCAACTGTGACATTTTTCACGTTGACAGATAGATGCAAGGTGGGCTATACTATTTTGAATCGAAACCAAAAAAACTGCCCCTGCCCTGCTGCCAAGCGGGAGAAACCCTGAGCAACTGGTATGACGCAACAACCCGCAAAAACAGAGAGGTTCCCTTCCAAACCACTGAACCGGGTGGTAGCATCCTGCCCTCCCTCAGGCATACGCCGATTTTTTGATATAGCCCAGCAAATGGAAGGCGTTATTGCACTTGGAGTAGGTGAACCTGACTTTGTTACTCCAGAATGTGTGCGAGAGGCAGGCATTCGCAGCCTGCAGCAGGGGATAACAGGCTACACCTCTAACAGCGGCCTGCCGCAGCTTCGCGAGGCTATTTGCCGAGACCTCAAAACCCGCCTCAATCTGGATTATCATGCTGACAGCGAGTGCCTGATTACCGTGGGGGTGTCTGAAGGTCTCGACCTTGCCCTGCGCGTACTGCTCAACCCCGGCGATGAAGTGATTGTTCCTGTTCCATGTTACGTAGCCTATCTGCCCGGCATTGAGTTTGCAGGAGGGAAGGCGGTGCCGGTAGCGGCAGATGCAGAAGATGGCTTTCGCATTCATGCAGACCGCATAGAGGCCGCAGTTACCCCCCGCACCAAAGCCATAATGATTGCTTCTCCCGCCAACCCTACCGGTGCAGCGCAAAGTCGTGAAGATGTGCAGGCGCTGGTGGATATTGCTGTGCGGCATGACCTGTTTTTGATATCAGATGAAATTTATGAGCAGCTTCTCTACTCTGGTACTCATACATCGCCTGCCGCCCTGCCAGGTGGAAGAGAACGAACTGTTGTGCTGAACGGATTCTCAAAAAGTTATGCCATGACTGGCTGGCGGGTGGGGTACTGCTGCGGCCCGGAAGAAATTGTAACGCTGATGACGCGCGTACACCAGTACACCATGCTGTGTGCACCTACCATGGCGCAGTACGCTGCGCTGGAAGCGCTTAACTCTGCAGGGGAAGAGGTGGAGGCGATGCGTGCAGATTACAAGCACCGCCGCGACCTGTTTGTAGCTGGTCTGAACCGCCTCAACCTGAGATGCGTTCTGCCAGGCGGGGCTTTCTACGCTTTTCCATCTATTCATGTTTCGGGGTTGAGCAGCGAAGAGTTTGTAGAACGGCTGCTGATGGAAGAGAAGGTAGCGGTTGTGCCCGGCACAGCCTTTGGGCCGGGAGGCGAAGGCTATATACGCTGCTCTTATGCCACAGCGCTGCCCCGCCTTGAAGAAGCGCTGGCACGTATGGAAAGATTTTTAGATCGACTGCAAAATTCAGGGAGCCATGCTGCGTGAAGCTCAACCAAATACCGCTCTGCTGCGCTGCGCTGCTGGTAATTGGCAGCAGCTGCAAAGCCGACCGCATTCTGCAGGCCCCGCTCAGCTCTACCGTGTATCCAAACAGTTTGCAAATTCAAGGGCTTTTCTCCCCCTCCAAACACAACAACAGCCTGATATGGCTGCAGTACGGCACTCCGCAGGGTATTGAGATGGAAGTGCAGCGCAGCCAGCAGTGGCCAGACCCAAAAGCCCGCTTTGGCCTCAATATCGCTTATCCGCTGCTCATTGATATAGGCAGCATCCCGTCTGTATCTGTAGGGGTGCGCGATCTGTTTGGCACTGGCATAGACCATATGTCGGTATATGCAGCGGTAGGAAGGTCTGTGCCGCTCTCTGCAGCACAAAACAAATGGCTGCGAAGCGTGCATATAGGAGGTGGGCTTGGAACCGGCAGGCTAAATGGATTGTTTGTTTCTGTTAGGGTAAATCTGCGATCGGGAGCTACACTCTACGCTGAATTGTATAGGTACAGGCCAGATTTTGCATTGATACTGCCTCTTTTGCGCGGACTTCATGCAAAAGTGGCCAGCATAAACGGCGCCCTCATGTTGGGCGCGCAATGGACATTGCTGCGAGGTTAATCGCACATCAATCTCTTCTGCTAACAGGTACTTGGAACATGGCAACTATGAATACTGACGACCAAAGGCGCGTGGTGCTGATAAAGAGCCTGCGCACGAAAAACCGTTTTTATACAATGGCGCACCCCGAACGGGGCATACGCAATGCAGACACAGTGCCAGATATACCATCTGATTTAATACTGGGCATTGCATACCCCTGCCTTGAAGACGGCCTCAATGACTTTGCAGTGATTCGCACTACCTTTGAAACCCTCGACCTGTTTGCAGAAGATGACCCGCTGCGGGCTGAGATGATGGAAATTGTAGAAGACGCGCGCGGCAACCTAACCAGAAGGCTGGAAGAACTGCGTGAGCGCATTGACGCACAAAAAGCATTTTTTTTGGGAACCGATTACGAAGAATTCAAGGCGTATGTGGTCAATATGATCAAACGAGGGCAGCAGAGACGCACACTCGACAGCATGATGAAACTGGATGTTTTTTCCAGTGTGGCAGAAGCCGAAGGGTATTCTGACCCCAACGACCTGCCCTACCAGTATGAGTTCAATGCAGGAATTGATTTGCAGGAGATTATGAACTACCCGCCCAGACCATTTATTGTCACCTTGCTGCAGGATGTTTTGCAAAGTGTGCGTGATGACAGTAATTACCGGCGCAAATACCTGTTTGACCGCAACGTGTTTCAAAAATTTATTGCCGTGATGTTTGTGAACTACGCAACAACCGACCCCATGTTTTATGGCATCAACCGCCATGATTACGGCGTTTCGGGTGATAAAGACATGGACGATACCCCGCTGTATGTGGCCATTCGCAAGGAACTGACTGAGATAGAAAAACAGCAGGGCGCAGTACCTGTTCTCCCCTTGCCTCAGGTTGCGCCAGCGCCGCAGATTCCGGTACGAGTTGGCTGGCTGGAGGGGGTAGAAGCACCGGAAACCGATCAGCTGCAGCATCCGGGTGTAAATCTGCCCAATGAACTGGTGCATGAAGAAATACTGCTTGGGCCTATTATGTCACTCTGCGCGGCTGCACAGATTCTGCAAAAAAAACAAGACCCCGAAACCCAGCGCATGGCGCGCCTGGTGCTGGCTGAAGCTGGCAAACTGGTAGATGAGCTGAAACGAATAGGCATACTGTCTCCTATAGCCAATAACCCGGTAAGGCAGGATACACATTAAACCGGGGAGATATTTTGCCCTGTATTCTTCGTACTAAGGCTCGTAACACTCGCATTGCCTGCATGGCATGCGTACACCTTATTTATCAGGAGTGCATTTTTATATGCGCAACACTCTTATAGGGCTGGTATTGATTATTGTGCTGGGAGTAGGTCTGGCTGCTCTTTCATCGTACATACACCCCGGCTCCTCATCGAGCAGCGATACTTCCACTCAAACTACACCGCCCGCACCCAAAAAGCCCCCTGTTTCTATGGCACAGGCACAGGCTGCTTTCACACGCTATCAGCAGGGAGCCGTCTCTGCGAAACTCACCGTGAAAAACCGCGGGGTAATACTTTTGCAGCTCTACCCAAAGGCAGCGCCAAAAACCGTGGCCAGAATTGTACAGCTTTGCAAACAAGGGTTTTACAACGGCATTCTGTTTCACAGAGTAGTGCCGGGTTTTGTGGTGCAGGCCGGAGACCCCTCCTCTAAACATGTGAAAGGCAGCGCCATTGCCAGCCTTACAGCCGATCAGGTAATGCAGCAGTATCAACTGGGATCATCTGGTTCGGGGCAAACCATACCATTTGAAAAAAACAGCCTCGATAACATTCCCGGCACCATCGCCATGGCGCTTTCGATGCCGCAGTCGGATACCGGCGACAGTCAGTTTTTTATCAATCTGGGCAACAATGCCAGCCTGAATGGAGACTACTGTGTGTTTGGCCGTGTAGTGAAAGGGATGAAGGTAGTTGATGCAATACGACAGGGCGACCGAATAGTTTCTTTTACTACAGGCAGTTAGCCTGATATTTCACCATGTACGGCACACTGCCGGGGAGCAAGCATTCGCATGAACCGTTACAAAGCATTTTCTGTTTCTGCAGTATTCCTTTGCATTGCACTGGCACAGGCCGCATTTGCCGCACCCTCTGTAAAAAACCCGGAGGTTGTTATGCAGGTGAAGGGGCGCGGGGCAATGACCATTGAACTCTATCAGAAAGATGCACCCAAAACCGTGGCCCACTTTCTGAAACTGGTAAAAGAAAAGTTTTACAATGGCATTTTGTTTCACCGCGTTATCCCAGGGTTTGTTGCCCAGGCCGGAGACCCAAATTCCAAGAAAATCAAGGGCAGTCTAATTCGCAGTCTCTCCGATCAGCAAGTGTTTTCGCGCTATCACCTGGGGGCCGGCGGCTCTGGCACCAACATTCCTTTTGAGCAAAACTCGCACACCAACCAGCCCGGCACCCTTGCCATGGCGCTTTCGCAGCCGCAGTCGGATACCGGCGACAGCCAGTTTTTTATCAATCTGGTTTACAATGCAAGCCTGGATGGCAATTACTGCGTGTTTGGCAAGGTGGTAAAAGGCATGAAAGTGCTGAAAAGCATTCGCCAGGGTGACCGCATACTCACTGTAAAACTGCTTACTCTCAATCACAAGTCTGCACCGCATAAAAAATGAAAGCGGCCCGCTATGGCCTGCAGCAGGCAGTAGCTGCATTGCTGCAGGAGCGGGGCGAGCAGGGCAAACCGCTTTCGCTGCGTGAGGCAGCACGGCGCACCGGCCTTTCGCCTGCAACTGTTGGAGAATTGGCGAAAGGTATGGCACGCACTGCCCATGCTGTAAACGCACTGGCGCGAGGGCTTGAAACAGACCCCCGGCCGCTCCTTTTGCTGGCAGGCTTTCTGCCCGAAGAAGAAACAGAACTCTCTGCACCGCTCAGCCTGGAAGAAAAGGCTCTGCTGCACCGTATTGATACCGCCCTGTCGAGCCTGCCTGCCGGTTTAACAAGAACCCTTTTTGCCGAAAGCCTGAATCAGTGTGCGCTTTTAATGGAAAATTTTGCTCAGTCTCATAAAAAGCAGCAAGGCTGAACCGGCAGTCTTTTTTGCATCAAACGTGTACTTTTCCCCTAAACGTTAAAAGCGGTCCCACGCTGCAGCAGTACATAATTTGTGGCAGTACGCATATTGTTTTGTGCAGCGCTGCCGAATATTGGTGCGGGAACAAAAAAAGTATTTCAAACGGTATGTTTTTCAAGTCTGCCCTGCCAACGGCAGACCCAGGGTGCATTTTCTGCACTGAGGCAGCAGCACCCAATTGATATGCAAGAAAGGAGTACAGGCATGGAACCTGACAAGACCAGTATGCCGGAAGATATGCAGGCAGAAACAACCGAGCATATCAGCAGGCGCGGCTGGCATGGAGACCCTGAAAGGCATGCAGAAATTGGAAGGCGGGGCGGTCTAAAGGTTTCTTCCGACAGAGCGCATATGGCAGCAATAGGGCGAAAGGGAGGAGCCAAAGTTTCACAAAACCGCGAGCATATGTCAGCCATTGGGCGCATTGGAGGCTCGCGTATTTCCCGTCCTGCACAAAATGCAAGTGCATAGCCCAATCGAATAGGGGGGCGGGCCAGCCTGTCCCCCCTGCCTTCGATCAGGCGGCCAGGGGTATCTCTTGCGAGTTGCTGTGCGTTACCCTGTTTCTCCCTGCTTTTTTTGAAACATAAAGCGCACGGTCTGCCTGCTCTACCATTGCAAGCGACGTAGTAGAACCGCATTCATCGCAGGTAGCAATGCCTACACTGATGGTGACTTCTCGAAGTGGCCAGTTTTCTGCAGCGACTGCACCGCGAATTCGCTCTGCAAGCACAACGCTCTGCTCGCTGCCGGCCCCTGGGAAAAGCAGAACGAATTCTTCTCCGCCGTAACGCGCTACAAAGTCTGAACCGCGCACGCTGTTTTGCAAGATACTGCCCAGCCGCCGCAGCACATCATCACCGGCAGGATGCCCAAAGGTATCGTTGTACTGTTTGAAGTGGTCTACATCAATAAGCACTACAGAGAGAGATTGTTTTGCCTCTTTTATATGCTCCAGCTCCTGCTGCAGTTTCTCTTGAAATGCACGGTGATTTTTCAGACCGGTAAGGCCGTCTATGGTAGCAAGCTCTCCCAGCTGCCGATTGGCATTTGCGAGGTCTTCTGCCTGCTGCATGAGCTGAATTCGCGCCTCATTCACCTGCATGATTTGCTGCTGAATCATGTCTTCCAGCCATCTCTGGTCGGTAATATCTCGCAAGGTAATGGCAATGCCGTCTCCCACCGGCACTATCTGAAAGTGATAGGTGAGCATGTCTCCCTGCCGGCCTTCAAATATTAAATCTCCCTGCTGTACCTGACGCGACAGAACTACCTCCCTGTAGCGCTCCAGCATGCCAGAAGTTCTGGTGATAGGATATTCCTCGCACACCCGCCTGCCAAACATTTCATGCTTGCTTCGTTCAAAAAACTCTTCACTGCGCTGGTTCATTTCTACAAATACAAAGTCTTCAATTTCTCCTGCTTCATTGCGCAGCGCCTCCATCACGATAAAGTTGTCCATGCTGCCCTCCATGGCAGCACGGAATCTGGCTTCAGTAATGCGCCTTGCATCTTCCGCCTGTTTGTTTGCAGTAATATCCTGCGTAATGGCAATGCGACCGGATAGTTTGCCTGCATCATCGTAGATGGGAGAAATAGATACCATTACAGAAACAAGGGTGCCATCTCTTTTCTGCCTGAAGGTTTCAAGCTGTTCTACATGTTTGCCCTGTAGTATCTGTACATCAATCTCCTCCAGCTGGTCAGCCAGATAAGGCGGCACCAGAATAGATATGTGCTGCCCAATTACTTCTTCTGCAGAATAGTTGTACAGATTTTCCGCGCCTTTGCTCCAATGGGTAATCATGCCGTCTGCTGTTTCTCCAATTACTGCATCCTGGCATTTTTGCAACAGCGCTGCAGTGAGAGCAAGCTGCTCATGCGATTTGTACAACGCATCAGTTTGCACCTGCAGTTCTTCACTTTGGGCCTGTAGTTCTGCATTCTGCTGTTCCAGTATTTTGCCCTGCTCTACAGTATGTTCTGCATACTCGTGGACAGACTTGTCTGCTTTTTCAAAATTGGTTAGCGCAGAATGAAAAATGAGTTTTCCGCCAAGCAGCAGCGTGAAAGTGAGGCATGCAAATATATACCAGATCATTCTGAGCATATTGATGGTGTGCAGGTTGGTGTCGTGAACATAGCTAGACATCAGATGATTGATGAGTGTGTACCATTTCGCCTGATCCTGCTTCAGCATGTGCAGCGATTTTGCTGAAGCATGCATGAGAATGCTGCCTGCGCACCTGTCTATCTGGTGCTGCAAATCAGACATGCCTGCAAGAAGATGTTTGTCTTCGGGGGTGCTGTAAATATTGAGTGAACGGCTTTCCTGCTGCAGACTCAACTGCTGACTATCCCAGTTGGACAATGTATGTGCAAGAGTGGTGCGCGTTGCAGCAGCATGATGCGGTGCATCCATCTGGTATGTAAGCAGCAGTATTTTCTCGCTAAGCATGCGCTGTTTGTCTGCAACATCCATCATGTGTGCAGTATGCTTTTGCGACGAAACCATGCCCTTCATTATAATGGCGCCCATACCTGCCTGCAAAGCAATAATTAACGTGATCAGATAGTAACGCAGTCTTAGTACACGGGCAATATTTCTGTTGTTTGTTATGCCTGTTTGTTTATTCAACGTATCCGTCTCGGTCACTGCCATCCCTTTCTACCATTTCTTCCCGAATTCTGCAGCAGGGCAGGTACTTTGTTCTGGTAGCATCGTTGTTTGATACAGGTAGATATTCGGATGAATAGAGTACCAGTTTCACCCTAACATTTACCGGTTCATTGGGCAGGAGTATGGGTAAGCACCCATTGTCTGTCGTTGAGCGCAGCTTGTGAAAGGGCATTGCTTGCCCTGTTATCGAGGCGCAGGGTGGTTTGAGCAGAAAGCAGATAGAGTATAAGCAATGCTACCGAGGCAGGCAGAAACATCTGTTTCATTGTTCTCTGTGCCATATGCAGAGGGCGTATGCTGCTATGCAGCGTTGTGCATGCAAGTGCAACAGGTAGCAGCAGAGGCAGTGCCAGCTGCAGCGAGAGCATTGTGAGTACATCTAGGATAGTACTGCGTGTTTGCTCGCCTGCAATCAGGCTGAGCAGGTGCGCTACCGGGTGCTGTGAGGCCAGAAATGGCTGCAGCATCCAGAGCAGCAGAGTATCTGCCGCCAGAAGAATGAGCAGGCAAATCAGCATTGCCTCCTGGTTTTGCAGGGAAAAACGCGGTGCACCCCGCCCTGCCCAGTTTGTTTTGCGACGGCTGTTTGCATACAATTCCAGCCAGAGCAGCAGAGAGAGTGCGCTGAAGACAAGCAGGGCGCTTCCGACAGGTTCACTGCCAATGCTTTTGCAGAACAGCAGGGCTGCAGCGGCAGTCAAAGCGAAAACTACTGGCAGCGCTATACGCACCGCCCGTATGGGCAGGCATGGCAAAACTGCCAGAAACAGCGCTGTGAGTACGAAGGCGCCAAGCTGCCGAAGCAGGCATACTCCTGTCATCCAGAGACCGAAGAGCGGAGCCAGCGGAATACCGGGCGGCACCCCCGGATAGGAGGCATCGTACCGTGCCAGGTTCATTCTGCGGCGCAGGCGCAGCGATTTTTCCACCTGATGCATCATCCATTCTTCTTCTGGTTTGCGGTGTGCCTTGCGCAGAAGAGCCAGGTAGCGGTGTGCAAGCCGCGGCCAGCTGCCCGAATAAAAGAGATGCAGAGTAGAGGCGCCCTTGTCGGTAGAAGCAATGAGAGTGAGGTCTGTGCCAAACAGGGCTTCATACGACCAGGGGGCGGTATTGCGCAGTATCTGCCCCAGCCTGGCAATTTGGTGTCGTATATTTACAGCCTGGTCTGTTTTTCCATGCAGGGCGCGCTGCTCTGCAATAGTTTGCATTTGCAGAGCCATATGGCGTACAATTTGCAGATATGGAAAGCCAATCATCGAGAGTGGGGCGACCTTTTGGGCAGCGCCATGGTTGCCATAGGCAAGGGAATAAAGACGCCACTGGCCAATCACCTGCTCATACAGGTAGGCATCCCAGTGCGATGTGGTGCGAATTGCGCTAAAGTCGCGCAGCGCGAGGCTTGTGCTGCCCTCTCGCAGCTCAAGGGCAGCCTGCATTACTGGCCAGAAGGCGTTGTCGGGGTCGAGGTGTTTGCCGCGGGTAATTACATGTTCCAGCAGGTTGAGAGTAAGCGGGCTGAGCGGGGTTTTACTCTGCTCACCCATATGGTCAGTGGTAAGATAGCGTACCAGCATGGCGTACACCCCTGGTGAAAGGGGAAACAGGTCTGCCAGGCGCACCATGCGCAGCAGCGTGTGGTCTTTTCTTCTTTGCTGCCGAGAAGCGCTGAAAAGCACTGTTGCGCGCCCTACCTGCAGCAGATAGTCATCGGGATACTTGTCTGCAGTGCGGCTAAGTACGCGCATTTGCCTGGCAGAGTAGGGAATGGGGCCAGAGAAGACCGCAGGGGATGCCGGCAGCGCGAACTGAAGCTGCGCAAGAAAAAGAGTGTGTACAGCAGGCAGAAAGCAAAGTGTAAGGCAAAGCCCTGCCAGCATGCCTGCCAGCCATCCCGATTGATGGGGAGACTGCAGCCAAAACCTGCGTTTTTCAGATGCATGCTGAGCCACACCGGTTAGCCTGACGGGCGCATGTTTTGCAGAGGCGCGTGTGCAGGCAGGGAAGTGGGTTCTGTCCAGAGAAGCGCTGCACGCGGAATGCGCATTTTTAGCAGGCTTTCAAGCGATATTGGGCGCTGGCTCGCCTGCAGTGTTTTGTGCCGCTCTGGCCATGCATTGCGCGTGGCAGGCAGGCGGAAGTAAGGTGAAAGCAGCAGCGCAGCCAGTGCGCTGGCTGCCAGCGCACCTGCCAGCATTTGTATGAGACAGAGCGCCATGCCTCCGTTGTTTTCGGGCGGGTGTTCCAGATGGGCAATTACTGCTTTCTCAAAGCTTTCGGGTTCGGTGTCTGGCAGCGGCGCATGCTGCAGCAAAGAACGCATCAGTTTATCTGCTTCCAGTGCTTTCTGGCAGTCGGGGCATATTTCAAGGTGTGCTTCAATCCTCTCCACCTGCTCTTGGGCCAGTCTTCCTGCCAGATAATCGGGAAGCAGGTTGAAAAAGCTTTTACAAGGGTCAAACATGATCAACCTCCTGCATCATGGCGGCATACTGTTTGCGAAATTGTTCTCGTGCTGCATTGAGGCGAGAGCGAACGGTGCCTACCGGGATATTGAGAACGCTGGCGATTTCAGCATACTCCAGCCCTTCTACTTCGCGCAGCACCAGTGCTGCGCGCATGGCAGGTGTAAGGGTATTGAGAATCTGCTCCATCCAGAGCCGATTGTCCATATCCGGTGCAGCAGCAGTTTGCTGGGCCAGAGGGTATTCTTCCAGAAGAATCTCACAGGAAGCGCTTTTGCGGCGCATTTTATCCAGGCAGAGGTTGATAACAATACGGTAAAGCCAGGCGTAAAAACCTGATTCTCCCCGAAACTGGTCTATTTGCCGAAACGCTTTTACAAATGCCTCCTGTGCTACGTCTTCTGCCTCTCGCGAATTGTGCAACACGCGTGAGGCCAGGCGCACTACTCGTTCACGGTAGTGGTCCAAAATCCAGCGGATGGCGCGTTCATCGCCCTCCACGCAGCGGTCCAGCCATTCCCGTTCTCTTTTGCGCTCTTCAACTGCAGCAGCGTCCTGCGCACCCAGCGCATCTTCTACTTTCCAGGTATGTCCTGTCATGTTCGTGTTCTCCTGTATCTAGATGGACGAGAAGAGTGCGCAATTCGTTCGACTATGCTGCTGCAGCGGCCTGGGTTTTGCGTGCTTTTCGTTTTTGGGCAATTTCAATCAGGTTAGCAGCCGGCCCCATGAGTGTGAGTGCAAAGTAGGGAGCATGGGTTGCCACGATATTGCCCAGCGTGCCATCGGGCGGGGAAGCGAGTGTGCCGTATATTCGCATAAGGTTTTCGGCAGTAGCCACAAGAAACGCCACCAGCACCTGGCCGCGCCATGAATTTACCGTGGTTTTTGGGTCGGTAATCATAAAAAATACAAACAGCTGGTACATTGGCCCCGAAAGCGGCGCTGCTTCTTGTGCAAAAGATTCGTGAGAAACGTAGTGCCCCAGAATTGCGGCGCGCATGGCTGCATACATGAGAAAGAAAATTACATAGGTAAAGCAGATATGAAACCGCTTTAGACGGTAGATGATAATGCTTCCCACCGTCCAGATAACAATCATGGCAAAAAAGCTGTTTCCAGCCTGCGCCCCCAAGGTAGAAACATAGCGCGGTGCAAGCAGCAGCAGGGTGACTATGCCCAGGTTGGAAGGGTTCCAGATATGGCGGTTTTCTACGCGGATAAGATACTTGGAGAGAATAGCGATAGCGCTGCAGAGCATGTAGGGCCACACCGCAGTAGACTGCACCAGAATGCCCACGCTGATGCCCGAAACATATGCACTGGCCACATTAGGCATTTTGCGTGTGAAAAGCAGGCTGAGCAGTATTTCCATGCCGATAGATGCCAAAATGCCCAGCACAGTGCCCATGGGGCTGGTGAGAAAGCGGAAACTAATCTGGCCAACCAGCAGAATAAGGCTGACCAGTATTGGTGCATAGTAGCGCTGATCGATATGCAGGCGCCGGGCAGGAGGATCGCCTGCAGGAGCAGTAAGCGATTGTGCCATGTTTATTGAGGCTCCTTAATGTTATTTACTGCATTGATATGAATTTGAGAAGGAAGCAGGGTTTGAGTGATTCCAGAGGGCCATCGTATAACGGCGCGTGTGATACTGGGCGCTTCTCCCAGACCAAAGTGCAGGCGGTGATCGTTTTGCGCACAGAACCCGCAGGCGCTGGCGACAACCTGCTGCTGCACCTTGCCGCTGAAATAGAGGGTGAGCGTGGCGCCTATTGCATCTCTATTGCTGCGAACGCCTTGCAGGTTGAATTCCACCCATTTGTTGTTTGGGGCTGCAGTGGTGCGGTAAAGCAGCAGCGGCCCTCGCTGAGCGGCTTCCAGAATATCCATGCACCCGTTGTTGAAGAGGTCTGCAACGGCAACAGAGCGCCCATCGTAGCGGTCGGTAAAACCAACCATCTGCGCTACGTTGGTAAAATCGCCTTCGCCGTCTCCCAGCCAGAGGCGTTTGCGTTCGTAGCCTGCCAGGCTGCGGTTTCTGAAAGCAGGCCAGGTAGAAGCATCTGAAATAATGTTGTAATTTGCGCCGTCTATTTTGCCAAAGTCATACCAGTAACTTCGGTTAGGGTCTCCCGAATAGAAGCCGTTGGTAAGCGCCAGGTCTTGATTGCCCGTGTTGGCAAAATCTGCAAACTGAGCGCCAAAGCTCCAGCCGCCCTGCTTTATCTGGTCTCCCGAAGCCTGGTACTGCATGTTGCTTTCAGAAGCGCCCCTTTTAGGCGTCCAGAGTATGTTGCCCTGCATCAGTTCGCCGCCCACGCTGATGTTGGAGACATAAATGCTCAGCTTTCCCTGGTTGAACGGGTCTCCAAAGCTTGCATTCATCCCGCTCAAAGAGCCTGGGCCGGTTGGGTCCCAGTAGAGGGTATGCTGGGCTGTTTCCACAAACTTTTTGCCCTGTTCATTTTTGTAGTACTGGCTTTCGCCATAGTCGTTGCAAAGAAAGATGTCGGGGTAGCGGGGGTCTGCGCCGGGCACAGCAAGGCAGGCAAGCGTCCAGGCATGGCTGTTGATGCCCATCTGCCGGGTTACATCTTGAAAGCGCCCTCCGCCCATGTTTTCCAGCAGGTATTTGCGCCCTCCGTTGTTTGCAAACTCAAAACTGGCAGGCATCATGCGCGTGTTTGCGAGGTGCATGAGGTTTACATGCGAAGGGTAATAGCCGTTGAGCAGCAAGTCGAGTTTGCCGTCTCCATTGAAGTCAAACCACATGGCGCTGTTGATGTTGGCATGCTGGGGCAGCCCTGCCGAGGCAGTTACATTGGTAAAATGGCTGCCTCCGTCATTGTGAAACAGCATGCACTGGCCCCATTTGTATACCAGCAGACTGGGGTAGCCGCTGTTGTCGTAATCTCCCCACACTGCGCCCATGCATACCCCTGTGCCAGGTGCATTCAGGTTTTGCAGACCTACCTGGCTGGTAACGTTGGTAAAGGTGCCGTTGCCGTTGTTGCGGTAGAGGGCGCACTGCGAACCTTCTGCGCTGTTGGTTACAAAAATGCTTGGCCAGCCTGAATGGTTGTAATCGACGGCTGTAACCGAGGCTCCCATAGAGGCTACATCGGGCATTACGTTGTTGAGCCTGGGGTCTAGTTTCGGCGCCTGATGCACAAAGTGAATGCCGCACTGGGCGGCGCACTGGGTAAGGTAGAAACCGTAGCGCTGCAGGGCGGTTTGCGGAGGAAGGGAGGGGGTGCCCTGCAGGGCAGACTTGTTAATGTTTTGGTGTTGTGCAGGTTTTATGGCCCTGTACACTGCAGCGCCAAGGATAAGCAGTATAAGAAGCGCTGCCCCAATGCGCTGCATAAGGGCAGAACGGGCTGACGATGTTTCGTTTTTTTTCTCAAGAACTGTCATGATCAGAATTCCAGGCAGCCTGTCATGGGCGCAGGCCGCGCATAAATTGAGTGGGTTCCACCCAGCGTGTCTGATAGGTTAACCAGTCTTTGCGGTGTTTTTTCCATACCGGGTCGTCGTACAGGTGAGTGGGTGGTTTATTGTAGCTATGTATGTAATGAGCAGGCAAAGGCAGCACTGTACGTGAAAAAGAGGTGTTGTAGTCGCCATCTTTTACCCAGCCATCTCCTATCAGCACAAAATCACGAATATATCCGGGAGGCGGAGGAGGCAGCGCCGGAAAAGCCAGGCGCAGTTCATCCCCTGCATTCATTATTACGTACCTGTCGTCTGTATGCATCAGCAGCGGGCGCACATTGCCATACCGGGTGTAGTACCCAATGAGATCGCGCCATCTGGGTGAGCGTGTAAGAATGCTGCGGTAGTTTACAGGCAGTTCTGGCGAATAGGGGTCTGCCGAACGCAGCACCGAAAAGCCCCTGTAATCGAGCGTGGAGGTTTGCAGCGGCAGTTTATGAATGATGAGCGGGGTGTGTGGTTCATCCTGCGCCCAGCGTATGGCGTCCCAGTAGATTTCCAGGTTGGTGCGCAGCTGCACCAGATGCGGCGCACCTGGAGCAAATACCCCTTTGAGACTGATAAGAACGGTTTTTACTTTCCCTTCGGGAAAACCCAGGTCTTTTTTGCGCTCCACCCATTTGCCCTTTCTGTCGGGCGTCCAGAGTGAAAGGCTTTGCGGTTTGGGGTAATGGCTCAGCCCCAGCGCTACATTGATGCTGCTGTCGGTTGGGTGAATCCAGCCCTGGCACACCAGCCAGATCGATTTGTTTGCGGGTGCATTGCTCAGGTTGAGGGTTACCCAGTGTTCGCTGGTAACACCCTGGTAGCGGCCCAGCGGGAATGTGCCCAGGTACCGGCCGTCTACATGGCGCAGCAGTGCCGTTACGTTGTTGCCGTAGTTGTCGACGGCAGAGGCCACGGGCATGAGCGGGCCGGTGGCATACACTTTTTTGGGCGGCGGCGGAATAGCGAAGCGCTCATCTACCCATGCGCCTGTGTTTTTGGGATGATCTACTGCAAACAGGCCCAGTTTATCAAAGAAATGTGTTTCCCACAGCTCTGCGGTGATGCGCAGCTGATACTGCCCATTGCGCGGCTGCATGATGCTGCCGGGTATTTTTACCCAGTCGGTGGTTTGCCCAATGCCTGCCGTATCTTGTGCATCTATTTTTAAACCAAGCGGCGAACGCCATATGCAGTCGGTGACGAATACAAATTTTTTGCCGTTCCATACAAACAGAAAGGGGCATGAGCCTTTGAGAAAGTGAAGTGAAACCACCGACATATCTGGCTTGAGCTGATCGGCAAAAAGTGCACGGGTGTCTCCGTTGGGCCAAACAATGCGCACTGCATCAAGGTGAGGATAAGTTCCCAGCCCGAAATGGACTACTGCGCCCTGCATCATCTGTTTTTCATATAGCAGGCCGGCGCGCGCTTCCATTTCTCCGCCAATGCCAAACGAGTTGATGCGCCGGTTGCCGCTGAGCGGCTGATTCTGGCTGTTGAAGTAGTCTGACCGTTTGAATTCTTCTTTTGCAGGCTGCGGGCGCAGTTCCTGCCAGTGGTAATGCCTGGTCGAATGCGCCGTCCAGAGTACAGGCTGGCCAGAGGAGTTTACTCCTGCAAAATCGAGCAGGCCGCTGGCTGTGGCATCCAGCAGGGTGGCCGGCGTGCCTGTCTGCACGGCCAGCGGCTGCAGCTCATACTGCGCGCTGCAGAGAAACACCTGCCACTGGCCCGGCCAGCAGGCAGCAATGTCCATCCCGCCATTGTTATCGAGGTCACCTGTAAGCAGCTGTGCCTGGCCTGGCTGCACGGGTGCTGCGGGTGCCTGGCTTTGTGCCTCCTGGGTGACCTGCCAGCCCCCTTCTGCACCCTGCTGCAGGCCGAGTATCTGCCCGCTGCTGGTAAGCAGCTGCAGTGAAAGTATGCCGCTGCCGTTGAAGTCTCCATTTGCAAGCGCAAGGATGTGCGGAAGCTGAGGCAGGGTTGCGGGGGTGAAAAAGCCCGACCGCATGTTTTGAAAAACGTGCAGCTTACCTGCGGCATCTACAAAACATGCGTCTGGGTTGCCGCTGTTGTCGAGGTCTACCCATGTAAAATCGCGTGCATCGGTGATGCCGGCAAAAGGGTGCAGCACCCTGAACGTGCCATCGCCATCGTTTTGCAGCTCTATCGGTGCGCCGTGCAGAGGGGCAAGAACCAGGTCTATTTCTCCATCTGCATTCAAATCAGCCTGCCATACCCCGGTGTAGCTGCCTTTCAGCAGCGAGGCAGGCAGCCCGGTTTTTGCGGTGACATTGGTGAATGTACCTCCCTGCGCATTTTGCAGATAAAACTGAATTCCCCCAGGGCCAGCCAGAACCAGGTCGTTTTTCAGGTCATAGTTGAGGTCTACAGCCAGAATGTCGTGGGGTGAGCTAACCTTGTGCGCTGTACCGCCCGGATAAGGCAGTGAAACGGCTGTCCCAACCGACAGAGTGGCGCCGCTGCAGACCATTGGCTGCACGGATCCGTCTCCGTTGAGCAAGAATTGCCCTGCCCACTGTGCAGCGCCAGTGCCTCCAGGCAGCGGCTGCGCAGTGTAGGCAAGGCCCATGTCTGGTGCGGCTGGGTTGGAGGGTGGGTTGGGGTGATTGACAAACTTTTCCAATGGGTCGCCAATCAGTCCATGCACCACATCGCCCTGCAGCAGCAGGCTTCCGTTTCCATAGTCGCTGCTGCGTTTGAGCAGGTTTTGCAGGTAAATCGAGTCGATCGCTGCTGTGCGCAGGTCTTTATTTGCTATATCGTTTTGCAGTTGTTTCAGCTGCGCCTGTGCATCGGGGGTATAAGCGCTGCTGTGTGCCGCCAGCTGGTCTACTACTGTTTGCAGGGTAGCGGAATCGCTGCGCACTGCTGCAACGTGGGCAAGGTGTGTAAGCACAAAAAGGTTGTCGGGCAGAGCCTGCAAAATACTGAGCAGCTGGGTTTGTTCCTGCTGCAGCCCATCGGGGGTATTGAGGCGGCCTTCCTGCTGCGCCAGTGCATAACGGGCCTGCATATCAGCAGGGTTGAGCTGCACTGCTTTTTCATAATGTTCAATAGAGTGCTGTACATTGCCGCGCTGATCATTTAGCAAACCCATCAGCGTTTGTATCTGCGCATTTGCCTGAGCCAGCTGTTCTGCTTTTTTCAAATCTGCCGCTGCTTTGTCAAATTCTCCCCGGCGCAGATACAGCAGCCCCAGGTTCGCCCATGCCGCCGCCTCTTTGGGCATCATTTTGCAGGCGAGGGTAAGGTACTTCTGGTCATAACCGGTTTTTCCTGCAGCCTGATCGCTTCCTACCTGCAGAGCAATGGTACCAATAGTAAATGCAGAAACCTTCTGCATTGTTGTGTAGCGAATACTTCTGTGGCAACCGGACGTGCCTGCAAGCAGGGCAAGGGCGCAGAGCGCGCCCAATTTGCGATATACAGTCATGTAGTTTAGCAGCTGCCATTCCTTCTAAATAGAATTCCTGCAATATTATAAGGCATTTTTGCAATTTTAGGCAATCGGCGAATAGGATGAATTTGGAATAGCAGCCGCCTGCTGTTATTCTGGAGAATGTTTTGTTGTGAGCTGTGCATACTCCTGCTGCAAAATAGACCTGTAGGCAACATCTATGTATATCCCGTTTTTTTTATAATGCTCGCGCCAAATGCCTTCCAGCTGCATGCCTGCTTTTTCCTGTACTCTTCCCGATGCCGGGTTGTTCATAAAGCAGCCTGCATACACCCTGTGCATTGCCAGCGCTTCAAACGCAAATTCAATCACTCTTTTTGCGGCTTCTGTGGCAATTCCATTTCCCCAGTAATCCACGCCAATCCAGTACCCCATTTCTCCATGCAGATTTGCTGCATCAAAGCCCAGCCCAATCACGCCCATCAGCAGGCCGGTATCTTTGTGTGTAATGGCAAAAGTGTATCCGGTTTTCTGTTTGTACTGCTGTTGTACATGCTGTATAAACTCTTCTGCCGCGCCATCGGGATAGGGGTGGGGAATGTTGGATGTGGTGGCAGCCACCAGTGCATGGCCAGCCAGCAGTTGAATGCGCGGTGCGTCGGTTTGCCTGAGAATACGCAGCAACAGCCTGTCGGTTTCCAGTTCCATTGCATAAGCCTCCTGTTGTGGTGCAGAGTACTACGCGCCTGTTGGCCGAGGAGAGTGCAGCGCGTTACGAACAAGACAAGCTTGAAGAGGCAAAAGTTGCATTAACGGTACCTGGCGCGGTGCGGTGCAGAAGATGGGTGAACTGCAATGCTCGCAACCAGCATCTGCAGGTTGCGTGCCGGGGCTGCGCCAAAGATGGTTTCTTCGCGGGTGGCCCCTCCCTTGTTTGCCAGGTCGCACAGCATGAGCTGTTCCAGTGCCCATTCCAGGTCAGCGTATTCCCACAGGCGGGCCATGGCAAACAGCTCTCTTGCGCGAAAGGCCATCGAAACAATGCGTGCATCTGAAGGCAGTTCTTCTAGTATTTCAGCGGGCAGGCTTCGCACATCGTTTGGAGTAAGCCCTTTTTCTATCAAAAAGCGTGCCTGCCATACCAGTCGTATTTGCCTGGCAAGCATTGCCAGGTATTTGCCGGCAACAGCATGCGGATGCGGATCGTAGCGGTGCAACTCTGCCAGCAGCAAAAGCGCATTGTCTGTGCTGCGGTTCATCACTGCATCTACGGCAGCGAAAATAGAGTCTTCGGGGGTTTCCGGCGCAAGCAGCAGCACATCCTGCAGGCCAATGTGCTGGCGTTCTGCTGCATAGGCGCACAGCTTTTGCAGTTCGGTTTCCAGTCTTTGCATATCGGCGCCCACATTTTCCATCAGCTTGCGCGCCGCTTCCGGTTCGATCTGCTTGTTTTCCTGTTTCACCCATGCCGTAATCCACTGCACCAGCTCTGCGCGTTCTGGCATTTTACACGCTGCCAGCATGCCATGCTGCCGCAAAGCGGCATCAAGTTTGGCAGAAACGGCTGTTTTTCGCTTTGCCTCTTCATCACCCGCTGCTGCGACCAGAATTACGCAGGCAGATGCGGGGAGAGCGCCCAAAAGTTCAGCAAACTTGTCGGCATCCTGCTGGCGCGCCTTCTCGCGCCATAGTTCTGCACCGCGCACCAGCACCACTCTTTTCTCTGCTCCAAACGGGGCCTGAACGGCAGCGGCAAAAATTCTGCCTGCATCCGTATCAAAGAGATGCATGGCTTCCATATCAAAATCGCGCCACTCTTCGGGCGCAGCCTGCTGCAGAAGCTGCTGCACCGCCAGCTGTTTCAGCCTGTCGTCTGTTCCGAAAAAGAGATACGCTTTTTGCACCCCCTGCTGCCAGAGCAGGTTCCATTTTCCCGATTGTACTGTGAGTTCCATTATGTGCGTACAGCAGCGGCAGCGATTGGCTTTTTGATCAGTTTGAGCGCGTTTTTCAGGCTGGCCAGAATAAATTTTGCTTCGTCTGCCTCTGCCTGGCTGAGAGTGTGCGGGCTGTAGACGGCACGGTTGAAGAGAGCAGTGAGCCTGAGCAGACTGGTCTGCGTTTCAGCTGTGAGTGGAAGGCGCTGCAGCGCCAGCAGAACATACTCATCTGCCGTGAGAGAGGAAGAGTAGGGCACCCCCTGCTGTTTCAGGCAGTACACCGCCTGAAAAAATAACGCTGCCACCATGCCGTTGGTTTGCGGCAGAACGCGCCTGCCCAGTCTTCGCACCGGGCGCAGGCGCCGCTTATCCAGCACTTCCTGCTTGTACACTATGCCGAGCAGCAGCAGAATGACACCAACAGCCAGGGGAGGAACTGGCCCGTGCGCGAATATCCACTGAAAAAACATGAGCGGTTTTACAGCATGCCGGTTTTGAACTGTAATATCTTTTGCCCCGGCTGTGGCATCAAACGGCACCCAGCCAATGTGCGAAAAAAATACCTCTGTCCAGATATGCTTGTGCCTATCTCGCACAGTGTACGATCCGCTGCCATCGGGGTCTCCTGTAATAAAACCAGAGGCGAGCCGTGCCGGTATGCCGACATAGCGGCACAACATCACCAGAGAAGCCCCAAAGCTGTCGCAATATCCCTGGTGCGACCCAAACAGAAAGTAGTGTACAACATCCAGCCCGGCAGGTGCTCCTCTCACGTTCAGGTTGTAATCGCAATGCGAGGCAATGTAGTCTCGCAGCGCCATAACCTTGTCGTAATTGTTGTTTTCACCCGCGGCTATCTGTCTTGCCAAAGCGGCTGCCTGCTCATCCTGTTTGCCATCTACTTTGGTTTGCAGGTAATACCTGGCAATAATCGGGGGCACATCGGCAAGAGAAGCGGGGCACTGCCGCAGCACATCAGGGTTTGTGCATGGGACGCGGCATACTACCTCATAGGTGGTGTTTGAGGGCAGCGTATCGCTGGTTTGCAGCCTGCCTGCTGCATTGAAGCTTACACGGGGCAGTACTCCGGAAATACTTTTCACCTTTGCCGCCCCATAGAGCACATTGAACCTGCCATCCAGCACCTTTACATCTATTGTGACCAGAGTGGAATGAAGCATTTGCGAATCGGGCAGCTGCACAGGGCTGTTTGGTATATGGTAGAGCATGCTTGGAGGGCCGAATGTATCTTGTGAATTCTGCGAATAGGGCATCAGCACAACGTTTGCGTCTGTACCAGAGCCGCCTGCACCTGTTTGCAGAGTATCTTTAAACCCGTGCCCTGTGTAGTAGTTGTATGTGCTGCCCAGCCAGTAAAGGCCCTGAGAGCAGTGCACGCTAAGCAGAGGGGTGTCGGTAGAACGCACGCCTCCTGTATCTATAGCAACATGATTTTTTTCTGTTACTCTTACCTGTGGCAGCAGTTTGCTGAACAATCCCTTGCCCTGCCCGGCTGAGTTTTGCCCAAACAAAAGATTGCCCAGGCTTTGAATAGGCACATCAACCAGATTTGCGAGGAGAAGCGCTCCTCCTATGCACGAGAGGGCCAGCATAAACTGCCCGCCAAAGAGCCTTTGCTGCACGGTTGCATATGATTTGCCTTTCGCCTGTGCCGCAAGTGTACGCAAATAGTTTTCATGAACCATTAAAAACGTTGCTGCGGCTACAAATACGAAAAAATCGTACTGTATCACGCTGTCGCTGGTGCGTACGCTTACCAGAGAGAGTGCGGTGATGCAGGGTACGCAGGCAAACAGAACAGAAGAGTCGCCGATGAGGGTAAACGAGTGGATCACTGCAATCCAGCCGATCAGCACCTGCAGGGTAAGCAGCTTATGGTGGATGGCAGCATCTGGTATGGCAAGGTAGGTAAGGCTGCCATTTGCTATAAGCAGCGCTGTAAGCAGGCAGCCTGCCAGTATCAGCGGGGCCTGCAGAGATTGAAACGATATTTTGAGGCTGCGCAGGGTGAAGCTGAAAAGGTATCCCAGTGTGGCAAGGCCAAATGTAAGTACAAGAAAACCTGAATCGTTGAGTGTGTAGTTGATGGCAAACAGACCGGCGAGCGTAACTATCAGACCAGACAAATAGAGCCAGGGGCTTGGCCGAAGAAAAACGTTTTCTTTTTTCGCTGAGGCCGAATATGCAGGGGCAGTCATTGGGCATGCTCCTTTCGGGCGGTTTCATGGTCTTCAAGCGGAAATCGCGTAAATGTATGCACACCGGCGCCTGCCAGCGCAGCCAGAAAGTTTTTATCTTCTGTATCAGAAGAACCTGCCTTGAGCAGCACTACTGCGCAGTTTACGTTTTGCGCGGTATATGTCGAGAGCGTTTGGGCAAGGTCTGGGTCTGCTGTAGAGGTAAGCGCCAGCAGCACAGAACCGGGCGGAAGCGGGCCTTGCAGATGCTGCAGCGCCCTGCCGAGATGCATTTCTGCATTGTCTTCCATGCGCGCCAGCGTATCTAGTATCAGCATCAGATTCTCTTCTCCCTTGCCGCCGCCCACATCGGTAACTGCACTGCCTGCAGAAGGAGAGCAGTGCATCAGGCGCAGCGATGCTCCGGCGCGCACGGTTTCGTTGGCCAGCCATGCAGCAAGGCGCGCTGCATAATCCAGTGTGCTGTTGTTTGCAGGGCCAATATTGGTGCCCAGTTGGGTTTCAATAGCAAGAATGAGGTGTATAGAGTAGGTTTCTTCAAACTCCATTACGTTGAGCCTGCCGGTTCGGGCCGTTTGTCTCCAGTGAATGTGTCTGAGCGGGTCGCCTGGAACATAGGTGCGCACCCCGTCTGGGTCTATGCTGGCTCCGCGCAAGGCCGCAGATACAAACGACTGCCAGCCAAAGCGCTCCGCCCCAGATTCGGGCAGCTCTGCCGTGACGCATGGGGCGGGATACACCACCAGTTCTTGTTTTGAGAGGACATTGCGTGAGAAGGAGAATACGCCGAGCGGGTCTAGAGCCACTGCAGAAAAATGGCTGCTTGAATAGCATCCCCTGCGCTCGAAGCGAAGGCGGCACAACTGCGAAACGCTGCCTGCTGCGGGTACATTGAGCAATGGAGTATCTTCCTGCTCTTCATTTATCCAGTCTGGCCATGATTCTTGCATGGAGATAAAAAATCGGGTGATATGAGTAGGGTTGGCTGCCTGGTACTCTACCACAGCGGTTTCTCCTTCCCAGGCGCTGGCGGGCAGTTTTCTCTGAAAGGTGAGGCCGCGCAGTGTAAACCAGCCCATGGCGTAAGAGACACCGGGCAGGGTAAGCAGAAGGGCTGCCATGTAAAACAGATGCTGAGACTGCAAAACGGTTGCCACCGCAACCAGGCAAAGGGAACCAAACACCAGAGTAATCCATTTACTGTGTTGCACTGTCTGCTCCTTGCACGTGGTTCAGCGTATTCTGGCTGCTACAGGCGGAGAGATGGAAGCAAGGATGTCTTGCAGGCACTCGTCGGAGGTAATTCCTCTAATTCTCTGTTCGGGGCGTATCAGCATTCTGTGCGGCAGAACAATGGCTGCAAGGCGTTTTATGTCGTCGGGCTTTACAAAGTCACGCTCTTCTATAGCAGCAAGGGCCTGAGCCGAGTACTGCAGGGCAAGCGCTCCGCGGGGTGACGCACCCAGTGCAACAGAGGAGTGCGTGCGCGTAGCCACCACAATGTCCAGCAGAAACGACTGTACTGCCTCATCTACAAATACAGTGCGCACAGCTTTCTGCATTTCCAGTATCTCGCTTTCGCAGCTGATTGGCTCTATGCTGTCTACGGGGCGCGAGGTAATCTGCCCCTTCAAAATATTTTCCTCAGCGGTTCTATCGGGGTAGCCCATTGCAATGCGCGCCATAAACCTGTCCATTTGCGCTTCTGGCAGGGGATAGGTGCCAGCCATCTCAATGTTGTTTTGTGTGGCAATCACGAAAAAAGGGGAGGGAAGCGCAAGGCCGCTGCCGTCGATGGTAACCTGCTGTTCTTCCATGCATTCCAGCAGGGCCGCCTGTGTTTTGGGGGTGGTGCGGTTGATCTCATCCGCCAGCACCAGATTTGCAAAAACCGGGCCTGGCCGCACTTCAAAATCACCCGTTTTCTGGTTGTAAATAGAAGACCCCGTAATATCGGAAGGCAGCAGATCGGGGGTGAATTGTATGCGCTTGAATTTGAGACCGAGTGCTTTTGCGAGCGACTTTGCAAGAGTTGTTTTGCCCACGCCGGGTATGTCTTCTATGAGCAGGTGTCCCTGTGCAAGAAGAATAGCGAGCGCCATGGTTACTGTGTCATTTTTACCTACAATAGCTTTTTCAACTGCAGAAACAATCTGTTGCGCCTTCAGGGCAACCTGCTGAGAATTCAAGTTTTCCTCCCGGGTACATGTGGTGATATAGTTGTATGCTTACATTACGCTTTCATTAGCCTTGCAGTATTCATGACCTTTTCCTAGTGGTCGCGCATGCTGATTTTGTTCTCTCCCGGCAGGAGAGACAGATGCGAATCTGCATACTCAAAAGAACCAGATATGTTTTGGGGCAGTACAGCCATGCCGGTCAGCATTCCATTGTCTCTCTGAAGCTCTACCAGAATTTTGCCTGCTGGGTGAAACACTTCTCCTCTCAGCCAGGCAAGGCCAGCAGGCTGAGGAGCAATGCGCACCGTATGGAAGCCGGGTGACGCCGGGCGAATGCCCAGCAGCGAGGCGGTGTAATGATGAAGCGGATGCGCGCCCCAGGCATGGCAGTCTGAACGGCTGGGTTCGGGCTTTTCCAGCGTGGTTTTGAACCCCTGTGACTTGAGCGAAAACCAGAGTTCCATATGCTCCAGCATTTTATCGGTACGCCCCAGCATATAGAGGGCATCAAAAAGATAATGCTGAAAGTAAATGGTGGCGCGCGCCAGGTTTTTAGCGCTCATCAGGCTGTCGCCCACCTGTTTTTGCCGGCGGGGAGACAGTCTGTGGCTGAGTATGGCCATGCACTGGGTATGTTCGGAGAAACGGGTATGCTGAAGGTCATCGGCAAAAAGACTTTTCTCCTCATTCCAGAATGCTGCCTCACCGCTTTGTGCCAGCTGCGCCGCAAGCCTTTCACAGCGCAGCGCCATTTCTGGTTCGCCCAGCGCACCTTCCAGTTCGGCAAGCAGGCCCAGCACATGCACAAACTGCCAGTGTATTAACCCGCTGCAGCCGCTGCGCCCATCGGGCGGCTCACCAGAGGGCCATTCCTCCACCCAGTCCATATAGTTCCAGCCTTCTGCCGGGCCAGTCAGCCCATCACTGTTTTGCCGCTGCAAATAGTATTCTGCCACTGCCCTGGCGGCGGGCATGAGTTCACGCAGCACTGGCCGGCATTCGCGCCACATCATTGTGTCATACAGCATGCCTATCCACCAGAGTGAGAAGGGCGGTATGGTTTGCGCCACTCTGCTTGGGTAGCGCGATCGGGTAAGCCCCATGCTGTGCAGCGAATGTCCAAAGGTGCGCAGTGCCTTGAGAGGAAGGCGGTCATCTGAGGTAATGGCACGGGTGGCCATGATTTCCAGGCGCGTATCGCCTGCATACATCAGCTGTTCGTAGTAGGGGCAGTCCATGTATGTCTCATGGCTGCACATTTGCAGCGCGCGCACCATTGGCTGCGCAGCTTCTTCCAGGCGAGGGTCTGAGCAGGAGAATGCGGCCTGTTTTTCCAGCGGGTAGCGTGTTTCCAAAAAACAGAGGTTTTCAATGGCGAGCGGTTCTTCACCGGTTTGCACGTACACTTCAACATAACGTCCGCACTGCCACCAGAGGGTGGAAAACACCCTGTTCTGTCCGCCGTCTGGCAGAAAAGTGTCGCCTATTCCATCTTCGCCCGACCAGATGGTTGTGAAATACTTGCCTTCTACTTCGTCTCTGCTGCCTTTTGTACGGGGAGGGTACTGCTCAAACAGCGCTTCCTGCCAGTGTACTCTTACCAAAGCGCCCCTGCCGCCTGAAAGCTGAACCACCGGGTAGGCGCACAGGTAGTCTTGCAGATCAATCAGAATGCGTCTTGCAGTATGCGGAGGGATGTGCAGAGGGGCATTTTGCGAGAGCAGGTTTTGCCAGAGTTCTGCCTCTGGTGCAATGTGCTCGCTTTGCAGCACGGGCATCTGGCTGGTATGCAGAGAGGCAGCCGCCTGTACATGGCGCACTCTTCCCTGGTTCCAGCGCGATCGCATCATGGGCGGCAGGCTAGAGGGGGTAAGCAGGTGCGAGGGCGGCCTGTCGTTTTTCGCGGCGCACACGGCGCGTTCTACAACAACTGCAGGCAGCCAGTTCTCTCCTTCGCCTTTTTCGTGCCCCCAGCTGTACTGCTCTCCATGCACTATCATATTGGCGCCGGTTCCCCAGGCGGCCTGCGGGCCTTTGAACTGGCAGCCCTGCAGCAGAGCTGCTTCCCAGTGCGCCAGCCCAGTGCCTATCAGCGGCTGCAGATCGGGGCTTTGCGGCGAAAGCAAAAAACCTGGGCGTAGCGACATCTGGGCATATGGGGCCATGTCTGCCAGCCACCATACGCGTGCAACAAGTATATGAGGGCCGGCATCCATATCTACCTGCCAGCTTTCAAAATACCAGTGGTCTGCATCACCCCGTTCGCTGCCTTCGCCTATCTGCACACCATCAAGAAAAAGCGTGTAGCGCTGGTCTGCCGTGACATGCAGCAAAGCAGAAACCGGTGAATTTAGATGAAAGCAGAGCCGGAAAGCAATTACAGCAGGAGTAGCCTGCTCTGGTGTGTAACCTATCCAGTGGCAGGGCCATGCACCCCTTTCGCTCCAGGTTTTTTCAGTCTGCGCTGGCAGATAAGGATCGCCTTCCAGGTAAATGCGCATATGGGGTTCCTCTTGATACTGCAAAATAGTGCCTGCTGCATTATTGTACAGTGCATCAGATTTTTCCTGCCTAGAAAGGGTGCTGTGATGAGCAATGTTGTGGTGCTTTGTACGGTGGGGACTTCCCTGCTGGGCAATTTGAAGAGAGAGACTGATGAAGGCCTGAAAAAGAAGCTGGACAAGAATGAGAACAGCCATATTGCGGCATGGCTGGTCAGCCAAGACCCCAAAGCCGGTGTGTGTGGTGCAGAGATCAATTCGATGGTGTCTCTGGTGAACGGCACGCTGAAAGGGAAGAAGCTGAAAGAGCTTGTTCTGTTTGTTTCTGAAACAGCAGAGGGGAAGCAGACCGGGGGCATTTTGAAATGCTTTTTTGAAAAGTGCAGGTCTGACTGCCAGTTTGATACGGTAAAAGTGCAGGTGGTAGATAAGCTGGATGACAGCAATCAGCATTTGTTTCGTACGGATGGCCTGCGCAATCTGGTTCGCACCATGAGCGAGCAGCTGCGCAAGGCAAAAAACAGCGGGCACGAGATACATATCAACGCTACGGGAGGCTACAAGGCACAGATCAGCTATGCCACCCTGTTGGGGCAGCTGCTGAAAGCGCCAGTGTACTACCAGTTTGAAGGGTTTCGTGAAATCATAGAGATGCCTGTTATGCCCATAGACTATGACCTTACTCTTTGGCTGGAACACAGCGACCTTCTGGAAGAATTGCAAAATGAAGGGATGCCTGAGGAAAATGAAAAGCTTCAAAACATTCCTGAGGCGCTTGAGCCAATGCTGGAACGCAGCCAGGGGCAGGTGATGCTGTCGGCACTGGGCGCCCTGTACCATGAGGCAATGCACCAGCAGTTTGTGCATATGCCCATGCCTAATGAATGCGATATTAGCCCGGAGCAGAAAAATGTTGCAGAGAGCAAGGGGCACCATCGCCCTGCAGACTACGACAGACTGGTGCAGCTTCTGCGTGCAGACCCGTACATTGTTTCTATTCATTCTCAGCCTGGCCGCCCCATTCATACAGTACTTGAGTTTAAGAGGTGCGATCAGATTGGTGAAATAGAGGCGGTGCTGCGAGACAGCAAAGGAGACCAGCCGCCCTGCTGCCTGTTGTTGAAAACTACGGCAAAAACTCGTAACGAGCAGTACAGGCTGCTGGAATGGCTGAAAAGCAATATTCAGCTCTGAAAATAATCGTTCGCCTTCAGAGGCAGCAGGCCGATACCGAAGCTCTTTGAAGACCGAGCCAAATAAACCGGGTATGCTGGCGCTTCAGTATTTGACATAATGCCGTCTATGCCGCATGCAAGTATTTAGGTACTGCCGGCTGCCCTGCCATTCTATGATACTGACGCCCGGCAGGCTGCCGTTGGTGGTGCGGGCATAGAGGGCAGCATACCGGCACAGGGGAGGGCGGGGCGATAAAAATAATATCGGCTTCACATAGTCACTCTCAGGTTCCATGAGCCGTTTGAAAGAAAGTTGAATCAAAGCGTCTATATTGCTGAGGCATATTGAAGTCTGGAACTGCTGTGAGTAAACCAGTGTCGTGAAAAAGTTTTGCCGGAAGGTTGCAGTTTTGCTGATGCGTACAGCACAGCATGCGTATGCGTTTGGAGGGGAAATTTGTTATGCTGAATCATAAAACTGAGGGAGCGTCTGCTACTGCCAAACCGACAGCAGCGGGTGTGTATGCAGAAGAGAAAACGCTGCCTGAAACAGCTGGCTTGCCACTGCATACCGGCAGGAGAAAATTGTTCAGCCTGGCCAGCCGCGTATCGCTGCCTGTGCGCATAGGCGCAGCGATAGCGCTGGGGGCAGGCATCTACTCTGTGCCTGCTTATATGCAGCAGCAGGTTCGCAAAGCCGAACGCGTGCCTCATCTGCCTGCTTACCCCGCTGTGCTTGGGCCAAGCAAAGGATGGCAGCTGCTGATGAATGCAGCAGAAGCCATTCATGAGCCTGCCGGCAAGTACTACTCTGCCAGTGATGCAAAAAAACTCGGCTTTGCCGACCCTGCACATCTGCCTCCGCTGGATTACGGCTGGCTGATGAACCCCGTTTCAGTTGGCTATCAGGCAGTATACGGCGCACCAGGCCAGAGCAGCACAATGTATGTCTTCAATACAGCGCCTTCTGCAGAGCAGATACATAACCGGCATATTACATTCTCCTTTTTGCAAAGCGTGCTGAACGCCAACCAGAAGCCTCTGCAGCAAATACATGAGGCATTGCAAATGCAGATAACAGTCAACCCGCAGCAGCAGCACAATGTTGTTTTGCGGGCGAATGCTCTGCTGATAGATGAGGCACGGTATTACCAGGCAAAACAGGAGTGGATGAAAGCGTTCGACACCGCCCTGCAGGCACTGCGGCTCAATTTTATGCTGCAGCAAAACAGTTCACTGCACCAGTACCGCGCATTGTTGAAAATGAACCACGCTGCGCGTTCTGTTGTATGGAGCATGCTGGCGCAAAACCAGCAGCTCTATTACAGCCATACCCCGCAGAAAGCATTTCTTACCCGCCCCGACCTTGTGCATATGCTGCAGGCAGTGCAGCTTCTGCTCAGCAGCCGCCCTCATTTCAGCGCACTGCTGCAAAACTACAGGCAGAATCATCTTCCCCTGCTGGCAGATGCCGTGGCACGCTACTACCAGCCAGCGTATCTGCTGCAGAGCAGCGGGCTTGCCGACAACGAATGGAACCGTTTGCACGCAGATATGCAGGTGATACAGCACCCCTGGCAGCATTTTATTCGGCGCTATGAGCAGGCCCTAAACGCCTATGCTGCCCTGACAGGCGGTGCATACACCGACAGATCGTATCTGCCTCTGGTAAAATGGCAGGTGTGGCTTCGGCAGCGCTGCCCGCGCATATCAGAAGCGGTTCTGCCACCTGTGAACAATGATATGAACCACAGGGCTGACCTTGCCTACAACCGTCTGCTTGTGGTTACGCTGGCAGAAATGCTGTATGCCAGGGATCATGGCGCCATGCCTGCCAGCCTGCAGCAGCTGGTTCCCGCCTATCTGCCTGCTGTGCCTGCCGACCCGTTTGCCCGCGTAAAAAACCAGCCGCTTTGCTATCTGCCCCCCGAACCAGGCGCTGCCCCTGCAGTTGGAGGGCTGGCATACAGCATTGGCCCTGCGGATATTCATATCGACTATTTTACGCTCGACTCATATGGTGGAGGCACGCAGCAGACAAAAAGGCAGCCGGATGAGACGGGGCAGCTGGTTGCAATGAGGGAAATGCCGTGACGAAACAGACAGGGGCAAAACCGCCAGACAGAGTAAGCACGAGTCTTGAAAACGGGGCAGGCAGCGCAGTGCAGCTGCTGCAGACGCTTGAGGAAGAGAATCATGGCGCCGACGTTTTTTTGCTGCGGCTCTGGATTGTGCTGGGGTACGGCTTTTGGCCCGGAGCCGTTGTGAGCGCGCTGATGCGCCAGCGCATAGACATGCTGCTTTTTGCTCTGCTGGGCATATCCAGCGAACTGACCCGAATGCAGCTGCGCCAGATACGAGGCGCACAGCTTGCTGCCGCTACCGCAGATGTGAACATGAAATGGCTGCCCGCCCTGGCCGAACTGCTGGATGAAACGCAGGGGGAAATACAAACTGCCTGCCGCCTTCGCATACGCCGACTGCTGCGCACCCTGAGCGAGGTGGAAAAAGGGCACCTGGATGCCGGCAGCCTTGCCGCGGTAAGACGCATACTGGGGCCAGCCCGCACAGGGCGCGACAGAAAGATGCTGCAACATGCCCTGCGCACCATAGAGCGTCAGCAGTACCTGCCTGCTCTGCCAGAAGCGCGCCGGCTGTGCGGGGCAGCATACCCGGTTGATGTACGCAATGCGGCACGGAGGACGGTAGACGCCCTTTCGGCTGCCTCCGCGCTGCAACCGGCTCAGAACATGCCGTCTGCAGCAGAGCAAGAGCGCACTGTCGGCTCTGAAGCGGGACAGGAAGCGACAGCCCCGCCCGCCGAACATGCACAGCAGCAGGATGGCAGTCTGCACCGCCGCTATACCCTGCGCAGCAAGGTGCTTACCGCCTCTTACGCGGTATTCACCCCTTTTGGTTTGTACAATATGGCGCACTATGGAATGCAGCATCAGTATCTGCCTGCCGTGCTGGGCGGGGGGCTGGCACTGCTTCCGCTGCTGCTGGGGCGCTATTCTGTGCTGGGCAGGCAGATAAAAGAGCTGAAAGCTCTGGCACGCAGCAGAGATGTGAGTGCAGTTGGCCCGCTCGCCGACGCCCTGTTGTGGCCAGACAGATATGCGCGCAAAATGGCAGTACTGGGGCTGCAGCGGCTGCTGCCGCAAATGAAGCTGGAAAACGCGGCGCTGCTTTCGCAGGCGAGGTACGACATTCTTTACCAGTGGCTGGATATGGGGCTGGCAGAAGATCACTGCGACTTTCTGCTTGCCATTCTCAATGTATTGCAGCGTATGGGAAACATTACAGCAGTTGTGCCTGTTGAAAGGCTGGCGTATTCAGAGGCGGTCGGGCCGGAGCAGGGGAGGGTGAAAGAAGCCGCCAGGGTATGCCTGCTGGCTCTGCCCTCTACAGCAGAAAAAAGCAATGCTGCTGTTACGCTGCTGCGCGCCTCCAGCGCAGAAAATGCCATGCCTGAAACGCTGCTGCGCACCACTCTGGGCAGCGATGCCGGCAGCCTGCTTCGGCCCAACAACCTGCACAGGTAATGCGCCGCGCTACTGCAGTTTGCAGTTCAGGTTGATCGCGTGCAGCTCTTCATCTACCTGCAGCTGCGGGTTGGCACGCGCTTCTTCCAGCAGGGCCGGCGATATTTCCAGCAGGGTGGTGTGTGCCGTGCTGCGTATGCGTGCCAGCCTCACATCGGCAGAATTGGCTCTGCCGCATGTTGCAATGGCGGTGCGTGCGCAGTCTTCTGCAGTTGGCAGAATCAGCGGTATGCGTGAGCGCAGTATTCCTCCTTCGCCGCTGGTGCGCGCATTGATGAGGGTGCTTTCCCAGTTGGTTCTGGAGATGAGGCGTTCGGTAGTCAGGTCTGCCAGGCCCATCGAAACGGCATTGCCATGCGTTTCTTCGGTGAGATCGAGTGCAGCAATCAGGCGAATGCTCGGTCCTTCCCAATCACTTTCTGGCAGGGAGGGCATGCAGAGCCTGCCAATGACATGGGTATCCATGCATGCTCCGCTGATATTTTTGCCTATTTCATCTATCAGCAGTACATCAAGCTGTTTAAAAGGGATGCGTGGCAGCAGGGCTGCCGCCCTGTGCAGCAGACTGGTTTCTTCTTTCTGCCCGATGAATGCAGCGGGCAGAGGGTGTATTTCGCAGGTGCGGCCTGCGGAGTTTTCAATGAGTGCGATGCCGCCCAGCAGAGGAAGGCGCTCTGCCTGAAAACGTGCGATGAGGGGCAGCAGTTTTGCCAGCCCATGCGCCCCCTGGCGGTGAATGGCATCGGCGCCATGGCGTTTGCCAAGCCCAATTACCGCCATTTTGCCGATGCCGCTCTCTATGGGGCCGCTGAAATCGGTGTGCGACTTAATGCGGTTTACAAGCAGAATGGCATCGGCATGATAGGCATTGCGATCGCAGTACACAGGGAACCCTGCGTATTCACCTGCTTCCCGACCCAGCTCGCCCACCTGCTCTACCTCCATGCTGGAGCGGATGGCGGCTCCCATGGCTTCTTCGGTTACCCCGTAGCTTTCCAGCACTTCCTTCTGCCCTTCAGCGGTTGCACCGCCGTGGCTTCCCATGGCTGGCGTAACAAACGGCTGCAATCCGGCCTGCTGCAGGGTGGTTAGTACTGCTTTTACCACCGCTGCCAGGCTGCAGATGCCTCTGCTGCCCACTCCTACTGCCACAGAAGCGCCGGGAGCAAGCCGATGCTGCTCAAGCAGGGTGTTTACGGCCTCTGCCGCCAGTTTTGCCGCCTGTTTTTCAGAGAGCGCAGGTACGGTTTCCCGCTGCATTATTCTGGCAACGCGGGGCAGTGCGATGTCGGGATAGGTGAAGATATTGGTAGGGATGTGAATTTCCATGAATCAAATGCTCCTTTCCTGGCGGTGAGCATAACTGAATTTTACCTTTTTTACAGGCAGCGGCGGCATGGTTTGGCATGCAGAATACTGCGCGTATGCGTACAGCGCCGCCGCACAGCCATACGCAAAACGGCGGCGGTTCAGGCTCTTCGGCGCCTTACCCGGTCATCTATCAGCACAGCCAGAAGAATAATGGCGCCGGTAACAATCTGCTGCCAGAAGGCAGATATGCCATGAAGGTCAAGCCCCATGTTGATAATGCCAATAATAAGCGCCCCCAGCACGCTGCCGATTACGTTGCCAACGCCTCCAAACAGGCTGGTGCCGCCCACCACTACTGCGGCAATGGCATACAGCTCAAAACCGTTGCCGGCGGTTGGCTGACCGCCTACCAGTTTGGATGCAAGGATGACTGCCGCTATGCCCGCCAGCAGGCCGGAGAGTGCATAAACCATAAGAAGCGTGCGGTCTACATTGATGCCTGAAAGCCTGGCGGCCTCTTTGTTGCCGCCTATTGCGTACACCTGTCTGCCAAAGGCCGATCGGCTTAGCAGAATGTGACTCGCTATCATTACCACCAGCGCTATGAGCGCAGAGAGTGGGATAATGCCTGTAAAGCCCATGCCAATCATGGTGAATTTGTTTTGCAGAATGTTGTTTCGCAGGTTGGCAAGCGGCCTGTCGGGAGAGACGGTTCCAATGGGCGATCCGTTGGTAATTATCTCTGCCACGCCCCTGATGGCCCACATGGTTGCCAGTGTAACAATAAATGGCTGCATGCGAAGAAGGGAGACAGCGGCGCCGTTGAGAAAACCTGCAAGTGCGCCTGCCGCCACTCCACCCGCGACTGCAAGAGGAATCACTGCCAGCCCGAATCTGCCAACCAGTGCGGGGTTCATAAGCACCATTGCTGTGATTACTCCCGACAGGCCCTGTATAGAGCCAACAGAGAGGTCTATGCCGGCAGTGATGATTACAAAGGTCATGCCGATGGCAATGATTGCATTGATGGAGACCTGCTGCACAAGGTTTTGAAAGGTGAGAAGATGTCTGAAAGATGGCGTTGTAGCCCATACCAGAATCAGCAGACAGACAAAGACCACGCTGATGCCGGTATTGGGACCAAAACCGACGGATCGCCTGAGTGTAGAATATCTGGATGTCTGTTTTGCAGAAGCAAAGGGTTTGGGTGTAAGTGAGTTCATGTAGTGAATGGCGCCAGTTTTTTACCAGAGGGAACAGCCCGTACAAAGTACAGGCTGTTCTTTATGAGTGATTATTTTTTGAACGATGCAGGGGTAACCAGACCGGTTGGAATGGGTATTTGGGCTGGAACAGGCGTGCCGCCGAGGTACTTTATGATGGCATCTACCGTAGTTTTGCCAATAAGGTCTGGAAACTGTATGGCATCTGCCTTCAGCATGCTCGTGCCGGTTGCAATGTAGTTTTGCGCCTCAGGCGTTGCATCGTACCCCACAATGCTTACATCGGTTTTGTTCATCTGCTTGAGAGCAGAGAGGGTTCCGAGCGCAACCGGATCGTTGCAGCCAAAGATGAGGTTAATGTTTGGGTTGGCGGTCAGCAGGTTGGTCGCTTTGTCAACCGCGTTTTCACGCGTTGCATTGGGCACATCGATGTCAGATACAACATGAATGCCGGGGTATGCAGCAAGCGCTTCCTTGAAGCCTTTCACCCTGTCTTCCACGCTGCTAACGGTTTTGAGGTCGAGAATAGCCACATTGCCCGTGCCGTGCAGCAGCGTTTTTGCCGCATACTCACCGGCAAGCCTGCCGCCCTGCACGTTGTCTGATGCAATGTAGCTCACAATCTTGCCGCCGTTTGCGGTTATATCTGCGGTGAATACGGGTATGTGCGCGTTGTTGGCAGCCTGCACCGCAGAGATTACTCCCTCGCTGTCTACCGGGCATATCACGATGGCATTTACTCTCTGGGCAATAAAATTCTGCACCTGATTGATCTGCTTGTTCAGGTCTTTATCTGCAGAGAGAGGCACCAGCGTTATTTTCTCTTTTGCAGCCTCTTTTACCATGCCCTTTTTCAGTGCAATGTAAAAAGGGTCATCCTGGGTGAGAAGGCTGACGCCAACAGTATAATTTTTATTTGCCGGGGCAGAGAGTACTGCTATAGATGGTTCGGGAGGCTCTGGGAGGGTAAGCGTCTGCTTACTGGCCACATTGACGGGGGCGGGCAGGTTTTCAGCTGCCTTGTTGGTACAACCTGCCAGCAGCAGGGCAGCCGTAGACCAGAGGGCAATCACCGCATTGTACTGCCGCTTAGTTTTTTGTATCAAGTCACTCTCCTTACAGGGATAGTTGCAAATGGCAGTTTGTCTGCCAGTATGATTGTGCTGTCTGCTGTTGACAGCATCTCTGTTTTTCTGGAAGGGACGGAGACTCGCAATACCGTGCATCCTGCTGAAGTGGTGTCACTGCACGGAGTCTGACCCTAAGTATACTCTGCTGCACACTTTTTTCAAGTATATTCTGCTGATTTATAAGTGTGCAGGGTTGACGTAAACTATTTTTAGTGTGGGAGACTGCCTTCTGTCTGCAGGCGGGAATGGTGTTTTGTTGTTACTGGTTTGTCTTGTTCAGCAATATTTCAGCCATGCTGCAGAAGCGTACTGTTTGTGTGCAACAGACGAACAGAAGCGCTGCCCTGCTGTTGATGAGGGGAGAGAAGAAGGGGGGGCGTATGAGAGGGACTAGCTGCCGCTGAAGGCATGCAGCAGGGCTGCTGTGCTTGCAGCATTCATTCGGAAAATGGCAGCCGCCTGCCTGCTGTCTGCATCCTGCGCTGCTGCATCAGTTAGCGGCCCGTGTTCCAGAGGTTTTCACCGTTGTGTACTGCCAGCCCAATCTGCTCCAATCCACCCTTGCGCCCGTTGTACCAAAGCAGCCACCGTCTGCCATCCCAAACAACGGCAGGTTTGTAGCAGGCATCGCTGTCCCAGCTGCCTTCTGTTGGGCTGATGATTGGGCTGCCGGTAAACCGCTGCCAGCTGGAGATACCGTCTTTTGAGCGTGCGAGGCCGATTTGAGCATGGTCTATGTCTCGAAAACCTATGTAGAACATGTAGTACCAGCCTCTGCTGCGCACTATATTGCAGGCAGTCACCTTGTACTTTTCCCACGATTGGCTTGGGTCGGCTTGAAAAATGGGGTTGTGCGCGTTTTTTGTCCAGTGAATGCCATCGCTGCTTTCTGCATAGCCAATGGCATCGGGTTCATACTGATCTCCTCCCGAGTACCACATTCTGTACACCTTTCGGTGCGCATCCCACAGCACATCCGGGCACATCACGGCCACCTTTTCCCAGGGCTGTTCGGCAGAGAGCACCGGCTGCATGCTCTGGCGTTTCCATGTCACGCCGTC
>DAIDHN010000020.1:4069-63332 GCA_027459665.1 Chthonomonadaceae bacterium | reverse complement strand
CGGGGTTGAAACCCTGTGCTGATACGCCAAGCCCTCTGCGAGGGCTGCAGAGTTATGCTGCCAGGCTGCACCAGCCCTCTGGCCCCTCTTTCAGCGCCGAAAGGCCGGGGTGAGGTGGCATCACGCGCTGGCGGCTGTGGGCTTGCTGAGCATCTCTCACAGCGGCACGGTGGCATACCAGTATGCGTATGGCGCTGACGGCAACCGCCGGTGGGCTAAGGACATTGCGAACAGCCTGTGGACTTGGTACCCTTGTGGGGTAGCGTGCGGCGCTGGCGAGATGGTGGAACAGACCAGCGACCTGGCAGGCGGCAGCTGGAGCACCAGCGCTCAGTACCTGCGGGCAGGCGGAGGGTGCAGCAGCATGCTGATACGCCGCAAGAGCGCAACCGATGACGAGTACCACCACGCAGACACGGTGGGAGTGTACGGCGTGATAACAGGCGCGAACGGGGCGGTGATGAGCAGCAGCGTGTATGACATATTCAGCGTGCAGCAGTTCGAGCAGGGAACTGTGAGTACTGCATGGAAGTTCGATGGCTCCAGGATCATGCAAGATGGGTTGACCGGAGCACAGGATGGCTTGTCATACTATCTGCCGCAACGTTCTCTTGCGCTCCTGAAAACACCCGGGATTAGTAAACTAACATCCTGTGTCACAATTACGGGCAGCTCGTGCGGAATTGCATCGAATGCACCCTTTTGGTGCAAATAATCCCCCATAGCTGTTCCAGGTGTAACAATAGACACTTGTCAGAGTAATTGCCCAAATAAGAGAAACTGCAAATCTGTGCCATTACATGGTGGTGTCGACGGTTCAATAACGGTGATAATAACACGCACTGTCGGATTTGGTCCGCTTAAGAAAACAATTCACATACCTATTACATGTCCTGTTCACTGCAAGAAAGGTAACCAAACAACCTGTGCGTGTGGTACTGCGAAAAAGTAAAAAATTGCTTCAGAATACCTGTGCAACAGATAGAGGAGGAACATGAAATGCAGTCTGCTACCCTATTGGCTTTGATGATAAACCAATTCTTTCACGGCGTTATTCCGCTTCAGTTTGCAAGACCAGCGCCAGTTCGGATAACTCAACAGAGGGTTGATAAAATTATGGCGCAGTCGTCCTCGCCACTCGATTCTGCCATTTTAGCCGGAAGCAGCTCGAACGGGTTCAACTATGTTTGCTGGTTCCGAAAATCTCGTGTATGGTACAGAGTTGACTGCTATCAGTATCGCCATTTGTATGTCAGGGCAGTGGTATATCATAGCTTCATAAAAGTGTGGGATATACAAAATGGCAAACTCACTATTGATAGTGCGTACTCAAAAAAGCTGACCAGTCATGATAATATATGGGGAACCATTTCATATGCGCTTGCAGGAATAACTGCTGGCAGAACCAGCTATGGTCTTGACCCAACTTGCATAAACCTCCCTGAATTGAATGAGGAAACAGGCAATTCTGTTGGTCAGCTGCATATACGAAATCAAAGAAAAAATGCGAAGCGCACACGCGATGAAACAACCTACTATCTGCAGGATGCATCACCCGTAAATCCCGACATAATTCGTCTTTTTTCTGTGAGTAAAATCAACCAGAGGTGGATAGTTGCAGGTGATCTTCTTGTAGTTGTTCTAGACTATAACGTGAAAGCGAAACAAATTGATAAATACAGCCTGGAAGTATATTCCACTTCTGAGCATAAAGGCAGCACCATCACTGAAAATCTGAGTTACCTGCAAAAGAATGTTTCGATTTCAGAAAACATTTTTTCTCATCCAGAAAAAACAGACAAATAACAGTTGCAAGATATAGATTATTCAGATGATTGCCTTAACATAGATTGGAGATAAAAAGGTGTTCAAAAACGAAAAAAGACTGAATTTATGTATGTATTGTTGTTTTCACCTTTTTTGCTTCAATTTTTTGTGCATCTACTCCCTGCATTTATTATACTTGCTTTCTCTTTTATTTTCGGTATTCTATACAATCTTTTAGCTTATGCCGGCAAAGGCCCCATTTTTTGTAAACATACCATTAAACATCTGTTGCTGTTCAGCGCATTATCTCTACTGGCAATTATCCTCATTGGTCCACCGAACTCGCAAACGTATGTCAGTCGGATATTTTCTATATTTGAAAACAATGGCGCGCTACTATTTGATTCCATGGCATTTTTCATACAAGGGTTTACACTCTGTTTATTTGGAAAACTACTGTATTTGCGACTATCCAGATAGGAAATGAATGTAATTTATACTTTTCCCCATAGTCTAGACAGTTGGTGTGCGTTTTTAAGTTATGTATTGTTGTGTGCGCTTGTCTTTCCTGCTGCATAAACTGCAGCGGGTGTATTGTAATTGAGCGCCTGGTGTATTCTCTCCTGGTTGTAGAAATGCATATAGGCTTTTATCCCCTCCACCGCCTGTGTAACACTCTGATAAGACTTGAGGTAAACCGCCTCATATCCCCCGTGTTCTCCAAAAGCGTTCAATGAATAGGTTGTCCAATGCACGCCCCTTCCCATCCTTGCTGATCTGCCTGCCGCTGGCATTTAAGCCGTTTTGACCTGACAATGCTCACAGGGGCAGGCAGTTGAGGAGATGCTGTGCGAAAACAATGCTGCCTAAAGAACGCTCGAACCTTTCTGGCGCATGCTGAACCGGGGGCGCAAAGAGTATATCTTTTTGTACAGAAACGCTGTGCAACGGTATAATAGAAGCGCGAGGGGGGCATAGCCCAACGGCAGAGGCAGCGGACTTAAAATCCGCCCAGTATGGGTTCGAATCCCATTGCCCCCACTGTACCGTGAGGAGTGCAGCATGGCAAGCGACCTTCAGGAAGTAAAAGAAGCGGTACGCGCACGAACCGATTTGGTGGAACTTGTCGGCTCTTATCTGGCCCTGAAGCGCGCCGGAAAGAACTTTACAGGGCTTTGCCCGTTTCATACAGACCACAAGCCTTCTTTTCATGTAAGCCCCTCTCTGCAGATTTACAAATGCTATGCCTGCGGCGAAGGGGGCGATGTTTTTCGGTTTGTACAGAAAATAGAGAATCTGGAGTTTGTAGAAGCGCTGGAATTTCTGGCGCGCCGTGCCGGTATCACCTTTGAGCGCCATGCCCTCGATACAAATGCCCGCAGCAATCGTGAGCAGATGCGTGAAATAAACCGTGCGGCATTGCAGTTTTTTAAAGACAGGCTGGCGGTATCAGGCGATGCAAGAGACTACCTTGCACGCCGCGCAGTGCTTCGTCCTACTCAGGATGTGTGGGACATAGGGTATGCCCCGCCGGAATGGGATGCGCTGTGCCAGCTTTTGCAGCGCAGGGGGCATTCGCTTGAGCTTGCCGCCTCGCTGGGGCTGATCAAGCTGCGCAACGGCGGCGACGGGTACTACGATGCCTATCGGAACCGGATTATTTTCCCCATTCATGACCTTTCAGGCCAGGTAGCGGGGTTTGGCGGCAGAGCGCTCGACCCCGATCAGCCTGCCAAGTACATTAATTCAGACAACTCGCCTCTTTTTGATAAATCTTCTATTCTTTATGGCCTGGCATTTGCACGCAAAAAGTTTGCAGAAGGCGTTTCACCTGTTCTGGTAGAGGGATACCTCGATGTGGTAGCGGCGCATCAGGCAGGCTTTACACAGTGCGTAGCCTCGCTGGGAACATCGCTCACCGAGCAGCATGCGCGACTGCTGGCACGCTACAGCACCCGCGCTCTCTTTTGCTATGATGCTGACAACGCAGGGGTGAAGGCAGCATTGCGCGGCGCGGAAATTTGGGAAAGCATGGGTCTGGAAGGCGGCGAGGCGCAGATTGTGGTGCTGCCGAGGGGTGAAGACCCCGATTCGCTGCTGCGCAATGCAGATGCCTCTGCATTTCAAAAGGCGCTGGATGCTGCGATGGGGCGTGTAGATTATCAACTTGACCGCATTCAGGGCGCCCACGATCTGAACACTGCCGCAGGCAAAGAGGCTGCGCTGGCAGAATCTATACCCGTACTTGCTTCCATTCCACTACTCTCTACCCGCTCACGGTACGCCGACCGACTGGCGGCGCTGCACCCAATTGCGGGGCGCTATGGGCTGGAACGCGCCATAGAGCAGATACTGGCAGATGCCGAAACCCTGGCGCGCACCCGCCGCCCTGCACGGCCCGGCCAGTACGGGTATGCCCAGGTGGAAGCCCAGAACCGTCAGGAACTGCAGAACCAGCCTCCTGCACAGACCTTTGCAACACAGGCGCCCGCCCGCACCGGGCCGGAAAAGGCGGAACAGCAGCTGCTGCGCGCACTGCTGAGCGGAGACTGGCGCATGAGGCTGCTGGAGCAGCTTACCCCGGCGATGATGCCCACTGCTGAAGGAACTGCGCTGCTGCAGTGCATTGCACGCACCCCCGCACAAGAGGATGGAAGCGTGCTGCTGCAAGACCTGAGACTGCAGGTAGAGAGGTTTTGCCGGCAGGATGAAAACGAGCAGACAGTGGAGCGGGAAAAACTGGAAAAAATTTCTGCGAGAATGGAGGAACTTATGCAGGATTCTCCTTATTACGTGGCGAATGAAGCCCTTACAGACACAGCGGTGCAGGATTGCATAGTACGCCTGAATCGCTATTGGGCAGAACAGGAGCGCCTTCGTCTGAGCGAGCTGCTGAACAAAACTACCGACGCGGAAGAACTGCGCTCTCTGCTGCAACAGTACCAATTGCATATGCGTGCACTGCGAGGGAACAACTAGCCTCTGCTTTACATACTGCCTTACAAATTGCAGAAAGATAATATTTCGCAATTTCAGATGCAGAGCACGCAAAGGAGATGAAACATGAACAGCATTGCTGCAGACCTGGTCAACGCGACGGCCACTGGAACTCCACCCCCGCAAACCGCCTGTGATGCTCTGCTGAATACGCTCTCCCCGGATGAATTAGGGCCGGATGAACTTGGGCTGGAAGGCGACTTCCTCATTCATGCCGATGCAATTGATTTGCCGGGTGGACAAACGGAACACGAACTCCCCGCTTATGCTCTTGCGATTGCCCCTGTTGTGGAAGAAAATTTCTGGGCTGAAGAGATACTGCTGGATGATGCCGTGCGCGCATGGCTGAGAGAAGTGGGCAAAACGCCGCTGCTTTCACTGGAAGACGAAGTGGCGCTGGCAAAACAGCTGGAAAATGCAGATGCCAACCCGCAAGCCGCACAGACCGCACGCGAAATACTTACCAGAGCCAATTTGCGCCTCGTAGTCTCTATTGCCAAAAAATACAACGGCAGAGGGCTTTCTTTTCCCGATTTAATTCAGGAAGGCAACATAGGTCTGATCAGAGCAGTAGAAAAATTTGACCACCGCAGAGGGTACAAATTCAGCACCTATGCTACCTGGTGGATACGGCAGGCCATTACACGCGCCATTGCCGACCAGGGGCGCACTATACGCATACCTGTGCATATGGTGGAAACCATTGGCAAACTGCTGAAAGCCTCAAACAGCCTGCAGCAAACACTTGGCCGCGAACCCTCGCTGGAAGAAATTGCCCTGGCGCTCAATGTAAGCGTGGAAAGAGTGCTTGAAGTAATCAGCGTTGCCCCGGAACCCATTTCGCTCGAAACACCTATCGGCGAGGAGGAAGACAGCCGACTCTACGATTTTGTGGAAGACCGCACCGCGGTCTCGGCGCTGGATGCAGCCAGCCATACCATACTGCGGGAAAAAATTGAAGAGGCGCTCAGCGGGCTTACCGAACGCGAACGCGAAGTGCTGATGATGCGATACGGCCTGGAAGACGGCTGCCAGAAAACCCTTGAAGAAGTAGGCAGGCACTTTAGGGTTACAAGAGAACGCATTCGGCAAATAGAGGCGAAGGCGCTCAAAAAACTGCGTACACCGCGATACAGCTGCTCTATACGCCTCTGCATGGATTGGCAGTAACCGCTTCCGGTTCTTTTACCGCTTCAGCGTCCGCGAAGACGCATACCCATTTCTCCTTTACTGCTGCTCTTCTTCGTTCTGATTTCTTTCATTGCGTACGCTGGCGCGTTTTTTTGCTGCGCGCAGTCTGCTCATGCCACTCTCTTCCTGCTGAAGGGTGTTTTCCGGGCTGACTGCTTCCACCTGCACTGCCTCTGCATTTTTAGGGTCAGTTTTGCGGGAAGCATCAACCATTGTCCCCTGCCTCTTTCCTGCAGGCGAATCGGCGGGCGTGTGTTCTGTGGTACGCAGGCGCACAGTTTGCTCTCTGCGGCTCTTCAGGCGGGCAAGCTCGGGGGTAGCGGCTTTTTCTGGCGCTGCTGCAGTTTTGCGGCGAAGCAGGGCCGTTAAACGTTCCATCTCCTGCCGCCCAAAAGCCAGCCGCCTCACTGCTATATCCAGCGGAAGCAGCAGCAGCGCTGCAAGCAGCAGGGCCTGATGTAAACTGTAGTGCGTGTATGCTGCCGGCCTCTGCATTCCGAATACCGCCTGGGGGGCAGGATCGGTGCGACCCATATCGGCGTGGGCAAGATGCTGCATGAGTATGCGGTTGGGCTGTACACTGCGGTATTCTGAGGGGTAAGCAACAGAGATGCCCACAGGGGTAGAGCGCTGCGTGCCTGCTTTATTGGGGCTGCGCTGCAGCACGTTTACCAGCCAGGTGCCTGTTCCGTTTGCATCAAACCATCCTTCGTAAAGACCAGGGCCGGTTTGATGCATAGGCACGCGGACAGTATGAGAGCTTTCTGAAGACTGATGCGGCGGCAGCACCAGAGCGCTCATTTGCAAATGGTTTACATACTGACCGCTGCTGCTTATGGCATCTACCACAATATGCCCTCTGCCTTTTTTCATCTGTACGCTGGTATCGTACTGCCCCGGGTGATAGGGGCGAAGCGTCCAGCGTACGGTTTGCGCCCAAAAACTGGCATAGCCCGGCCAGTTGAGCCACTGTACTGCCCACTTGGCCCGGTCGTCAGACATAAATGCCACCGATCTGCCCAGCCCATAGCGCCATTCTGCAAAAATCGGGTTTTCGCGGTCAGGCCGTGCATCCATCAGTGAAACAGAGGCATCAGGTTTTGCACTCACTACGTCGTATCCCAGCAGGGGAGGGGCGCTGTGAAAGGCAATCCCCTTCAGCACGCGGTCATCTGGCATGCGTACCGGCAGAAACGGCTCTTCCACTATGGGGGGCTGGCTCACGGTTTCTGCATCTTTCAGCAGCAGGCGCGGCAGCTGGCTTTCCTCATCTGCAACGTATGCCTGTCCGTGCCCCAGTTTGGCTATGTAGGCTAAAAAAGTCTGCCCCTGGCTGTCTGCCCCGCTGGCAATGGTAGAAACCGTTATACCCATGTTATTTATGCGCTGTATATCGCGGGTGATGGTTTTCTGGTCTGACTCGTAAATGGCGTCTCCATCTCCCAGAAAAATAATGTGCTTAATTTTTGCATCTGTATTGTTCAGCACACGCGCCGCTTCCAGCAAATAGGGGTCATAGGTGGGAGGGTCGCCCATGCCTGTAAGGTTCTGCATTTCGTTTTTGATGGCATTGGGGTGAACTACATGCTGCATAGGAATGCGCCATGTGCCGCCGGGAGAAGAGGAGTTTCCGCCAAAGTAGCCAAAGCCGTTGCAGTCTAGCACGCCCACCTGGTCGATAGGTTCCAGCAGGTCTACCACCGCCTTGGCCGCCTCGATCGACATGTTCACGCTCGATTCGATTTCCAGGTCTTCTATCACCAGCGCTACTGCTACAGATGGCAGTTTTTTCTGCTGTTTTACATCCATGCTCACGGGCAGAGCTTTTTCGAGAGGCGTGCCCCGGTAGTAGCCGGCTCCAAAACTCTGGTCGCCTCCTATCATGCCTAACCCCATTCCAAAATCCCGGCAGGCATGCTGCAGAGCTGTCATCTGCTGGTTGGTGAGGTTGTATGCGGCGACATTGCTGAGAAACACCGCATCAAAGCCCTGCAGTGCGGCGGGGGAAGAAGGCAGCGCGGAAGGAGGAGCATACTCTACACGCAGGTGCTGTGCTGCCAGCGTGCGGCGCAAAAAGGCGGTGAGCTGCGAACTATCTGCCACATAGAGCACAGTTGGTATGCCGCGCACCCATACATAGCCCTCTCCGCGGTTGTTTTGTGGGTAGGTATCCTGCGGGGCATTGAGTTCGGCCTGATAGCGGTAGGCGCCAGGCTGCGCAATGGTTTGCTGCACACGCACCAGATTGTCGCCGGGGTGCAGCGCCACCTGTATGGGGCTGCCCGCCGGCTTGCTGTTGCGGCTGAGCGAAAGAGCGGCCTGCTGACTGGTAAGTGAGCGCAGTACCACGCGAATAGTGAATGGCTGACCAATTTTTACCTGCTGCGGCAGGGTCATGCTCTCAACAAGGGCCTCCTGATGCAGCTTTGGGTCTATGGTTACGGTATCCAGGTGAATGTTTGCGGCGTTGAGCGAGGCTGTTTGCTGCAGGGCATCTCCGTTTGTTTCATTGCCATCGGAAAGCAACACCATGCGCCTGCCTGTTTTTTTGTTTTGCAGCAGCGCCCTTCCCTGTGCGATGGCACGTGCTATATTGGTTGCTTCCATGCTGCCGCCATGCTGCAGGCCGCTGGTATGCAGTGCATGGGCAGGCAGAGAGTTGATTTGGGGCGAACGGGCAAACGTAATCAGCGCTGCACGGTCGCCGGGATGCATATATTGCAGGGCCTGATGAATAAAAGTCTCTTCTGCAGTGCGGCCAGCCTTTCCGACAGAGCGGGAAGCATCTGCCAGAAAGACCACTGTGAGCGTTTTGCTGCTCTTCTGAAGTTCCAGCCCTGCCAGCGCCAGTACCAGCAGAGTGATAAGCAGGCAGCGCAGCAGCAGTGAAAAACGTTTGCGCCCTGTAGTAATGTCTGTTATGGTATGCTGCGCTGCGTACCAGAAAAAATAACAAAGGGGCGGCAGCAGCAGCAGCCAGTACCACTGTGTAAACGCAAAAGGCATGTTGTTACATGTCAGCTTTGCATAGACATGCTGAGAACTACCTTGATGGAAGTGCGGCCGGACTGCACAAGGTGGAAGCCTTCAAGGTACTTTTCCATGGGGAGCTGATGTGTTACCATTCCGTCTACCTTGAGCAGCCCGCGATGCAGATAGTCTATTACTTTGGGATAGCACCCCGGACCAAGGTGCGCACCATAAATATTGAGTTCCTTGGTGTCTCCTATAATTGTCCAGTCTGTGGTGGTAGGCTCTTTCATAACCGAGAATTCTACAAAATTGCCGCCCTTGCAAATAGCCTGCAGGCCCTGATTAGGGCCGGAGGGGTGCCCTGTGGCCTCTATGTATACATCGCAGCCGTAGCCTTCTGTGCGTTCCCTTATTGCTTTCACCACATCTGTGTTGACAGGGTTGAGCGTCACATCGGCTCCCATGCTGCGCGCCAGGGCAAGGCGTTCTTCATTGGTGTCTATGGCAATGAGTGTACCGGGGTTTTTCAGGCGTGCGCAGGCTATCATGCCGAGGCCCAGCGGGCCAACGCCTGCAATCACCACTGTATCGCCAAATTCTATGTGCGCCCGCTCTACCGCATGCATAGAACAGGCGAGCGGCTCTATAAGCGCTGCTTTTTCTACAGGCAGATCATCGGGCACCTTGTAGTTGAGCGCACGTGCCGGAAAAAGCATGTAGTCGGCCATGCCTCCATGCGTTGCCGTATGAAAACCGTAGATGTCATGCACTGTGCAGAGCCAGTATCGGCCAGTACGGCAGTACCTGCATGCTCCGCAGGGCACAATCTGTTCTGAAATTGCGCGGTCGCCCAGCTGCAGCCCATATTTTTCACTGGCTCCTTCACCCAGTGCCGCCACTCTCCCAATCAGTTCATGGCCGGCTGTAACAGGGGTTTGCACAAAGCCTTTTCTGGTTTCATCACCCCAAAACAGGGGCGCACCCGCAAAGCATTTCACATCAGAAGCGCAGATGCCGCATGCTTCCAGACGTATCAGCACTTCTCCCGGGCCAGGGGAGGGTACGGCGATTTCTTCCAGCCGGTAGTCTTCAGGTGCGTAGCAACGAACAGCCCGCATAGTTTTGGGCAGGGTTTGCAGTGTTTGCATTCTTTTAGTTCCGTGGGCGGAAGCAGATTTGCTGCTTCCGCCGCGACAAAGCAGTGATTATTTTGTGTTCTGGCCAGGGGCGTAGGCAGTGTTTTGCAGCAGGTGCTGCTGATCAACGGTGAAGGTGATGAAGCAGAGGCACATTTCATCGGTAGTCTGGTCGCCCCAGTGCACCATAACTGGCGGGTTATGGGGGTTGAACGGATTGCTCTCTGTGTTGTTGTAAGATGCAGTGAGGTGCAGAACAGACCCTGCCGGTACAGCCAGGGGTTTTTTGTAGGTATAAAAGCCCTGCCAGTTAAAATTCCAGTCTGGCACAGTGACCAGTGGAAATGACTTGCCGGAAGGAAGCGTGCAGGTAACATTCATTGTATGCCCCAGCAGATGCATGTGTGGGAACACGCTGAGCAGATGTACGTTTGCCGGTACTTTAAGCTGCGCAGTTGCAATGTAATTGGGGTCATTGGGCGGAATGTTGAGATTGAACTGCAGCAGGGGCATGATGAGCATTTTTTTGTCTACCGGCTTTTTGCAAAAAATCAGCCCAACATGTGAAAGGTCGGTTTCCTGTTTGCCATCCTTGTGGTAGTGTACCTGCATCACAATATCAGCGCCTTTGGGAAGCAGAATGCCTACATTGTGCGGCATGGTCATGGGTTGTGTGCCGGGCGCCCATCCGCCCAGCATGCCTTTTGCCGGGAACCCCGGTCCGCCAAAAGAGATATAGCCGGGCTGCCCGTCGTGTGTGGCTGCTTCCAGTTTGCGTGCTGCACCGCTTGTATCGAGGTAGCAGATAATATGGTGCACAACATGGTAGTTGCCTGGTCGTATTTCAACTGATTTTACCCACCGGTCGGTTGGGTAATTGGTATGAATAACAAAGCACCGGTATACATCGCTGCCTGCAGCGGCAAGCTGGTATGACCTGGAGGGGACATACACAGCATCGGGTGTGCCCATAATCCAGCCGGCTTTGTTGTAGTGCGGCGCCGCAGGAGCCAGCTTCATGTTTCCGCGCGGGCATCCTGCCTTCACCCATTCTTTCAAAAGCGTGATTTGCGCTGCGGTAAGGTGTCTGGAATTTTGAAACAGCCCGGGGTTATCTACATGCCAGGGGGGCATGTAGCGGATTTGAGTGGCAGCTGCAATGGTTTGCGCATGTTGTTCTACATCCTGATACGATGTAAGAGAAAAGGGGGCAACCTGCCCGGCATGGTGGCAGCTGGCGCAGTTTTGGTAAATAATGGGCGCAATATCGCTGGCAAATGTGGGTGTACGAGGTGCTGCACTGCTTTTGACGCACAGGCAGCTAATCAGCAGCGATGCTGCCAGCACTGCAGCGAGAGTAGCAAATGGTTGTTTCATGTATACGATTTCTCCCTTGTTTCAGCGTCCTGTCAGCGGCAGTGGAATGTAGCAGCCCACTGCGGTTGTAACAGGATGTGCAACTGGCAGGCGCGATGCTATGTCGTGCAAGGCATTGCGAAGGTCGCTGCTGGTAATGTGCGGTCTTTGTATGCCGAGGGCAGCAAACAGGTTGTTTACTCTGCCCATATAGAGGCGTGTACCTTGCGGAGAGAAGATGGCAGCCTCTGGCGTGATGGTGGCTTTTGCCAGGTGCACCAGCTTTTGCTGCGGGTCGAGAAGGGCAGGGCAGGCATACTGGTACGCCTTTGCATGCTGCTCTGCCTGCTTTGCAGAAACATGTTCTACAAACACATAGTAAAACTTGAAGCCTTTTGGCGTGAACTCTCTGCAGAGTTTGTTGTAGTAGGGGGAAGTTGCGTTTGAGATAGGGCAGCCATGCTGAATAAAAAGAAAAACCACACCGTATTTTCCAGTGTGCTGCAATGGCTGCACGGTTTTTCCGGTAGTGGTTTTTAGTGTAACTGGGGCAGGGACAGCTGTGCCTGCGTGAGCACCACCGGGCAGGGCGGTGCAGATCAGAAGAGCGGCGCCTGAGAGATGGCGCTTGCACTGTATCATAAGGTACTCCTCTTTTTTTTGTAAGCCCTGCCCGGCTGGCAGCAGAGTCTAGTAGTGGTTTGCTCCTGCAGGCGGCAGTTCTTGCAGCCACACATTGCGGAACTGTACCGGATGCCCGTGGTACTGCAGCAGCAGTGGTCCGGGGCCGGGATGTTCCGGCCGCCCGTAGTTGATACCGGTAGGGCCAGGGATAACGGTGTTGTTTTGCACACAGATACCATTTAGTAATACGGTTACGCGTGCGTTGTCTGTTTTGTGCCCGGAGGCATCCCATCGCGGCGCGCGAAAAATAATATCGTATGTTTCCCACTGCAGCGGTGGTTTGCATGCATTGAAGAGCGGTGCGCTCTGGCTGTAAACCGCCCCGCAGTCTCCTGAGCCTGGCGAGGCAATGCCATAGCTGTCTAGCACCTGTATTTCGTAGAGGCCGTAGGGGGCTACGCCGCTGTTTGACCTGTCTTGCCCGTGGTTGTTTGGTTCGTAGGGTTCCCAGAACTCTACATGCAGGCGTATGTCGGTAAACTTTTCCTTGCTGATCATGTCGCCCTGCGTGGAAATCATGGCGCCTTTGTGATACTGCCATACAGAGTCTGTATGAGAGCCTCTCATCATCCAGTTCTGTTTGATTTCCTCCTTTTTGCCCGAAAAAAGCACTACCAGGCCGGGCAGGTTTGGAGGTGGCAGAACGGGAGGGGTGTAGACCGGATGCGGTGCTGAAAATGCGGGCAGGGGAATCTGCGTCATTCCCAGCGCCATGCTGAGCATGCCAGCGGCTCCACGGCACAATTCTCTGCGAGTGGGCATGAAAAAACTCCTTTTGCGGTAGGGTAGTTAAGCCAGTGCGTCCTGATAACCATACTTGCGTGTGTGAGCCTCCTGCAGCCATGCAGTAAGAAGCTCTATGGTGGCTTGTATGTCTTCCTTGTGCGCCATTTCGTTTACGGTATGCACATAGCGTGTAGGTACAGAAAGAGTGATGGAAGGCACGCCGCCTCTGCTGCGCTGAATGCCGCCGGCATCGGTGCCGCCGCGCGGAAGAATCTCCATCTGATGCTTAACAGATTTTTCAGCAGCGACATCGCGGAAGTGGCGTACCAGTTTGGGGTGGGATATAAGGGAAGAATCCATGATTTTGATGGCTGTGCCTTCCCCCAGACGAGTGACTGCCTCGGTATCATCTGCGCCGGGGTAGTCTACTGCCAGCGTAACATCCAGAGCGACGCCAATATCCGGCTGAAGTGCGTAGGCGGCAGTAGAGGCTCCCCGCAGGCCCACCTCTTCCTGAGTGGTGGCTACTGCCAGAATGTTTGCCTTGATGTTTTTGCCTTTGAGCCTGCGCATGGTTTCGAGCATAACAAATACCGAGAGGCGGTTGTCCAGCGTTTTGCTCAGCACCGTGTCTCCTACCTGCTCGCAGGTTCTGTCGAGGGTAACGGTATCGCCGATTTCTACCTGTTTTTTCACCTCATCTGCAGGCAGGCCAAGATCAACAAACATGCTTTCGAGTTTGGGGGCTTTTCCGGCTTCTTCAGGGGTAAGCAGGTGTGTTGGCTTTGCCGAGGGCATCAGCGCCCCTCGCAGCGAGTGCCCAGATTTGCCATGCACCAGAACGCGCTGTGCAACAAGGGTTCGCGGGTCCCATCCGCCTACCGGCTGCAGGCGCAGAAACCCCTTGCTGTCTATGTATTTCACCATGAATCCGATTTCATCCATATGTGCTGCAATCAGCACTCTGGGGCCGTCTGAAGCGCCTTTGCGAAACCCTGTCAGGTTGCCCATGGCATCGGCTTCCAGTTCATCTGCCAATGGCTTCAACTCTTCCGCAACTACTTTGCGGATGGCATTTTCATAAGAGGGAATGCCTGGGGTTTCACAGAGACGTTTCAGAAGTGCAAAGTTCCAGTTATCCAAGTCAGACTCCTGTTGGGAGAGAATACGGCATATTCTTTATGAATGCACCGCCTCCCTTTTCTTCGTTTGCACCCAAAATCCTCCTGCAGTTTTGCAAAAAGGTGTTTTGGGGGGTATCAGGGGGCGGCATCCTGGGTAGAAATGGGCACGGTGCTGAGGGCAAACCGGTAGCCCGATACGTCTGCATCGCTGGAGAGCAGCACGAAATCGGCACGCATGGCTTCCCCGGCAGGGGCCTGGAGGGTGAGGGTATGCGTGCCCTGCTGCAGCTGAACAGAACCTGCCAGCAAGGTATTTCCGGCAGGGGTGTTCGAACCGGTCAGCGCAGCGCCGTCTACTAGTACAGAGGCGGGTACCAGCGTGCTGCCGTGCAGTGCGCGCACATATACCTTGAAATTGGCTGAAGCGGCTATTTGAATATGAGTTGTAATAGAACCGCCTCCGCCCACCCACACGCAATCCGGCCCGCTGCCGGGGCTGCAGTCTGGGGAGCTTTGTGTTTTCCAGCGCCCAGGGGTGGTGAACCCTTCGCATTCGTACAGAAGTTCTTGCGGCTGCACATCAAAGTAGATGCCGTGAATTGAGTTTGGCGGCAGGGTGAGTGTCCAGCTGTTTTGCGATGGCGTATCCACTACGCCCTTCCATTGCGAAAAAAGAGCGGCAGGAATGTCGACATGCAGGGCAACGGGTTCATTGGTTGAGTTGTAATAGAGTATTTTATCTGGAAAGAGAGTGGCGTACACCCCGTTGTCTGCCCCATCTATTGGCAGGGCATTGTGACGCGTGGGGTCTATGTCGCTGAGGTGGTAGATGATCTGGTTGAGTACTGCCAGATAGCCCTTCATGAGGGTGCGCGTAGCAGGGAAGTAGACTGTAAGCCCCTGGCCGTATCGGCGCACCCAGCTTTGGTCTGAGGTGGTGCTGGTGAGCAGCGAAAGGTTGAGATGCTGCTGCAGTACGCCGGGCAGGGCGGCTGCAGAAGGCTCGGCGCTGGTTTCTCGCAGGGCAATCGACTGTATTTCTACCCCCATGGGGGTGCCGGCCGGCATGCCGTTTTCGCCTGCAGGCGCAGGGAAGGTCTGGTTTTTGAATGTGAGGGTATAGAGGTGAATGCCCTGGTCGTCGTTTTGCTGCATAACATGCTGCGGTATGACGAAGCGGTAGCGCAGGTCTCCTGTAGAATCGATGCTGCCCAGCGTAACGCCGTTGAGCTGCACCAGATGCTGCATTCCCTGAGCCTGGGGCGGCAGGATGGCGTGAATGGTGAGTACGTATCTGTGCGCGGCGTTGAGCGGCAGGGTTATATCTGCTGCTGCACCGGCCCAGCGACGCAGGTCGGAGCCAGTAACCAGTGGTGCGCTCCAGGCGCCGGAGAGGTAGGAGGACTGCTGCGGCTCGCCCACCCCCATGCGATAGGCGGCCGGCAGCGTGCCTGCATAGCGCTGGGTAACCTGTGCCGGATTGAGCTGCTGCACATAGCCAAACAGGTCTTTGAACCAGGCGTTACTGTTGGTGAAGGTGGTTACCTTGCCAAAATCGTAGGCGGCCAGCACGCCGCCGCTGTTTACCCACTGCTTTATAGCGGCAAGTGTTTGCGGCGTGCAGATGGTGCCCTGCCAAAGAATGAGCACTCGGTAGCTGGATAGGCAGCCGTCATCCACCATTCGGTCGTCTACGATATCGAAGTCGGCAAGATCGCGCAGGCGGGCGCACTCGCGTGCAAACAGCGTATCGTAGCCCTGCTGCGGGCGTATTTCCTGAGCCATGGCGGGGTAGAACACTGCCACATCTACCACGGGTCTGTCTACACGCAGCAGTCGGTTGTACTGGTAGTAAACGTTTTGGTTGCCTGCAGAAGCAGCATTCGAGGCCCAGTCGAATATCCCTGCGGCCCCCTGCGAGAGGGCTTCGTAGATGCGCTGCACGGTTTGGTCGGGCGTGGTATCGCTTGAGGGGGCTATCCAGAAAGGTGCGCCGTAGAATCGGCAGGCGCTGCCCAGTCTGCCCAGCATGGTGGCGGCATCATCGGCAAAGGGTTTGAAGCTGCCGTGCATAGAGCGCACTGCTGCATTGTAGCGGGCGGCCAGTTTTGGTATGAGGCTGTTGTCGTTTCCGCCGCGCAGGTTTTCGTCTGGAAAATCTGCGGTTACGCTGAGCATGGTGTGAGGAAAGTTCTGGCGGGCTGCTGTGAGGTTCATCTCCATTGCATGCCCTACGCTTGCCCGGTACCACTGAATAAAATCGAGGTAATGCTGGCGGCCGTTGTCGTCAGGCTCCTGATTGACTGGGTCGGGGTATACAATGTCATCGGGTGACTGGTAGCTTGTGTGCCATGCGGCATTGAGTGCATCCAGTGTTTTGTACTGGTTCATCATGGTTTTGCGAAAGCTTCGCATTGCTTTGGTGTCTGCGCACCAGAAGCCTTCATGATCGTGCAGGCTGCCGAACCTTTTCAGCCATTCAGCGCGCTGCAGGGGGTTTAGAATGCGCAGGCCGGTGAGCGTGCCAACGTTGCCGTATTCGCCGCTTACGCCTACTACAATGGCGCTGAGGGGATGTGTGAGAGAGCCATCGGGGTTTTTTACCGGTCCAAACTGTTTTCTAAGCTGCTTGTAGCCTTTTTCAATAAAGGAGGGCCATTGCGGGTCCCAAAGAGAAAAAGCATCTACTGTCTGGTTGTGTTCGGTGCATTCAAGGCGGGTATAGGGGTGCTGGTTGTAGTACCATGCTGCTGGAAAAGCTTCCTGTTCAGAGTAGCTCCAGTCCAGACCATAATTTTTCACGTAATGAAAAGCGTTTTCAGCGCGGTTCCAGTCCCAGTAGCCTGGCGCAGTTTCTTCGGTAGAGAGCGGGTTGGCATCTGTTTGAAACAGAGTAAAGCCTTCGCTTTTCAGAATGCGCATTTCGGCTGGAGTGCCTACACTTGCCGAAAGCAGCATTCTGCTTCCCTGCTGCCTGGCGGCGGTATACGGGTTTGCTCCATTTTGCAGCCCTGCAGAAATATTCCAGATACGCACAATGCGTGCATAGTTGGTGAAGAGCGCGCCATGCAGCGCGCCCCATACGCCTCCGCCTGCGGGGGCGAGCACAGCTGCGGCCGGCCATTTGCTTTCGTTGAGCGCAGGGCTTCGCCAGCGGAGGGGCGGGTTGCGGTTTACGCGTACTGTAGAATCTGAGAAGATGCTTACCTGGCGGGTGCGGGTTTCCTGCACTACCAGTTTGAAAAGCAGCCCTCCCTGGCTTGAGTTGTTGGCGCACTGCACTGCCAGCAGATTTCTGCCTGCATGCAGCCACCTGCCTACTTCAAATTTTTGCACAGAAGCGTAGTCGTGCCCTGTAGCTACAGGCTGTGAAACAGCATTGATGTAGGCGCTGAATGTTTGGTCTGCGGTAATGTAGAGATAGGCATGCAGCGGTTTGTGAGCCAGGCGAAAACTTTTGCGGAAGTAGAGGGTTTCGGGCGGTTTTGAACCATCTGGCGCCCATATCCAGCTCCAGGCAGCGGGTGAGGGCGCAGGGGAGGAGACGACGGTTTGTGCGCTGCACTGCAGGGCTGCTGCCAGCAGGGCCAAGCAGAGCATGCAGTTTGCTAAACAGCGCATGCGCGCAAATTTAGAGAAAGTTGTGCAGGCCGATGGTTTCATCATGCAGGTATTTTCTGCAGGGCATTGCAACTTTCCTGCCTGCCCTCTGCCAAAAGCGTATCAGATCGGCAGGACGAATGCATAGGGTATTTTGTCCGCCTTATTCGTGAGGGCAGGTAGAAAAGCGCGCTCTTGTTGGCAGGGCAAAGTCAGTTAGCCGGCTACTACATTCACCAGTTTGCCCGGCACAGTGATTACGCGGCGAATAGAGCGGCCTTGCAGCTCGCTCTGTATGCTGGCAAGTGCACGCTGTTCCAGTTCCTCGCCAGAGAGATCGGCTGGCACTTCGAGGCGCTCGCGTATTTTTCCGTTGATCTGCACCACGATGATGACTTTCTCTTCTGCAGCTGCTTCAGAATCGAAGGCAGGCCACTGCCGGCGGTAAACGCTGTCTGTTTTGCCCAGCTTGCGCCACCATTCTTCTGCGAGGTGCGGAGCGATGGGTGAAATGAGCAGGGTGAGGGTTTCAAGCGCCTCTGAGACAAAGCGCGCTTCCTCTGAAGAAGGAGAGCGGCTTCCCAACTCGTTGCGGAAGGCAGACAGGTCGTTGGTAAACGCCATTAGAGCGGCCACTGCCGTGTTGAAACGGAAGTTTTCGAGGTCTTCGGCTGTTTTGCGAATTGTTTGATGCAGGCTTCTGCGCAGTGCGCGGATGTTTTCGGCGCTGCCGGGCGCTTCTGACTGCCAGCCGGGCAGGTACTGGGGCAGCAGGTCGTGCCATATTCTCCACACCCGGTTGATAAACCTGTGCGCACCTTCCACGCCTTTGTCTGACCACTGCACATCTTCTTCGTAAGGGGCTACAAATAGGCAGAAAAGTCGCAGGGTATCTGCCCCGTACCTTTGTGCAATCTCATCAGGGGTAACCACATTGCCCTTGCTTTTGCTCATGCGCGTCCAGCGCCATACCCACTGGTCTTCAGGCAGCGAATCTCTTTCTTCGGGGCGCAGCACCTTCCAGTCCTGCACTGGTGTGTCTCCATCGTTCTCGCCGGTTTCCGCCTCTTCGGGAGCCACACGCCTTCCTGGCGTGTATGCCAGCAGGCTGCCCTGATTGCGATACACCTTGAATGGCTCACGAAACTGCAGCAGCCCTGCATCGTGCAGGGCATGCGTGAAGAAGCGCGCATACAGCAGGTGCCCAACAGCATGTTCCGCACCGCCCGCATACATATCTACCGGCAGCCAGTATTTTACTGCTTCCTCTCCAAAAGCCTCCCTGCTGTTGTTTGGGTCTGCAAAACGGAGGAAGTACCAGCTGGAGCATGCAGAGCCTCCCATTGTGTCTGTTTCCCGCCGGGCATTTCTGCCGCACTGCGGGCAGGGCGCGTTGACGAATTCAGGGATGCCTGCCAGCGGCGATTCGCCGTTTCCTGCAGGTTCGTAGCGTTCTACGTCGGGCAGCATTACCGGCAGCTGGTTTTCTGGCACAGCTACCTCACCGCACACTTCACAGTGAATAATGGGGATGGGAGCGCCCCAGTAGCGCTGGCGTGAAATCAGCCAGTCTCGCAGCCGGTAGTTCACCACTCCGCGCCCCATGCCTCTTTCTTGCAGCCATGCAATTACGCGCTGCACGGTGGTTTTATCGGGGGGGAGACCCCTGAATGGTTCAAATGCCTCCATGGTTCCGGCAGCAGGAAGCGCCTCGACGAGGCTGTCTGCTGTTTGGGCAGGGTCTGTTTTGTATACCAGTCGAATGGGAATGCCGTACTTGCGCGCAAACTCGAAGTCGCGCTGGTCGTGTGCAGGCACAGCCATAATAGCTCCTGTGCCATAGCCCATCAGCACATAATCTGCCACGTACACTGGTATGCGCTGCTGGTTGACCGGGTTGATACAGTATGCCCCTGTAAACACGCCTGTTTTTGTGCGTTCAGCATTTTGCCTGTCCATTTCGGTGAGCCGCTGTGCCTTTTCCCGGTAGGCAGCTACTTCTGCTTTCTGCTGCGGCGAGGCGGTGGCTTCTGCCAGCGGGTGTTCGGGGGCAAGCACCATAAAGGTAGCGCCGGGCAGGGTATCGGGGCGGGTGGTGAAAACCCGCACACTCTGGTTTGCGCCCTCTATTTCAAAGTCAAGTTCTGCGCCCTCGCTGCGCCCTATCCAGTTGGCCTGCAGCATTTTTACGCCTTCTGGCCACTGCAGGGCGGGCAGGCCCTCAAGCAGCTGCTGTGCGTATGCCGTGATTTTGAAGAACCACTGTGGAATAAGGCGCTTTTCTACCAGCGTATCGCAGCGCCAGCATCTTCCGTTTACCACTTCTTCATTTGCCAGTACGGTTTTGCAGGTAGGGCACCAGTTTACCGGCGCGCTGTTTCGGTAGGCGAGGCCGCGCTTGTACAAATGCAGAAACAGCCACTGCGTCCAGCGGTAGTACTCTGGGCTGCTGGAATTGATTTCGCGGCTCCAGTCGTAGGCAATTCCTGTGATGTTGAGCTGGCGCCGGTAGTTGGCTGCATATTCGGGCACCATTTCTTTTGGGTTGCGCCCTCTTTTAATCGCCTCGTTTTCTGCGGGCTGGCCAAAGGCATCCCAGCCCATGGGCTGCATTACGTTGTAGCCCTGCATGGCTTTGAAGCGGCAGAAGGCATCCAGCGGGATGTAGTTTCGGCAGTGCCCTACGCTCAGCCCTGCTCCTGAAGGATAGGGGAACATTACAAGACCGTAGAATTTGGGCATGTTTGGCTTTGTGCCAGCGTGAAAAAGACCGGTTTCCTGCCATTGCTTTTGCCACTTTTGTTCTATGGCGTGAAAATCGTAGCGGTCCTGTTGGGGCGGTTCCTGGTTCATGATGATTCCCGATGGAGTAGTGACTGCCTGCGCGCCTTTCATCTGCAATAATCGCAGGCGCACAGCAGTACTATGTATTATACTCTATTCTGCAGAGGGCTTACAGAAGCAGGCTATTCCTGCGAGGAGAGGTTTCTCTTCCATTTATCCAGTAGCATCAGCGCTTCCAGGGGGCTGAGGGTGGAGACATCGAGGTTTTTCAGCTCTTCCAGCAGCGGGTGCTGTTCCTGCTCAAAGAGGGTGAGCTGCAGCTTTTGGCGGCGCGGCGATACTGTGGTTTGCGGAGAAACAAGGTCACGGGTAGATCCTGCGCTGCCGCGCTCCAGGGTGCGCAGTATCTGCTCGGCTCTTTCCAGTGCATCAGGCGGTATGCCTGCCATGCGGGCTACGTGAATGCCGTAGCTGCGGTCTGTGCCGCCTGGCACCAGTTTATGCAGCCAGACAATTCGGTCTTCCTGTTCACGCACCGCTACCCGAAAGTTTTTCACCCCTTCCATTTGGCTGGCAAGTTCGTTGAGGTGGTGATAGTGTGTGGCAAAGAGGGTTTTGCAGCCCAGCCTGGCCAGGTATTCGGCCACTGCCCAGGCAATAGAGAGACCGTCGAAGGTGCTGGTGCCTCTGCCAATTTCATCCAGGGCGACCAGGCTTCTGGGGGTGGCGTTGTTGAGAATGACTGCGGTTTCGTTCATTTCTACCATAAAAGTAGACTGCCCGCTGGCTAGTTCATCGTGCGCTCCCACTCTGGTAAATATGCGGTCTACTATGCCAATAGAGGCTTTGTCGGCGGGTACAAAGCACCCTGCCTGCGCCATAAGCGTTATGAGCGCGGTTTGGCGGAGAAAAGAAGATTTGCCGCTCATGTTGGGGCCGGTGATAATTACCAGCCTGCAGTCTGGATTGAGGCTGCAGTCATTGGGGATGTAGCTTCCTCTTGCCGCCAGGCGTTCTATAACGGGGTGTCTGCCTGCCGCAATTTCCAGCGTGTTTTCTTCATGCAGCACAGGGCGTGTATAGTGGCTGCGCACCGCCGATTCGGCCAGAGCGCTCAGCACATCCAGTTCTGCAACTGCCCTGCCCGCCTGCAGCAGCTGGGGCGAGGCATGCGCCGCATGCTCTCGCACCCCAATAAACAGCTCGTATTCCAGCGTGGTCATCTTCTCTTCCGCGTTCAAAACACGTGCTTCGGCTTCCTTCAGTTCAGGGGTGATGTAGCGTTCACCACCTGCAGTGGTTTGCTTGCGCATATAGTTTTCGGGCACACGGCTGAGGTTTGCACGGGTGATTTCGAGGTAGTAGCCAAATACTGCGTTGTAGCCTACTTTGAGAGAGGTGATGCCTGTGCGTTCCCGTTCAGAAGTTTCCAGGTTTGCAATGTACGCCCGCGCTTCGGCAGCCAGCGTACGCAGGCTGTCAAGTTCATCGTTGTAGCCGTTTCGTATCAGGCCGCCCTCTCGCAGCCCGGCGGGCGGGTCATCGGCGATGGCTTTGGCAATGCGGCCGGCGATCTCCATAGGAGAAGCCAGGGCCGCCGCTGCTTCCTGCAAAAGATGTGCTTTGGTTTGCTGTACTGCGCCAGCCAGTTCGGGCAGTCGCAGCAGCGCGGTTTTGAGTGCAAGCAGGTCTCGGCCGTTGGCTATTCCTGCTGCGCACCTGCTGGTAAGGCGTTCCATATCGCCCATACCCTTCAGCAAATCGCGCACATCTCCCCGCACCAGCGTGCTGCGCACCATCTCCTCTACGCCATCGAGTCTCTGGTTAATGCGTTCTACATCAAGCAGAGGCTCTTCCAGTCTGCGCCTCAGCAGGCGTCCTCCCATGGGGGTAAGGGTTTCATCCAGCACTCCCAGCAAGGTGCGCTGCCTGCCTCCATCGCCGAGAGGTGTGGTGATTTCGAGGTGTCTGCGTGCTGCGGCATCCAGTATCATAAAGTCGCGGGTAGAGTAGGTAGCGAGGGTGCGTATGTGCGGCAGCGCCTGCTGCTGCGTGTGCTGCAGATACTGAAGAAGCATGGCACAGGCATCCAGCCCTGCGGTGTACTCTTCGCATCCAAATCCGCGCAGTGAGGAGGTTTGAAAGTGCTGCAGCAGTATTTGTTTGCTGCTTTCTGCACGCGTGTGTGCCGATTTGAGTGCGCAGGGGGTAATGGGCGCACTGCAAAGGCTTTGCACCGCCTGCTGCCATTCGAGAGGCGCGTCTTCGGGGACCAGTATTTCGGCGGGTTCGAGGCGTGCAATTTCTTCCAGCAGCCTTTGGGCTGTGTGTTCCCCTTCCATTTCAGTGGTGAGAAATTCGCCGGTAGAAACGTCTACCACCCCAATGCCGGCCACGGGGTCGCCGGTAACAGCGGCTACCAGATAGTTGTTGCTTCGGGCATCGAGCAGAGCATCTTCCAGCACGGTGCCTGGGGTAATAACGCGGGTGACTCTTCTTTTCACCAGCCCTTTGGCCAGTTTTGGGTCTTCTACCTGCTCCATAATGGCCACGCGGTGCCCGGCGGCTACCAGCCGGGCCACGTACCTTTCGGTAGCGTGGTAGGGCACGCCGGCCATGGGGATGCGCGTACCGCCATCCTCACGCCCTGTGAGGGTAACCTGCAGCGCCTGGGCAATTGTTTCTGCATCTGGGCCGTAGGCTTCATGAAAGTCGCCTACTCGCATAAGCAGCAGTATGCCGGGGTGCTCGCGCCTTGTAGCAAAGTACTGGCGCATAAGCGGCGTAGCGCCCTCATACTCGTTTGAAACAGAGGTGATGACGCTGCGCGCCGCCTGTTCGGTATCAGCCATTTCGTGGGAGCAGGCGTACAGATATGGCAACAGCCATCACTGTTTTGAGGGTATCCCAGAGCAGGAACAGGCCGGCGCCCTGCACGAAAGCTGCAGGAATAGAAAGGTGCAGCAGCAGCGCCAGCTGGGTGCAGCCGCAGAGGTAGATAAGCAGCAGCCCTGCGACGGCGGCGGTCGTTTGGCTGCGCGTGCTGCGGCCTGCCGCTATGCCTGCCAGCGCTGCCGCTGCAGGGAATGCCAGCAGGTAGCCCCCTGTAGGGCCGGTGAGCCAGATAAAGCCGCCGTGCCAGAGTGCAAACACGGGCGCTCCCAGCGCCCCCAGCAGCAGATACTGCACCTGGGCGGCAGCGCCCCGTTTTGACCCCAGCAGCAGACCGCTGAGCAGCACTGCAAACACCTGCATGCTGACTGGCACCGGCGTGAATGGCAGGCGGAATGCAATTTGCGAGCATGCTGCTGTTATGAGGGTAAGCAGCGTAACTCCCTTCCACCCTGCGAGCAGTTCAGGAATGCGCTGTACAGTGGTTGAGGAGAAAGAATATTGTTTCAAAGTGTTTCCTCACGTGTTTCCGACAGAATGCGTCTTTGTACAAAGTCGGTTGTAATTTCTCCTCTGCGGTAGAAGGCGTTGTTGAGAATGCGCCGCTGGAACTGGATGTTGGTTTTCACCCCTTCAATTTCCATTTCCTGCAGGCAGCGCTGCATGCGTACAATTGCTGCGGCGCGGTCTTTGTCCCATACAATCACTTTTGCCAGCAGCGAGTCATAATAGGGCGGCACCTCATAGTCGTTGGTGATATGGGTATCTACCCTCACTCCGTAGCCTCCCGGCAGCGACACCCGTGTAATGCAGCCGGCAGCTGGTGCGAAGTTTCTGTCGGGGTCTTCGGCATTGATTCGGCATTCCAGCGCGTGGCCTGTGAATTTGATTTCTTTTTGCGAGAGGCTGAGTTTTTCTCCTGCTGCCACTCGTATCTGCTGTTTTACCAGGTCTATGCCTGTTACCTGTTCGGTAACACAGTGTTCTACCTGCAGCCTCTTGTTCATCTCCATAAAGTAGAAGTCGCCGCGTGCATCCACCAGAAACTCAATGGTGCCGGCATTTATATAGCCAATGGCTTTTGCTGCGCGTACGGCGGCTTCTCCCAGGCGGCTTCTTTGCTGTATTGTAAGCTGAATGGCAGGCGATTCTTCCAGCAGTTTCTGGTGCCTCAGGTTTTGCACCGAGCATTCGCGTTCGCCCAGGTGCACAATGTGCCCATATTCATCCCCCAGCACCTGTACTTCCACATGGCGCGGCTCTTCTACAAATTTTTCCAGGTACACTTCTGCGCTGCCGAATGCTGCTGCGGCTTCTGTGCGTGCCATATCGAGCTGGCGCACCAGGTCTTCCTCGTTTTGCACCAGCCGAATGCCTCTTCCGCCTCCGCCGTGTGCGGCCTTGATGAGCAGCGGGTACCCTGTTTTTCTGGCAAATCTAAGCGCTTCCTCATCGCTGGCGATTGCACCGTCGCTGCCCGGCACCACTGGCACTCCTGCCTTGCTCATGGTTTCACGCGCGCTGGCCTTGTTGTTCATGCGTTCCATAACAGCGGCGGTTGGCCCAATGAATTTGAGGCCGCACATTTCACATGCTTCGGCAAAGTTTGCCCTTTCAGAAAGAAAGCCTATGCCCGGATGAATGGCATCGGCGCCTGTGATGCGTGCCGCGCTGATGATGTTGGGCATGTTGAGGTAGCTGTCTTTGGGTGGGGGCGGCCCAATACAAATCGATTCATCTGCCATGCGCACGGGGAGTGAGTTGGTATCTGCAGTAGAGTGAACAGCCACGGTTTTTATTTTCAGTTCACGGCATGCCCGTATTATTCGAACCGCGATTTCTCCCCGGTTTGCTATCAGTATTTTATCAAACATCAGTCTTCTTTCGTCTGTATAGTGTAGAGCAGCTGGCCGTATTCTACCGGCTGATTGTCTTGCACATGAATATCCACCACGGTTCCTGCTGCGGGGGCAGCCACTTCGTTGAGTATGTCCATGGATTGTATGGCGCACATAATCTGTCCGGCAGCCACGCTTGCCCCCATTCCTGTCATGGGTCTGATGTGGTGAAACACCCCCACGTAAGGTGCCGACACCACTGCCTGTGCTTCGGCCTGTTCATCAGCGAAGTCTACCTGAAATCCGTTGAGTTCCACGGGGTGCAGCATTTCAGGTTCTTCTGTCTGCAGGTCGTTTCGGCTGGTTTCCCTGCGCAGGGTAAGGCGCTTGTCTCCCTGTTTGAGGGTAAGTTCTCTCACATTGCTGTTTTGAAGCAGGGCAACCAGCTGCTCCAATTCATCCAGATTCATGATTTCGACTGTGCTCCTGTTAAATTTGAATGGTGAAGATGCAGTATTCCAGCAGGCGCAATGTCCAGGAGAGCACCATCAGCATCAGGCAGAAAATAATAATACCCTCTATAAAGGCAGAACCTGTGATGTCGTGTGCAATGGCTCTGGCCGGGTTTGCATCGGGCGCGAACTGGAGATTGGCCACCAGGCTGTCTAGGTTATGAAGAAAGTTTTCGAGCAGCATTTGTATATTGCTGTAGAAGACTACCGTGAGTACGGGCACAGCAAGGGTGACAAAGGGTGATATGAGGTTGTATTTTCTGCGCTGATGTTCGCTGTAGATGATGCATGTGCGGCATCGCTGGCGTTTTTGTGCATCTGAGAGGTGCGGGTTGGTGGGTATGCGCACGCCTCGCGGTCCCTGTCGGGTGGGGATGACTGGTCTCTGCTCTTTTTCGCTGCGGGCAATCAGGTCTCCGATGGGCACAAAGCCTGCTGCTGAGGCTCCGGCGCCCAGGTTGACCGGGGCATCATCTCCTGCCATGGCGAGGCGCACAATGTTTTCCTCGCACATGCAGCCTACTCGTTCTTTCCAGCAGCGTGTGCGTGCATGGTAGATGGGGCATTTATCTCGCAGTCTTTCTCTGCAGTAAGGCAGCTGCCAGCATTTTGCAGCAGCGCCCAGCAGCGCACGCGGCACGTTGTGCTCCTGCGGTGCCTCCTTTCCAAACTGCATGTCGGTGAGGTCATGCCCGTAGCGTGCATTTTTCAGCCTGTTCCAAAGCCCTTTGAGAAACAGAATGCCCCCCGCCACAGCAAACTGTATGGCCATTGCATTGATCTGGCTGAGCGCGGCGGCAGAGGCTGGCCCGTCCTTGAGTTTTGCTCCGCTGGAAGCAAAGTAATCTGTGCTGAAGGTGATTCCGTATGAGAAGACTACCGCGAGCAGCAGCAGCATCCAGGCAATAACCTCTTCTTCCCAGTAGAGTACCACAGTGAGGATGAGCGTAACGAGCAGACTGACATTGAGGTAAACAGAGATGCTTTGCACCAGTGCAAGTGCATGAAGCGCCGTTTGCGTAGAGGCGCCTGCTGCATTGGCCATTTTGCCTGAAAAAAAGCCATACAGCAGGTAGCCTGTGAGAAGCAGCGTACAGAGCAGGGCAAGCAGATAAACTTTCTGCAGTACTTCAATGTACTGTACGGGAATGCCAAAACTGTGGTTGGAATCTTTTTCCCGCTTGCGCGGACCTTGAATATTCATTGCAGTTGCGCCTTTGTATGAAATGCAGAATGCGCGCCCGTCCGCTGCGGAAACCGGGTTACTTGGCGCGTTCCAGATAGGTGTCTGTGCGTGTATCTACTTTCACTCTGTCTCCAATGTTCACAAAAAACGGAACGTTGATCACGGCGCCTGTTTCCAGTGTAGCCGGCTTTGATCCTCCCGAAACAGTATCGCCGCGCACACCCGGATCGGTATCAGCTACTTCGAGTTCTACGAAGAAGGGCACTGCAGCCTCAAGTATTTTGCCATCATATTCCAGTGCGGTCACTTCCATGCTGGGTTTGAGGTATTTCAACCCGCCTCCAAAAGCGGCTCCGTTCACTATAGTCTGTTCGTAGGTTTCGGGGTGCATCAGCACGTACTCGTCGTCCTGCTGATACAGAAACTGCATGGGGTAGCGTTCCAGAATAGCCTGTTCCAGTTTTTCGCCCGCGTTGAAAGTTTTGTCGATCACCCCGCCTGTGCGCAGGTTTTTCAGTTTGGTGCGCATCACTGCTCCACCTTTGCCCGGTTTATGGTGCTGAAACCAGACAATGGTAAAGATTTCTCCATCAAGCAAAACCGAAACTCCATTTTTGAATTCGGCTGTATCTATTTTGGGCACTGTTCTCTCCTGTATTAAACTGGTCAGGCTGCACAGCCTGCCTGTTTTTTTTACCAAATCGCTTGCAAAATTATAGCACAAATGCCCTTGAGCGCAATTTCTGCCGCCTGCTGCAGAGGGCACCTATTCCGTGTTGCTATGACGCATCTCAGTACAATAAGCTGCATGCCTGCAGAAATGCAAAACATGATTTTATTTGCATAACGCCTTGCCTCTGTTCCAATCTCTCCTGTGGTAACAATTTTAAGCATTGTTCACTCCAGACTGCTGTTCCTATGAGGCATGCCATTCACCGGTTTACTGCATTGCGCTGCTGCGGCTCACAAAGACGCAGGCTTCTGAAGAATTATACCGCCCTCTCTGCAGGAAACTGCCGGCAGTTTTTTCATGTCGATGCGCAGCAGGAGTTTGCCCGCAGTTTGTGGAAACCTGAGGCGAAAGGAGCGGAAAGCGATGTTTACGAAAACGGAGTGGGATACTCTGCAGCAGCTGGCTGATACTCTGGTGCCGCCCGATGATTACCCGGGTGGATGGGAAGGGGCGCGCGGCTACCTTATTCATGCACTGCAAACCCATCTGCAGGCCGCTCTGCCAGAGTATAGAGCGGCGTTGTGCGCTTTAGAAGAGGAAGCCCGCCAGCGTACTGGAAATGCTTTTGCGCAGCTGCCGCTGGAAGAGCGTGAACAACTGCTGGCAGAACTTGAGCAAAACGGTGGAAAAGCGCCCTGGCCAATGCATCCGGCGCGGTTTATTGCACGTGCCGCCCAGCATGTGGCAGAAGGCTGCTATGCAAACCCCGAAAACGGAGGCAACCCGAAGGGGGTGTTTTGGCAGATGATTGGGTATGAGGTAACCGGATGATTCGAGATGAATATGATGTGATTGTGGTTGGCGCAGGCGCAGGAGGAGGCATTGCCGCCTGTGTGCTGGCAGAGGCAGGGCTGCAGGTGCTTTTGCTGGAACGGGGCAGCGAATTGACCATCGCCGATGTAGGGCGCGACCATTTGCGCAACCAGCGCATATCGCTGTACGGGCACAATGCAGGGCCGCAACCCGGCGACCTGCGCACGTTTGCAGAGGCGGGAAGCGAGATGCGGGTACTGCAGCCATGGGAACCCAACTACCACAACAATGCTGCCTGTGTGGGAGGCGGCACAAGGGTGTACGGCGCACAAGCCTGGCGGTTTATGGAGCAGGATTTCAGAATGGCTTCGCTTTATGGCGTACCCGAACAAAGCTCACTGGCCGACTGGCCGCTGGATTATGCCGAGCTGGAGCCTTTTTATGAGCGTGCTGAATGGGAACTGGGAGTATGCGGACATGACACAGCAAATGTGCATCAGGCACAGCGCCGCAGGGGATACCCCATGCCGCCAATGTCTGAAACCCGGCCGGCACGCATACTAAAAAACGCAGCAGATGCCCTGGGATGGCAGAGTGCGCCCGTGCCTCTGCTCATCAACTCTGCACACTACCAGGGCAGGGATGCCTGCGTGCGCTGCCAGATGTGCGTGGGCTTTGCCTGCCCCTCCAATTCAAAAAACGGCACCCAAAACACAGTGATACCACGTGCTTTGGCTACAGGGTGTTGCACGCTGCTTACAGGTGCAATGGCGGCTGAAATAGAAATAGACGGCACTGGTGAAGCCAAAGGGATTGCACTGTTGGTGGAAGAAAACGGCAGCAGGGTGCGCAAAAGCGTGCGTGCCCGCGCCGTGGTGCTTTCGTGCGGAGCAATAGAAACTGCCCGCTTGCTGCTTGCCTCGCAGTCTGAGATGCACCCCCATGGCATAGGCAATCAGCATGACATAGTGGGGCGCAATCTGCAGGGCCACTACTACCCGGGTTCGCTGGGAACTTTTGAAGAAGTCGTGTACGACGGGGTGGGGCCGGGGCCATCTATTTCTACCTGCCAGTTCAATCACGGCAACCCTGGTATTGTGGGAGGCGGCATGCTTGCCAATGAGTTTATCAAGCTGCCCATTATTCACTACTCATGGGCGCTGCCGCCGGGTGTACCGCGCTGGGGCAGGGCTAATAAAGAATGGATGCGGCGTAGTTATACGCGTACCATTCATATTATGGGGCCAGTGCAGGATATTCCGCATCCGAATGCACGCGTAACGATCAATTCTGCTGTGCGTGACAGATACGGTTTGCCTGTGGCTCACCTGAGCGGAGCAACCCATACAGAAACGCTTAGAACCGCACAATTTATGTGGGAGCGTTCGCGGCAGTGGCTGGAGGCGGCAGGCGCATCTGCCATATATGGGGCGCGCCCTGCCGGGCTTGGCTTGAGCGGCGGGCAGCACCAGGCCGGCACGTGCCGCATGGGCAACGACCCGCTTACCTCTGTAACAGACCGCTGGGGACGTGTGCACGGCCAGCAAAGACTGTTTGTAATGGATGCCTCTCTGCATGTAACCAACGGCGGTTTCAACCCTGTGCTTACGGTGATGGCGCTGGCTTTTCGCAATGCAGAACATATGGCGGCGGGTCTGCGCAGCGCACACTGAGCGTTTTGGCGTGCAGCTTTGTACAGACGCCTGCAGCCAGCCATACTGCGCGTACATAAGCCTGCTCATGTACGCGGCTTGCAGCTGCCTGGGGTGATGTGCTTTGCCTGCTGCATCACTATGGCAGGCCGCTGTGAAGAGGGAGGCGGGTATAATTGCTGTATGACAGAACAGACTGCCCCACAACTCAACGACACAGGGGAGAGGCGCCTGCCCGCTGCCGCTGTTTCTCTGATGAGGCTGGTACAGACTGCACTTGCCTTTATTGGCGACTGCAGTCTGCTGTTTCTGCAAAGCGTGCGCGATTTCGCTGCCGGCAGGGTTCGCCTGGCAGACCTGGTACAGCAAATGGCTTTGGTGGGCGTAGACAGTTTGGGGATAGTGCTGCTGATTACTGCGGCAACCGGGTCGGTGTTTGCCTACTACATTGCCAATCTTTCGCTCACCGTGGGGTACACCGGGTTTGTGGGGTCGGGCGTTGCCTACGCCTTTCTCAATGAACTGGGGCCGGTGCTGGGCGGTGTTGCTTTTGCGGCAAGGGTAGGCGCTGCCATTGCTGCCGAAATAGGCACCATGGCAGTTACCGAACAACTCGATGCACTGCGTACCATGTCGGTTTCACCTGTGCAGTACCTGGTAGCCCCCCGCGTGATGGCAGCAATCATCATGCTGCCGCTGCTTATTCTGTTTGCAGACCTGGCCGGCGTTACTTCGGGCTATTTCTTTGCGGGCATGATGGGAGTGCCTCATTCTACCTACATGAACTCCATCTACTCATTTATTCAGCCCATCGATCTCACCGACGGCCTCATCAAGGCTGTATGGTTTGCATTAATGGTTGGGCTTACCTCATGCAGACAGGGTATACGTACCGAGGGGGGGGCTTCTGGGGTGGGGAGGGCCACCACTTCTTCTGTAGTGATCTGCGTGGTGCTGATTTTCATCTCGGACCTTTTTCTCACAAGAATGCTTACCGGTCCTCATTTGCACCGCTGATGCCAGGAAAGGGAAGCTTTTGAGTGCAATTGTTGTGGATAATCTGGTGTTTGAGGTAGGGGGCAGACGCATTCTGGACGGTATTTCGCTGGAACTGGAAACCGGCCAGATACTTTCTGTGATGGGAGGATCGGGAAGCGGCAAAACCACCCTGCTGAAAATGATGATAGGGCTGCTGCGCCCTACCTCCGGGCGCATTGTGATAGATGGGGAAGACACTATGCAGATGAGCGAGAAAGAACTTGACCAGGCGCGCCTGAAAATGGGTATGGTGTTTCAGTATGCAGCTCTGCTCGATTCACTCTCTGTATACGACAACATAGTATTTGGGCTGCTGCGGCACAAAAAAATGGAGCGCGCTGCCGTTGATAAACTGGTGAAACACCTTCTTGAACAGGTGCAGCTGGAAGAGTACGTGGCGCGCCAGATGCCTGCCGAACTTTCGGGCGGCATGCAGAAACGAGTCGGCCTGGCGCGCGCTCTCGCCATGCAGCCCTCCTTTCTGTTTTATGATGAGCCTACCAGCGGCCTCGACCCTGTTACCAGTCTGGCCATAGACCAGCTGATTATGCAAACGCGGGATGCGTTTCAGGTTACCTCGGTGGTGGTTTCGCATCAGATTTCTTCTGTGTTTCGCATCTCAGACCGCATAGCACTGCTGCACAAGGGAAAAATGTGCATATCGGGTACGCCCGAAGAGGTAAAAGCATCTGCCGACCCCGATGTGCAGCAGTTTTTGCAGGCAGACAATATCACTCTTACCCATTTGCAATCTGAAAAGAACTGAGTAAATCTATATGGAAGCAAAAGCAGCGAGCAGAGTTGGCCTGGTGGTTCTGTTGAGCCTGGGGCTTGCTTTTGTGCTTTATACCTATTTGGGGCATGTAAACAACAACACCTACCTGGTGCGCATAAGCTTTCCAGATACCATGGGGCTGGCGAAGCAGTCTATTGTGAGAATGCAGGGGGTGGAAATTGGCGAGGTGAAAAGCATTTCGCTCAATACCACGCATCCGCCTTTCCAGCCGGTGGTTACAGTTGCCATTGATCACAAATACAACATTCCGCAAAACTTTCTCTGGCGCATACGGTCAGGTTTGCTCATTGCCAACGCTCAGCTGGATGTTATTGCCCCTGCTTCTCCGGCGGCCGCACTGTTTCTTCCCAAAGACAACAGCGCTCAGGCATCTGGCCAGCCTCCGCAAGACCTGCTCAGCTCTGTAAGCCCTCAGCTTTCGCAAACAGTGGGCAGCCTGAAAGGAACCATGCAAGACGTGCGCATACGCCTGGATGGTCTCACTGGGCAGCTGCACACCCTGCTGGGGCATACCGATGCTCTGGTGCAGAACGCAAACCGCTCTCTTACTTCTGCACAGCAGATGATTAACAACCCCAAAGTAAAAAACGATCTGATTGATACCATTTCCAATTTTCATACCGTATCGCTGCAGGCAGCCATCACCTCGAAGCAGCTAAGCAAACAGTTTACAGTGCTGGTGAAAAACGGGCGTGGGCAGCTGAACCGCCTTTCTGATGCAACTACCAGTTTGGTGCTGAAACTGGGCGACACCCTGGATGATGCGCGTGAAGTGGTGCGCAAACTGACACAGCAGGTAAGCGACCCGCGCCTGCAGCGCTCACTGCAGGAGACACTGGAACTGGGGCGCTCTACACTGGCCAGCGTGCGGCAAATCACCTCCGACCTGCATCAAATTACCGGTGACCCCAAGCTTCATACAACCGTGATGCAAACCCTGCAAAACCTGCAGTCTGCTACAAAGCGAGCTAATGAGGCGCTGGGGAAGGTGAATGCTCTGCTTGGCAGGGTGAAGCATACCGCGAACCGTGCGGCACATCTGCACGGCCCCAAAGTCATTACGACTGTAGACCTTTCGCAGCAGTTTTCGCCCGGCAAGGGGCGTCTTGATATAAACTCTCAGCTTTACCTTACCCCCCAAAATTTTCTTAGCCTGGGGGGGTACGACCTGGGGCAGGATACTCGGCTGAACCTGCAGGGCGGCAGAATGATAGGCAAAAACAGCGATTTGCGACTGGGCTTGCATGCCGGTGCGCCGGGCGTTGGAGCGGATATAGGGCTGTTGAAAGGAACATGGGTAACCCTCGACCTCTTTAATCTGCATCGCACCAGACTTGACTTGAAGGGCTACTTCAGGGTAAATAGTAGAGCCTCTTTGTGGGTTGGCGGGGATAATCTGCTGCATCACCCCGTGCCACTGGCAGGTATTCAGTATAGACCTTGAACAAATAGTCGGGGCATGGAGTGTTGGTACCGGGCGGCATTGCCGCCAATTGCACCGTTCGTGCCCGATTGGACCTTGCAGCGGATTACCGCAGCATGTCCGGGAGACACAACGATGAAAGTAATTCTTACGCGAGATGTACCCCGTGTGGGGCAGGATGGTGAAATAGTTACCGTTGCCGATGGGTATGCACGCAATTACCTCTTTACCCGCCAGCTGGCTGTCCCCGCGCGTGGAGCAGCCATTCGGGATCATCAGCGCAGGCTTGACCGCGAACGCCAGCAGAGCGAGAAAGCACTGGAAGGCGCAAAAGTCAGTGCAGAAAAACTGGAAGGCCTCAGCGTGCAGATTCTGGTGCGCACTGCCCCCAAATCTACTCGCATGTTTGGCTCTGTTACCGAAGCTGATGCCGCAGAAGCCCTGGAGAAATCTACAGGCATTGCAGTAGACAAACGCAAAATCAGCTTGATAGACCCCATCAAAACACTGGGCAGCTATCCTCTTACAGTAAAATTGCACACCGACGTAACTGCCAGTTTTGTGCTGGATATTGTGAACCAGGATGTGCTGGATGCTCGCGAGCGTGAGCAGGCAGTCGCCGAAGAAAAAGCAGCACAGGAAGCAGCCCGTCAGAGCGCTGAAGCCGCTGCCGCCGAGACATCCGCTTCCTGAGTTTGTGCGGGTTTTCGATGCGTATGGGGGCTGTATTTTGTAACAGCCCCCAATTCATTTCATGCAAACAAATTGCCCTTCTAACCGGGTACTCTGTTCCTGAGAACACTGCCTTGTTTCTGGTACACGGTATCGTTCCCTTCAGCCATCACTCAGGAGTAGCCGCTTTTGTCTTCCGATCGTATTCCGCCGCATAGTCTGGATGCCGAACAGGCTGTACTTGGTTCCATGCTGCTCGAACGTTCTGCTGTAGAGCGTGCCGGCGAGCTGCTGAAGCCAAACGATTTTTACCGCCCCGTACATCGTCTTATTTTTGAAGCAATGCTTGCCCTCTCTGAACAGGATGAACCCGTTGATCTGATCACCCTGGCAGACATATTGAGGCAGCGCGGCCAGCTTGAAGAAACAGGCGGAATTATCTACCTGCAAAATTTGATGGATGCACCTGCAACTGCTGCCAATGTAGAGTACTACGCACGCCTGGTAGAGGAGAAATCGGTGCTTCGCTCGCTGCTTGATGCAGGAACGCGCATACAGGGGCTGGTTTATTCGGAATTTGATGAGGTGTCTGATCTGGTAGACCGTGCCGAACGAATTGTGTTTGAAGTAGGCCAAAGGCGAATGGGGCAGTATTTCTATGCCCTGCCCCCTCTCATCGATGAGGAACTGAACCGCATAGAGCAGAGAAGTCTCAACCAGGGAATGGTGACAGGCAGAATGACGCCCTTTGATGACTTGAACTACAAAACCGCCGGTTTGCAGCCCTCCGACCTGATTATTGTAGCAGCTCGCCCTGGCATGGGCAAAACCAGTCTTACTGTGCAAATGGCGCAGTGTGTTGCTATTCAGGAAAAAAAACCTGTTGCCATCTTCAGCCTGGAAATGTCTAAAGAGCAGCTGGTGCTGCGCATGATCTGCTCTGAATCGCGAGTGGATGCACACCGTCTGCGCACAGGCTACCTGCAGGCAGATGACTGGGAGCGGGTAGGAAAAGGCATTATCCGCCTCGCTGATGCCCCTATTTTTATAGACGATACTCCCGATATATCTGCCCTGGAAATACGTGCCAAGTGTAGAAGGCTGAAAGCTGAAAAGGGAGACCTCGGAATGGTTGTTATAGACTATTTGCAGCTGATGCGATCGAGCAGCAAGCGATCGGAAAACAGAAACCAGGAAATATCGGAGATAGCACGCTCATGCAAATCACTGGCACGCGAGCTGGAAGTGCCAGTGATTGCTCTCTCTCAGCTGTCTCGTGCAGTGGAGCAGAGACCAGACAAGCGGCCGCTTCTTTCAGACCTGCGTGAATCTGGTTCTATTGAGGCCGAAGCAGACATCGTTATGTTTATTTACAGAGACGCCTACTACAAAATGCGCGAGGCAGGAGAAGACGGGCAGCAGGGAGACTATGATCCCAACCGGCCCGAAGAGGCAGAACTGATTATTGCCAAACACCGCAGCGGCCCTACGGGCAAGGTATCGGTGGCGTTTTTTCCGCAGTATACACGGTTTGAAAACCTCGACCGGGTGCATGTGGAAGAGGCGTAGCAAAACGCATTGAGGCAGCAGACGAGGAGAAAGAGATGCGAGTACTGGTGGTAGGAGGCGGTGGACGTGAACACGCGCTGGCCTGGAAGATTGCGCAAAGCCCGTTGGTGAGCAAAGTATACTGCGCCCCAGGAAATGCAGGCATAAGCGATTCGGCTGAATGTGTGCCAATAGCAGCCGGAGATGTTGCAGCACTTGCAGATTTTGCCATTGCAAACGACATCAATCTCACCGTAGTGGGGCCGGAAGCTCCTCTGATGGCTGGTATTGTAGACTTGTTTGAAGGGCGCGGGCTTCGCATTTACGGCCCCTCCCGCGATCCTGCCCGAATAGAGGGCAGCAAGGCATTTGCAAAAAAAGTAATGCAAACCTCTGGCATACCCACTGCGGATTTTCAATTGTGCGATTCGCCGCAGGCGGCGCGCGAGGCGGTGCAGAAGCACTTTGCGCAGCGCAGCGGTTACAGCGGAGTTGTGGTAAAGGCAGATGGGCTGGCGGCTGGCAAAGGGGTGACTGTTTGCAGCACGCAGGAAGAGGCAATGGCAGCTGTAGAAGACCTGATGGTGCAGCGCATTTACGGCGATGCCGGCAACCAGGTGGTGATAGAAGAGCGACTCATTGGCCCCGAAGCTTCTATTATGGTGGTTACCGATGGGCACAACATTGTGCCGCTGCTTCCCTCTCAAGACCACAAGCGGGCGCTGGAAGGCGACCTCGGCCCCAATACTGGCGGAATGGGTGCATACTGTCCGGTTGCCATGATGCCGTCAGACTTGGTGGAAAAGAGCTTGGAAACCATTGTGCGGCCAGCCATAGAAACCATTCGCGAGCTGGGCATTCCCTACAGGGGAACGCTTTACGCAGGCATTATGGTGACAGAAGATGGACCGAAGTGCATAGAATTCAACTGCCGCTTTGGCGACCCCGAAACGCAGGCTGTGCTTTGCATGCTGGAAACCGATTTGGTAGAACTTTTAATGGGCGTAGTAGAATGCAGCCTTGCAGATACGAAACTGAGATGGCGCAGCGGTGCAGCAGTGAGCGTGGTAGCGGCTTCGGGGGGATACCCAGGCGAGTTTCGCCGCGGGCTGCTTATTACCGGGCTGGAAGAAGCCGCCAGGCAGCCGGGCAGCATGGTGTTTCATTCGGGCACGCGCAAAACCGAACAGGGGATAGTAACAGACAGCGGACGTGTGCTTGCTGTTACCGGCTGGGGCGATACGGTGCGCCTGGCAGCGCAGAATGCCTACCGCACCATGGACAGCATTGAGTTTGAGGGAAAACAGCTGAGGCGCGACATTGCGCAGAAAGCCCGCGACCTCAATTTGTAGCGAAAATGGATTGTAGTGCAAAAGGCAGGGAGCCAGAAGGCTTTCCCTGCCCTTTTGTATAACTGGCACATTTTAGCGAATGGGTGTGCGTCTTTGTATGCGGCGGCGCGGGGCCATAGCCAGCCTGGTGAGCCGGGTCGGGGCAGGAACTACATTGATTTGCACCTGAGACTGATCCCCGTTGAAAAAGACATCTGCCAGCATTTTGCGTGCTGCAGGCTGGTTGGTATACACAAAGTAGCGCCCCAGGTAGCTGGGCAGAATAGAGAGGTGTATATTAGAGCGCGGAATGGTGGTTGACCAGTGCAGCAGGGAGAGCATTTGCTCGAGGGTAAGGTTGCTCTGCAGGTTATCTGTAATAGCATTCAGCACATCTGGCAGGGCCAGAAAGTTTTTGGGGTTTTCAAGCTGTTTGCGCAGCGCCTGCAAAAACTCCTGCTGCCGCTGTTCGCGCACAATATCGCTGTCGCTGTGGCGAATGCGCACAAACCCCATGGCCTGATAGCCGTTGAGATGCTGAAAGCCAGGCTTGAGATGCACATGCAGATCGCCCCAGTTGTCATCGTAATTCAGTGGCTTGTCTACGTAAAGATTGACGCCGCCTACCGCATTTACGATTTTCTGAAAGCTGCTGAAGTGCGCTGCTACCGTGTAATCGGGCATGATGCCAAAATCGGCGTACACAGTTTTATCGGTAAGCTGATTGCCGCCCCATTCATGTGCAGCGTTTACCTTGCTGATGCTGCGATAGCCCGGAATGTGCACTGCGGTATCGCGAGGAATAGATACCAGCGAGACGCTTTGCTTGTCGAAATCTACATGGCAGAGCATCATGGCATCGCTTCTGCCATTGCTGGTGGCAATAGGAACGGGTTTGCCATGTACGTAGTCTGCATCACAGCCAAGTATCAGCAGGTTCATGCTGTGCTGCTGGTTGGTCGGAAACTGTAGAGAGGGGTTGTAAATAGCCAGCGGATCGTGGTGCGTAATGGTTGTGTAAAGGTTTTTCGGTTTGAACCAGTTGTTTACCAGATTGCGAAACGCAGGGCTTCGCCAGTAAAAGCTGCCTAAAACCGCTCCGGCCGAGCCGGTGAGTACAAAAAAGAGTGCTGCTGCAGTAAGGCGCAATCTGCGTATTCTGTTTCTTTTTCGCTGCATGTTGCGTCGTGTTGCGCCGCTGCCGGGTTCCTGCTGATTGCCGCCAGTCATTGTGAAAGATACATCCTTTTTTTGAGGGGATAATAAATTGGTTTACGGTACCACTATACGTAATGACTATGGCATTTTAGCGCCTTAAAAGTCAACGCATTTACCGCCTTCGCCCCTGCTGTCTGCATAATACCACTTTTGTTGGCGCATCTGGCAGACTTTGCATTGACAGCAAGCGCCTGTTGTGACATCATGAAAAGTAAAATAGGTATCTGTGGCAATCCAGCAGCAGCCGGAACAGAGGAGCGACAGTATGGAGCAGGAGGCATGCGCCCCATTCGACAGCCTGGTTTTGTGTGCAGTAGCAGACGAACTGAACCAGATTTTGCCAGGCGGGCAGGTGCAGGATATTAGGCAGCCAGACCGAGAGCAGGTGTGCCTTTCTATTCGCACACGCGAAAAAACCTTGTATTTGCTGATTTCGACAAGCGTTCGCTTTGGGCGCGTGCATCTGGTGCAGCAGCGTACTGCCAACGCCCCGCTGCCGTTTGGCTTCTGTATGACTCTGCGGAAGAGGCTGGAGAACAGGCGTGTGCTGCGCATATGGCAGAAAGAAGCAGACCGTGTGCTTGCTTTGGAGGTGGGAGGTGGAGAAGAACCCCCGTATACGCTGATTGCAGAGATTATGGGGCGCCATTCAAACCTCGTACTGATAGATGAAGACGGCATGGTGGTAGACGCGCTAAAGCGCATAACCAGCAAAATCAACCGAGTGCGTGAAACCCTGCCTGGCAGACGCTATGTGTGGCCGCCCGTGCAGGAGGGCCGCATTGGCCCGCTGCAGTTCGAAAGCCTTGCAGTGCTGTTTAATAACCTGAAACTGTCTGAGGTGGGCAGTGTGGAACAACTCTCTGCCGCATTGCTGGAAAACTGCACTGGCATTTCGCCGTTTCTGGCCAGAGAAATCGCACTCAGGGCCATAGAGACCGGCGATTTGCCGGGCGCCTGGCAGCACTACTGGGGGAACGCGCTGAACCGAAAGTTTGAACCTGTGCTGCAGCTGGACGCAGAGGGAGAGGCGGCAGGAGCCTATCCCTGTACTCTCAAACAGACTTCGGTAGAGCGTCAGCGCCCTGTTGCGGGCATCAATGAAGCACTGCAGCAGGCGTACCACATTCGGGTGAACCAATTGCAAACGGGGGAGGCATTTACCCGGCTGAGAGGGCGCATGCAAAGCGAACTCAAACGCGTGCAGCGACACAGAAATGCAGCACTGCGCAGTCTGGAAGAGGCAGAAATTCATGAGCAGTGGAAACAGGCAGGAGACCTGATCATGGGCAGCCTGTGGTCTATTCCTGCCGGGGCGAAGCAGATTACTCTTCCCAACTACTTTCAGGAGGGGGCGCCTGAATGCACGCTTGAACTGAACGCAAGGCTGACGCCACAGGAAAACGCAGCGCATTACTATGCCCGTTATCAGCGCGGAAGGGCCGCCCTGGAAATAGAGACGCAGAGGGTAGAGAGACTGCAGCAGGAAGAAGACCGTCTGCATGCCGCCATGCAGCAGCTGGAAACACTGCAAACCGAGCAGGAGGCAGCTGCACTGGAAAGAAGACTTGGAGTGGAGGGGCTGCTGCAGCAAACTGCCCTGGCTGAACCAGCTTCCAAAGAAAAGGAAGCGGAGTTTGGCGGACACAAGATCAGGCGGGTGCGCACTCATGAGGGGTATGAGATTTTGTATGGAGAAACCGCTACTGCCAACGACTGGCTTACCTCTCGCATAGCTGCTCCCAGCGACTACTGGCTGCACGTACGCGCTGCCGCAGGCGCGCATGTGGTGGTGCGCACGCATGGAAAACCGGAAAGCGTGCCGCGCACAGTGCTGCTGGAGGCCGCACGCATCTGTGCACTTCATTCTGCCCAGAAGCATTCGGCGCTGGCAGTGGTAGATTATACGTTGAAAAAGTATGTGCGCAAGCCCCGCGGTTCTGCTCCCGGTGCTGCCGACTACACGCGCGAAACCACCCTGGAAATAGAACCGGGCAAATAGTATTCCGCCTCTGTGTTCTTTCTGCAAACAAAATACAGCGATAGGTACCCATACAAATCAGAAATTTTTTTTGCCGCTTCTAATATCACGCTCCTTTCCTTCTCTCTCATATACAGTAACTTGACTGCAAGGAGAAAAACATGATTCAGGAAGAAAGACCTACACCGGGTGTGAAGAACGTATCCAGGCTGGATGAAGACCGTAAAGAGACCACTGTGCGCAATCTCTCTGCACCCTCAGCGCCGCCTGTTGCACCCCCTTTGCCGCCTCCCGTAGTTGCAGCAGCGCCTGCCGAGAAAATCGCAGAACAGGAACCGGCAGTTCCGTCGATTTTAACAGAGACGGCAGTGGCATGGCTCTACTGCATTCGGGGCAAAAAACAGGGCGTACTTCTGCCTCTTGAGGCCGAATTTATTACTGTAGGCAGTGCAGACAACTGCATGCTGATAGTAGAGGACGAGCAGATTGCGCATTACCATGCCGCGCTTATCAAGCGCGAGGACGGCTGGCTGATTTGCGATCTTGGCGCTGCTGGAGGCACACTGGTAAACAATCGTTTCGCTGGCAGAGACACCGCCAATCCTGCGCATCTGCTGGATGGAGACCGAATTGTGGTGGGTGAAACAGAATTCGTGTTCAAAAGGATATAGCAATGTTTTCTGCAAAACGCATGATGTCAACAGCGGCCCTCCTGTTTCTTGCCGGTGTTTCCGGCTGCTCTAACAGCGGGGTGCATCAGTACGCCCTGAAGGCATTTGGCGCTCGCATTGCCGCTGCACAGTACGATCAGAACAATTATCCGGTAGATTCCTTCAGCACCGGCCAGCCCGGCAGCGGCAGCGCCTCTCCTGCTTTGCCGGGCATAGGGCCAGGGGGCCAGTAAAGAGGCCGTGATGAATACCCATGCATTCGGCGAACATCCTGCCGAAGCTGATTTATTGAACTATAGCTCAGGCAGCCTCCCCCCGGATACAATGCTGCAGATAGACCGGCACATTGCCTTGTGCAGCGCCTGCCGGGCAGCTTTGGCGGAAAAAACAGACTTTTCCGGTGCTGCTCAGCTGCGAAACAGTCTGGAAGCAGAATTGCGTTACGATACGCACCTCGATTCATGGCAAATCAGCGCCCTGACGGCAGGGTCGCTGCCTGCTCGTCTTCGTGGGGAAGTTGAAAAGCATCTTGCCTCCTGCCCTGCCTGTTCACAGCGTGTAGAGTGGATGAAAGAATTTCATATTGAACAGCAGGCAGCGGGGCTGGTCTATTTTGCTCCCAAAACAGATGCGAGGCGTGAAAAAGGCTGGAATGCATTTTCCATGCGAACGCGTCTGCTTGCTTTCTCAGGGGCGCTTTCACTGCTGCTGCTGGTTGTGGTGAGCGCCAGCCTGTTCAGCACGCCCTCTGCCTCCCCCCCGCCAGCCGCATATAGACCGAGGACAATGCTGCCTTCTACGCTGCCGGGCGCTGCTCTGGAGGCGGCCCCGAAAAAGATGCAGAAAAGTGCTGCGCTGCCGAAATCTCATCACAGGCTGCTGGCAGTTTCGCACAAAAAGATGGGTGTACCTCATGCTGCCAAGAAGAAACCTGCCCGCAAAAAGTCTTTTGTGCGCAAAAAAAAGGCGTTTCGAATATTTTTCCCCGGTGCGCATTCATCCAGGTAATACAACAGCGGTTTTCCGCTCACATTGATTAGTACACATTTTGGGAGGAAAGCAAATGCAACAGGCTGTACTGCAGATATTAAACGGGCCTCGCCAGGGGCAAAGCATTATTCTGGCGGCCGCGGGAACTGTGCTTGGCCGGGGAAGCGACAGCGCATCTGACTTGAGCCAGTATAGCGAGATGTCACGCAAACACGTGCGCATCTGGCAGGAACAGAACCAGTGGATGCTGGAGGACATGGGAAGTACAAACGGAGTGCTGCTGGATGGACAAAAAGTGCAGCACGCTGCGCTGAAAGCGGGCGCCTTGCTGGAAATGGGAAATCTGCAGGTGCGCTTTGCCCTGACTGAAGCGGAACCGGTCAGAGTAGAGCAGCAGTTGAGGAGAAGCGGCAATACCACCATTATCCGCCGGCTGCTGGAGACCCAGGCGAAAATGTCACGGCAGCTGCGCCTGAGTATGACGGGCGGAGGCATAGCGGTGATTTTACTGCTTGCTGTAGCTCTCTGGCCGCATCCAAATCCCTCTGTTCTTTCCAGCAGCGTGGAGCAGCGAGTGCAGTCGGGGGTTGTGTTTATTACCTGCGTCACCTCTGCACAGCAGCTTCCCGGGGGAGATGCGAACGTGTCGTATTCCAGAGGAACCGGGTATCTCATAGACGGTCAGTATATTCTTACAAACCGGCACGTAGTAGACAATGACGATGCCTCCGGCCCTGGCGGGGCCTTGCAGATATACAACTGCAAGGTAGTTTTTTTCAGCGGATCGGGGCATGAAGTCGCCATCGATGTTCCTGCTGCCAATATCTGTGCATTCAACCCAGCCAGTACAAACAGCCAGGGCGTATTTGATACCGACCTTGCTCTTATGCGGCTGCCCACGCCCGCTCCTTCGGGAGCAGCATCGCTTGCCCTGGGAGATACCGCCGATCTGCAGCCTACGCAGCATCTGTTTATGGAGGGATTTCCTGAAGGGGGCGATACAGAAGTGCAGAAAGCAAGCACTTCGGTAGGAGAGCATGGCTACTTCTCTCTTTCACCCTGGCCCATGCCGCAAACCCAGCCCCATGATGTGAGCGAACTGGAGCGTGACAGCAGCGAGCATCTGATTGCCCTGCATCTGGTTGGGTCTGCCGTGCAAGGAGATTCAGGCAGCCCTGTGGTAGACAGCCAGGGCAGAGTGGTGGGCATGTGCCGTTCGGGTAAGCCCGGCACCATGCTGCAGCAGAGCATTCCTACCAACTACATACGAGCATTTCTGCAAAAAGCAGAAAATGTCCTCTCCAATAGCTAAAGGGCGGCGTACACAAGCAGAAAGTAGAGGGACTAATTTATGATACAAGAAACATCTCAGCAAACTGGCCGCCCTTACAGCGAAAAAAACCGGCCTCGATTCAATGAATGGGTCTGCCTGATCCCTCCCCAAGATGGCCTGCAGTCGGCGAACTTGCTGGAGGGAAAAAAAACCGGCTTGTGGCAGGGGCTGGCGGCAGGCATAGCTTTGGGCGCTGTAATTGGCTTTGCTGCAGGCTGGTTTGCCGGCACGAGGATTCATCCTGTGCATAAAAAAGTGCAGCAGCAAGTAATACAGAAATCTGTGCGAGGCGCCGGAGTGAAGCATGGAAGCCATGTCATTGTACCTGCTTCCCCTGCAGCGTCTGCCGGCAGCGGTTACAAGCCAACTGGAGGAGCCTCGCAGATGAATGCGCCCAATGTACCAGTGGGGAGAGCACTGCCCGGCAATATTTTGAAGGCAGGCACAGAGGCAGGCAGCGGGCTGCCTTCTGCAGGTGTAAAAGGAGTGGAAAAGCCATGATTCGCTATGACGACAGCTGCGCGGCCTATGCCACCGACAAAGGGCAGCGGGCAAATAATCAGGACAGCGCAGGATTTTTGATTTCCCCTGCCGCCGACTGGTGTTTGCTTTTGCTGGCAGATGGTATGGGTGGAGAGGCAGGAGGAGAAATTGCGAGCCGGCTGGCGCTTGAGTCGATGCTGCAATGCGCCCGCGGGTTCACTGGCGGCGACGCTGAGGCATGTTTGAGAGAATGGGTGCAGCGTGCACACGCTGACCTGCAGAAAGCAGTTGCGGCCAATACTTCTCTCACTGGCATGGGCTGCACGCTGGTTGCAGTGCTGCTCATGCAGCAGGAAGCCATAACGGCTCATGTAGGCGACAGCAGGGCCTATCAGTTCAGGGATGGATGTGTGCGCCGCCTCACGGAAGATCATCTCTATATTACAGAACTGATGCATATTGACGACCGAGAGGCGCGCAGGCATCCCAGCGGACACGTGCTTTCTCAGGCAGTAGGGATGGAGGGGGAGCTGAAACCGGCCGTCAGCCATTTTGATCTGCAGAACGGCGATTATTTCATGATTTGCTGCGACGGGGTGCATGAAGTGCTTACCGAACCCGAAATGGCTGGCATTTTGCAAAAAGAGCCGCTGGTAAATGCAGTGCAGAGCATGGTGAACGCTGCACTGGAGGCCAGCAGCACAGACAACTGCACGGTAACAGCTGCACGAATTCCGGGCAGATAGCAAACAGCTGTGAGAGGCCGCTTCTAATAGACACCGCGTTTACTGCTCTTTGCACAGCAGGGCAGCTTTTTGGCAGAGAGCACCCTGAGCAATGGGTTTGGGAAAGAGAGAGGACAACATTCAATGCAAAATGCTCAATTAAAAGTACTTAACGGCCCGCTGGCAGGCACAGTGCTTCCCATCGACTCGTACACGGCGGTGCTGGGGCGGGGAAGCGAATCGAGCTTTGGCCTGAGCGGCTATGAAGAGATGTCGAGGAGGCATGCAATTATTCGCTGGGATGGCACAGGCTGGCTGCTGGAAGATCAGCAGAGCAGAAATGGATCGGAAGTAGATGGCGCAGTAGCGCCGATAGCCCGTCTGGTGCCTGGCTCGCATATTAAACTGGGCGATTTTGAGGCCGAATTTTTATGTACGCCGCAGCAGCCTGGAATGCTGATGAAGAAAAAAGACGCCAGGAAAATTGCAGGCGGCCTCGCGGTTGTACTGGCGGCTCTGTTTATTTTGTGGCTGCTGGCGGTGAAAGGCTATCGCCTAATTGAGAACATACTGCATCCAAAACCTGTTCACACGTTTCATCTGCCCTCTACTGCTGGTATTCATATTCCGCCCATAGGCGCTGGCAGCCAGGCAACGCCAGCTCTGAATGGAACGCCGGCTCCGGTATCAGGCGCGAATGCGCCTTCGGGCAGTTCGCCCTCTCTGCTTCCAAACTCGCCCGCTACAGCAGATTCAGGCGGAAATGGCGGCTTACCCGGCATTGCGCCTGTGATGCTGAACTCACAAGCGCTGGTGAGAAACCACGACAATGCAGGCAACTGGTTCAAAACAGGCGCAGGTCTGCTGATTTCGCCAAACATTGTGGCAGTGCCAACCAGCGAAGTGGTGAATCACAGCAATCAGGTAGTGGATGTGCAGATCATTCTCGGTTCAAGCGCCCCATATACAAAGTACGATGTGCCCCCTTCTTCTATTGCAGTGCATGGCGATGTGGCCATTGTTACCCTGCCCGGCTCGGCCAACTTGCAGCTGCCGCCTGTCGGCGCCACTACTGCCTCTATTCAAAACCAGAACATCGAGATGGAGCTAATGGATGCCAATGCTGGCAGCAGTTCTGTGCACCTGCGAAGATACCAGGTGATCTGGACCCTGGTGGACAACCAGAAGAGCAGGCAGTACATAGGGTTTGAAGTGAACTACCATGCAGAATACAACTACCTGGGCGCACCAGTGTTTGACACACAGGGGAACCTGATTGGCATGATGGCGGGAGAGCGCAACAGCGAGGTATTTCATAAAAATATGGCTTATGGCTACACCATCAGTTACCTGCAGAGCCTGCTGCCGCACTGAGTGAATACAGTTTGCAGGCGCTTTTTAGGTGAGTATCATGCGGCAGAGGGCTGGCTGCAGCCGTGCCGGGATAGGATGCTGCAGCTCAAGCAAAAGCGACATGGGGCGGCTGCCGGTATGGCTCACATAGCGTGCCGGCCCCAGAAACCAGTAGGGGACTGCTGCGTTGTTGACATTTTTGTTTTCACGTACGGCAAGCAGTATGGTGGCTGCAGGAGAGGCAAGCTGCTGATACCGCCTGCCTGTAGCGCTGTCTGGCGAAGTAGTCGATTGTGACTGCCAGTGAAAAAACCGCTCATTGATGGCGTAATCCTGGTACATGGTAGTGGGCGAATAATCGCTTTCTGCCTTATTGAGGGTAACAAAAAACAGATCGTACTGCTGCTGCGCGTTGTAGTAAACACCCTCCCGCACCTCTTTGGGGTTTTCAAGAGTCCAGGCCCCCAAACCGGCAAGAAGCTCATCTCGCATATAGCGCGCATGCAATTCCAGGCCAGAAAAAAAAGGCAGCTCCAGTGCGGGGGGCACCTCTGTTACAGAGTTCAGGCGCAGAGCGAGCAGCTCCTGAAGTTCTTCAAGTATGTGAGGTGAATGCAGCAGCATTCGGTGCGCCTCATGTATGGAACCGGGCTGTTTATCACCGAAAAGTACCGAATAGAGCATAACAATGGAAGTTTGCAGCTGCTTGTCTTCTGTACCAGCCTGTGTGTGAATGCCATGCTTCAGCCAGTTCAGCAGCCGCTTGAGATGAGCGGGAGCATCCATATGCGTCAGGCGGCACAACCTGTCGCCCATTCTTTTTTCTTCATCGCTTTCTTCGCGCACATGCCCGAAGGCTTTGTCTTTTACCCTCCTCCAGTTGCGTGCTGATTTGTAGATGGTTTGCAGGTCGATGTTGTGATGTTCCACAAAGGTCTGCAGATGCAGTGGTTTTCCTGTTTCCTGCTCAAACTCCCGTACACACTGGGTGAGGCTGCTGGTGTTGAGAGCGTTCTGCACATTGTTCAGCACATGTTCCATTGCCTGCTTTTCCAGGCGAATAGAACAGCCTGAGGGCAGATAGGGCAGGTTGTTTTTCAGGTCTTGCTGTATGCATCCCATCGGCCTGCCTGTGAGTGCGGCAAAACGCAGGTCAAAGCGAAAGCTGCGGTGCGCGCCGCCTATAAAATCAAGTACGGTGAGGCACTCTTTTTGTTCGTTCAGCCTCAGGCCGCGCCCAAGCTGCTGCAGAAATACAGTAAGGCTTTCTGTAGGACGCAGAAACAATACCGTGTCTACTTCTGGCAGGTCTACCCCTTCATTGAACAGGTCTACCACAAAAAGGAAATTGATTTCCTGCCCCCGAAGCTGCAGGCGAACTTTTTTTCGTTCGGCATCGGGTGTTTTGGCAGAGAGGGCTGCAGAGGGAATGCCGCATTTGTTGAAGTATTCGGCCATAAATTCTGCATGGCGCACAGAGACGCAAAAGCCCAGCCCGCGTGCCTTGCGGGGGTCGAGAATTTTTTTATTCACTTCACGAACAATCAGCTCGGCACGCTCATTGTTTTCATTGTAGAGTTTTGAAAGTTCAGAAGTGTCGTATCCGCCTGTCTTCCATTTTACATTAGTGAGCTGAACAGAATCGGCTATGCCAAAGTATTGAAATGGGGCAAGCAGGCCGCGGTTGATGGCTGTGCAGAGCCTGATTTCTGCTGCGATGCGGCCCTCAAAAAAGTGCAGAATGTTCAATCCGTCATGGCGTTCAGGAGTTGCTGTGAGGCCGAGCAGTATTTTGGGCTTGAAATGGTTGAGCAGTATTTTGTAGCTTTCAGCGGCAGCATGGTGAAATTCGTCTACCACAATGTAGTCATAAAAGTTCGGATCAAGCTTGTTGTGCAGCTGCCTGCTGTTGAAACTCTGAATTGAAACAAAAAGATGATCGAAGCTGCCGGCAGTGTTTTCGCCCACCATGAGTTCACCAAAATTGTAATCCTGCAGCACTGTGCGAAAGCAGTCGCGGCTCTGGCTGAGTATTTCCTCTCGGTGGGCCACAAAAAGCAGCCGGGGCTGTCTGCCCTGGGCAAAGCGCTTGTAGTCTAGCGCGGCAATCACTGTTTTACCGGTTCCCGTGGCGGCTGCCACCAGGTTTTTCCAGTAGCCGCGCAGATACCGTTCTGCTTCCAGCTGATCAAGCACTTCCTGCTGATAAGGGTAGGGGCGTATCTCAAAGTGAAAGGCTTGCTCTTCTGTTTTTCCTGTGCCTCTCTCGCGTACCAGTGCGCTGCTCAGCCGTTCTTCATCCTGGCTGGTGTAGGGGAGCATGTCTGCCGACTGCCAGTGCGATTCAAAGGTATCCATTACCTTTTGCCAAAGGTGCGGTGTTTCGGCCTGGCAAATACGTGTATTCCACTCCAAACCGTCGGTGAGCGCGGCAGAAGAGAGGTTGGATGAACCCACATAGGCTGTACTGAAGCCCGAATCGCGGTGAAAAAGGTAGGCTTTTGCGTGCAGCCGGGTGCTTAGCGTATCGTAAGAAATGCGTACGCTTGAGCAGGGCAGTTTGGTGATTTCTGAAACAGCGCGTGCTTGTGTGGCGCCGGTATAGGTAGTTGTAATCAGGCGGAGTACGGGTTCAGATGAATTGATGTGCGTATTGCAAAAGCGGCGCAGATCATCGAGAAGCAGCCGTATGCCGCTCCATTTTACAAAAGCGCAGAGAATATCTACCCTGTCTGCAGACTGCAGTTCCTGAGAGAGCAGTGTAGAAAACGCCGGTTCGCAGGATGCACCAGTGAGCAGGCTGCTGGAAACAAGACCAGTAGAAGGGCGTATACAAGAACTCTGGTCTTTTTTGCGAACCTCCAGCAGCATGCGGGGGGTGATGGGGGTGAGGTGCCGGGCAGCACGAGGCAGTCTGCTGCGCAGAAGTTCTATGATATGGTTTGCAGTATCAACCTGCTCATTTTTATCAACAGCATCCAGCACCGATTCCAGTATGCTCTGCAGGTGCCTAGCAAGTGCTATGTGGCTGTCGCCGCTGTCGAGATTCCCTACTTCCTTGTCACGCTGCAGCGCCTCAAGTTTCTCCTGCAGCTCTCTGTCTATCACCCTTTCGTACAGACCATCTGGCAGCATTCTTTCCTCCACTGCAGCGCTATCGGGTTTTATAATACCAGGCGGCAGCGGGCAATGCCTCAATACGCCGCGCGCAATGTACAGGCTGTCGCAATATTATGACGTAAAGGCTGTCTGCCATTTTTGCAGGTTATTCAAAATGCAGTGCGATATTTCTATTTCCTGCTGCATGCCTGCAAAGCCTTCGCGGGCCAGCGCCTGGTTGTCGAGCGTGGGCAGCCACCTGCCTGCCCACCAAAGCGGCTGCCTGGCAATGGCGGCTGGCAGAGACATTCTTTCAATGCGGTTCAGCTGCGGGCTGGCAGTACTGTTGTACGCCTCTGCTAGCGCGCATGCAAAGCGAAGTATGCGGTTTTCATCCTGCTTGGTCCAAACCGAGGCTGTGGCAAAATAGAGAGTGCGCGCCAAGTCATCGGTACGTGCGCTTCTGCCCATATAGTCAAAATCTGCGATGAGCACTACCTTCTCATCTTGAAAAAAGACATTGTTGTCCCAAAAATCCCCGTGTGTTCGTTGTCGCCTGAGGGCTGGCAGATACGGGTGTTCTGCCTGCACGACCTGCCGGGCAGCTTCTTCCACCATGTTGCACAGGGCGAGTTCACTGCTGCTCGGGTTCCAGGCATGCACTCGTGCAATGCCCCTTGCCACCCCTTTCAAAACATCGGCGGGTTCAATGTGGTTGGCAAAGAGGGGCATGTCAGCCTCTGCATCTTCTGGCAGTTCAGCCAGCAGCCCATGCATGCGGCCCATCCAGGGCATGGCTGCGGCAATCTTTTCCGGGGTATCCATGGCGGTATCTGAGGGAACAAAATTCTCTACTTCTACCATTCTGCCGTCAAGAGTGGCCAAGCCCCCGCCGTTTTGCGTGTTCACCAGCCTGGCGCAGGGTATGCCGCCTCTATTAAGGTGCTCACGGGTGGTTTGAATGGCCTGCAAACGCCCTGCAGAAACATATGGGCGGTACACTCGTGCTATAAACTGCCCCTCCCGGCATCTAAAGCAGAGGTTGAGATTGGAAGATCCGCCCAAATCGATGCATTCTTCTATCTGTGCAAAACCGTACTCATGCTGCAAAAGAGAGATGAGTGCAGCAGACACAGCTGCCCGTGTGCCGCGCAGCCCCCGGCCTGCATTGTCCTGGCTCATGTATGGTTCCTTTTTATATGATTTTGCATGAGAGCAGTGCCGCCTCATATCCTCGAAAAGACCGTGCCATTCTGGTGCTGCAGAAGGATGAGCGCTTTTGAAACTGTATGCGGCAGGGTAGGCACGTCACCCGCCAGCCTTCTCCTGCAGGCGTTCTGCCAGCCGAGTGTATCTGCGGGTTGACTTGTTGTTTCTAACCGATCTGGTTACGGCCGCCCTGTCTGCTACCAGAATGCAAAGCTCGCGGGCGCGCGTGAGGCCAGTGTAAAACAGGTTGCGCTGCAGCATCATGTACTGGCTTGAATGAAGAGCCAGAACCACTGCACGGTACTCTGACCCCTGGCTTTTGTGTATGCTCAGCGCGTAGGCGGTTTCCAGCTCATCGTAGTCTGCAAAGTCGTATAAAACCTTTTGGTCTCCAAAGCATACTTCTATGGTCTGCTGTTCCTGGCTGATGGCAGATATTCGCCCCATGTCTCCGTTGAACACTTCGCGCTGGTAGTTGTTTACAATCTGAATCACCCTGTCTCCTGTACGGAAGCGGCGCGATCCGCGAAGCAGTTCCAATTGTGGCTCGCGTATCGGGTTGAGGGCCTCCTGCAGCAGGTAGTTGAGCGAGTCTACCCCCAGTGCCCCGCGTCTCATGGCCGTGAGGGTTTGAATATCATCGGGAGCATAACCCAGTGCAGGCAGAACCCTCTGTACCAGCTTTACTACCTGAGCTGCCGCATTTTCTCCCTCTTCCACCTCAATGAAGAGCATGTTTTTCCCTTCTCTTTCGGGTAGAACCGGCGGCACCAGCACAGGCAGTTCGCCCTGTCGAATGCGATGTGCGTTGGTAACAATCAGGCTTTTTTCCGCCTGGCGAAACACCTGCGTGAGACGCACGGCAGGTACTGTTTCAGAAGCAAGCAGATCATGCAGTACCTGCCCCGCTCCCACCGAGGGGAGCTGATCGCTGTCGCCCACCAGTACAATCTGGGCATGTTTTGGCACTGCCTTCAGCAGCTGATGTGCCAGTACCGAATCGAGCATTGAGACTTCATCGGCAATCAGTACATCGCACTGCAGCGGGTTTTCTTCATTGTGTTCAAACTGGCGGCGCGCCGGGTCGTAGTGCAGGCAGCGGTGAATAGTCTGCGCCTCTCTGCCGGTAACCTCTGCAAGCCTTTTCGCTGCCCGTCCTGTGGGAGAGACCTGCAGTATCTGTTTTCTGCGGGCTTCGAATGCACGCGCAATCAGATTGGTTACCGAAGTTTTTCCGGTACCCGGTCCTCCTGTGAGTACCAGCACCCTATGCTGCAGGGCCAGCAGCACAGCCTGTTTCTGCTCTTCAGACAGGGTAAAGCCAGTTTGCTTCTCCTTAAGGTTGAGCCATTCATGCACCTTTTGCAGGTTTATTTTTTGTTCTTCAGGCAGCGCCAGCCTGTTTTTTATCTGGCTGGCCAGCCCTGCCTCTGAGTAATAGAGAGCGGGGTGGTACAAAGCGCGTGCAGCAGTTGGAGGGTCAACTGCCTCTGCAAAAGAGCAGCTGTCAGACTCTGCCGGGGCGGGCAGCATATCTGCTATTATCTCCTGCGCCTCTATCATTTGTGCTAGTACAGCAGTGAGCATGTTTTCTTCTACTTCCAGTTTTTTTACAGCCGACTGCACCAGCCTGGCTTCTGGCAGATACATGTGCCCAAAATCGGTGGCCTCTGAAAGCGTGTGCAGCAGCCCTGCCCGCAGGCGCTGAGGGTGATGCATTTCCATGCCGAGCTGTTGGGCAATGCGGTCTGCCGTCTTGAAGCCGATGCCGCGTATGTCTTCGATGAGCTGGTAGGGGTTTTGCTGCACAACGCTGAGAGCACTGCTGCCGTAGGCTTTGTAGAGCTTGACAGCAAACAGCGATGAGACTCCTTTTTCTTGCAGAAAGAGCATTACATTGCGAATCTCTCGCTGTTCCTGCCATGTTTTTTGAATAGTTTGTACTCTTTGCTCGCCAATCCCCTGCACGCGCAGCAGCTTACGTGTATCGTTTTCTATCACGTCCAGGGTATCTGTGCCAAACAGTTCAACCATGCGGCGCGCCATTACCGGCCCTATGCCCTTTATCAGCCCGCTGCCCAGGTATTTTTCTATGGCAAAAGCGGTAGACGGCCGGGTTACGGTATAGTTTTCTACTTGAAACTGCCTGCCAAATTCGCGGTGCGCAACCCATCGCCCCTCGCAGACCAGCCCTTCACCCACCACCGGGCTGGAGAAGCTGCCCACGAGGGTAATCAGGTCTTGTGCTCCCTCTACGGCGAGGCGTGCTACCGTGTAGCCATTTTCCTCATTGTGGTAGGTAAGCCTTTCCAGTACTCCATGCAGAGTATCTGGAGCGTGCTGAGGCGTTGTCATGCCCAATTCCTTTGTGTGATGCATTTGTAGTATTGCATACGCAATTGCCTTGTTCTAAAGCATCGTTTATTTGGTTTTGCACTTTACGGTTTCTTTCATTCAGAAAGCGGCGCCGGCTTTGCATTTGCCTGTCTTATTTTTGTTTGAGGCACGATAGTTGTTACTATCAAAAGCATTGGTTTTCAACAGAATGCCTGGGATGCACAATAAAATTTTTGTGTCATAAATTGTTTTTGGTGTTAATTTAATCAAATTGTGTCAAATTTATCTACTTTGAAGCATTGCAAATTCACTGTTTCTGATTGAAAAAAAGCATATTTTGCCAAAAAACTTGACAAAACATAAAGTCTGTGATATTACTTCAATAATACATTTCACCAAGTGCAAAAAATCGGTCAAGTACTTTTGCATTGTAGCGCAAGTATTTGAGCAAAGCGAGAAATATGCGACATCAGAAGAGCGGGCACAGTCGAATAAAAAGAGCAACCCTGAGTGCGGTAGCAGACAGGGCAGGCGTGTCACTCTCTACTGCCTCTCTCGTGCTGGCCGGCAAAGGCAGGGAAAGACGCATATCAGAAGAAGTGCATGTAAGAGTGCGCATAGCGGCACAAGAACTGGACTATGTGCCCAATCTGCTTGTACGCTCGCTGCAAAGCGGTACCACCGGGGTACTCTCTTTTTACAATGGCTTTCGCAACCGCAGCCTGGACGACCTGTACATGGACCGCCTTTCTACCGCAATTGAGCGTGCGGCTGGAACCTGTGGATATGATGTGCTGGTACACTCGAACTTTCAGCGCTCTGCACAGGAAACCTACCAGATGCTGAACGGGGGAAGGTCAGACGGACTGCTGCTTTTTGCACCTACCCCAGATGACCCACTGCTGCCTCTGCTTCGCGACTCGCGCATGCCCTGCGTGCTGCTGAATGCGTCGGATGAGGCAGGCCTGCTGAGCAGCGTGCAAGATGACATGGCGCACGGCATGTGGCTGATAGCGCAGCGCCTGCTGCAGTCTGGCCATCGCAAAATCGCCATGCTGTATGAAACCGGCCCTGCCAATCAGGATGCGGAAGCGAGGGTGAAACTGCTTGACAGCTTTCTGCAGCAGCATGGAATAGAAATTCCCCCTCACTGCATACAGCAGACAAATGATTCTTCAGATGCGCATCTGGAAAGCATTCTGCACCGCCTCATCACCCATCCAGAGCCGCCTACCGCTATTTTTTGCTGGAATGACCGGCTGGGATACAGGGTGATGGATGCCTGCCAGGAGGCAGGCGTTGAGATTCCTCAGGAATTGTCATTGATAGGCTATGACGGCATACACTGGCCTTCGCACAGCCGTCATGTTCTCACCTCTGTGCAGGTAGACCTGAATCTGCTTGCCACAACTGCAGTACAAATGCTCTGCACTCTCCTCGCAATGGAAGGCAGGCAGATGCTGCAAAAGGCCATACGCGCCTCTCTGCTGCAGGGCGGCACAGTCGCGCCGCCTTCTCGATAGAAAAACAGTGCATGCATTCTTTCTACACTCAAATCCAACACACTGTAAGGAGCAAAACTCATGTATTCGCGACGGAGAAATACAAGCGGCTTTACGCTTATTGAACTGCTGGTAGTTATTGCTATCATTGCCATTCTGGCAGCCATTCTCTTCCCTGTCTTTGCACAGGCACGTGAGAAAGCACGGGCAATTTCCTGCCTTTCCAACATGAAGCAGATCATGCTGGGAGAAATGATGTACTCTCAGGACTATGATGAGATGCACAGCTGGACCTGGGGCTGGGCACCCTCCTGGACGCCATGGCATCAGCAGGTAGACCCATACATCAAAAACAAGGCCATCTGGCACTGCCCCGACGATGTATGGAGCCGTGGGCAGGATGCTGCCAACAACAAGATTCCTGCCACTCCTGTGAGCTACAGCCAGAACTTTGACTGGCCAGTAGACGGCGACTGGAGCCCGGGCGGCCTCTCCTATTCCATGTCTCCTGCGGCCTCTGCAGATTCCTCCATTGTATCGCCTGCAAGCACCATCTTCATGGCTGAACGACCCAACTGGTACCACCAGTGGAGCGAAGGCTGGGCAACGGAAGTATTCTGGACGTACGGCGAGTTCAATATGCAGGGCGGCGGCGCTACCCTGCACAGCCAGGGCAGCAACTACGCCTTTGCCGACGGCCATGCCAAATGGATGCGTGAAGACGCCACCCGCACCCCGCAGGGCATTCAGGTGCAGGGTACCGACCCTGTGGACGTGAAGCTGAAGCAGTACGGCATGTATCCCTCAGGCATGTGGGACAAGGATCAGTAGAATACGAGGAAACTCCTGTGCTGTGCGGGGTGTGAAGTTTCGTGCAGCACAGGATATATCGGCAGCAAGGAACAATATCTGTGAATAAATCATTGCATCCCGCTCTTGTAGCAGTGGTAGTAGTTCTGCTGGTGGCTGTGGTGGGCGGCGCTATTTACTATTTCAGCAACCCTCATACCCCGGCAGGATTCAATTACCAACCGGGAGTGCCGCCCTGGAAGGTACCAGGAGCCAAAGCATACAGCCCAAATGGGAACTATGGCCCCAAGCACCATGCTTCACAAGGCCCGGCTACGCCCCCTACCACGCAATCTGGTTCGTAGCAGTCACTGCAGCAGGCTGCATAAAACAGTCTGCTGCAGCTGTTCACGCAGCAGAAGATATGCCCCTGCCTATCTGGCTTGAGAGCGCCAGTATCTTTTCTGCTGCAAGTTTCCAGGTATAGTTCTGCTCAAGTTTGCTGCGGAAGCTTATGTTCTGTTTTTCAGGTCTGTTTGCAAATTCCACCATGCCTTCTGCTATGGCAGCTGCAGATGCCTCGCGAAACAGCAGGTTTTTGTCAAACGCGCCCAGCACGCTCGGAATAGAGCCAACAGGCGTCCCCATAACAGGGGTGTTGCAGGCCATTGCTTCCAAAATCACCAGCCCAAACCCCTCCAGAGCCACTGTGGGCAGCACAAACAAATCAGAGGCGCGGTAATGCTCTGCCAGCAGGTCATCGGGCACAAACCCTGCCAGCTGCACGCAGTCTTGCAGTTTCAAGCCGTCTATCTGCTGCTGCAGCTCATTTTGCAGAGCGCCTTTGCCGGCGATGCGCACTTTTAGGCCGGGGATGCTGTGCCTGGCAATGGCAGCGGCCTCAATCAGCAGGTCGAGGCCCATGCGGCGCTGCAGCCGGCGGGTGCTGCAGACCACGAATGCATCCTGCGGAATTCCAAACCGGTTGCGTGCGGCAGCCTTGTCGCCCGGTGTGAACTGTTGCAGGTCTACTCCGGGTGGAATGATATTGATTTTGCTGCGTGATATGCCAAATCGCTCGATGGCATCTGTTGTCATAAACTCGCTGAGGGTGATGATGCAGTGGCTGCGCTGCAGAGAGTAGCGTTCTATTTCGTACATAGTGCGTGCTGCCAGTCGCGTTTTTGCCCCGCCCCTGCCGCCTTTGTCTGCCAGGTACTCTGCATCCCACGGCCCTTGAAAGAAGCGGATGGTAGGAATTTCCTGTGATATGGGCAGTCGGTGATAAGCCAGGGCAGTGTAGGCGAAATGAACCAGAACGAGATCGAAAGGGGTTTTTTGCTGAATTTTTACAAACCAGTCACGCAGGTTTTTCTGCCTTTCAAGCATTCCCCTGCCTGGATAGCGGTGAATCTGAATTCCGTTCCAGTTTTCTTCCAGCGGGAGTTCCGGGCGCTGCTGCAGCACAAGAAAATCGACATCCAACCCATCTGCATGCATTTGCAGCGCCAGGTCCTGGGCATATTTTCGGCTGCCGCCTGTTTTATCCTGAAATGTAGCGTCGGCCAGGTTCAACACACGCATCGTCAAATCTCTCCTCATAAAGGCTGCACAGATTATTGGACAAAACATACAATACCATTATAGCCTGTATCAGACATTCATCGAACCAGGGCATGTGGCGGACGTAATTTATGGCGCGCCCTTTAAGCGAGGGCAGGTGCGCAAACCAGGCATTTTACTGTCTTGAGTTATAAGCACTGTTTCAGAATGTGCAGATGGAATGTAGATTGCGGCGAATATTGCATAGGTATGGCTTTGCCAGGCCACAAACGCTCTCTGGTAAAAATTTGCATTGACAAAGAGAGGCACTGTCTGTATACTGGCATTGTTTGTTGCAAACACAGTCTGCAAAGTCTGCAGACAATTCATCCACTGTTTCAGCCTTTGCTCTGGATTATGATTTTCGGGGAAGAAAGGATTGTATGACCATGAAGCATATCATCTGTGCGAGCACTACCCCCCCCCCCGCGGCAACACAATCTCATTGAAGTCGTTTTCATTCTATCTTTGCTCTTCGTTGGGAACTGCCCCAAATCTGCTTTGTACAAATTGCAGACACAAAGCGGTAGAAGTATGCAGTTGAACGTACTGCCCCGCCAATACACAACTTGTCACGCTATGGATGCTCGATTATGCAGCACAAAGTAAGTAAAGCCATTATTGGCGTATCAGTGATGATGGCGCTGTCTCTCATTTTTCTCGTTTATAAATTGTCTTTTTCTTCGTCTCCCAAGGTGAACGGTCACTATCCACTGGAAAATCCGGTATCAGTGGGTACTCCCGAATATGCCTGGGTAAATGATCCCACGTTTCACATGCTGCCTCCCCCAACTTCCCAGGGCTACCCACCTGCTTCGTTAATTCCAATTACAACAAACAGTGCGGCAGGTTCAGATGCCGGCGCTGCAATTGAAACCGCAGGCCATACCTATGCACCGGGGAAGTTTTCGATCCTCTCAGCGCTTAAATCCGAATATCCGCCAGTGGCAGCGCTGTTCGGCGCCGCGGGCGGTGCTGCCTCTCTGTTTCGACCAGGATCTACTGTGCAGGAGTATATTAGCTGGGGCGATTTATGGACTCCGTCTGTTGGCAACTCTCCAATTTACATCATCGGAAAAAAATCTTTCTCGTCACCACAGGGGTACTCGGAGGATAACTTCTATCTTACCGGTTTGACCAGTCAGATAGACCTGAGGGATAATTTCTTCATCATGCATCAGTACGGTGTGAATGGCTACCAGGGACAGTATCCGATTGATATACGATACCAGGTCGGCCGCAGGTACTTTCCTGTTTTCACTTATCAGTAATAGATAGGCTGGTGTACCTGCATTATTTCAGCTGCAGGTGAACTTCTTGTCGCCGCTCAATGTACAATACAGAAAGAGAGATCGGGATGACAAAACTGCAAGGCAGATGCAGTCTGCCGGCGATTGTTGTGCTGTTGGCTGCAGTGCAGGTGAGCGCTTACGCTGCCCCTGCTGCCGTAACCATCAACCCAGGTCGCAAGAATCCATGGTGGATACCGGCTGCAGTGAGGCAGACTGTAACAGTACCTGCGCAAAGGCGGGATAGGCAAACTGCACTGGCTGACAGCGCCCTGGACTACTGCAGAAGACCCGGCTTACCTGCATGTGAAGGCGATGATTGATGGGCAGTTGAGGAGGCACACCCTCGCCGCTCACTACAAGGCATACGAAAGCGAATATACAGCTGCCCTGCAAAACCCCCTGGAGTTTTTCAAGTGGGCTTATGCAACAGTTACCCTGGTAGTTAGCGAATTACCCAATCAGTATGCATCTCACCAGAGAAACCTGATATTCGCAGCATTCACCACACTGCCATCGCCGCATGTACCTGCATACGATGCCTTGAGGCTGATATGCGCACCCGGCTATGTATGGGAACTCTATCACAATACATCGTCACCCGATGACATTCACCCCATTCTGCGCTGGCATCGAAAGCGCCGCTCTCCATGGGGCGCAACGTCAACATTGACCTGGCGATGAATGCCGGAGCATAGGGAACAGATGGCTCAAGGTGGTGCGCAGGCTTGATGAAGACTTCATATAGAATTTCATCCTCAATAACGGGTACTCGCCTTCTGCAGGAAAGGGTTGACAATCTTCCCGTCAACCGCCTATAATTTTATAGCAGATCTGTCTCTATGGCCCGGATGCACAAGTATGAGAAAACTGTGGTTCGCGGGCTAATGCAAATACTCAGGAGGCGTGAGGCTATTGGATATAGATATTCGAAAATCGCGCATACTTCAGGCGGTAGTGGAAGATTACGTGGAAACCACGCGGCCTGTCGGGTCGGAACGTTTGCTGGAGCGTTTCGAGTTCAATTGCAAACCTGCCACCATGCGCAATGAAATGGCTGAAATGGCGGATATGGGGTACCTGTTGCAGCCTCATACTTCTGCAGGGCGCATTCCTTCTACCATGGGCTACCGTTTTTATGTGAACCAGCTGATGGGGCGTGAACAGGGTTTGACGCCTGTAGAAATACGCCATGCCAACAGGCTGCGCAGGGAGATTGAAAATGAAGTAGAGCGCATTTTGCAGAAGACCTGCATGCTGCTTTCTGAAATGACCTGCTATGCCTCTGTGGCTACCGCCCCCATTTTGCAGAATGTGTATCTCAGGCGTGTCTGTCTGGTAGAAGCAGATGCCCGCCACCTGCTGGTAGTGATACTGCTTTCTACAGGGCATGCCGAACACAGGCTGATGGAAATAGACACGCCGCTTTCATACAGTGAGATGCAGACCCTTTCCAATATTGCGGCCAGCTTGGTGGAAGGGATGCAAATAGAAGAGGTATCAGTTGCACTCAAGGGGATGGAATTGCCCACGGTTTCACAAAAAACGGCAGGCATTCTGAAAAAGATGCTGCTTGCCATACAGCAGGCAGCCATGCAGCTTTCCGAGCGAAGCGTGTACCTGGAAGGGGCCGGCACATTTCTGCGTCAGCCTGAATTTCACGACCTGCAGCGTCTGGAAAACCTGCTGAGCGCTTTGGAACAGCGCTCAATGCTCTGTAAAATGCTTGCCTTTGCTTTAGAGAAAGAGGAAGTGAAAGTGGTGATTGGCGAGGAAAACGAATGGCAGTCGCTGCAGGAATGCAGTGTGATTACCTCTGCCTACTACATTGGAAAACGGCAGGCAGGCAGGCTTGGCGTGGTAGGCCCGACACGCATGCACTACAATCGCACGGTAGCGGCGGTTTCGCTGATGGCGCGCAATCTCTCACAACTACTGACCAATATGAGCCTTGCCAGAAAGCAGAGGCG
>DAIDHN010000020.1:0-4059 GCA_027459665.1 Chthonomonadaceae bacterium | reverse complement strand
CGGCAAAGGAGAGCATTTGCCGAGGCGCAGTTATTTTATATCAAAAAGGACATTTGATCATGAGTGTACAGCAGTTACCGGAAGAATGCGAGCAGAAAGAGACCTTCTCTGAAGCCGCCGTGCAGGAAGAAACCAAGCAGCCTGAGAGTTCGGAGGCACAGCAGGGCGCTGCGCAGGACGAGTTGGCGCAGCTGCTCCGCAGGGCAGAAGACGCAGAGCGGGCGCTAATCTATGTACAGGCAGAGTTTCAAAACTTTCGACGCCGCACAGATGAGCAGATGCAGGCAGACAGAAAGTATGCTGCCTCAGAACTGCTGAAATCGCTGCTGCCTGTGCTTGATAATTTTGAGCGGGCGCTGCGAGCGGCAGAGCAGGGGAGCAGCATGGAAAGTATTGTGGCAGGAATTGTTTCTACCCAGAAACTGCTGCAGACTTCACTGGAAAGGGCCGGGCTAACCCCCATTGAAGCAGTGGGCAAAGAGTTTAACCCCAGCTTTCATGAGGCAGCGGGGCATGCCGATACCGAGGAATATGCCCCCAATACCGTGGCCGAAGAACTGCAGAGAGGCTACATGCTGCATGAGCGCGTGCTGCGCCCTGCTCTGGTGAAAGTGGTGGCGCACTGAATACGCCAGTACGCAAACTGTTTGGCACAGACGGCGTGCGAGGAGAGGCCAACAAAACGCTTACCGCATCGCTGGCGCTGCAGCTGGGCATGGCTGCAGGGCTTCGCCTGTCACAGGAGACAGACCGCCGTCCGCTGGTGATTGCAGCACGTGACACCCGGATTTCAGGGGAGATGCTGGAAGCTGCACTTGCAGCAGGTTTCGCCTCTGCCGGCGTGCGAGTTCTGCTGGCAGGGGTTGCGCCTACCCCCGCCGTCTCTTGCATGGTGCAGAGTCTGCGGGCAGATGCAGGGGTGGTTATTTCTGCCTCGCACAACAAGTTTCAAGACAATGGCATCAAATTTTTTGGCCCCGATGGAAAAAAACTGCCCGATGCAACAGAAGCACAGATAGAAGCTCTTCTGCCAGAACTTGACAGCGCTGCCCTGCCCACAGGCAGCGCTGTCGGCGCCATTACCGAAGATGCTTCTGCGCTGCAGTATTATCTGCAGGCCCTGCGTTCTCATATGCCTGCCGAAGAGAAGCCGCTGCAGGGGCTGAAATTGGTAATGGACTGTGCCAACGGGGCGGCATGGCAGCTTGCCCCGCAGCTGTTTGCAGAACTGGGGGCAGAACTGCACCTGATGCATGCCGAGCCAAACGGAATCAACATCAATGAAAACTGCGGCTCAACCCACCCCGAAGCAATGGCGGCTGAAACAGCGCACACAGGGGCGCATGCAGGTCTCTCTTTTGATGGCGATGCAGACCGCGTGATACTTGCCGATGAAAACGGGCGTGTGGTAGACGGAGACCGAATTCTTTACCTGCTCGCCCTGGCCCTGCAGCGAAGAAACATGCTTACCAACCAGGTGGTGACAGCCACCATTATGAGTAATGTCGGGCTGGAGCAGGCGCTGCAGCAGCAGGGCATACGCTTGCATCGCACCGATGTGGGCGACAGGTATGTTGCAGAAGCTATGCAGACGCTGGATGCCGCTTTGGGAGGTGAACAGAGCGGCCACATTCTGCTGCCGCATCTTGCCCCTACCGGCGACGGCCTGCTTACCGCCCTGCAGTTGCTGGCGGTTATGCAGCAGACCAAAACCCCGCTCTCGCAGCTTGTCGCACCTGTGCAAAGCTACCCACAGCTGCTGCGCAATGTGCGCGTAAAAAACAGGGATGGCTGGCGGGAAGATGCAGAGATACAGCAGGCGGTTGAAGCGGCTCGCAAGCGTTTCGATAACCCCCAGTGGCTTTCGGTGCGCCCTTCAGGAACAGAACCGATTTTGAGGGTAATGGCCCAGGGAACAGATGAAGAAACCGTTCAGACGGTGGTGCATGAATTGTGCGAACTGCTGCAGAAAAGACTGGGAGCGGCAGATTGATGGCAGTCTCTTCTATACGCGCAGTGTTTCTTGATATAGACGGCACCCTGATCGGGCCAACCGACCGTATATCCAGACCGGTGCTGAATGAGATAGAGCGCGTGCATAGGGCAGGATGCCTGGTGGCACTCTGTACCGGACGCACCCGCTTCACCGCCGACCCGATTGCGGCGCAGCTGCCGTTTTCTCCAGACTACCTGGTAGCATCCAATGGAGCCGTTGCCCTCAATCTTGCCGCAGGTGAAGTGGTACACCGCCAGCTGCTTTTGCTCGATGAGGCGCAGAGGGTGGTGCATTATTTGCTGGATGCAGGCGTTACGCCCTACGTTTACGAGGATGCGGTGCAGCCCGGCCTCGAATCTGCCCGCGTGCTTTACCCCGTTGATATGCAGACAGGTGATTTCGCCGAACCACCGCGCTACCGCCCCCATGCCAACCTGCCCAGCGAGCTTCCCTTTCAGCCCGTATCGGTAGCCACCTTCGATGACGCCTCGCTGCTGCGCCCACTGGCTGAGAAAATGATTATCGACCTGGCGCCGCTGGCCATCATACAGTCGGGATCGGCAGGGCACTGGGGTATTGAAGTGTTTGCACAGGGGGTGAGCAAGCGGCGCGGCATACAGGAACTTGCCCAGACGCTGCATCTGAAGCGTGAAGAGATAATGGCTGTTGGAGACCATTTCAACGACCGTGAAATGCTTGAATGGGCCGGGATAGGGGTAGCTATGGGCAATGCAGAGCCCGAAGTGAAAGCCGTGGCCGACTGGGTGACCGACAGGGTGGAAAATGATGGCGTTGCAGCCGCGCTGCGCCGCTTTGTACCGGGCAGCGAGGAGCGTTCATGACCCTGCTCACCCCAGTCTCCTGTTTGCTTTGGGACATAGACGGTACGCTCATAGATACCACTTCGCTGATTGTGGAAGCACTGGACCATGTGTACAACCTGTTTTACAGGCGCACCCTGCCGCCCGACGCAATACGCGCGCTTATCGGCACGCCCCTGAAAAGCCAGATACGCGTGTTTGGCGAGCCAGAGCGGTTTGGAACCAGTGAAGAGGCAGTGTTTACAGAGTTTATAGGTTTTTACGAGGCAAACCGCCATAGGGAACGGATTCTGGAAGAGATGACCGAACTTGTGCGGGAAGGCAGGCGGCGCGGAATACCCACGGGTCTGGTGACTTCCAAGAACCGCGAGGAACTGGCAAACACCCTGCCGCGCCTGAACATTGCAGATGCCGTGCAGGTAGCCGTTACCGCAGATGACGTTCCATTTCCCAAGCCTGCCCCCGACGGGATACTGGCTGCGCTTACAGCCCTGGGCATTAGCGCTGAGCAGCAGGCATACGCCGTGTATGTAGGCGATACCCTGCATGATATGCAGGCGGCGCGGCAGGCTGGTGTGCAGCCGGCAGGTGTAGGCTGGGGCGCAGCTGGGCTGTCTCTGCTGCAGTCCTGTCGGCCTGCGCTGCTGTGCGCCACTCCGGGTGAGTTGCGCGCCGCCTTGCTGCCCTGATGTACGGTGCGGCAGCGCTATTCTGACGGTCAGAAAGCTGCGCTTTTCGCCCTATTTGAATCAGTTCTGTAAATGAGGCAGTTTTGCTCTTGACAGAAGAGGCAAAGCAGGGTACAATACTCCTCGCGTCTACTCAAAAGAGTGCGCAAACAGTGAACATTGAAAAGTTTATGTGACGTTTTGTGTGGGTTCTGTACCTGCGAGAACGTAACAGTGTGTCATACAAACTATAGTGACTGAGAGCAGGATTTTTAACTAAGTAACAACTCGCTGGTTTATCCAGCGTTCCATTTTTTGATGGAGAGTTTGATCCTGGCTCAGGACGAACGCTTGCGGCGTGCCTAAGAAATGCAAGTCGAGCGGGGTGCACTTGTGCATCCAGCGGCGAACGGTCGCGTAACGCGTAGGCAACCTGCCCTTTAGACCGGGATAACACTTCGAAAGGGGTGCTAATACCGGATGTTTTTCTAGTGGTGCATGCTACTGGAAACAAATCCAAGTAATTGGGCTAAAGGATGGGCCTGCGTCCTATCAGCTAGATGGTGGGGTAACA
>DAIDHN010000019.1 GCA_027459665.1 Chthonomonadaceae bacterium | reverse complement strand
GGAATAGTATTGGTACTGCAGTAAACAGGGCGGCATCGCCCAAACAAGCAAATTGGTTTTGCAATTATAATGTAGATGGCAATTTTTGTTCCAAATTAGCGTTTACAGCGTTTTTTTGCAAAAAACGAAAAAATTTCAAAAAAACCTGCGATGCCGTTTGCACTGCTCAACTAGACAGTGCGGCAGCTAGTCGCGATGCTTCAAACTGCCCGGCTGTGCGAATGCAGGCACAATACCCTCTTCACATAAGCAAGAAAGTGGCCAAAAATTTCCTGCAGCATTCATCTACTTAGTATCCGATTGCAAAAAAATAAAATAGAATCTTTAATTCTATTGATTCATTCCAGATTATCAGCTATAATTACGTCCATGACTTCAGAAGAAAATGCCCTGCACCTATCGCTGCAAAAAGCCGGACTGCGTATAACCGCACCCCGGCTGGCTGTGCTGCAGGCGGTGCAGGGGGAGGGGCAGCACCGCGATGCCGAAGCTGTTGCGCGTGTTGCCAGGCTGCGCCTGGGCGCCCTCTCTACACAGGCGGTATACGACAACCTCGCTGTTTTGGAAGAAGCAGGACTGATACGGCGCATTCAGCCCTCTGGGCACCCGGCACGCTATGAAGCACGCGTAGGGGACAATCACCACCACATAGTCTGCCGCAATTGCGGCAGTATGGCAGATGTCGACTGTGCAGTGGGCATGGCGCCCTGCCTGGAGCCGTCTGCCAGCCACAATTTCATAGTACAAGAAGCTGAAGTCATCTACTGGGGCTTATGTCCCCAGTGCCAGCACGAAACTCTTGCCAACAAAAACAAAAGGGAGTAACTGTATATGAGTGATACAATATCAAATACCCAGCAAACAGGCGCTGCAAAGTGCCCATTCACCGGCGGGTCATTGAGACAGCCGGCGGGTGGCGGAACTGGAAACCGCGACTGGTGGCCGAACCAGCTGAAGCTGAACATACTGCGGCAGCACTCCACACTGTCCAACCCGATGGGCAGCGATTTCAACTATGCAGAAGAGTTCAGAACATTGGACCTGCAGAAAGTGAAACAAGACCTTTATACACTGATGACCACCTCCCAGGAGTGGTGGCCTGCTGACTACGGACACTACGGGCCGTTTTTTATAAGAATGGCATGGCACAGCGCTGGCACCTACCGCATCTCGGATGGCAGGGGTGGAGCAGGTTCTGGCACACAGCGGTTTGCACCCCTCAACAGCTGGCCAGACAATGCAAACCTCGACAAGGCACGCAGACTGCTTTGGCCCATCAAAAAGAAATACGGCAAAAAAATCTCCTGGGCCGACCTGATGATTCTTGCAGGCAACTGCGCCCTGGAATCGATGGGGTTCAAAACATTCGGTTTTGCAGGCGGGCGCGCAGATGTATGGGAACCCGAAGAGGATGTGTACTGGGGATCGGAAAAAACCTGGCTCGGAGATGAGCGCTACACCGGAGACCGGGAACTGGAAAACCCGCTCGCGGCAGTGCAGATGGGCCTCATTTATGTCAACCCAGAAGGCCCCAACGGTAAACCAGACCCGCTGGCAGCAGCACGAGATATTCGTGAAACGTTTGGCAGAATGGCCATGAACGACGAAGAAACAGTCGCTCTCATTGCAGGCGGCCATACCTTTGGCAAAACACATGGCGCAGGCGATCCGGGTAAATATGTAAGCAGGGAACCTGCAGCAGCAGGCATTGCCGAGCAGGGGCTGGGATGGAGCAATACGCTTGGCAGCGGCAATGGCGTGAACACTATTACCAGCGGACTGGAGGGAGCCTGGACAACCACCCCCATCGCCTGGAGCAACAACTACTTTGAGAACCTGTTTGGATACGAGTGGGAGCTTACCAAAAGCCCGGCAGGCGCATACCAGTGGAAACCAGAAAAAGGCGCGGGGGCCGGCACTGTGCCAGATGCCCATGACCCGGCCCTTAGCCATGCGCCAACCATGCTCACCACAGACCTTGCCCTCCGCTTCGACCCTGATTACGAAAAAATATCCAGGCGCTTCTATGAGAACCCCGATGAGTTTGCAGACGCCTTTGCCAGGGCATGGTTCAAACTGACGCACCGTGACATGGGGCCGCGCGCACGCTACATCGGGCCGGAGGTGCCTGCCGAGGAACTGATCTGGCAAGACCCGATACCTGCAGTTTCACATCCCCTCATCGAAGCCCGCGACATTGAGGCGCTGAAGAACAAAATTCTTGCCTCTGGCCTGTCAGTCTCGCAGCTCGTTTCTACTGCCTGGGCTTCCGCCTCCACCTTCCGCGGATCAGACAAGCGAGGGGGAGCAAACGGCGCACGCCTCCGACTGGCGCCGCAAAAAGACTGGGAAGTCAATCAGCCAGCACAACTGGCAGCAGTGCTGAATACACTGGAAGGCATTCAAAAAGAATTCAATGCCTCGGCAGCAGGCGGAAAACAGGTCTCTCTGGCCGACCTCATCGTACTGGCAGGCTGTGCAGCAATTGAAAAAGCAGCACAAAACGCAGGCCACACGGTAAAAGTCCCCTTCACTCCCGGTCGTGCAGACGCCTCTCTGGAGCAAACCGACGTAGAGTCTTTTGCGGTACTCGAACCGGCAGCAGATGGTTTCCGAAACTATCTCAAGCCAGGGCAGATGGCTTCTGCCGAAGAGCTGCTGCTAGACAAGGCGCAGCTGCTTACCCTCACCGCACCTGAAATGACTGTACTGCTGGGAGGCATGCGGGTACTGAATACAAACTTCGACCAGTCCAGCCACGGCGTATTCACCTCTCGCCCTGAAACTCTCAGCAACGACTACTTTGTGAACCTGATCGACATGGGCATAAAATGGCGTGCAACATCAGAGGCTGAGCAGCTGTTTGAAGGCATAGACAGAGCAACAGGCAGCGTGAAGTGGACAGGCACGCGGGTAGACCTCGTTGCAGGTTCCAACTCCGAACTTCGTGCTTTGGCAGAGGTGTACGCATGTGAGGATGCACAGGAGAAATTCCTGCATGACTTCATCGCCGCATGGAGCAAAGTGATGAACCTCGACCGTTTCGATCTTGCCTGATTGAAACACCCGCTTCTCTATTCTCTGTAACCAGAAAAGTGCAAGAGAGGACTCCCGCCAGGGCGTCCTCTCTTTGTTTTGTCCCGCTTTGTTCTTACCGATTCCTCTGCCTGCCGCTGCGCCCAGACGAGTAGTCAAATCCCCCCGATTTCCCGCTGCACCAGCTGCACCACCTTCCGGTTCAATGCCGCCTCAGAAGCAGCAAGCCCTGCTTCCAGGGCATGCAGACCCTCTTCTACAGGGATAGGAACCGGCCAGCCGTTCTGCTTGGCATCAACAAACGCCTGAATATGTCTGTCGGTGGTGCGCCCAAACTGGCGGCTTTCATCTGCAAAAAACGGGCTGTGCCATACCTGTGCAAGCGGCCGCGGATTATCAGCAGAAGGCCGAGGGCAGTATTCGTAGCGTGACACGACATCGGCAGCTGCAGCGCGCCCGCGCTGCCCCATCAGCTCAAATGAATAGATGCCTGCATGGTGGTAATCTTCATCTACCGAGGCGGAAAATGCGCCCACAGCACCGCTTTCAAACTGAAGACTGAAGGTGGCTGTGGTAAACTGTCCTGTACCGCGAGGGTCGTGCGCATGGCCTGCTATACTGGTTATTCTGCCGCCAAATGTCTGCATCATGTTGAAGCCGTGCGACTGCATATAAAGCAGGTGCGCAAGCGGCTGGGCATGCCCTTCGGGATAGTGCCCGCCGGTAAACCGCCAAAGCAGATGATGCACAGTTCCTATCCTGCCTTCCTGCACATCCTTTGCCATCAGCAGAAACGGGTCTGCGTACCTGTGGTTAAAATTGATGCCGCAGCGTATTCCCTTTGCTGTGGCAAGCTGCACTAATTCACGTGCCTCTGCAAGGTCCATTGCCAAAGGTTTTTCCAGCAGGCAGTCTATGCCGGCTTCTATCACCGTTTTGTATGCGGCATAGTGCAGCGCATCCGGGGCAATCACACTCACTACGTCTGGTTTTTCCTTTTCCAGCATCTCGGCGATATTCATATAGGCACGTGTGTTGTAGCGTGCGGCCGCCGACTCAGCCCGTGCAACATTGGTGTGCCCGCATATTCCAGCCAGCTCTATATTCGGGTTACGCCAGTAGGCTTCTATGTGAGTATGCCCCCACCCGCCTGTCCCCACTACAGCAGCACGCATAATGCGCTCCTTTCAAAGCAATTGCCCTGCCCTGCAAAACAGGCAGTTATAAAAAATGCATTCCTGCCGTAAAGGCGATTGTGAACCACAACGAAAGCGCTGCTTCACGCATTCCCACTTTCTTCAGCACCGGCACAGCAGGCGTCAGTTTCTGTATAGTGGCAAACCCTCGAACTATAGCGGGGAGAAATGCAAGCGAGAGCCAGAGCGCAGCCGGTATAGCCATGGCTGTATCTGCAGCCAGAAGTGCAATGCTCAAGAGAAGATGATAGAAAACAGAGCTGCGCACAATGCGCTGCTTGACTGCTGGCGACCACTCTTTTTTTGCGCGAGCCGCTGCCAGGTAGAGTCGAACAGAAAACACGCTGCTGCTGTAAAAAAGTATGCATGCTCCCCAGAGTGCTGCCGCAGCAGCTGAAACGCTTCCTGTTCCCACCATGTAGGCGGCGGGAGCCGTGAGCGTGAGCGCAGACGTTCCCACCAGCTCCCCGGCAAGCGATCTATCCTGCCGCCTGTTCGCTGCCAGCCTGCCGTGCAGCAAAAAAAGCAGCATCCCTGTCAGGGCAGTGCCCAGCAGGCCGTGGTTCTGCCTGCTCAGCAGAAGTGGTATGCCGCCTGCAGCAGCAAGCAGCAAATAAACTATTCCCCAGAGCAATGTGCCTCTGCTTTTTCTTCCCCGCATCCATAACTCCGCTGGTTCCCGCAAAAGAAAAAGCCCTGTTGCAGCAAGCGCCAGTAGTGCCATGCAGGCGCTGCTGCGAAACCCGCTCACAGCATAGCCAAGCAAAAGCGGGCAATAAAGAATAAACCAAGCCCCATGCTCATGCGGCAAAACCGGTTTCAAGCCGGTGCGTTTCAGCTGAGGCTGCGTCGGCAGTGAAGAAGCAGCCATATCGTACAACCCTCCTCACAACAAATCGGGTACGGCCTGATTATGGGGGTCTTCGCGAACAATCTGAATCAAGCGCTGTGCAGTAAAAACACCTGCTACCAATGTTTTTTACTGAATGCACATACATTTTACCTTTATACTGCAAAGTATGCCGCTTCCTTTTAAGGGCAAATGGTGTAACATGAAAGTGCCTGTCGCAAACAACCGTTATGGGCTTTGAGGGGGTTCTGCATGTACTCCGGGCAACTGGAAACCCTGCTGCAAACAGCAGACAAGGAAATCGTAAAACGCCGCAAAAGAATAAAGACCGGACTGATCACTGTACTGTCGGTCACTTTTACGTGGCTGATATTTTGCATGCTGCTCATGTGCTTTCTGGGTATTAACATGGTCGCCTTCATAGGCTTAATCGGCATATTTCCTGTTATAATGGCAGGCTTTTTCATACAAAGCAAAGAATTCCTGCGGGCAGCGGCAGAGCTTGCCCGTTATGATGATGTAAGTGCTGTTCCCGCCCTCTCTGAAGCCGCGCTCACAGCACTGCCTGAAACACGCCTTGATATGGAAGATGCTCTGGTTCATCTGCTCTGCCTTGTGAAAGAAGCCGACTGGCCGCTGTTTACCAAAGAGGTTTTTCGCACTCAGAAGTTTTTGTTTTTCCGCTCAAAAAAGCTCACGCTTGCCTTCTTGCAGGCATACACGCAGGTAGGGGGCGCCAACGAACTCAGGCTGGTAAAGTACCATATACGCGCGGGCAGGCTTGCCAGAGACCCAGATTTGCAACAGGCGGCGGAAAACTGCCTGAAAGCCATACAAACACGGCTCGCGCAGGATAGTACATCAGATTATTTGCTGCGTGCTTCAGAAGGCATGCTTTCTGAAGAGCTGCTGCGCGCTGCCGGCAGCCATTCTGCAAACAGCGGCATACTGCTTCGACAGGCTGACAACCCTGGTACTGACACAGCACACTCCCCCATTCAGCCTATACCCCAGTTGCAGGAAAACAAACAGGAGAGCTGAACTTTACCAGGTTTCTGCTGCCAGCTGCACAGTGCAGCCAAATGCCAGCCTCATCACAACCCGCGCTGGCAGTATTTTATTTTGGGCAGATGAGCAGGGTATATTATTGCTCATGACAAACAGCAGCAACCCCTCTCAGCTTTTGAAAATTGTGTCTGCTTTTGCAGGCCGGCGCCTGCTTGTGCTGGGCGACCTGATGGTAGACGAGTACCTGTACGGCAGCGTGCGGCGCATATCACCCGAAGGCCCGGTGATGGTGCTTGAGGTGGACCGGGAAGACTGGAAGCCAGGCGGCGCAGCCAACGTTGCCAACAACCTGCTGGCCCTGGGTGCGCAGGTATACATTGCAGGCATGGTAGGAGAAGACGAGGCAGGCGCTTCGCTCAGGGCTGAACTGGAGGCAGGCGGCATTTGCACCAGTGCCCTGTTCATCACTCCCGACCGTCCTACTACCCGCAAAACCCGCGTGGTGGCGCAGCACCAGCAAATGCTGCGCATAGATCGGGAACGCACTCTGCCCGCCCCCGCCGCTGTTGCCGAGGCAATGCTGCAAAAAACGCTCTCTCTGCTGCCCGCGGTTGAGGGGGTGCTGGTATCTGATTATCGCAAAGGCACTCTTTCCCGCGAAACCGCCCTGCAGCTCGCTGCACACTGCCGAAACAGTGGAATACCACTGTTTGCCAACCCAAAGCCTGAAAGCGCCTCATGGCTTGCAGGGGCAGCGCTTATCTCGCTCAATCAGTCGGAGGCAGAAGCGCTGGCAGGTAAGTTTCCCGACCAGTTTGAGGCATATGGAAGAAAACTGCAGCAGCAGCTCGACACAGACCTGCTGGTGATTACTCTTGGTGCGCGAGGGCTGGCCTGCTGGCCGCGGCAGGGAGAATGGCTGCATGTGCCTGCCCATGCCATCGATGTGTACGATGTAGCCGGCGCAGGCGACACCACTGTGTGCGCACTCACGCTGGCTCTGCTGGGCGGCGCTTCAGTGCGGCAGGCTGCCTGCCTGGCCAATTTTGCCGGTGCATGCGCAGTACAAAAAATGGGGGTGGCTACCGTAGATGCAGAAGAGCTGGCTCACGAATGCCAGCTTCATGCCCCGGATGTTTGCTGAGGCGCACTTGCTTTCTCTGGAGCATGAAGCTGCGAAGGCAGAAACCTCTTTTCAAACAGCAAATGAAAACAGTAGGAAATAAGCAGGGCAAGCAGCACCGAGAGCACAGGAAACAGAAACAGCAGAATATTTGGGCTGATGCCGCTGATTTTGCACAAGTAGAAAATCACTTCCACTACAGGGTCATGCGCAAGGTAGAGGCTGTAGGAAAAAACGCCAAGCATCTCCAGAGGTCGGCTGCCCAGAATGCGAAGAGGCAGAAACTCCTCTCCGCTGCCTGCCTGCCTCAAGCGGGTGCAGTGCACAATAAAGCAGACCACGGCCAGACCTGTTGCTGTTTCGGGCAGAAAATCTCCGCCTATATGCACGCGCAGTTTGAAACGCAGCAATGTAATCAGAAGAGTTAGCAGCAGAAATCCCCCGGCAGCAGGCAGCCAGAGCTTGCTTGCACGCAGGCGCGCATATTTCTCATTCGGCGAAAAATTGATGCATGCCCCTGCCATGCCAAGAGCGAAAAGCCCGGCAAACCAGGGATGCGACTGCTTCAGCAGGCTGAAACCTGCATAGGCAGGTATTACAAACAGCGCAAAAGCTGTGCCAATTAGAGCAGGCACGCCGAACCTGCGATAGACTGGCAGCAGCAGCAGCGCGAAAACAAAATAGATTTGCCACTCCACCGAAACAGACCACATGGGCGGATCGATCGTGGCTATCCAGCGGGTAAGGTTGTGTACCAGAAACAGGTGTGAAAGTATGCTGCCAGGGGTAAAAGACCCCTTCACCAGGGTCGCCCATGACATTTGCGAACGGTCTACCCCCAGAATGGGCAGCAAAAAAAGCAGCAGCAGGCTGCACGCCATGGCGGCATAGTAAGGAGGCAGAATACGGCGCGCACGCCGTTTCACAAAACCGGTTACCCCGCCGCTCAGCTGCAGGTCGGCACGCCTTGCCACCGGCAGCATAAGCAGATAGCCTGAAAGCACAATAAAAACTGCCACGGCATAGGTGCCGTAATTGAACACAAAAAAGTGAAGAATATGTTCAAGACGGGCAAGCGGTTTGGAAAGACTTTTGCCGCTGCTAGTGAGATTCATGGTCATAATGCTGGTGTGATTGCACACCACATACAGGGCGGCAAGCCCCCTCAGCCCATCAAGGTATTCCAGGCGAATGCGTTTTGAGGCAGCAGGAGAGGCGCTCATGCAATATTCTCAGTCGGCTCGGCAGCAAGGCATGAGGTGTCCTGCTGATATTCAAACACCGAAAATACGGTTCCGTCGCTCACAGCATCTTCTGGCACCGAAGCCGGGAATGGCAGCACAGGAGATACCGACAGCGTGGCAGCTCCATCAAACTTGTCGATTATCCCGGCAGAACCTATCAGCAGGTCTACTCGATACTCGCCTGGCTTGAGCCATGGGTATTGCAGCGTAAAAGTCCCTTCCAGCACCGGGGCATCGTTCATCCAGAAGTTGTGTGTACGCGAGTCGCACTGAGTGACCATTACCCCTTTTTCATCTGTGAGAAAGAAAGAGAGATGCAGCCTGGTCAGCGGCCGTCCCGTGCGTTCCAGCTTAAAGCGAAGCACCTTGGGTTCATCCGGGTCGTACACGCTTTTCTCAAAGCGCGCTTCCACCACCCTGTATTCTCCCGTACCGGGCCGAAATCGCGCTTCGGTTTCCAGAGTAGTGCTGGCGCTGAAGCTGTTGAGATAGTGGTCTACCGCTCCCTCTGCAGTGCCATCGTACACCACCCCGCCCTGCCGCAGGAAGATGCCTCGCGAACAGAGCATGTTCACGGCATGCATATTGTGGCTGACAAACAGAACGGTGCGCCCTCCAGAGGCAACATCCTGCATTTTGCCCAGGCACTTTTTCTGGAATTCAGCATCGCCCACTGCCAAAACTTCATCTACAACCAGTATTTCTGTGCGCAAATGCGCCGCTACCGCAAAAGCCAGACGCACATACATGCCGCTGGAATAACGCTTCACAGGGGTTTCCAGAAACTTCTCCACCCCGGCAAACTCTACAATAGAATCAAACTCGCGCTGTATTTCAGAGCGGCGCATACCCAGTATGGCCCCATTGAGAAAAATATTCTCACGCCCGGTGAGTTCAGGATGAAACCCAGTCCCCACCTCCAGCAGGCTGCCTACGCGCCCATACAGCTCTATGCGTCCTTCGCTGGGCGGGGTAATGCGGCTCAGCAGTTTCAGCAGAGTAGACTTGCCGGCGCCGTTTCTGCCAATGATCCCTACGCACTCACCGCGGTCTATCTGAAAATCTATATTGCGCAGTGCCCAAAATGTTTCCCGCTCTACACGCTGAAGCGGGTTTTTTATCTTGTTCATAATCGCATCGGAGAGATGGTAAAACTTTTCTGCGTTGCGTGCAATACGGTAAGCCTTGCCCACCCCCTGCACCGAAACCGCCAGTTGATTGGTCATAACTGCCGAAAACCCCTTTCCATCGCCACAGGCAGCAGAGAAAAAAACCAGGCTGCCGCTGCAGGGCCATCTCCTGCCTGCGGCTTTATTTTCGGCACACCGCACCACAAAACTGGAGGGTGAAAGAGCAAAACCGCTCCCTCCTGCATCCATGGGGCTTTCTCATTTCGCATCCTGCGTTCTCTCTTCCTGCTTCTAACTATACTCACAGCGCTATACATCAATACTGTTTTTGCACCCTCTCTGCAAATAGCGCTCACTTTACAGATACTGCAGACTGTTCAGTCGGTCAGGCGGTACTTGAGAATCGTCCAGATTGCCTGCACGCCATCTCTCCAGCCAATTTTCTTGCCCTCCTCATAATCCCTTCCGCTGTACGAGATAGGAACTTCGTAAATACGGCACCGTCTCTTGGCTACCTTGGCAGTAACCTCCGGCTCAAAGTCAAAGCGGTTGCAGCGAAGGGGAATAGACTGCAAAACCTCGCGCCGAAACACCTTGTAGCATACTTCCATATCGGTGAGGTTCAGGTTGGTAAGCATGTTGGAAAGCAGAGTGAGCAGACCATTGCCCATGCGGTGCCAGAAAAAATGCACACGGTGAGCGCCCCCGCCTAAAAAACGGCTGCCAAACACCACATCTGCACGGCCATCCAGCAGAGGTTCCAGCAGCACAAAGTATTCGCGCGGGTCATATTCCAGATCGGCATCCTGCACAATCAAAAAATCACCGGTCGCTTCTGCTATCGCGGTGCGAATGGCAGCGCCTTTACCGCGGTTCTCAGAATGGTAGCACACCTTTACATCGGGAAAACGGCCCTCTACCTGGCTGCGCAGCAGATCGCGTGTGCCATCGGTGCTGCCGTCATCCACCAATACCACTTCCTTGCGAATATCTACCTCTCGAACACGAGAAAGCAGCTCCAGCAAGGTGTTTACCTCGTTGTATACTGGGATCAATACAGAAAGGGTGTAGTCCTCCACCCTCTGCCTGCCGCGCGACGGCAGGGGCGTTTTCTGTTCGCCTGCCCCTGCAGCAGTGTCAGATGATTCCGGGTTCACCGAACTGTTTTCACCCTGTTCCACCGCGCATTCTCCTGGGTCGATTTTGTGCATGGTATATCATACCTGCAAACCAGAGCGAAAATGAAGCCTGCCAGTTGTCGCCGCAACACTGCATTCGGCAGGAAAGAGGCAGTGCAGCACCTAATTTGTATAAACACATATCACCACAGTGCATTTGCACGAGCAAGGGAGCAGTTATGCACGAAACGCCTGTACTGCAAAATGAAACGGCTGAAAAGGCAAGAAGCGCCAATGCCTTCGATTTTCTGCGCCTGCTCTTTGCCTGCCTGGTTATTTTCTCTCATGTGCCGGCTCAGCTGTATGGCCCGCAGGCGGCAAAGCGTGAGTGGCTGATGCGCCTCACAGGCGGCAGCCTTACCATGGGAGGGCTTGCAGTAGATGGTTTCTTTCTCATAAGCGGCTACCTGATTGTGCAAAGCCATATGCGCTGCCGCGGCAGTAAACCATACCTGCTTCGCAGGGTGGCGCGCATTTACCCTGCATTTATAGCCGCCATGCTTTTCTCCACCTGGGTAGTAGGGTGGTGGGGAGCGGTGAACAGAAGCGGCTACCTCTCGCTGCACCATACAGCATGGTTCATTATTTTTACTCCTGCTCTCAAGGCATACTCTCCCAGGGTATTTGAGGGCTTTCACTATGCCAACGTAAACGGCTCTACCTGGACAATACAGTATGAGTTTCTCTGCTACCTGCTGGTCATTCCCGCCGCGGCCCTGGGGCTGTTTCGCAAACCTGCGCTTCTCACTGCAGTCACCGCAGTGCTGGCTCTTCTGCAGCTGCCCGGTCTGCCCCTGCACAGCCTGCCAACACACTGGGGAACCGGCAGCCCGCTGCTCAACATAATCAGCGGGCCGTATGCCATGCCGCGCTTTTTTCTCTATTTTCTTACCGGGGCCTGCTTCCTCACCTTCAAAAGCAAACTTCGTCCCACCCCTCTGCTGCTTGGTGCTGCCGCTGCAGGGCTGCTTCTTTACATTCTGTTTCCAGCTCTGCAGCCCCTCCTGCTGCCGCCCTGCCTAGGCATTCTGCTTTTCAGCTTCGCATTTTATGCCCCCGCCGCATTTCGCAGTGCAGCAAAACACGGCGACTTCTCATACGGAATCTATCTGTACGCCTGGCCGGTCTCTATGGCGGTTATGCTGGCCGCGCACCGAAATATCAGCACCGCACTGCTTGCTGCTCTCACTCTCATCGGGTCGTTTTGCCTCGCTGCCATAAGCTGGCACTGCCTCGAAAGCCCCATTCTGCAATGGGCGCACCAGAGAACGCGCACATGAAAATTTATAGACTGGTCAACACCCCATGAAACAAAAAAAACTTGTCTCCTGCTTCTGGCTGATTCTCTGCACTCTCATGCTGAATGCATCTGCTTCTGCCTCTACGCATACGCCAATGGGAACCTGGAACCTCAGCAGCCTGGACCAAATGTCCCAAAACTCCCCGCAGCAGCGTAATGCTGCCTGGGATACCCTGCTGTTTGCCGCAACCCTGCAGGGGAATGTAAACCGCCATGCCCCTCTGCTCTACCTTTACCTCAATGGCAGCAATGGTGCCATCGACCGGTTCTGGATGCAGCGCATGCGTGCAGAATCCTGGCCCCGCGGGGCGCACTATGCCAAAATAACCGGCCCTCTGCAGGCGCTGCAACTCTACAAAAGCTTTGTTCGCGGCGCAGTTGTGTGGGACCCAGGCGTGCCGGCAACCGCCGATGCCGCAGTCACCGCAGCAGGGGTGTACCATGCAGTGGCTGTTCGCTATGACACCTCGCCCGGCTCTCTCTACACGCGGCTCATAGTCAGCCCCGGTGGGCCGCACCTGCCCGTGCTGCTGCGCCTGCTGCATCGCAATGGCAAACCCCTCTTCACAGGCAAAGGCGTTATTCCGGGTATGCATGCGCCTTCTTCGGGCAGCGCGAAATGCGATGTATACCTCTGGGCAGTCAAAAAGTTTCTCGCCTCCGGCCTCTGCAGCCCGCGCCTGCTCGCATGGTACCCGGATGGCTGGTGGCTCACAAAAGACCTGCACCTGCCGGTCACTCGAACGCTGCTCTCCAACCGCGATTACTGCGTAGCGCACAAGGGGTTCTGCTTCGACCTGAGTCCATGGTCCGATGAAGCTCCCAACGATGACCCGCATCAGCCGCTGGGAGATGACTACCGCACGCTGCGCACCATGCTGCTGGCTGCATACAATAGGGCGCACGGAAGCATAATTACCGTAGACGGGTTTCCTCCCTGGGATGAAAAGTACACCCGATACACTGGCGGCAGGCATGGCGGCGTGGCCACAGAGTGGAGGTATGCAGAAATACTCTCCTGCTACAACGCCTGTATGGATGCCGACGCCCCCGGCCTCGATTCCATGGCCAATGCCTCGTTCTTTCAACATTACCCGCTGCGGCATTCCTATCCTCAGCACAGCCTGCCCACACTACAGCAGCTTCGCAAGGCTGGCTGGCTGCTGCCGAATGGCAGTGTGGCCCCGCACCACTACTACGCCATTTACATGGGCGACTACGATTCGAGCGCCTGGTTTTACCAAATGATTCCGCAGTTCTGGCCAGACCCTGCCAGAGGCACTCTGCCGATAGGGTGGGCGTTTAACCCCAACATTGCCGACCGTTTTCCCATGGGTATGGACTATGTGCGCAAAACTGCAGACTCGCAGGATTTTTTTCTCACCGGCGACTCTGGCGCAGGGTACCTCAATCCGGGGTTTCTCACGCCGCCGCGCACCTGGAGCGGGCTGCCATCCGGCTTAAAGGCATGGCAGCGGCGCTGCATGCGCTACTATCATCAATGGCGGCTGGGCATCACAGGCTTTGTTATAGACGGCAACGCCCCGCCCATGAGCCTGGCAGTAAGAAGGGCCTATGCCCGCTTCTCGCCCAATGGAGTGGTTGCACAAAAAATCCCCTATCTATCAGAAACCGATGGCACGCCGTTTCTGCGCATGTCTGCCGACCTGCCCCCCAATCCTGCCCAGGCAGCAGCAATCATCGCCGCCGACCATGCAAACCAGCCAGCCTCGTTTGCTATTTACCGCGCCATTCTCTGGCCGCCCTCCCGACTGGCACAAACCGTGCAGCAGGTAAAAACTTTGCAGCAAAACTGTGTATACGTAGACCCGTACACCCTGTTTCTGCTCATACGCCAGCAGCAAAAACAGGCAAAACCTGCGCATCCACTGCGCTTCTGAAAACCGCTACGCAGGGCAGAACCCTGCGCTGCCGGCAAACTCATTCCAGCAGTATTCCAGCGTCTCCCCGCCCTGCCTGTACCTTTGCGGCGCCGTTGTATCCATCCAGTCCAGCGGCTCCAGCAGAGGCTGTGGTTTTTCTGCCCGGGCAAACGCAGCGCGCAGGGCCTGTTTCTGTGCTGCGCCAAGAGCTTCAGGGTGTGCCGAAACAAACAGCGGGGTGCCGCTTCGGGCAAGCAAATCAATCCACTGCCTATTCAATTCCCATGGTATGCTCTGGGTTAGCCCCGCACAATCTGCATCTGCAGCAAAGAATGTGTTGTTTTGCGGTAATCGAAATGCCAGGGTGTTTATACCCATTTTGCGGGTTCTCTCCCAGTGGCGGCCGCTTGTGTCATCGCCCGTTCGCTGTACCTCAAACAATCCAGCGCCCAAATGCCCCGCTGTATTGCAGCCAAGCAGTATGCAATCCCCGGCAGCTTCCCTCAAGGCAGCATAAAAGTCGCGTATTATCTGTACAGTAGTACGCGATGTATCTGCAAACGTCCAGCCTGCCCTTGTGATGCCGCTGTTTGCCTCAAAACCCCATTTTCCTGTTATGTCGTACGTTGTAAAATCATGCTTTATCAGTTTGTATCCCCATGCATGCATGCGGCGTATATCTGTTTTCGCCATTTCAACCACCTCGGGCACAGAAGGGTCGAGCGTATTGCCATTTGCACTGCTGTTTGGGTGGCTTGAGCAAACCTGCCAGCTCTGCGGAACCTGCTCTGTAGTAAGCAGCGGTCGCATCCATATGCCGGGCACAGCTCCCAGTTCTGAAATATCATTCGCCAGCCCAGGCATATCCGGGAAGTTCTCATTGCCATGCGCATAGGGGCCGCCGTTGCAGTCTTTGCTGTCGAACCAGCCGGCATCTATCACAAAAAAGGGGCGGTGCGTGCCTCCCCCCGCAAGGGCAGCAATGTTTGCCGCATCAGTACGCACTGTATGCTGCGTAATATGCCCGTATCTGTGGTACCAGTCGTTGCCGCCAAATACCGGCCGTGAAGCCAGCCTCGGCGAGTCGCAGAGCAATGCACAAAAACGGCAGGCAAATGCAAAGGCGCTTTCCCCCTCTTTTGAGCTTAGCTGCACCAGCCTGGCGGCATCTATCACCCTTCCTTGTTTTGCAACCGGCCTGCCGCCGCACCGTACATCCAAAACAAGAGTGATTCCCCCCTGGTCTATGCGCCAGGAAGCATATGCTCCTCCTCCCGTTTTCACCCCTATGCCGAACAGCGATGCATCCTGAGGATTGTACAAAAGTGCGTACCAGGGCAGCACACGCTCAGGCACGCAGCCCCGCCACTCCAGATCACCGTATGCACGCTCCCAGTGATCACCCAGTATTCTTACCCCCTGGCAGGGGGGAACATCCCATCGAAGCGCCACTGTCTCTACAGTACCATTCACACAAACCCGTACAACATTGCCTTCCTGCAGGTCTACTTCTGCGGCAGCGTCGTTTCTGCCTGCAAGTGTCCATACCGCAAACCTGAAATCACCCCAGTTCAACATTCTATTGCTCTCTATGCCGGCAGCGCTGCAAACACAAGTCACTCAAAGTACCGGAAAAGTGCAGCAGCGCTCAAGAATTTTGCTGACGTATTATTGCACACATCCAATCATTTTTTGAGCGATACAAAGGCAGCTCAATACGCCGCCGCTCTTATTGCAAAACGCACTTACAGGCACAGAATTTTGAAAGCAGCGCCTAAAAAAACATTTTTTACTGCTGATACAAAATATTGTAAACTTTTTGCAAAACAGGGAACAAAGAAACGGAAAATCTTATTGACTCCGGGGAGAACTCGTAGTATAATTCTCTCGTATGTATTAACATCGGTCAGGACAACGACGTGCCTGCCCCATTTCCAGCGCCTGGGAGGAACCCATGGAAACAAACATCAACGAGTGGAAAAGCGTAGACAATGCCGCCGCACATACGCCGTCGCCAGACTTTGTACTCGCAGTAGCAGAGCTACTTGAAACAGACGCAGACGATATTCTGGCAGAGCTTGGGTACACACGACAGGAAGTAGCCGAGACAGTCGGGTAAACACTATTTCAAACTTGCTGCCTAAACCATTCGGCAGGCGTCAACGCCCCACTGCATTTTCATAACAGAGAAGCGGAACAGGGACAAGCAGTCCTGTTCCGCTTCCTGTTTCAGCACACAAGGCTGCGCCTCATACGCAAATGAGCAATTCCTGCATCCAGAAACTCCTCGCCCTCTGCACGGTATCCCAGCCGCTCATAAAACGGCAGCGCCTGCAGCTGGGCATCCAGAATGAGCTGCTGCAGGCCAAGCTGGGCGGCAAATGCCTCCACCGCCTGCATCAGCAGGGCGCCAGCCCCCTGCCCCCGGTGCTGCTGCAAAATTGCAACACGCCCCACCTTGCCCACCCCGCCCTCTTTCTCAATCAGACGCGCTGTGCCAATGGCTTCCCCGCCCAGTCTCACCAGAAAATGCTGTGCAGAGTCATCATAGGCATCCAGCTCCTCTTCAGGCGGTACATGCTGCTCATTCACAAAAACTTCAAACCGAATGCGCAGCGCCGCCTCATACTCCTCATCACTCGCAACTTTCACCACCGTGTACCGCCCCTGCGCAAAAGGTTGCTGTGCCATTTCAACAGCCTCGCTTTCTATCAACTTTGTACTGCTGCAGCACTCAGGCAAACAGTACCCGCATCCTCATCGTAACTATACTATTATGCAGCAGTTTTATCCACAACAAAACCATACGCTGCCTCCGCCGAAGCAGACCGCACAGCCAAGCACACCAGACGCATGGCTAACGCAGCCAGCTGCAGAAAATAAAATACAGGCTGCAGCAGAGCTGCTGCAGGTACTGCAAACTGCAGCAAAGGTGCGTGAAGCACAAATGCAGCGGTGCGAAGTCGCCGTACTGCCCGAAAACTCCCTGCTGCTCTACAACAGCGAAACCAGTGACCAGATTCACCATCCTGCCGTGCAGGAAGCGCTCGCACAGATGCAGCGCCAGCTGCCGCCTGCCAACCGGCGCACGCCGTTCGCTTTCTCCTGGCGCTCAGAACAAACCGGAGAACGCGTGTACTGCAATATACCCCCTTTTTCACGAGCCGACCGCGAAATCTGGCCGCTCCTGCTCCCCATGCAGGAACAGAAAAAAAAGAATAAACAGCAGGAGAAAGAGCTTACCCCTGCAGAAATAGAACGTTCGGTTGCACTGCTCAAACAAACAGCCTACAAAATGCGCAGGCACCGCCGCAGCCAGGCAATAAAGGGAGTGCTCATCGTTATCTTTATCAGCCTCGCAATATCCAGCTCAGTCTTCCCGCAGCTCCACTTCTTTGGCTCCAACTGGTGGATATTCTGGGTGGTGGGAGGTGGAGGAGCCGTAGACATTCAAAAATCACGACAGGAAATAGAACGCCTCTCAAGAGCAGGAGAACCCAGAACAGCCGGCGTGCTAGCCATGATACTGCAGCAAACCCAGCAGGCTGCCATCAAAACCCTGATAGAAACCAATCTGCTGCAGCTACTGCCGCAAATGAAAAATACAGACGCACGCTGGCTCGACAGAGAGCAGCATGCCGCCCTTACTGCACTGCTGGAAAACAAAAAAGCCGAACTGCGCCTTGCAGCGCTCAAGGCGCTGGGCCAGGTGGGAAATGAAAGCGCAGTCTGGATGATAGAGCAGCTCTCTATTTACGACCCAGACCCAAACGTAAGAACCGCAGCGCCGGAAGCCATGTCGCTCATAATGGAACGCCTGCGCCGCGCTGAAGAAAACTCCACACTGCTGCGACCATCGGCACAACGCCTCACTCAGTCGGGAGAGGCCCTGCTGCGTCCGGCAGAAGGAGTACATGTGCAAACCAGCTCAGGCGAAATGCTGAGGGCCGCAGACAAACCTGAAGCAGCATACGCCCCGCAAGCAAATGTGCAGCAGGGGCGCAGCGGGGAAGAACAAAAACAGCAGCTTGGAGGCTGAAGAGAAAAAGCTGCCGGGGAAGGATTCGAACCCTCGACCTACTGATCCAGAGTCAGTTGTGCTACCGCTGCACTACCCGGCAAGGACAGCTTGTATTATACCTCATCTGCTTTCAATTCAGTCAAGGGTAAAAACCGGTCAAACAGAATTCATCACTGCAGCACACCCCGGCAAATTCGCAAAATCAGTGCAAAAGGCTCTCCCTGCTGTTGCCAGATTATGCAATACCTGCTAAAATACTCTCACCTGAAATTCTGCCCCAGGGCGTACAGGAGTAAATGTCATAAAATCTCGCACCACACCTTTTTTCTGGCTCCCTTTGGCAGTAGGCATTGCACTGTTAGCCGCTCCGTCACGCTCCATGCCCAAACTGTCTTCCGTCTCTCCACCCCCGCTGCTGCATGCCCGAGCTGCCATTCTCATCAACGCAGCCACCGGGCAAATTCTCTACGCGCACAACCCCGACATGGAACTGCCCATGGCCAGCACCACCAAAATGATGACTGCCATTCTTTTCTGTGAAAGAGTAGCGCCAAACACTATTGTTACCGCCGGAGCAGATGCAGCGCATACCGGTGAATGCTCTATGCACCTCAAACTGGGAGAAAAACTCTCTGCCCATGACCTGCTGCGAGGCATGCTGCTCAGATCTGCCAACGATGCAGCAGTGGCAGCAGCAGACGCGGCAGCAGGCAGCGTGCCCGCATTTGTGCAACTGATGAATGAACGCGCAAAACAGATGGGATGTCTGCATACACACTTTGCAGACCCAAACGGCCTGCCCGCGCCAGACCACTATTCCTGCGCGCGAGACCTGGCAATGATTGGCAGAGCGGCAATGCAGGTGCAGCGCATACGCAACGTGGTAGACCTGAAATTCGCCCGTATACACCGATCCGTAGATAAACTGGATGAAATCATGCGCAACCACACCCATTTCGTGGGCGTATACCCCGGTGCAAACGGAATCAAAACCGGCTGGACCATTGCTGCAGGGCACTGCCTGGTGGGGTCGGCAGAGCGCAATGGGGTGCATTTGATCTCGGTAGTGCTGCACGACAGACCCTTTGCACAAGATACCATGGCCCTGATGAACTGGGGCTTTGCACACTTCAGGGAAATTGAGGCAGCCCCTGCCGGCATGGTGGAAGGCAGCGTACATGTGGGGCTTTCCAACACAAAAGTCGTCCCCGCCCTGCTGCTCAAATCGCTCAAGGTGCTGGTGCCGGCCAGGGGGGAGCATCCTGTTCGACTCACCGCGCTGATTCAGCCAATGTCGGCTCCGGTACGCAAGGGCGAAACCGTAGGCTCGCTGCAGGCCTCGGCAGGTGGAACGGTGCTGGCCGAAGAGCCGCTGGTGGCAGGCATGAACGCGCCGCGCATAACGCCCCCTGCAGCGCACGGCAAATCATTTCTCAGGTCTGCAGTCAAAATGCTGCTCACTGCAGCCCTGATTCTGGTATGCTTACTCTATGGAATCAGAATTGCTTCGATTGCAAAAAGTACTCGCCGGCGCAGGAATCGCATCACGACGGGCCTGCGAGGAGATGATAGCGCAGGGCCGTATCTCCGTTAACGGCAAAATCATTCGTGAACAGGGCGTGCGCATAGACCCGCAAAACGATGTGGTCTGCGTAGATGGAGACCGTATTTCACTCTCGACGCCTGTCGCCCACGTTTACCTCATGCTCAACAAGCCAAGAGGGGTACACACCACAGTCTCCGACCCGCACGCCCCGGTCACTGTCATGTCGCTCGTAGAGCAGGTCGGTACGCGAGTCTATCCCGTAGGCAGGCTGGACGCCGATACCGCGGGCCTGCTGCTGCTCACAAACGATGGCGATTTCGCCTACCGGCTCACCCACCCCCGGTTTCATGTGCCGCGCACTTACCGGGTGCGAGCGGCAGGGTTTGTGGGGCGCGGGGTGGCGGAACGGCTTGCCGGCTCTGTCATGCTTGATGACGGACCTACGATGCCCGCCGGGCTGAAGTACCTCGATTATGATGAGGCAACACGCTCTACACTGCTTGAAATCACCCTCACAGAAGGCCGCAACAGGCAAATCCGCCGCATGATGCAGGCAGTAAGCCACCCAGTGCGCGATCTGGTGCGCATATCATACGGAAACCTTACCCTCGGTTCGCTCGCCCCCGGCACCTGGCGCAAGCTGCGCCCCCAGGAAGTGGAGGAACTGAAAAATCTGGCAGGAGAACCGAAACCGCTCCCGCCGCGCAGAGGAAAGCATTCCCAATGAAACAAAAACCGCTGCTCCTGCTTCTCTCTGCACTCCTGTTACTGTGCGGCTGCGGTGCGCATCATGCCGCCCCTGCGGTTTCACAAACGCCTGCCCCGCCTGGTGGCGCTGCAGGCGGCTACCCGCGCCAAATCACCGATGCCGCCGGCAGCAAAATATCTATCTCACACCCGGTAAAAAGCATCGTATCGGGCGAACCGGCCATTACCGAAATTCTCTATGCCATTGGAGCCGGGCAGCAGCTGAAAATGAACTCCAGCGCAGACAGCTACCCCGTGCAATGCACAAAACTGCCGCACTTCAATGCCATGAGCGCAGATGTTACCCCCATTCTGGCCGCCAACCCAGACCTGGTGATCTGCGATGCACAAAACAACAAAACCATTCTGCCCGGTCTGCAAAAGGCAGGCATCCTGCTGATGCAGGTAAACACAGGCAGTCTGGCAGACATTTACCGCAGCATTCTGATGATCGGCACTGCAACAGGGCACACTAAAAACGCAGAGACGCTGGTTGCGCAAATGAAAAACAGTATACAAAAAACAGGCCGCGAGGTAGCAGGGCTGCCGCGCCCCTCGGTGCTGCTGCTCTGGTCGGTCAACCCGATCTACACAACCTCGCCCGGCATGTTTCTAGACAACGTGGTGCGCCTTGCAGGCGGAAGAAACGCGGTGACGGTAAATCTCCCAGGCAGCACTCTTTCTCCAGAAGCCGCCATAGCGCTTCGACCGCAGATCATCATTGCCGATCCCGCTACACAGACCCAGGCAGAACATCTGCCCGGCTGGGCGACCGGCGTGCCTGCTGTGGAACACCGCGCTTTCTACTTCGACCCTGCTCTCGAAGTGCCCGGCCCCCGGCTGGCTGACGCCATACAGCGGCTGGCGGCCTATCTGCACCCAAAACATGTAAAAAACCAGCCGGCGCACTAACGAGCAGCATTGCCCAGCCCTGCAAGCGCGGGCGTTTCGCATGCATCTGCCGCTATGTTTCAAACCAACCAGAAAAACTCTGCTGCAGAACACCGCAGCGCCTGGCGCACTACCTGCATCTGCACAGGGCTTGCCCTGCTGCTCGCAGCGGTGTTTGTGCTGAATGTTGCCACTGGCGAACCAATGGTGCAGCGCATCATTACTCCTGCGGTGGTGGTGCAGGTACTGCTTTATCATCTTCCGGGGCACCTGGCCCCCGCGCCTGCCATTCACTGGGCAGACAACATTGTGTGGCAAATCCGTGTTCCACGTGCTGTGGGCGCACTGCTCACAGGTGGGCTGCTTGCCCTGGTGGGAGCAGCGTTTCAAAGCCTGCTCATGAACCCGCTTGCCGACCCGTATACCGTGGGGGTATCTTCGGGTGCGGGGCTGGGGTCTGTGGTGGTGATCATGGCGGGAGGAGCGGGCGCACTGGAGGGTATGGCACAGCCGATGGCGGCTTTTGTCTGCGGCCTGCTCACTGTCATGCTGGTATACGCTCTGGCAAGGGCATCGGGGCGCACGTCTCCGCATACATTCCTGCTGTCTGGAATGGTGGTAGGCGCGTTTTTCTGGTCGCTCATTCCCCTCATCATCACGCTGGGCATGGGGGCGGGCGAAAACCGGCAGGCGCACATCATGGCGGCGCTGTTCGGCAGCATTGCCGGGGTGGGCTGGCGGCGGGTGGGCGTGCTGACTGCATGCAGCGTACCCGGCGTATGGGCGCTCTGGAAAAAGGCAGGAGAAATGGATATGATGGCTCTGGGGGAAGAAACCGCCCTGCACCTGGGGGTAGACGCCCAGCGATTTCGGCGTACCGTACTGCTGGCAGGTTCTCTGCTTACTGCAGCCGCGGTTGCGGTTGCAGGCATCATTGCCTTTGTGGGGTTTGTGGCTCCGCACGCCGCCAGGAAACTGGTTGGCCCGCAGCACAGAGGGCTGCTGCCGGCTTCCCTGCTCATCGGAGCGCTGCTGCTTAGCCTGGCCGACTGGACTGCCAGGGTGTGGCTGCACGATGTGCAGGTTGGCGTGGTCACATCGCTCTTTGGCATTCCGCTCTACATAGGGCTTATGCGCCGTGAAATGCGCGGGCTGGAGCGTGCACAGTGAAACGCCCTGCAAACAAACCCCCAAAACGGTCTGCTCCACGTACGCAGCGCATAAAACCGGGGCAGGTCACCCCTGCGCCCGAAACCCCGCGCGAGGTGATGAAAGTTTTCACCGGATACTGGCTCCGCATGCTGCTTACCCTGCTGCTCACCCTGCTTTCGGCAGCGCTCATTGCTTTCGCGGCGCATCTGGCGCACTCACTCTGGCCAGCACTGCTCTTTATGTCTGCACTGTTTGGCCTGCTTGTCTCTTCACGCCGCGGGCTGGTGGCCACGTTTGAGAAACTTCGCGCCCTGGGTGAGGGCAAGCTGAAGCAGCACCGGTATGCAGATGCGGTGTACATACTCGAAAACTTTCACCGCATGGGCAACATGGGGTTCGATAAGGATGGCAGGGCGCACTATCTGCTCATGCTTGCCTACAGCAGCATGGGTGAAACAGAGCGCGCAGCAGGGATAGCGGACTGGCTGCAGCGTTACCGAAGCAAAAGCGAATACGCAGCGAGCCTGGCAAAAAAACAGGCGGTTGTGCATGATGCCGCGCCGCCTGTTTCATAATCTGCATTCTGGCCAAAGGGGCGCAGGCTGCTATTGCAGGGTGCGCAGCAGAATACCGCTGTAGAGCTTGGGGTAAAAGTAGGTGGACTTCTGGGGCATTTTGTCTCCATCTGCCGCTACTTCACGAATATCGGTTACGGCGGGGTTTTGCAGCAGGCAGGCCAGCTGATATTCTCCGCCCTGCACGGCTGCCTGTGCTGCGGCATCGTCGCGGGTGTAGCCAATATTCGGGGTATGCGCCAGTTCCTGCCAGGCAATGCCCAGGGTGTTGTCTAGCACCAGTATCTGCAAGATGCTCACATCCAGCGCACGCCATGCTTCCCGCTGATTACCGCACTCTATCTCTTTTGGCAGCGCCGGCGTTTTCAGGGTAAGCGCCAGCGCATCTGCACTGCGCAGTATGGCAAACCGCCTGCTGTCTGCCGATGGCTGTGCAATCCAGGCTCGTGCTTCCTCGTGTGTTACATGCCGCACATCAAACCATTGCGCCAGCTTCTGTTCCATTTCCTCCAGCAGTGCAGGGGCAATGTTTTTCACCATGCGGTGCGTAGGCAGCACCACCAGGCCGGGTTCTTCAAATGCGCTCAGGCCAATCAGTATGCTGTCGCAGGGCAGTGCGCCTTCTGCACCGCTGCGGGCTGCCCGTTGCTCCCGCTGATAATTGAGGGCGGTTTCATACCGGTGGTGCCCGTCGGCAATCCAGATGCGTTTTTGTTCAAAAAACCTCTGCACTGCCTCCACTGTTTCGGCGCTGTGATGCGCATAGAGCAGGTGGCGTTCCGTTCCTGCCGCTCCCGGCCCGCTGTACTCTGCTTCCAGCAGCGGGGGCGCTGTCTTGCGGGCCATGCGCAGCTGCTTCACCAGCGAATTGTCCAGGTCTTGATACAGGCCGTAAATTGGTTCGGGGTTGGCATGGGTGGCTCTCATCAGGTTGAGGCGGTCGGTTTTCGCTTTCGAAATGGTCTCTTCATGCGGCAGCACCACTCCGTTTTCATAGGGTTCGAGCTGCAGGGCTACAAAAAGCGTGGTGCGCACCACCTGCTGTTCCGGGTGAAGCGGATGCGGAAACTGCTGCAGATACTCATAAAATGCCGGTGCATCATCCTGCACTATCACATTCTGCTCGCGTGCCTGGGCAAGAAATTCTGCTGCTCTGGCATAGCGGTTCGCGGTGTCGGTGTCGTACGGGGTTTCCCGGTTCAAAATCAGGCGCACTATGTTGGCAGGGTGTCTCTGATATAGTGCATCCTGGTCGGCAGAAGATAGCACGTCATAGGGAGGTGCAATCACCTCAGAAAGCGGTACAGCCTGTGAATTGTAGTGTAATGCTGCAAACGGCAGTACAGTTGCCATTCGTGGGTCGGCTCCTTTGTATTTTTCGGCTGGCCGTCTCTGCATTGAGCGGCCGGCATTTAGGTATCATTATGACACCAGAGCCATCCAATGGCAAGCAAAAAACAAACGCAGTCAATGCTTCGTATTTCATGCTGCGCCAGCCGCCGGGTATGCATGAGCAAGCCCTGCGCGCTTCACCTCACAGTGCAGCAGGCGCTCCCGCTTTAGAGCCGGAATCTTGCATTTTGAGCATCGGTGCGGTCAAAAGCCAGTCTACCGGAAAAGCCCGAACCGACACTGATGAGCGTTTCCATTCCACAATGGTGCGGTTAAAAGTCCCTGCCTGACTGACTGCCTGACCAACCACCACCACGTTTCCATTCCACAATGGTGCGGTTAAAAGTTTCGATGATTGAGTGGCTGCCGTTTATGTTCGATGGTTTCCATTCCACAATGGTGCGGTTAAAAGGCGGGCGCGTCAATCTTTGGAGCAGTCGGATTCTTTCTGTTTCCATTCCACAATGGTGCGGTTAAAAGACATAAACACCCGTATGTCGTAGATTACGAAGATGAGTTTCCATTCCACAATGGTGCGGTTAAAAGTACCCTGATATCATGCCCTGATACCCTGCGCAGGCGTTTCCATTCCACAATGGTGCGGTTAAAAGTGCACTGTGTGGGAGGAATCGTCACGGTGCCGCCTAGTTTCCATTCCACAATGGTGCGGTTAAAAGCAATTGCAGAACTTGAGTTCCGTATCAAGGAACTCGAGTTTCCATTCCACAATGGTGCGGTTAAAAGTTGATATTGCCGGCCGGGCTCGGCAGAGACTGCGAAGGTTTCCATTCCACAATGGTGCGGTTAAAAGATTTTGTAGTGTTTGCAATATGTAGTATAATAAGATTGTTTCCATTCCACAATGGTGCGGTTAAAAGTGCATTCGCTCCGCGCAGAGCTATCCGCCATCCCGTTTCCATTCCACAATGGTGCGGTTAAAAGCCCACAATCAGTAGTAGACATTCATAGTATACACTATCCCTGTGTTTCGTGCAAGTGTAAAATCACAAAAAAAGGCGAAAAGCGGCAAAAATGCACAAAAGAGTCGTCGACCTCTAGAGTAGCGCAAGGCTACTGGAGACCGACGACTCTTTTTGAGGGGTTTCTGGAGGGTTTTACCCAGTGAAAAAAGGGGAATTACAGCAAGAGGAAACAGGCACAAAGCACTAGCGGGGGGAATATTTCCCCCCGCTAGTCACAACGCTCAGCAGATCAGCCCGCAAAATGCCGTATTCATACCGCCGTCGGCCTTGCAGAAACAGGCCGAATCATCTCCAGCATTCCAAAGCCTGCTGCATTCTTTTCACCAAGTCCGCACTCCCAGGCAAGCCTGAGCAGCTCGGGACTCCCTTCCAAACGCAAAGGGCAGAAAGCCCCCACCACATCCACGTTTTTGAAACGCATCTTGCGCGCCCCCTCATGCGCATCACGCTGCATGTAGTTTCTGTCAAAATAAAGCCGCAGACAAGGCCGCGCAGGCTCTGTTCCATACAGGGCAAGATGCTTGCGAAGCAGATTGGCCCGCACCGAATTCTCAAACTCATCCTGCTCGCGAGGGCGAAGATAACGAATTCCCTGTCTCTCTTCACCCAGCCGCCGCACCGAGGCGACCACAGGGGTAATGCAGGTAAAATCGGCATGCCCCTCTGCAAATAAAGGAACATGCAGCGTCTCGATCTGTCTCGTTTCAAAATGCGCATTCCCTACTCTCAACAGCGGGGAGACAACCAGCGCACTCGCCAGGTTTCGTATAAAAGGCTCTACTGGCGAGCCAATCAGCCACTCCACCCCGCCGCGTGCAAAATGGATGCTGCTGCCCGATATGCGCCGATTGCGGCTGCGAAGGGTGCTGAAATGAAACAGCTTGAAACGCTGCCCCGAGTCATCCTCGGCAGCATAACCCTCGGTATGCAAAAAACGCGCATACTCCTCATCCGAATTATTCAGCAGATAATACACCAGTGCAGTAAGCTGATGCAGATGATCTACCGGAAGCTCTACATCACTCTCGCTGTGCAAACTGATTTTAAGTCGCATCTCTTCCTCTTTGTGCAAATAAATATCAGGCAGTGTGCATACCTTCCCCCGCTCTGCCGCACTCATGCAACACAGGGGAAATCTTCTCTCTGCAAACACCCTCACATATACACTGTTCGCACAAAAGCGTTTTTAACCAAAAAGTACCACCAAATGCTGCCTGCCTGCCCGCTTGAAACCGGTACAGGGCTATGCAAATGGGCAGACAGCCGCCTCCAACCCCTCAGGCAAGGGGTGCAGCGAAGGATGCAGCGCATGGGCCAGAATTTCCAGGCTCTCTGCCAGGCGCGGGCCGGGGCGGTTGAAGTAGGCGCTGCCATCCGCAAAATAAACGCGCATGTTTTGCACGCAGGGCAGTGCCTCCCAGCCCGCAATGCGCTGCAGCAGCGGAATATCTTGCAGGGCGCGCTCTGTGGTGTAACCGCAGCAGGCAGCAAACAGCGCCTCAGGCTCTGCCTCACACAACTCCTGCCACGACGTAGTGCGCGATGGCTGCCCCGCAGCGCCCAGCACACACTTTCCACCCGCCCGCTCTATCAGCGAAGGCGTCCAGTGCCCCGCGCAAAACAGGGGGTCTATCCACTCCAGCAGAACCGTGCGCGGTCTGGCTTCCGGCGGCAGCTGCACCGTACGCTGCTCCACTGCACGCACGCGGCTCTGCATGGCGGCTGCCGCCCTGCCTGCCTGCATCTCACAGCCTGCAGCACGACCTGTCTGCAGCATGGCAGCATACACATCTTCCAGCGAAGAGGGCGCCAGATTGAGAACACGCGGTCTGCCGGGCAGCGCACTGGCAGCAGCACGCACCTCGGCCTCTGCAACCGCGCACACCTCGCACAACGCCTGCGTAACAATAAGGTCGGGGCGCAAACTCTCCAAAACCTCCCTGTTCAGGGTGTACAGTGCATTCCGGCTCTGCAGCCTCTCACGCACCAGAGCATCTATTTCAGCGCTGCCTGCCCCGGCAGGAATCAGGGTGCGCGTTACCTTCGGCAGCTGCCTCACACTGGGCGGCCAGTCGCATTCATGAGTAACGCCAACCAGATTATCCTGCAGGCCAATGGCGCATATGATTTCGGTTGCACCCGGCAGCAGCGAGACAATACGCATTCGCAGCAGTCCTCACAGTTTAGTATTCAGTCGTGCCTGCAGTATATTCCCCCTCACCGCCTGTTTTCCTTCCATACACCGCTCTTCCTGCCGCTTCGCTGCTGCTGACCACTTGGCCCCAAAAAAACTGTTGACAGAAGAAACAGCACCTGTTATAATTTGCTGTCAGGTTGCTTTACTCGTTTGCGTACGCCTCTTTTAACCGCATTTCAAGCCATTGTGCCTTGCCCAAACTCTTATCCGCCTTGAAGGGAGGAGATGTCAGCATTGAGCCGCAATCTACCCGAACCACCGAAATGGGAAGCCCCCCAGCGCCCGAAAAGGGCCAGGCTGGAGGCAAAAATCAAGCTGGTTACCCCCATGTTTGGAGGCAGCTTTCAGGCCCGTGAAGTAGATGAACAGTCTCCGGTACGCCCGGCCGCTATCCGCGGTCACCTCAGATTCTGGTGGCGCGCGCTCTATGGCGCAAACTACCGAAGCACAGAAGAAATGTTTGCAGCAGAGGCAGCCTGCTGGGGCGAGGCAGCGCTGGAACACAAAGGCAAACCCGGCCAGACACCCGACTGCCAAACAGCCATCACGATTCATATCAGCCAGAAGGGCAGTAAAACATCCTATTCAAGTCTGGATCCGAAAATAAGCGACCATCCCGCATACGCGCTGTTTCCTTTTAACGAAGACAATGATCAACCGCAAGCATCCGGCCTGCAGAAGGTAGAGTTCACCCTGCAGCTCGACTTTCCTGCCCATCTGCAGCAGCAAATAGAGGGCGCGCTGCGGGCATGGCTGCTGTTTGGCGGCATAGGTGCGCGCACCCGGCGTGGATGCGGCAGCATGGAGGCACATATGAATGGTCGGCCGGTGTGCTGGCCAATGGATATCCCCGCTACGCAGAGCGGCACAGATCACCTGTTCCCGGTGCTGCAGGGCGCGGGCCTGTTTTGGAAACAGTGTGCCGATGCAGACAACGCATGGCAAACTGCCGTAAACGAATGGAAACTCTTCAGGCTGGGGCGCGACATTGATCCAAAGCGTGAATTTCGCTGGCCAGATGCAACAGCCATTCGTGAAAAAGACTGGCAGGCAGCCCGGTTTCCAAAAGCAGAGCTGGGCCTGCCCATCGTATACCATTTTCTTCATGAAGAACACCACAATACCACTCTGCAGGGCAGCGGAAAAAACACGCGCCTTGCCTCGCCAATAATAGTCAAGCCGCTCCGCACCGGCGAGAAGCAGTACAGTGCTGCCATCCTCATTCTGACTGCGCCTTCTGTTACGCAGATCACTTCACTAGAAACAACCAAAAGCCCGCTGCAGCAGGCAGATGGTCCGCTGCAAATACAGAAAATGCCGGTGCGCCAGTTCCTTGCAGATTACCTGACCCAGTGCAAATGGCAGAGGAAACAGTTGTGAACGGTACCCTTCTTGCAATCTCTATTGGCCCTGTGCAGGATTTTATTGCGGCTGCACGCCGCACCGCAGACTTGCATGCCGGCTCGCAGCTGCTGGTAAAAACCGCTCAAACTGTATCGCAGTGGCTGCGGAATCAGGGTGCTGAACTTATTTTTCCATCTGACCCCGAAGGTGATGCCGCCAACAAAATTCTTGTGCTGCTCCCTCACACTGCACACCCAAAGCAAACAGCCGAAGAAGCCGAACAGCAGGCAAAAAAATTTCTGCACGGGGCATGGATTGAGGCAGCAGGCACTTTGCCGCCCGCACTGCTTGATTCTGAACAGGCAGAACAACAGATCGCCTCTTTTCTGGAGTTCTATGCAGCATGGATGGAACTGGAAAAAGAAGAAGAATACCCGGCCGTGCGCTGTGAACTCGACAGGCTGCTGGCAGGGCGCAAGGCGCTGCGCGATTTTGCACCTGTACAGGGCCGGGAAGGACGCAATAAAAGCAGCCTGGATCCTTCCCGCGAGGAGGTACTGCTGATTCGTACAGAACAGGAGTGGAAAACCGTTGAACACAAACTGAGACTTAAAAAAAGCGAGCGCCTCGACGCCGTTTCCCTGCTCAAACGCATTCGGGGCAGCAACCAAACGGTGCCTTCCACCTCTGAAATGGCTTTTCGGTGTTTTGAGGAAATAGCAAAACAAAACTGCCCGCAGGCATGGGAAACACTGGAGCAGTTGACCAGGGGGAAAAGCCTGCAGCCGGGCGAACTGATTTACCGCCGCGATGACGAACTGCTGAATGAACAGGAAAAACAGGCAGCAGATGCGGTGGTAAAGGATTTGAAAAGAGGCCTCAAAATATCCGAATTCCCAGGCTACTATGCGCTGCTGCAGGCGGATGGCGACCGAATGGGCGCTGCCATCAACCAGCTTGAAAGCAGGAAAAAACATCAGGCACTTTCCAGCCTGCTTGCCGACTTTGCCGGCAGCGTAAAAGGAGTGGTGGAAAAACAACAAGGCTTTCTGATTTACTCAGGCGGAGATGATGTGCTTGCCATGCTGCCGCTGCACACAGCGCTGCAGTGCGCACATGAACTGGCAGAACTGTTTCACAGCACTGTAGGAGTGCCTCTCGCCCGAAAAGACCTCACACTCTCTGCAGGTGTCGCGGTGGTGCACCACCTGGAAAACCTGCAAACTGCTCTCGATTTTGTGCGCACAGCTGAAAAGGAAGCGAAAAAAGAACGAAACTCCCTCGCCCTGGCGCTGCATACTCGCGGCGGATCGCCTGTGCTCTGGAGCCTGCCCTGGAACCGCAATCCGGTAGAGCAAATGGCAAGAGCGGGAGACGCACTGCAGAAAGACCTGCGCGGCTTTCCGTACGAGCTAAAAGCGCTGGCCGCAGAATGCAGAGGGGTGCAGCTGCACAACGAAACAATACGGCGCGAGGCGCAGCGCATTCTCAACCGCAAGGAGGGTAACAGCGCGGCAAAACTCACCCTGCAAAACCTTCTGGAAGAATTTGTGCCGCAGTATGGGGAAATTACGGGGGTACTGCAATCGTTTGCAGATATGCTGGTAACAGCACGCTTCCTGTCCAGCTACAATGCCGCAAAGGAGCAGAAATGAACACACTGAGAATTCTGGGCATAGACCCCCTGCTCTTTCGCGACGGCAGAGCCTTCACACAGGAAGAAGGCGCACAGAGCGCACGCACGCTCCCAATGCCGCTGCCCTCCAGCATCGCAGGAGCGCTGCGCACGCACCTGGGCGAAACGCTTGGGTGGGACTGGAAGGCAGACGGCCCGGATATGGCCATGCAGACGGCCTGCCACGGACCGCTGCTGCTCAGGTGCGGCAAACCTGTCTACCCCTCCCCTGCCGATGCGGTGGTGATGGCAGGAGATGAAAACGGTATGGCCTCGGTAATGGCACTGCGCCCGTTTTCGAAGCCGCAGGGAGTCAACTTGCCCGACGGACTGCTTCCCCTGCAGGTCACACGTGATGGCAAGCCTGCCGCAGGGTACACGCTTTGGCAGCAGGAAGACCTGTTCGCGTGGCTGCAGCATGAGGGCGGCGAGTTTGCGCCGCCGCAAAAGCTGGAAGGCCTGCCCGTGGAAGAAAGAGTGCACGTGAGCATCAACCCTTTTACTGGCACATCGGAGGATGCCATGCTTTTCACTACGCGTTCGCTCTGCTGGGAAGACTACCGCAGCCCAAACCAGCCGGCAGAATGGGAAATGCTGGTGCGCATGGATAATGCAGCAGACCTTTCCGGCCCGCGCCCGCTGGGAGGCGAACGGAGGCTGGCCGCCGTTTGCACGGCCGATGAGCAGCTCTGGCCAGCCTGCCCCGCAAGCCTGCAGCAGAAACTGGCAAATGCAAAACGGGTGCGCATGCTTCTGGCAACGCCGGCGCTGTTTGCAGCAGGCTGGAACCCTGCCGACAGCCGCTTGGAGTTCACGCCGCAGGGAGCGCCCAGCCTTACCCTTCGGCTGGCTGCCGCGGCGGTAAAACGCAGAGAGCCTGCACATGGGTGGGACTGGAGGCACAACGCACCCAAAGCCGTACGATGGATGGCGCCGGCAGGCTCGGTCTACTTTTTTGACGTGCTGCAGGGCAGCCCTGCCGAGCTGGCAGAGGGCGCATGGCTTGCGCCGCAAAGCAGCGGCGAGCAAGACAGACGCGATGGTTTTGGCCTCTCCCTTTGGGGAGTATGGGAATAACTAAGGAGAACACTGTATGACTGCCACCCTCTTTCTGCATGCCCTCACGCCAGTGCATTCTGGCACAGGGCAGACAGTGGCCGTAATAGAACTGCCCGTTGCACGCGAAAAAGCCACGGGCTTTCCAATGCTGCCCGGCAGCAGCCTGAAGGGAGTTCTGCGCTCCACGCTAGACAACCAGCACAGCGCACTATTTGGCAGCCAGGAAAACGCTGGAGAACTCTGCATCACCGATCAGCGTCTGCTCTGTCTGCCTGTACGCAGCTACTTCGGCACCTTTGCCTATGTTGCCAGCCCCCTTACACTGGCGCGCATGAAGCGAAACGCTGAGGCGCTTGGCGCAAAAGCCTTGCTCAAAAACCTGCCGGATGTGCGCGATGAAGACCAGACGCTCTGCGCACTCTGCACAAATTCTTCTGAGCTGGTTAAAAACCAGACCGTCTACCTCGAAGACCTCGACCTTCACGCCGCCCCCCACCCCGCAGCAGAGGAAATCGCAAATGCGCTGGCAGAAGCGCTCTTCCCGGATGATGCAAAAAGTTTTGTCAATCGGTTTCTCATGGTGTCAGACCAGACTTTTGCCTACCTCTGCGAAACGGGTACAGAGGTGACTGCGCGCATACGTTTGAAAGAAGAATCTAAAACCGTAGAAGCAGGCGGCCTCTGGTATGAGGAAGCTGTACCGGCAGAAACCCTTTTCTATGGCTTTGCCGCTCCCGCAAGAGCAGGCGCCACGCTGGATGCTGTTCTGCAGCAAAACGGCAAAACCATTCAGGTTGGAGGAGATGCCTCGGTGGGGCGCGGCCTCTGCAGAGTGGTGGTGGTGATGCCATGAGCAAAAGCAGAGCGCAAACCGATATGGAACTGGCCGAAAAACTGGTTTCTGAACTCAAAGGCAATGACAAAGCTGCAAAAATATACGGCGGGTTGTGCCACAGTTTTCCAGTGATGGTGCGTACCTGCGGCCTCTGCCAGGCACTTGCCTTTTCCGAATCGAAAAAAGCAGCAGGCGAAGGAAGGGGCGAGGCGCACGAAAAGCTGCTGGAGCATGTTGCAAAGCTGCTGGATAAGCAAACTGCAGCGAGCGCTGTACAGCAAATGAATGCCTCCGAATACATGTTTGCTACCCGGCGCGTTCTGGCCGCCTGGATTTACTTCAAACGCTTTGCAGTATCCATTCTCAAGGTAGAGACAGCGGGGGACCAGCAATGAGCATTGCCTGCCGAAGTGCTCTGTCTGCGCTGGAACAGACAAAAATCAGCCATCCGGGTCTGGCTCTGCACCGCTATCTGCCCAGCACAGAAGACAATCATGAATCGGCTGTGCAGCTGCTCGATAAAGTGACTGACTGTTCGCCGCCAGAGGTGTACGCACGGGCATTTGAGATGCGCCGCCATGCGCTGGAACAGCGAGGCGCTCTCTGCGCCCGCGCCGCCACTGCCGGACCGCTGGCTATTGGGCTGGGCAATGCCTCTCCCATCGAGATAGGCATCACCCTGCACCATACTTTCGGTACTCCCATCATTCCGGGCGCTGCCCTCAAGGGGCTTTGCAGACGGGGCGCCGGGGAAATGCTGAAAGAAGGGCTGATTACGCAAACACAGTTTGACGCCATTTTCGGCAGCACCGAATCAGCTTCCCTGCTGGTGTTTCATGATGCCCTGGCTGTGCCTGAAGCAAAAAATCTACTGCAGCGGGATGTGATCACCGTACACCATCAGAGCTACTACAGCACAAGAGGCAGCATCGCTCCTACCGATGCAGAAGACCCGATACCGGTTCCTTTTCTCGTGGTGAGGCCGGAAGTAACTTTTCTGTTTGCTGTAGAAGCGCCAGAAGATGCCTGGGCGCGATTCACCCTGCATCTGCTTGAATGGTGCCTGCAAAACCTGGGGGCAGGCGCAAAAACCAATGCAGGCTATGGCCGATTCAACAAAATGGAAATGCCTCCCGAATCCGAACCCGAAGCAGTGAGTGTAACAATACGCGGCCTATTGATACGTCGTCAAAACGGCAGTCATTTGGAATACCGCGTGATTGCAGATACTTACGATCAGGCAGTTGAAGGCGACTGGGGCATGTCTCCTATACGAAAAATGCTTACTGAGGAAGAAAGTAAGTTACTTAAGAAAAAGAATCAGCTTGCTGTGCAAGTCACCCTGGAGATCAAGGGCAGCAGCGTCACACTGCTTTCCGTAGATCGCATTACAGAAAATTAAGCGAGGCGCCATATGAGCAGTACCACCCTGATTACTTTTTTAGGAACAGGAAACTACGATGAAACGTGCTACACCCTGCAGGGCAGCGAGCATAAATCCAAATTCACAGGGGTAGCCCTTGCCCATTTTTTGCAGCCTGCGCGCATTCTGCTCTGCGTAACAAATGACGCGCGCAATAGACATGAAAAGGCTTTCCGCGAAGGTCTTGGCGCAGATATGGAAAACCGCACTGAACCAGTTTTACTACCCGACGGAAAAGTAGAAACCGAGATGTGGCAGCTCTTCAGCCAGATGGAAGACAGCCTGCATGAGAATGAGCAGGCTGTTTTCGACATCACCCACGGCTTTCGCACTATTCCAATGATGGCAATTTTGGCGGCAAGCTACCTGCGCCTCGTAAAACAGGTGGAATTCACCAACCTTTACTACGGTGCATTTGAAGCAGAGGTTGAAGACAAAACACCATTCTGGGACCTTTCTCCATTTCTCACCCTGCTCGACTTCACAACCGATGTACACAGTTTTCTCGAAACATCCAGTTCGCTAGCTCTGGCCAGCCGCCTGCGTCTGGTGCAGGGGAAGGCGCACAAAAGCAATACGCCTCAGCCGCCTACCAAAATACAGCCCTATGCAGATATGCTGAAAAAACTTTCGGAAAACTATCTGCTGGCCCAGCCGCGAGAGGTAATGAAAGCAGCCAGCGAGCTGAAGCAAAAGGAAGAAGAAGCGTTTGCAGCCACTGCCGCATGGAGCCAGCCCCTGTTTGCCGTGCTGGGCAGGGTAAGCAGCGAGTACGAGCCTTTCGCGCACAGCGAACCAGATGTACTGAGCAAGGCAAACCTGCAGGCGCAGCTGAACCTGATAAAAAACTACCTTGATCACGGGCACTACATACATGCAGCAGACCTGATGCGCGAATGGCTGGTCTCATGGGTGGTTTTGCACCAGGGCCTGCAGGATGCATGGCTGGATAGAGAGATACGAACAGAGATTGAAAATTCTCTGAATGAAAAAGACAGCATCCCCGCGGCGCTCAAACAGGCAGCAGAGGCATTCAAAAGTATCGCTCAGCACCGCAACACCCTCAGCCACTGCGGCATGGGGAACACAGATCTTCCCAAAGACATAGGGCGTTTTTTTAACGAGCAGCTGCCAGTGCTGAAAAAACTGCTGGCCAGCATTGATTAGTTTGGGCTGACGCGTTTTTCAAGTCGGTCCGCTCGCACACTATTCGGGCAGATAGCGCGTTACATCATCCAAAAAGTTTTCAATCAGAAGGTTCTCGGCTTCCTCCCAGTCAAGCTGTACAAACTTGCGCCCTCCTATTGAGGTAGGTGGATGCTCTACGGTATTGATGAACCTGAGCGCTGTGTCGCCATTGGGCAGCGCCACCAAAAACTCCCCCTTCATCACCTCATGCGCCGGCTCATACCCTGTACCCCCCAGCAGTGAAAACGTATAGTGCCCCGATATGTTTTGCGGTGCATCCAGGTCTGCCAGTATCAGCGCATCTGCATGCAGCGCGGCAAGCAGCTGCTGCACGGCGGCAGGCTTGGGGAGTGGATATTTTCCATGCTGAATCAATCCGTTGTTCTGAAACAACTCCTGAGGCGTAAGATGCAGCTTCTGCATGGCCAGCAGAGTCTCTTTCTGCCCAGCCAGTTTCCAGGGGGTGCGGTGCAGCATGCGTATCGGCAGCCGCTGCTGGGCATGTGCCAGCAAAGCCTTCAGCCAGACGCGCTCATGCGCCTCTTCTGCCCTGGCTTTTGCATTTTTTTGCGGTTTATCGGGCAGGTTCACGCCAAAAAAAGGAGAGACAATGGCAACAGTATGCACATTGGCCAGCAGCTCGCGGGCATTCGGCCGTTTCGGCGCCGCCTTCGCCTCTGCACATACGCACAGCAGCAGCAATACGATATACTTCTGCATGGTTCGGTTCCAGTTACAAAAAAGCAGAAGGGGCCGAATGGCTGCAGCCACCCGGCCCTTCTTTATGGTTATCTGCAGCTCAGTGCTGGTTGGTGGCCTGCGGATAGAGCTGCGGCGCAATGGTCTCCGAATAGAGGTCGGTTGAACCGGCATCCGTGCCAGACCAGAAGAGCCAGATACGCGGCAGATACGGATCGAGAAGAGCCGCAACCTCGCCCTCATTACCGCTGGTAGACATTGGCACCAGAGCCTCTGGCGTGGTGGTGTCGGCGGTAGACTGACCGTTCTGGTCTACTATCACCGGCTGGTTGTTCACCAGAATGTACTTCACATCGCTGTTGGTGCTTATCTCATCACCCCATGCAACGCGGTACACCAGGGTTCCGCTCTGTGTCACCCCTCCGCCTGCAGGAGTATAGTTCACATCAATCAGTCTGCCGGCATCTGCGGTGGTGAAGTATATTCTTCCCCGCATCCAGTCTACTTCGTACATGCCAAGCGGTTGCGACGGGTTGGCGTCGTGCGGGTCTACAGTCACTGTCAGGCTGGCAATTTGCTGCAGCCCGCTGGCGGCAGGCGCTGTGAGTTCCACAGGGTAAGGCAGCCTCACCATCAGGCGCATAGCTTTTGCATACACCGCCTGTTTCTGGGCGCCGTTAGTGTCTGTTTTGCGGTAGATAACCCACAGCCTGTCTACAGGCATTGGCGTTCCGTTGCTGGCCGCAGCGTTTGGCTTGCCGTTGCCCAGAAACGTAACCACGGGGGCAAGCAGCTGCCTGCGCGGGTTGTCGCTGGTATCCAGCAGCACCGAGGGCGAATAGGCATCGCCGGGTGTGCGCGTCCAGCTCTGGGGCAGCAGGTTTGAGGGCGGTGCAGCAAAGTTGCCATATCCGCCCGCCAGTATAAGGTTGCTGTCTCCACGGCTCACGCTCAGATCGCGCACCTGCGGCTGATAGCTTACCAGAAGCTTGTCGCCCGATGCAGGCGGGATATTCGGGAAGGTAACAGTACCCGCGCTTGCATTCACCACCATCACGCCGCCGCTCAGAATGGGCTGGTTGTTGGCGCCGTCCACTTCTGCGCCGGTAGCGGGGTTGGTGGTATCTACCTTGAAGTAGACCACCCCGGAAGCTGGATCGTAGGTTCCGGCTGGAGCAATGGTGGTTCCTGCCGGCACATTGAGGTTGAGCGGAGCGCCATACAGCCCTGTGGCAGGGTCGAGGTGTTCCAGCTGTACATAGATTTCACCCGAAAGCGCAGCAGCACCATTCCCGTTCACCCCGGCGCCGGGCTGCACGCCTGTGTACCAGTCGGCATCCCGCGCAACCCAGGTATTTGTATCGCCTCGGCGCACCAGCTGCTCGTTTACCACCGAAGGCAGCGGCATAAGGAAGAGCTGCCCCATTCTCATCACCGGTGCATTTGGCCCCAGGTTTTCGCCTCGGTATATTCCGTAGCGCGCCATCAGCAGGCGTATGCCGCCTCTGCCGCGCAGTTTGCCGCTGAAGTACACATCTACACAGTCGAAGGTGCGTACATCGGCAGAATTGCCCGGGTCGAATGGGTTGTGCGCAACTACCTGACGGTAGACGGGCGATGGATCATTGACCGCTGTCACAGAGGCAGGCAGTGAAAGCTGCTGCACTCCCAGCCTGGGATCGGTAGTCTGCCCGGTTGTTATCCATCCATCCGAGGTTATGGCATCGCCGGGCAGATTGAGATGCTGCCCGCTGCTGCTGTATGCGTTCACATCATAATATATGCGAGAGCTGCCGCTGCCGCCCGCCGACCAGAAGAGGAAGAGCATTTTCTGGGTAGTGGTGCCGCGGGTGTTGTCTGATGCCATGAACTTTGCCAGCAGCGGGCGCACGCTCGAATTGGGCAGGTTGCCTGTGACTGGGAAGGAGATGACTCCCCCGGATGCTACGCCGCTGGTAACTGGTTCAAGAAAGATGCGTTCGTCTATCTGCTGCTGTGCAACTCCCTGGTTCTTATCTACCTGGCCAAGCCAGGCAAGATAGCCTTCAGCGTCTGCATAGGGCGTATACCCGCCGTTCAGGGCAATGTCTTCTCCCTGCGCCACTGCTGCATCTCCGTAGCGCAGTGTGGCCAGTGCAGGCGTGCCGGGCACCGAGAAATCACCCGTGCTTGGGAAGAGGGATGCGGTAGTTGCCGCATCCATTGCAAGCAGACTCGAAGGCGGCGTCCACCAAAGGGAATTGATTGCATTGGCGGTGCTAAACGAAGCGTCTCCGCGCAAAATGGTCTCATTGCCCAGTACGCCGGTAAAGCTGTAGCTGTTGTAAGGCAGATTAATAACAGAACTGTACACCCCAGCCTGGCCGGGCACCAGTGCTGCGCCGTTGACGGGACGATTGGATGTAAAGTACGACACAATTTGCGAATTGGCGCCATTGGCATTGAACTGTACTGCCGGCAGTGTGTTGAACGGCCCTGTTAGCTGACCGGGCTGAATGCCGGCCGATGTGAACTGCGCCAGCGGATTCACCAGATCCATCTGGCTCAGGCTGCCTGCCGCTACCCCATTTGTGAGGCGATTCGAAATCACGTTCACATGCAGGTTGAAGGGCTGTGCGAATGGCTCAAGCACTCCGCCCTCAATTGCTCCGGTGGGGTCGGTGAGCGTACCGGCAATCTGGGTGCTTGTGGTATTCAAAATGCCGTCGTTGCTCACAGGCAGGGGCGTTACCCCCGGATTGATGGTATTTGCCAGCCACCACTGCCACTGCACTGGCAGTTCATCTTCGTAGGCAATTACCTTGCCGCTGTATGAGCCAACCGGCGTGCCATACGGTATGGCAATGCCAATTTCGGGCTTGGGCGGCACTACTCCTGTGTAGTTGTGCGGCACATCGGGCACAGTGGCCACTGTTCCCTGCGAATCGCCGGGCAGCGGCTTGTGCAGCGTCGGCACCGGCTGCAGGCTGTTTGGCCAGTTGTTGGTCAGACCGCCCAGATAGGTGCTGTTGTTCACTGGGTAAAGCGATATGGCGCTGGTTGAGGCATCTGAACTGGAGGCATGGTCAAAGGAACTCACGTACCCTATGTTGCCCAGGCCAGACCCGCTTGCGTTGCTGCCCGGTCGGCCAAAGGGCACGCCAAGCAGCCAGGGAGTAAGGCTCTGGTCTACCTGGTCGCTGGTAAGGCGCGCAGAAACTGCTACGTTGTTGTCAAGCGGGTTGGTGGTAAGCGATTCGGGCGTGATTGATGCGCCAGGCACCCCAAACAGATCGGCTATGCGCAGATTCACCAGGTTCACATTGCTTTCGCTGTTGAGTGTGAACGGATGGAAGAACTTGCCAATGCCGTTGATGGCGGCGTTGTCCCAGGGAGAAATGATCCCTGCCTGATAAACCCCCACCCCGCTTGGGGCAAACGGAAGAGAGTAGCCGTTCCCGTTGACCGGAGAATACCCCGTGCCTGCTGGTTCATTGCCCAGGTCTACTGTACTCTCGCTCACATTCATGCGGAAGGAGGGCGGCACATCTACCATAGAGGTGAAGACGCGGGTTGCCATCTGCTGGTTCACGCTATTGAAACCGTTGGGTGGTATCACCCTTCTTTGCGTGCCGGGCAGGTGTACCGACACCTGAATTTCTGGAGCAATGTAGCCCAATGCCGGGAATGTATTGGCATTTGCGGTAGCAGGCAGCTGCCCGTTGCCGTAGGTAAGCGCAGGCCCAAGCACTGGGCTGCCGCTTCCCAGCAGCTGCCCCGTAAGCGTGGTAAAGCCGGCGCCAAAGGTGGTGCCGTTGAATGTTGTCAGCCCTGCGTTCACGTTGGCAGGCTGGTACCTGGGTACGTTCATCGCAAAGGTAAGCTGTGTTGGCCTCAGTACGCGGTCTATTACATTGGTGTCGTTTATGGGCTGCGTAGGGGTAAGCAGGGTACCGTTTGCACGCGTTGTGTCTACTCCATCGGGGCCAGTCACTGTAACCGCGGTAGACGGAATGGGCGGATAGTCGGCGCTTCCCACTCCATTGCCGGGCATGGTTTCCCACGGCAGCGGATTCATCACTGAGCTTGCCCCGCCATACCATTCAAACGAAGGCACAGATACCGAATACTGCAGTGCGCTGCCGGTGATTTCGTAGTAGGCGCTTCGGTCCATCACGTAAAGGGCAGGCACACGGCTGCCGGCGGCATTCATTCCCTGGTACTGCACGCTGCTTCCATCCGGCGTCATATCCAGCGGAGCCAGCGGGTCTTTGTAGGTGCTGCTGCCAAACCATCCTATTGCAGCGCCGTTGCCAAACAGGTCTTGCAGATAACCAACCGGGTTCTGTACAGATCCTGCCCAGCCTACGGTAAAGGGAACGTTGAGGCCGGTATTGTCTGCAATGCCATTCGCCCCAACTGCCTGACCTGCAGGGTCTTCGCCGGCAGTAGAGAGCGCCAGCGGATTGGTAACAAACAGAGGGCGCACCCTGCCGCGCAGTGCGCGGTTGTTGGGGGTGCCTGTTGTAAAGTTTCCATTTCCCTGCGTATTCACCAGGCCGCTGTCATGCTGACCAGCCCGCAGGAAGATAGAGCTTCGCGTAATGGTCTGTGTCTGCGCCCCTCTCCCATTATTCTGTATGCTCACTGTTTGGGTAATGGTGGCCCTGGCGGATATGCGTACGCCGCCCAGACCGGGCGTGAACGGGTGCTGCGCATCAGGGTGTATAGGCAGCTGGTACACTGCCACCCAGGGGTACACATTCTGGCCAGCGGTGCTGCTCAGCAGAGATACCGTTTGCAGGCCATTGTCCCAGCCTGCAATCTGATAGTTGCCGCCCAGCGCAATGCCTGCCAGGTCTGCGGGCCATCCGCTGTGGTTTGCATCTATCACCTCTGCCGGCACAGTAATGGTTGTGCGCTGTGTAGAGTCAGGCTGCAGCACGCTGAAGGTCACAGTGATTCTGGGTGCTGTGAGGCCGGTAACAACTGTGCCGTTGTTGTTTCCACCCTGTGCCTGTGTCGGCTGGGCATGGTACACGCCCCACGCTGCCACATACAGGGTATCGCCCCAGTCGGCGGGAACGCCGTTTCTGGGCAGCGGCGTAGCAGGAATAGGTGAGGCTGCGCCAGGAAGAGGGTTGCCGCTGGCATCAACTGCCGGGCTTTCCCCGCCGTTTGCAGTGGGAAGCATGAAGTTCTTCCAGTCGGCATACTTGTAGTAGTTCACTGTGCGCAGGTCTACCGTGTCATAGTAACTGTTTCCGCCCAGCGTTTCTGAAGGCGGAACGGTCTCATTCAGACCATTTGCCCCCAGCCCATTGCTGTATGCGTGCAGCTGCCCTCCCAAATCGCCTTCCACCACATAGCCGTTCACAAGTGCTGCGCTTGCTATGCGCGTATTGGAAGCATCTGTGTACTGCCACAGAGCAGGCAGCAGAGTAGTGCCTGTGCCGGTGCCGTCATCTATGGCATTCAGCCCAAAAGCCGAAATGCTTCCTCCGTTGTCTGCAAACATCAGCGCAGGCAAAGCGTTGTTGGCATCTGCCGAAATAGGGGTGTTGCTCAGGTTGCCTGCCTGCGAAATAATCTGGGTAGCCATTGGCGTGCAGGTAGTGCTGTCGGTAAACGCCGGGCTGCTGGAATAGAGCGCAGGCGCAGTTCCGTTGCCGTCTCCTGCAGGATCAGCCTCTATTGCATCTACTGTGCCATCGTTTTGTACCACATACACCATGTCGTAGGGTATGGAAAGCCCATACGGTGCAAGCAGCGTATTTACTGTGCCGCTGTTTACTGGCATTGGCGCAGAAGAGCCAAAACCGGGCGACAGCGGGTTGGTGGTCGGGTCGGTTGCAGAGGCTGCAGGTGGTACAGGCGTAGGCGGGTAGACCCAGGTAAGCGTGTTGGTGACGGGCGTCTGTGAGTTCAGAACACCGGTAACAGGGTCTTCGGGAAGCATGTACACCCTGCCGCCCGAACCATCCGGCAAATCGCTGGTAAATGTGAGGTACCGGTTTCCTGTTTTGGTGGACTGATAGAATGCCGGGGTGGAAAAGCCTGCCCCGAAACCGGCAGTACTGAGGGCAGGGTACACCCAGTATTCTCTCTTGCTGTTGTCGTACAGCGCCTGATTGTTGGTATTGATGCCCTTGAATACATCGTGATGAGGCAGCACTGCATACATGCGCCCATCTGATGTGCCAAACATAATGGGCTGTTCGGCGCCCGGGTAATTGGGATCGAATGCCGGTGAACCGGAGATAAGCCCCAGGGGCGCCTCGTCTGCAATGCTGAATGTTTGCGTATACCCGTTGGCTGTATCTGAATTGGCGTAATGAAACCCGTCTGTGCCGAAATGCGGCCAGGTAAATATGCGCTGAGTGGTTCCGGCTGCGGGCACTACTGTGGGGGTGCCGGTAGCATTGGAAGTTACCGTGCCAAAATCGCCGCGCCCGCCGGCATCAAAGGCCCATATGCGGCTGTGCGGCAGACCATCGGATGCATTGGCCTGCGCACCAACCACCAGCAGCTGCGCCCCCGCAGGGTTGTCTGGGTCGTTCACAAGAGCAGGCGCCCAGGGCATTCCACCCAGAACAATCTGCGTATCTGTACGAGTGGCGTAGGGCTGCGAAGCATTTCCTGTCGCCACAATGTCGCCATCGTAGTTGGGCAGTGTGAGGTCTGCTCCAAATGCAGCAGCAGGATACCCCGTGCGCGCATAGCCGCCGGTATTGATCGGCAGGGTGTAGTTGGGGTCTTCCCAGGCAGCGGGCGCATTGGGCGGCTCATTGGCTGTGCCAAGCAGCGGCCTAAACGAGGGATATATCCAGTATGCGCTTGTTGAGTAATTGGTGAGGTCGCCGGCAGTGTATCCCACAGGCGGATTGGATGGCCGGTTGAGCAGCGGGTTGTTCAATGCCCCGGTACCCAGCGGGTTGAGGGCGTAGATATGCCCCAGGGTGCCGCCGGCATTGGTTGTGACAAAGAAAACCATAGGGCGCACCACCCCGTCGCGGCAGCGTACATTGGCCAGCAGCGGTGATGCTATGCAGGTGCCTGTTCCTGCGTCCGGTGTAGCCACATACCGCCAGCGCACCCTGTCTTCAGAGGGAGCATTGGTAACAGTTGTGCCCTGGGTAACCGCCTCATCCATATTGTTCAGACAGTAAAATACCGGCACTGTCTGCGATGAGTTGGGGTCGTTGGTAGAAGTAAGGGTGGTCTGCGTCGGGTCTACAGCTGCCAGTGCGGCAGTGGGCGGTATTGTTTCCTCGCGAGCCGCAAAATAAATGTCTGAACCATAGTCCAGGTCTTTGGTATTGGTGATCAGCTGATTTGTGCCGACAATGGGGGCCAGTATTCTGCCTATGGGTGAAATGGGAGATACGCTGCCCAGGTTGCCGCTGGATGTTGCGGTGGCGCCGGGAGTAACGACCTGCACGCTCACCGGCACAAACTGCACTGCGTCGGCTGTGACCAGCGGGGTGTTTGCGTAAATGTTAGTGTCGTTTGGGTTGTCTGGCGTATCTCTGTAAATGGTTACTGCCGGCTGGTTGCCGGGCTGGTCTGTGCGATAGGGAAAGAGGGCCGGCTGCACCGCGGCTGTCTGATTGCCCGAGGCAAATGCGCCCACTGTTCTCCAGCCAGGTCCGCCCGAAAAGTCCATCAAATAAATGCGGCTGTTTTCCGGGTCATTTATTCCGCCAGCACCCGCTGTTCCGCTGCCTTCTACAATGGCGTTGTTGTTCACAGTGCCATTCCAGCTGACGCGCACAAAAACATGCTGCACATTGGGGTGTACAGTGCTTACGCCATTGGCAACTGTGGTTGTGCCATCTCCCGGCGACCATACCTGCACCTCATACTGCACCTGTACATACTGGCCGGGCTGCAGCGTGCCGGTAACCACCGGCGTACCCATAGAGTACTGCGCACTGTTTGCAGTATCGTTTACCAGCGCGGTTTGCACATTGCTGTAGATAGTAGAGTTAACATAGGGAAGCGCTTCCAGGGTCTGGGCGCTTACCACATTGCCGTTTGCATCGTCTATATTTGTCTGAATCGGCACTGCAACCCCGTAATCAAAGGATACAGGGTTGGTTGGATCTGTAATAAAACTGTAGCCGCCGTAGGGCACTCTAAGCGCCGGGGCAGGAATAGAGAAGATATTGGTATTCCACTGGGCAATAGCCGTTGGAAACTGCAGAGAACCTGTGTCAGCGCTTTTGTTGGTGTCTAGCGGATTCGGGTTGTCGGTAACTTCCCCAAACGTGCCTGCCACGCCGTTTGCTGAAATAGCATTCTGCAGATCGGCTGAAGCCGGCCACACCCATCGGCGCACGGAATGCAGCGGGTTGTTGCCAGTATCCTGAAAAGCATTGTAGCCCTGCCGCAGCGCCAGACCATTGTAATTGCTGCCAACGCTCACTGTGGCAGAGCCTCTATCCAGTGTCCAGTCGTCCTGGGTAAAAGGTATCTGCGCCTGCGTGCGCAGTGCGGTAAGAGCAAGCAGCAGTACGCACTGTGTAAGCCAGAGGGCATACGCTGCTTTCTTCTGTTTCATATTGCCATTTCCCTCATTATCTTTTCGGCAGTGATTGCTGCCGCTGTGTGAAACCATTTTTTATGCCTTCCACTAGGGACGATAGGCGAACGAAGTGCCTTGCAGAGAACCGGTGCTTGTCCCGCTTCCATATGAACCAATGGTGCGCTGAATAGGCGACTGAGTTGTGGGCGAAATGGTTTCTGCCGGTATCATCTGCACAATCGCGCTATTCGGATTAGCCGCCAGCAGCCCGCCATTTATCGCATACAATGCTACGGCTGGCTGCAGATATCCTGCATACACCGCCGAGGTGCCGCCTGCAGCATTGCTCTCGTTGACAGTCTGGGCATAGTATGGAGCGCCAGCTATCTCAAACACTTCTCCATGTACCTGACCATTCAGTATATTTGAAGCCCCGCTAAATACTCCGGCAACATTGTCGCTGCCATTGTAACTATTTGTAATCAGGTAATGCGGTGCAAAATGCTTCACGCCGTTTACATCTGCATACACATCGCTGGAAGGGAGGCGCTGTATAGAAACCGCATGCAGCGGCCTTCCCGTCATGCGGTAGTAGTCGCTGGAAGTGAGCATCCACACAGTATCCAGATTGCCCTGCGCATCTGCCTGCAGCTCGTAGCAGCCATTGGCGTCTGCCAGCAGATAATGCAGCGACGATACCCCTGTAGAAGGGTCGGTGTATGCAAATTCCTTGAACCAGGACGGGTTCTGTATAGGCTGCCTGCGTATCACGGTCACTCCGTCGGCCGCCATGATCTGGATATGGTCCTGAATCTGTGCCGTGGCTCCGTCCTGGCCGTTGAAGCGCTTGATAAACATCACGGCCCCCGTACCGGCCCCGGAAGGCAGATTCTGGAAGCTTCCAAAGCCCTGTGCCGTTGGCCCGTTCACAAAGCCGCCGTTGCTCACTGCCGCTATCATGTCTATTGCATTCGCATTGAGGGGGTCTGCGAACTCCTGTATGGTTCGATACCTGTAATGCGCATTTTGTTCCCCCAGCGACCTGGTAGTGAATATCGCCTGATGAAACAGCGTTACGGGCGGGTAGTTGTTGTTGGAGGGGGTGAGCACAATAGCCTGCCCTGTAACAGGGTTGTACGCATCCAGAATTTCCAGCGACCGGTTGTTGCCGCTGTCGGCAATAATGTAATGGGTTGCATAGTAGGCGCCTGTGTAATTGTATGTCACTCCCGATGTTCTGCTGGTGAGCGAGATAGTGCCATTCGCTTCTACATCGGTGTATACCTGCACATCGGTAGGCTGACTCAATACAGTGGCCTCGCCCGCCGGCAGTTCCATTAGGTCATTGCGAAATGAGTGCAGGCTCATCAGCACCCCGCCGCTCTGGTCTATTTCTACAATGCGGTTGTTGCCGGTATCTGCCAGCACATAGCGACCAGGGCTTACCTGCTGTACTACAGCGGGGTGTGCAAGAGGCACATGCAGGGCGGCGGTATTATTCAGGCCAGTTACCGGGGCATTGGTGCTGGGAAGCAGTGAGTTGGTGGTATCTATCGACCATACTGCGGCGCCCTGTGCATCTACCTCCAGCAGACGATTTCCATCTGCTATCAGGGTAGGCTTGTTGTTGAGTGCTGCTATTCCTTCTCCTGTGCCTGCCAGCAGCACATTGTTGTACACCGTAAGCGGATTGACAAGCGACTGCACAACGTTTGTGCCTATGCCTGTCCCATTCGTCTGTGTGAGAGTATTGTACTGCAGCACGCGCACGCTGCCATCTGTACCCAGCAGGCGTCCATCCTTGCCGTTTTGCAGGTCTACTGCAGCTATCGTGCCATTGGCGGTACCGTAAAACAACGTGCTTCCGGCCACAGAAGGCGCCGAAACCGGCAGCGGCAGGTTTTCCAGGTTCTGCAGCGCTGCAGAATCAGAGGAAACAGGCTGCGCGGGTATCACCATATACCAGAGCAGGTTATCCAGCGGACCAAACCCTGTTGTGCTGTTTACAAGTTCAGATCGCTGCCCGTTGGTCGACTGCAAAAGAAAGATCGGCATGGCTGTGTTGAACGAATCCTGCCCCGGCAGCACCTGCAGGCTGTTGAACTGAATGGAAGTTGCATACACTGCCCCCGAACTGTCGATGGTAGTATTGAGGCTGTAGTCTCTGCCATTCTTCAGCGTCAGGTAAACAGGGTTGGCGCTGGTTGTGGTATTCACCAGATCTGGCTGCTGAACCTGCAGCGAGCTGGTAGAAACGCTGGCGTTTGTGCCGATTTCTACAGGCGGGTTGAGTGCCAGCGATTGATTGATCTGGTCATTTAGCGCAAGCACTATAGTGCAGGGCACATTGCCCGCCGAAGCGCTTGCACCCGGCAGCAGGCCAGTGGCCAGAGCATACACCACCCCGTTCAGGACGGTTGGCTTGCCCACCACACGGAAATTTGCAACGTCAAACAGTGCGCCGCTGCTGGCTGTGTACGTCAGACGCTCATTGATCTGGTGACCGTCAAACACTTCCTTGCTGGTAGGAGACCACATCCAGTTTACTGTGGTGCCTCCTGCAACATTGATAGGACCGCCAGGCTGAATAAACTGACTGGTAACGCTGTACAGTCTGTCGGGCAGACTGCCGCCCCCGTTGCCATCTACCAGGCCGCTGGGAAATGCTCCAAACAGCAGAGAACCGTTGGAATCAAGCGTAGCGCCGCCTGTCATAAAGTCTGAGTTTGTGGTATTGCTGCTTGAATTATAAAGCGTAAACCCTCTAAAGGCATAGATGCTTCGCATCTGCTGCGCAGTAGGATTGGTGCCATTGATCGCATCGCCCGGCCAGTCAAGGGTATAGTCTGCGCTCACAACATAAGTTGAACCAGCGGGCGCTCCTGACGCAGGCCCAAGCAGGGAGTCACTTATGTTTACCCTGGTCACCCCCGATGTATAGTCAATAATAATGTTGGAGTTGGGATATGTGTAAGAAGCAACACTGATTACCTGCCCCTGTGGGGTTACGGTAGAGATATGAATGACTGGGAGCAGCGCCTGGCTGCCGCTGGTGTTGGTGAACCAGGGAACGTTTGCACGTGTAGGCGTGAACAGGCTGTAACCTGATTGTGAAGCATTGCCTTTATATATAAGCCCTTCATTGCGCGTTGCAAACCAGACAGCATTCACGCCTCCAGAGCTTGTACCAGCCACCCCCTGCACTGGTGCAAAAACTACCAGGTCTTCTGCACCGCTTGCCTTGTCTGTAACGTAGCCTGCCGAAAGCGGCCCGCAGAGCGGCCCCAGCCCAGGCAGGTTGAGTGTTGTGCTGGTAGAAGGTGCCTCACCGCTTTCTCCAGAGCCAAATGCGTTTACTGCCGATCCGTTCTGCAGGCTCTGCAGCAGGTTGACCGCCACAATATGCCATGCCTGTTCAGAGTTGCCTACCACATCGTCGTACACCGGTACAAACAGAATGCCATCGGCATAGGCGCAGGAAGGGCCGGGAAGCAGATTGCCGTGGCCATCTGCAAAAGTGTTTCCTGCCGCCTGCTGCGAAATGCTGAACAGCGTAGAGGTAGAGTTGTTTACCAGCCCTGCGGCATTGCGCGTAACGCCATTCAGCACGGTGGTTGTGCCAGCAGCATTGGTGACAATGACAGGTGTTATGGTCTGATTGGATGTAGGGTTGAACAGCGATGGAACCAGCGGCCGGCCATACTGCCCTCCTGCAGGCAGAGCTGAATTGAAGATTTCATCGTATGGGTAGCCCATGCTGTAGTCAACTATGCCATTGTCGTTGAGCAAACTCGAACCACCCAGGCTTACGCCGGGTGTGAGGTTGTATGCATGCAGCACATTGCTGCCGTCTACATAGTAGGCAACGTTGCTGCTTACGGTTACACCGCTTCCAATGCCATTGGCTGCAGCAGGCAGAGTATTCCAGGCGATGCCTAAATCGTGCCCTATACTCGATTGAGCAGCAGTCTGGCTGCGCGAACCATACCCAGCCCAGGAGACTATATTGAATGCTGCCTTCAGGTTGGAGGCGGGAATGGAAGTAAAATTCACTCCGCTTACCGCACCGCTGTTCACATACCCATCCACCTGAGGGCCGCCAATAGTGCGGCTGATTGTTCCCCCAATCGACGCCGAGTCAAGTATTAAGTGCCCTGCCCCATACCTGCCTGCATAAAGCAGTACACTGCCTGCACTGTCTGATACAAGCGGTGTGAGAAGCTGAGGGGATGAGAGCAGAAAAGAGGCAAAATTACCGTTTGGTTCCAGCAGGCTGTTCACATCTGCCGGGCCAAGAGCGAAAGGCGAGTTAAGCACTGGGTGATAAGGAGCCAGGTCTTGCAGGCTGTTGCCCGGCACTGCCCCTGTTGCAAGCGGAAAAAAGAAGTTGCCGCCGTCTGCACTGGTAAAAGAGTTCACTCCGTCATTTTCCAGCCAGAGCGTTCCGCCAGAATCTACATACTGCTGCAGCTTTTGTTTCTCCTGCTCGTCAAACTGCACTGCAGCTGCCCCAAAGCGCCCGCCCAGCAGCGGCAGGTACACCACATTGTACTGGTCGAGGTCAGCCTGACTGATGGTATCAAGGTTCTCTTCCCAGTACGCCCCCATGTTTTCGGTGAGTGGAAGACCTACCTGAAAAACCTGCTGCTGCGGAGTAACGGTTCCTGTAGAAAACGCCGGGTCGGTGCCCGCCGAAGCCTGGCGGCTCTGCCACCGGGTGTAGATTGGCTGTGTAATAACAGGCGGCGCCAGCGGGTTTACAAACCTCCAGCCTGCGGGTTTGTAGTCGGTTCGGTTGTCTAGGCCATAAAACAGATAGGGATCGGGATTGTTTGGCCCTGAATTCACCCCGTTTTCCTGGGAAGTGGCGTTGGAAACCAGTACACAGGCGTTGATGGTGCGTGTCCCGGAGGAATACTGTACCGTGGAGGCGTGCGCGGCAAAGCCGTTGCAAGCCAGCAGCAGAATGCAAAGAAGCATCCATTTTTCGGTATGGCGTGTCATACGTAAATCACTCCTGAGCCTGGTCAGTTTCTCAACGACGCAGTTTGATCGGTATCGCCCGGCAGGCTTCCTATCAGGTCGCTGCTTTTGCCGGCGTACAAATAGTTGGGACACACGGGCAGATCTGGCAGAGCTGGCAGTATCTGTTCAATACGATAGGTGTAGGGCGTTGAGCCTGTTGCAGAAGGCACCGATATCGAGTAGAAGTTTGCTCTAATTGCGCGCTGCTGGCTCAGGTTCTGGTTGCCTATCAGCGTCATATCGGTTGGGTTCAGGTAGGGCATGGCCAATATCGGATTGTACTCGTAACGCAGCCCGTTTGTTATGGGCACGCCTGGCTGAGCAGAAGCGAGTTGTGCTGCATTCTGCCTTTCAAGCGGTGTTGTATAGGTCAGCGTGATGTCTTCTCCCGGCAGCAGTTCCAACGGGTCCTGGTTCAGCAGATGCATGTCTGGCACCTGCACCCGGTACGCTGTATTGGTGTAGTACTGTGTAGAGCCGTAGTAATCGGGTATGTATCCCCAGCGTCTCATCCAGGCAGCCTGGTCTCCCGCAGAGGCTGTATAGTTTTCTGCTATAGAGCCAAACATGGTGATTCGTACATCATTCGGCTCATCGTAAAACGGGTACACGTCCTTCAGCAGCCTGTCGGCTGTGGGCGACTGCCCCGTATTCAGACTGGCTATGTCTCCCTGATTATACGATATGCGAATGTTTCCGCGCAGCTGATATGCATCCCGTGAATCTGCTGCATCCGGGTTGAAAGAGTAGCCGGGTATCACAAAAAACGAGCGGTTTTCTGCATAGAGGCTTGCCTCAATACGAATATCCAGCGGCGCTGCCATGATCGATCCCTGCTGCAAGTCGCTCATGCTGTTGGTAGCAAGTTCGGCGCTTCTGTCGAACTGTATGCGAAACAGGTTGTCGTAGCCGGGCTGATTGAGTGCGGGCAGTTGTGTATTGGCAGGCAGCTGATTGCCGCCGGTAAGCAGTGTGCCCAGGTAGCCCGGAGCAAGTGCATAGCCCAGGCTCTCCTGCCCCTGCACCCCGTAGGTTCCACCGGCTGGCGCTGTAGAAGGCACGGTATTGAAAGGGAACTGGAAATAGGCATTGGCCGGGTTGGCGGCGAGAGCCGGGTTCACGAGCAGATTGAATGGCGCAATGCCGCTGCCCAGAGCACCGTGACGCATCATTAGGAACAGAGGAGACTGTGCTCCGTTCACCGTGTAGTCGCCAGGGTTGATTCCCCATGAAAAGGTGGTATCGAGGGTGTCTGTGCCAGAATTGCCAAGTTCGGTATAGAAGGGCGGGCTGCTGTCCTGATTCTGCGATGTCCAGAGATTGGCAGCTCGCTGGCGCATAAACTGTGTGGTGTTCACGCATACGTAGTCTTTGGCCATTATTGCCAGGGTAGAGGCATGTTCCATATGCACTGTCCCCCCCGACACATAGCCGTCTCCGCTTACCACATTGCCATCTATGTAGGCGGTGCCCCCGCTTACAATGGTCAGATGCACACGCCCCAGTTTGCTCACCGTTGCGCTTTCAGCTGTGTCGTTTACATTGGTAATAGCACCGTACACGCCCTGCACGCGCACATTTCCTTCTGCAAACAGCACAAGGCTTACGCCATATGAATTGGGGTCGCCAAATGGTGAGTTGGGGCCGGCATCATCGCCATTGTGATTCAGCGGAACAAGGTGTATGCCATTGGGAAGAATTGTATTGACGCGTGCATAATCCCACAAGGGTATAGTCAGCGTATTGCTCCTGGTGCCGTCTGGCAGTGTAAACTGCTGCCCATCGTCTCTGGTAAGTTGAATGGTATTGCCCAGCAGGTCTATCTGCACTCCCGGCGCCCGGTAGTACGGCCCGTTCCAGCCATAGCTTACGCCGTTTACGCTGGTTGCATAATGCGCACTGGGGTTAAGCCAGTCGGCACGTTCAGAGTAGCCGCCGTTTACACCGGCAACCGCGGTTTCCTTCTGCAAATCGGCAAAATTGTTCACATAAATGCCTGTGCCGTACCCGTCTTCCCCGGTATTCTGCTTCACCCCGCTGCTGTCGGTATACCAGAAGCCTGAATCGCGGGTAAGCGCTCTGTAGCGCAGCACGCCGCTTCCGCTCACCGTGGTACTCAGGCTGGGCGGGTCAAGGCGCGGAACGTCGCGGGTAACGCCGTTTACATCAGGCTGACCGCTGGCGTCTCTCACTATGCCCTGAAAAGTGTTGTATAAGGCTGAGGAACTTGCAAGAATAGCGCCGCTGGTCGCTCCATTGGCAGCTACGGGCGGCTGATCTATCTCTTCGTTGAGGTAGGCAGGAAAAGCCGCATCGTTGATGCTGCTGTAATCTGCCTGAATGCGGCCCGGGTCAAGTTTGATGTTTCCGTTTACAAATACGTTTTCCTGGTTCAGGTTGGTCGCCCCGCCCCTGTGGCTTTCGTACAGGTAGGTATCGCTGCCCAGGTCGAGGTCGCCATTCACATAGACAGGGTACCCAAACAGGGCGGTGCCATTGTTGCTGCCGCCTGCATACTGTGCAAACCCAATCATAGGGTTGCCCAGCACTGTTGCCACCGGATGGCCGATAGCAGGCGTACCAATGTAGTTTGCCACAGTGCGCCGTGTTTTTCCTGTAACATACAAGGCGTAATCTGTAAGGCCAATCTGTTTGTAGGCAACTCTTTCAGAACGCAGCTGCGGGGAATTGCCGGTGGGCACAAATACCGTAGGGTCGCTGCCGGCAGGATTGGGCAGCGCGCCAGGGCGGCCAACCGACTCTATCACCAGTGATGAACCAACAGGGTTGTTTGTGTTGGGGGCATAGCCTACCCGCACCAGCACTCTTCCACCGTTCATCAGTATTCTGGAGAAGCCGCGCTGCAGCCAGAAGAAGTCGGGGTCTTGCAGACTGACAGGAGTGCTTGGTACTGGCCGCCAGTCTGCGCCAAGCGGCGAGGTATTGAGCTGCTGATTGCAGTAGTTCAGCCCAGCCTGAGCAAGCTGCTCTGCTGCACCGGTATCCCTGCTGCGCCCCGACTGCGTGAGGTTGTGCGCAATGCGGGCTACAAATATGCCTCCAAGAAAGAGCAGGGTAAAAAGCACAATCAGCGCTATCAACAGCGTCTGACCGCGCTGTGCCCGTATTCGTCTGTGCATAAAATCGTTCGATATCACTTGGTTTCTTCCCGGCTTTCTTTGAGAGTCAGGACCTTCCTGGAGCCGATTTGGCTCTGCTCTCTGTTAGACATACGGCTAGCGCTGCAGGTTCCTTACTGCTACTGTTTGCGACAGCAGAGACTGCTGAGCCGTTGCTGAAGAGGGATCGTAGAGCCTTGCGTCTATAGAAACGCGCAGTTTGTCGCTGGTCTGATAGCTTACCTGCACAATATCGGTTTGCTGGTTTGTTTGGAACTGAAATTTTACCGTTACCGGGTCGGCAGGCTGTGTGGTATTGGTGTTCAGATCGTACTTCCAGACAGGCAGGCTGTTGGCAGAAAATACACCAATCTGGTTCAGGTTCTGCACATCGGGCGTATCGTTCTGGCTGTCAAACTGAATGTACCCTGCCTGCAGCCGCGGGTCTCCGTTAGCCGCTCCGGGCAGTGCCGTGTAGTTGATTTTGTACTCGTCCTGCCCAATGCTGCCGGTAAGAGACGCCACCCGGTGGTACTGCACCAGATGCCCGTAATTCGCCCCCGCACGCTGGTCTGGACCAAATACCTGCTCGCTGCCAGGCACTATGCTGGCGTTGGGAAGCAGAAGCGGAGACTCGGCTCCGGCAGGAAACCCATTCAGCGTTGCAGAGTTGTAAGTAACCTGGGGCATCTGGCTCAGCAGAATGTAGCGGGTTCCATACTGCCCTGTCAGATTGTTGTTGATATTCACCGGGCTGTACTGGGGCGCAAAGCCTACCCCTCCCAGCGTAGCCCACTGCGGAAAGGCAAACTCAATCAGGCCAGACACCGGGTTTGGTGCAAACGCAATTTGCACATTGGGCAGCTGGGTCAAATTGAACAGACCCTGAGCGTTCAGCTGCGGCCCCACATCAGTGAGCGTTGTCGGGTTGGCAGGAGTTCCGCCCGGAGGCACGGTTTGCGCTACAATGTGGCCAATGCCGTCTGTGCCAGTGTAATACTGGTAGTAGGTAAGCGTTCCCTGCGACAGCGGGTCTGTATTTGGCGCTGCAGCACGAAAAACTTTTACCGAATAGTTTTGCCCCCATGCGCCGTACTTGGCGGTAAAAACTGCGGGCGATGCCAGCGGCGTCTCGTCTCCGGCGGCAGAAACACTCACCGGAGCTGCCGGTTCGTTTTGCACCGGGTTCGGCACAAACTTGATAAGCGGCGACACACTGGGCAGATTGTTGCAGTATTGTATCGAGCCGTCGTCGTTGAGCAGAATAGATACAGCATCAGACTTGGCGGTGAGCAGCAGCGGTGAAGAAACTGCCGCCCAGTTCTCCCAGCGGTACACCACAGTAAGCGGCATGCCGTATTTCTTTGCGATTCGCTGCCAGCCGGGCACCCCCCAGTGCGGGTCTCCCTGCTTGAAGCTGGGGTCATCTACAGGCCCTGCGGGGGTGGCGTCGTAGAAGAAATTCGGGTCGTTGAGAACAATCTGTCCCTTCTCCGAATCTGCAGTCGGTCCGCCAGTGGTGTGAAACAGGTCGAGGTTGGGAATATACGAATTGGTAGATGTATTGTATATGCTGGCAGTGAACTGCGCCTTGTAGAGCGTGGTGCGGTTGTCCTGACCAGAATTGTTCGGATCGGTAAAGCGGTTCAGGTACCCGTGAAAGGTTTTGCCGTCTGATGCAACAGGCATGCCTGTTTGCGAATTACCGCTGGTATCTGCAGCAGACTGGTTGTCTATCAGGCCAATAAAATAGCGCGTAATTACCCTGCCAGGCGCTGCAGGGAGGGCAATGCTGTTTTGCCCCGCCGGAAAAATCGGGTTGCCGGTTGTAGGGTCGGTTGCAGTAGGGTTTCCCTGCTGATCCAGGGCATGCAGTGGCTCAACAATATCCACTCGTGCGTAGGGCAGCGTTGCAATGGCAGGCAGAGCGTTTTGGCTGGTTACCCACAGGTTCGTGCTGCCCTGCGGAGCCGAGTTGTCGTATACCAGAGTTGCATCTGAAAGAGAAACAGAAATCTCGCGCAGTGTGTCTCGTGCCGCCGACTGACTCTCAATCTGTGTGCCTGCCTGGCTGACCAGACTAAAGCTGGCTGTAAGCGGCTGCACCACCAGTGTAATGAGCAGCGATGTAATAGCGATTACCACCAGCAGTTCTACCAGTGTAAATGCATGCCTTGCGGCAGATGGCCTGCCATGCGGCTCTGAACTCGACTTGAAAGCGTAAGGTTTCATCTCAGTTGGAAGCCCCTCCGTTCACCATGCTGGCGCCGCCTGCCGGCATCAGTTCATCCTGATCGATCTTGTGCCAGATGATATTGGTACTGTTTACGTTGTTGTCATGCCAAACCACCCTGGATTTGAGAGAGCCTCCCTGCACAGAAGTCACCGACAGCCCTGTAGGAGCAGAGGAGAGTGCGGTAGCGCCAGGCACGTCATCCTGAATATTCGCATACACCAGCTGCACTCCATTTACGTTGTCTGTCAGAGTGCCCACCTGCAGCGTCAGGTCTGAGGCGTTGCCATAAGTAGTAGGGTCATTGGCAGTTGTGCTGGCGGTTGCGTATACCACATTGTGCAGTACCACCGTCTTGCCTGCTTCTGATATAGAAAAATAGATTCTGGTGGCCAGCCCGCCAGATGCGCCTCCGCCTATGTAGTACTGTGTGGGCGACAACCCGTTTGAGCCAACAGAGGCGACTGATGTGTAGCCAAGCGCTGCCTGCTGCAGCTGCATCCCCCACCCCTGAGCAGTGCGGTACAAAATGCGTATGGGGGTATTTTGCAAATTGTTTGCCTCTATGTAGCTCTGCTGAAACTGCAGTTCAGAGGTTTTGCGGTCATATATGCCGGCTGGCACATCGGTGCCGGGGTTGTAAGGGTTGGCTGGGTTGTAAGAATAGAGTGTTGCGTTCTGCATGTAGAAAATAGGCAGCCCGGTAGACCGGTTGACTACCACCAGGTCTGTTTCATCTGTTGTCTGATCGCCCGGCACGTCGTGATACAGGCCATCGTACTGCGTGCCGTCTGGTAGAGTATCTCCCTGCTGCAGCACATTGGGCACAGAGAGCTGAATATTGTATGGGTGTGCGGTTGACAGAGTGTGGTTTTCACGCAGAATGTGGTTGTCATAAATCAGATAATTCACCACTGCCTGCAGCGGCTGAGTGGCGACAGACGCTGTAGAAGCCGGATTGTTGGGGTCAACCGACACATGCCCTCTGGGATTAAAAATAAGCGCTCCCAAATTGGCATTGCCTGTCTCCTGCGGGCTGTACCACGCATACTCATAGGGATCAAGCGTAAACAGGGTGCTGAAGTTCTGGTTTGGCCCCGCCGTACTAGATACCAGTCTGAATTTTTGGCTCACGGTTTCGCTGCCTGGTATCATCGCCGGCAGCTGGCTTACCAATACGCCAGACGGGCTGAGTACCGTGGTGCCCGGCCCTGCAATTGGCTGCCAGAGAGGAAGCACGGGGTTGGAAGCGCTGCCTGCACCAGTGTCGTTCACCACTACTGCCAGTGTATAGGTGATGGGGGTAAGCCCGCCTGCCGGGTATCCCTGGTAGCTCACCACAAAGGTGCGGTAGGGCACTGCATACCCTGTATTAGCAACACGGGGGTAAAAGGCGATGGCGCCGTTTTGGTAATCTATAGCGTATTCATTTTGCTGGTTCAGCACTGGCACCGGCTGCGGATTGTCTGCGGTACCGGCTTCATTCTGCACCGAGCGTGCAAGCGGGGCGCCGGTTACCAGAATGCTGTCGGCTGCGTTATTGCTGGCATCCAGGTGAAACTTATTGTACACCGGCCCCAGTTTGAGCAGATGCACCGAAGGGCTGGCTGCAGGTATGGTAAACGTTTCACCCTGCACATAGCGAAGCCGGTTTACATCTGAAAACGAGTAGAGCGGATAGTTGGCAGGCAGTGTAAAATTGTATGCGGTTTGCAGTGCCTGCAATTCTGCCTGAGAGGTTTCAGACAAGTCGCTGGGAGCAATGTTGTTGATGGGAATCAGGTTGCCGTTAGAGTCTGGCAGGGCAGCAGATATTGCGTTGAAAGGAGTAGTTATCTCTTCTATCTGCTTGCGTGCCATTGCCTGAGCAATACTGATATTGCCCGTATGCTGTATGGAAAGGAACCCATATGGAAACAGGCGGGCGACCGCAAAAATGCCAATTACCAGAATAACCACAGTAACCAGTACCTCTACCAGCGAGAAGCCCTTTTGCCTTCGGTTGCCTGGGGTACGCACACCACTGTTATACTGCCCGGTTCTCTGCCTCATATCCTGTTCGTTCCTCTCTTCACACTCTGTCTCACATGCTCAGGCTTAAAGCTTTTTTCAGGTGCCTGATGCATTTCCTCCTGTACGACGCCGTTTGCCCGCCCGTGGTTCCACAGCGCTGCAGATGCTCAGTGGTAATCCAGCGGAAGCTGCTGCAATGCCTGGTTCAGGTTGATTTTGCGAGCCGTTCCAGACAACAGAATGATGATTACATTCCCCGATCCTGCAGAGGCGGCATGCTGGGTATTCCAGGTAAGTATGGTGTTTTCTGTAGGAGGGTTTTTGTACTTCATCTGTTCAGTAACAGGCGTGCCTGCCGGCTCATCGCCATAGGCCGGTATACCGTTTGCCCCAAACACATCGCAGGCATTGGCAATGTTGTAACGCAGGTGCGTCCAGTCGGGGGTATAGTGCAGTTCGTACATCAAATTGCCCTTTGCATCACGCATTTGCTGTCCGCTGCTGTTCACCATAGGGCCAATATCCATGGTATCCATGGTATAAAACAGTTTAGGCTGCGTCAGGTAGGCTGTTGGGTCGGTTGTACCTCCGGCAAGCTGCCTCACAGGCAGATCGGTATCGCCATATCCTGGGCAGGGGGTATTGTTGTTGGAGCTTTGCCAGGTAACCAGTGTAGGTACTCCGCCCGTGAGCGCCAGCGGATAATATGCTTCAGTAACTGCAGTCTGGCTGGTAACCGGGTTGTCTGGGCAGAGAAAGCTTGTATAGTCTTTTACCTGGTGCGGGTACAGATAGGGCAGAATGCCAGATAAAACAGTGCTGAAGTTCTCCGTTGCTTTTTCCATGGGAACAATCGGCACTGTACCCAAATCTGAAGGGAGGGCTGGCATTCCGGCAGGGCTGCCCGGTATGGCAGCATTGGGAGAGGCGACTTCTGCATAACCAAAGAGTGAAGCAGGGTACTGACCATTGTCTTCCTTGTAAATGCGCGCCCCTTCGTATATGTCATGCATGTTCGATATGGTATTAGACTGCCGCGCCTGTTCTCGCGCAGCAGCAAAAGCCGGAAACAGAATGGCTGCCAGTATAGCGATGATTGCTATCACCACGAGCAGCTCAATCAGAGTAAAGGCGCGGCGCACCGATTGGGTTCTATACGAAAACATGGGTTTCTCCACGGTTGAATAGGAAGATGCCGGATTATGGCGCAAATGCATACAGCGGACCTTTGGAGGCAAATGTTTTTGCATCCAGGGTGCGTGCTGTACCAGAAAGCAGCACCAATGTAACCAGAGACGAATGATTCACTGCCTGATGATAGGTACACCAGGTCAAAACGGTTTCTGCCGGAGGCGCTGCCGAACCATACTTGAGTTGATTTTGATTGTCGCCGGGGCCGGTGTTTCCAGTCCAGTCCAGACTGTAATGCAGTTCATACACCGGCTGGCCGCCTGCCGTCACCTCATTGCCGTTGGCATCCAGTTCAGGGCCAATGTCATATGAGTCATAGGTGTAAAAAGATTCCGGCCCTGTAAGCGTGCCGGTCACCCCGGTTTCCACCTTCTTGCCTGCTGCACGCAGCAGGGCTGCGGTATCTGTAAACTGTGCACTGTAGCCGCTGCCAAACTTCTGCCCCAGAGGAGTTGTGGGCGGATAGACTGCCTGGGTAGTCAGTGCCTTGTTGGTAACAGGGTTGTCTGGGCAGTGAAATGCAGAATCGGCGTTCAGTTTTTTTGTGGTAAAAAGCGGTTTGTACTGATGCAGTGAGCCGTTGTCGCCGCAGTTGGGGTTGTAATTCTGATAGTTCACATTGTTCCACTGCCAAAGAACTGCCGGGTAACTGTGGTTGTCTAGGTAGTACAACTGTGCCGCCTGGTAAATATTGTGCAGATTGGAAAGACACCCGGCCTGCCTCGCTTTTTCTCTTGCCGCTGCAAATACCGGAAACAATATCGCTGCCAGTATGGCTATGATTGCTATCACCACAAGCAGTTCTATGAGTGTAAATGCGTTTGTTTTTTTTGTACTGTCTGCATTCATAAGTTGTTTCCTGTTCTTCTGCAGAGACATGACATATACTGCAGGGTTTCTCGCAGCACGATACTGCGCTTAGTACGACGCCTTCTGTTCTGCACTTGTTCCGTTCCCCGGTGTTTTGCCATCCTCAGTGCACATGCCCAAGTGCGTACTGCAGATATGCTGCGGTAAGGCTGTTTCCTGCAAACAGTGTAAGTAAAAACCCCACTACCAGAAACGGCCCAAACGGAATGGCAGTAGGAGCAGGTGTCCACGGCTCTTCCTCTACTGCTGCAGAAGCATCGTTTTTGCCAAACAGTGCTCTCAAGTAGTCCCACACATCACCCAGCACAAGGCACCAGAGTATATCTGCAGCTTCCTGCCGCATGCTGCCCTCACGTCCTTCGGCGTCTGGGGTTTCTGTCGTCAGTGCAGGCTGTGCATCCTGCGTCACTGCGCTGCGCCGCCGCACCCAGATAAGCGCCGGCCCAACCACTATTCCAGAAAGGCATGCCAGCAGAACCCAGGCAGGCTGCAGCCGCAGCGGGTTGTATTGCGCCGGCGTAATGTTTACCAGCATGGCGCCCATTCCGCGTGCCAGCAGCACATCGCCCAGTCCCATTGCCTCTATTCCCTTCCAGAGCCATCCTGCAATGCGCACTGAACCAAAAATCAGCACGCCCGCAACCGCTCCCTCTACCGAGAGCGGCATCCATCCCCACATCAGTGCATGTCCAGGTACATGATGCCAGGCATCGTACAGGTCGAGGCTGACAGGAATGACCAGAAGAAGAATATTGAGAGAGTTCGGTATTGTGAAGGTAGCCAGGTCTATAAAGAACACCGGCACCAGCGTTGCTGCAAATGCCAGCGCTGCAACCAAAACCGGCACTTGTTCCGGCTGTGGAAAGCGCAGAAACAGCAGCAGAAAAAGCACCCCTGTGAGCAGTTCCACCCCAAAATAGCGCCATGAAATGGGTTTGCGGCAGTAGCGGCACTTGCGCCCCAGCAGAAGAAAGCTGAACAGTGGAACCAGATCCAGTGCGTTCAGCGCATGCCTGCAGCTGGGGCAGATAGACGTTTTCGGTTCTAGCAGTGAAAGCGGTGGATTCTGCCCCAGTCTGTATATTACAGCATTCAGAAAGCTGCCGATTGTAATGCCAAACAGCACGCACACGGCAGCCCAGAATTCTGTGTATGGCGTAAACGCTCCGATTTAGCCGCCTCCACTCAGGTTGGCGATAACCGCAATGAGCGGCATAAAGAGCGAAATAACGATGAAGCCTACAATGAGACCAAGAACGACGATCATGATTGGCTCAATGGCTGCAGTAAGCGACTGCAGCTGCGCATCCACTTCGCTTTCATAAAATTCGCCTATTTTGGTAAGCATCTGATCGAGAGCGCCAGATTCTTCTCCAATAGAAATCATGTGTACTACCATGGGTGGGAACTGGCCGCTTTTTTCCAGCGGGTCGCGAATACGGTCTCCTTCACGAATGCGCGCATGGGCGTTCATTACGGCATCGCTCAGAATAACGTTGTTCATTGTGGCCGCCACTGTCTCAAGCGCCTGCAGAATAGGTACGCCAGATACGAGCAGCGTGCCCAGAGTGCGTGAGAAGCGCGCCAGAGATACCTTGCGTCCCAATGGCCCAAACACTGGCGCTTTCAGTTTCATGCGGTCTATTACGCGCCGCCCTATGCGGGTGCGTCCGATGAGTTTGATTGAACCCCACACCAAAAAAATGATGCCTATGCCAATGTACCATTCTGATTTCAGAAAGGTGCTGAAATCCATCAGCATCTGTGTAGGAGCGGGAAGCTGTTTCACGCCCAGGTCTTTGAACAGGTCTACAAACTTGGGAACAATAAACGTGCAAAGCCCCAGCACAATAGCCACAGCCACGATGATAACGATGACCGGATAAGTCATGGCGCCTTTTACCTTGCGCTTCAGCTCCAGGTCTTTTTCCATAAAGAAGGAGAGACGCTGCAATGCTTCTTCCAGTACACCGCCCACTTCCCCGGCTTTTATCAAACCTACAAAAAGGTTGTTGAACGTTTTTGGGTGTTTGGCCATAGCGGCAGAGAGGTTGGCGCCTCCTTCTACGTCCACCTGAATTTCCTGAATAATGCGTTTCAGCAGCACATTCTGGGTTTGTTCTCCCAAAACGTCCAGAGTGCGCACAAGCGAAACACCGGCATCGGTCATGGTAGAAAACTGGCGGCAGAATATCGAAACGTCTTTGAGTTTCACTCTGCCGAACGCTACCTGGCTGGCGCCGCTTTTCTTCTTGGCTGTTTTCTTTACTGCGCTTACCCGAAAACCCTGTTCTTGCAGTCGGCGCGTAAGAATCTCTTCGCTTTCCGCTTCAGATGTACCCGATCGAACATTTCCGGTAGCATCGCTCACTGTATATTGAAATACTGGCATCTTTGTATCCCTTTCAGGGAATGAGGGAAAAACCCGCAGGCTTTTCCCTTTCAGTCAACTGGGGCGCCTTGTCTGCGAACTGGGCGCTCAAACATCTCCTATCGAATGGGCGGTGCAGAAGAGCCTGCCGTAGGAGTGGAAGCCGTTCGGATCATCTTGTCCAGTTCTGTAACGTTCATTGCCCTGGTCATGGCTTCCTCATAGGTAATGGTTCCGCGCAGGTAGAGATCGCGCAAACACTGGTCCATAGTCTGCATGCCCATGTTTGCACTGGTCTGTATCATGGAGGTGATCTGATGCGCCTTCGACTCGCGGATGAGGTTGCGGATAGCGGGGCTGGCGCGCATGATTTCCATAGCGCACACGCGCCCAGGCTGGTTGGCGCGTGGAAGCAGCTGCTGGCAGAGAATTGCCTGCAGGTTGTTGGAAAGCTGCAGCCTCACCTGCCCCTGCTGTTCATGCGGAAAAGAGTCTACAATGCGTTCTACCGAAGTAGCCGCAGAGTTGGTGTGCAGCGTTGCAAACACAAGGTGGCCAGTTTCTGCTGCAGACACTGCAAGCGACATGGTTTCGAGGTCTCTCATTTCGCCGACCAGAATTACATCGGGGTCTTCGCGAAGAGCAGCGCGCAGAGCGTTTTTGAACTGGCGGGTATCCTGCCCCACTTCACGCTGATTGATAACCGACATGCGGTGTGTGTGCAAATACTCGATAGGGTCTTCTATGGTGATAATGTGCCGGCTGTCCTGGGTATTGATCTGGTGGATCATCGCGGCCAGGGTAGTAGACTTGCCCGAACCGGTTGGCCCTGTCACCAGAACCAGACCGCGGGGCAGGTCGCACAATTCTTCCAGCACAGGCGAAAGGCCCAGGTCGCGAATGGTAGGCACCTTCTGCGGAATTTGGCGGAAGGCGAGCGCTACATTGCCTTTGTCTCTAAACACATTCACGCGGAAGCGTGCTGCACGGGCCAGCTGGTACGAAAAGTCCAGTTCCAGTTCAGTTTCAAAGCGCTGTATCTGTTCATCAGTCAGAATATCGTAAATAAGGCGCTGTGCATCCTGGGGCATCACTTTTTCAAAAGGAATGGGCATCAGTGCGCCGTCTACACGAATAATGGGAGGTATCCCCACGGCGATATGCAGGTCAGATGCGCCTTTGTCTACTGTTGCACGCAGCAAGTCATCTATGTGGGCATCATCGATAGGCAGAGGCCGTGCGGTTGCTACCTGCAGCGGCTGAGAGCTTTGTGCGGCAGGCTGGGCGCCGGCGGGTCTGCCGGTAAGCGGGTTAAGACCGGCAGCAGGCTGCCCAGCAGTAGAGGAAATTTGCGGTGGCGGCGCAGGCCGGTTGGGTTGGTCAGACATAACAAGGTATCTCCCGGTATCTATTCATCAGCGCGCTGCAGGCGAACATGCCGTCTGCAGCGCGCAAAACGCTTCAGTAACCTGCTGTAAAAACGGTTCGCATCACTTCTTCGGGGGTGGTTATCCCTTCCAGAACCTTCAGCAAACCATCTTCTCTCAGTTCAGTCATGCCATTGGCTTTGGCGGCTTCTTTCAGATCGGAAAGCGGCGCGCGCCGCACCACCATTTCCGCCAGTTCTGCATTCATCTTCATCAGTTCATAGAAGCCGATACGACCTCGATAGCCAGTCTGCCTGCACCTGTCGCATCCTCTTCCGCGCGCCAGCTGAACCATCTGCGTGGGATCGCTGGGTTTGAAACCGAACTTGCGCAGGTCTACTGCCGGAACTTCATAGTACTCCTTGCACTCGGTGCAAATGCGCCTGCCAAGGCGCTGTGCAAGCACGCCTATGATTGTTGCCGAAATAAGGAAGGGTTCTATGCCCATGTCTATCAGACGAATGGTGGCCGAGGGAGCATCGTTGGTATGCAGCGTAGAAAGCACCATGTGGCCGGTAAGAGCAGATTCTATTGCGATCTCCGCCGTTTCCAGGTCTCTCATTTCACCCACCATGATAATGTCTGGGTCTTGTCGAAGAAATGCGCGCAGCGCCGAAGAGAAGGTAAGCCCTGCTTTCTTGTTCACCTGCACCTGTGTCACCCCGCTCAGCACGTATTCGCAGGGGTCTTCTATGGTGAGAATGTTTTTCTCGATGCTGTTGAGTTTATTGAGCAGGGAATACTGTGTAGTGGTTTTTCCATGTCCCGTAGGTCCAGTAGAGAGAAGCATTCCGTTCGGCTGGGCGGCCAGTTCTTCCAGCTGCGCCTGCATTTCCGGGGTAAACCCCAGCTTGTTCAGGCCGATCATAACGCTTCCCTTGTCGAGAATACGCATAACGATTTTCTCGCCATGCAGGTTGGGCAGGCAGGAAACTCGCAGGTCGTACTCTTTTCCCTGGTAGCGTGTAGCAATGCGTCCGTCCTGCGGAACACGCCGCTCTGCGATATTCATTTCCGACATGATTTTGTAACGTGCAACCAGCGGGAGTTTGATGTACCTGCGGAGCTTCTATCGCGGCCCCATGTGCACCTTGTGTGCTACGGGCTCGATACGCTCGCAACACTCTGGATCAACGACCAGCATGTTGCCGACACCGACAATATGTACCGCCGGTGGGAGTT
>DAIDHN010000018.1 GCA_027459665.1 Chthonomonadaceae bacterium | reverse complement strand
AAACCGCTACTCGCGATATAGCAGTCAATGCCTACAATGAGGCTGTAGCAGGCGGCGAAATGTATGCACTCGACAGATTCGGTAAAGGGGCGCTTCCTTTCGACTGCATTGTGCCCGGCAGAGGTCGAGGCACCCTGCGAATTACCGACAGGGTGCTTTTTGTAGAAACACGCAATCCGGTAGCAGTGGCGCTCAAAAAACCTGTCGAATCCATTCACGATCTGGCTGCTGTTCTCACCAGCCGTTTTGGCCCCCATGTAACACTGGTGGGCAAAGCGGTTTCCCTCATTTCCATGCTCGCACAGGAATTTATTTTTGTCTTCAACGAAGAAGGTTCTATGTATGTGCATAGAACGCACCAGATGAACGATATTCTGATGAAGCATGGCATCGAATTGCATATGCATCCCATTCTCCGGCTTCAGTATCACACATGGGATGCTCTTTCAAATGCACGCACTACCCTGTGCCTGCCCGAACATTTGGCGCAGGCATTCGGCAGCAGACAGATAGGCTGTGAGGAATTTTCTGCCAGATGGAGAGAAGTACTACTTGAACAGGAAGAACTGCTTACTCGGCTGCAGAAAATCAAAAAGCCTGCAGAACTGTTAGGCTTTTTGCAAAAACGAGACCCCGCGTCTCCCTGGGAAGAGCGCATAGTCGAATATGAGGCGGCAAAGCAGAAACTGATGCAGCTCAGGGCAGAGGCTGCTGTCATACAACAAAACATACAGGCGGATTATGGCAAACTGAGAGCCATTAAATTAAGCCTCGAAGCAGCGCAGCGCGAAAGCGGCAGACACTTCCGCTCTGTAACTCACTGGACACAGGAAGAATTGCAGCAAAGAGAACATTTGCAAAAACAAATCAGCCAACTATTGAATGCAGCAAGGCAGCTCTGCAATGAAATCAACGAAAACTCTACACAGCGATCGAACATCGAAAGGGGTGTAGAGGCAGCAGAAGCACGACGAAAAATGCGCACTATAGAATTGGAATCAGAACTTGCGCGCCTGCGTATGGTAAGATATGCCTTACTGACAACGGAAGGATTGAAACACACCAACCACCGGCCTTCAGCATGGTGGATGCCTTTAGTGGATTCAACTGGAGCATGGTTCCGAAAGATAGCACAGACAACACAGGCTTACCAGGAGCAGATACAGACGGATACCTGAACCTTCCACCCCGTTATATACGTATCCCCAATTCTCCGGCAGAGGTAAGAAAACTCAAATTTATGGCAGCGATCATAGGGGCGCTGCTAGGTACCATCATAATAAGACTGTGGCTGCTGCAAATTGTAAATGGCCCGCAGCTTGAGCAGGCGGCTGTACAGCAGCAGCTCAGAAGAATCAAAACCGCCGCCCCCAGAGGAATCATAGAAGACAGATACGGGCACATACTGGCCACAAGCAAATCGCAGTACATTATTGCTGTCACCCCCGATGACATCGTACACAATCCGCACACGCTTCCCAGGCTGGCAAAACTGCTTCACCTTAATCTGAAACTACTCAAAAACAAGGTAAAAAAAACCCTCAACGGCCCATTGCGCTACACACCTCTCTCCATCGACGCAAACATTGATTTTCATACCCTCGCAATGGTGGAAGAGCAGATTCTCCAGCTCCCCGGCACTCTGGTCACAAGGCAGCCGGTACGATATTACACCGATGATACTCTCTGCACACCCATACTTGGCCTCACACGCCCGATAGATGCTGCTACCCTGAAAAAAATGGCGAGGTACGGCTACACAGGTGAAGACTCTGTTGGTATATTCGGATTGGAAAAAAGCTACGAACTCAACCTGCGCGGCAAACCAGGCGAAAGAGATGTAGCGGTAGATGCACGAGGAAGACTGCTGAGAACAGAAGGACAAACCTCTCCAACTCCAGGAAAAACACTGCGTTTGGCGCTTGACTTTTCACTACAGAGAGTTGCTGCAGAAGCCCTTCACAACACAGGGCATCCGGGAGCGGCTGTAGCCCTCAACCCAAATACCGGCGCCGTGCTGGCAATGGCAAGCATGCCAACCTACAACCTCAATACCTATGGACAAAACTACAGTCAGCTGGTAAAAAACCAGAATCATCCTCTCATCAATCGAGCCTCCGACAGCACATATCCATGCGGTTCCACATTCAAACTGGTCACTGCCTCGGCAGCGTTAAAAGCAGGCACGCTCAATCCCAATGTAAGCTATTTCTGCCCGGGGTACCTGGTGGTGGGCAAGCGTAAATTTCACTGTGATGCTGTGCATGGAGAAATTGGCTTCTACAACGCTATTGGCAAATCTTGTGATGTCTATTTCTACCATGTGGCTCAAACCGTAGGGCACACAGCCATTGCAAATATGGCTCACGAGTATGGCTTTGGATGGAAAACTGGGGTAGACATCCCTGCAGATGCCTCGGGGCTGGTGCCAACTACGGCATGGAAGAAAAAACATGGCATGGGTTGGCTGCCGGGAGATACCCTCAACATGGCTATAGGGCAGGGATACGTACGCGTTTCCCCCCTGCAGCTCGCAGACTATGTGTCTGCCATAGCAAATGGAGGCACACTGTGGACGCCGCATCTGGTAGATAGTATCATCAACCCGGTAACAGGTGCGGCTCACACCATTCAGCCCAAAGTACGCGGCAAAGTAAACATAGACCCGCAATACCTGCAGGAAATTATACAAGGCATGCTACGTGTAACACAGCCAGGCGGCACTGCTCCTAACGCCGCCATTCCAGGTTTCCCGTATGCAGCTAAAACCGGCACGGCGCAGGTATACTTTCATGGTAAGGAAACAGACAATTCAGTGTTTATCTGCTTCGCACCGGTAGATCACCCCACAATTGCTATTGCTGTTCTTGTAGAACGTGCAGGTTACGGAGGGATTGCTGCTGCGGGTGTAGCTAGAAAAATGCTGCTCAGCTACTTTCATTTAGAAAAAAATACCGCGCTTCAGGCAAACAGTGCAAAACCATCAGTACAGCACCCATAATGCTTCTCTCATCAAAATGGCGCTTAGGTACAGGTAAAGGAGAATGTTTGCATGCCAACAGTTCACACATTTCAAATAGTACCCGCTCTACCAAATTCACTGAAACATTTACATACCCTTGCCTATAACCTTCATTGGTGCTGGGATTTGGAAGCGCTCGAACTTTTTCGCAGACTAGACAGAGACTTGTGGGAAACCAGCGGGCACAATCCCGTAAAAATGCTGGGCACCATAGACCAGGAAAGACTGAAGGATGCAGCGGGTGATGACAGCTTTACTGCCCTGCTCGAAAGCGCTTATCAGAACCTGGAAACCTATATGCGGTCAACAAATACATGGTTTCATAGAACGCAGGCGCATGCGGGCAGCAAAAAATATACCATTGCATATTTCTGCATGGAGTTTGGCATCACCGAATGCATGCCAATTTATTCGGGCGGCCTCGGTGTGCTGGCTGGAGACCACCTCAAATCCTCTTCCGACCTGGGCATTCCCCTGGTAGGCATTGGTCTGCTTTACCAGCAGGGATACTTCAGACAGTCGCTCAACACCGATGGCTGGCAGCAGGAACGCTACCCCTCAAATGACTTTTACAATATGCCCATTCAGCCTGTTTTAGACGCTGCAGGGCAAACCCTGAAGGTAAGTGTAGAACTCCCCGGCCGACAGATACAAATACAGGTTTGGAAAGTGCAGGTAGGCAGAATCCCCCTCTTTCTGCTCGATACAAACCTGCCCGCCAACAACGAAGAAGACCAGAATATCACAGATCAGCTCTACGGTGGCAACAGCGAAATGAGGCTGAAACAGGAAATTGTACTCGGCATCGGCGGGCAGCGAGCTTTGAAAGCAATGCAAATACAACCCCAAATGTGCCACATGAACGAAGGACACAGCGCATTTCAGGGTCTGGAACGGGCGCGCCTGCTCATGAAGGAACATGGCTGCTCTTTTGCCGTAGCACGCGAACTAGGGGCTGCCGGAAGCCTGTTTACCACTCATACGCCTGTACCTGCCGGCTTTGATGTGTTTTCACCAGAAATGCTTGCGCCATATTTTACCGAATACGTAAAAGACCTGGGAATCTCTTTCGGAGAATTTATGGAACTCGGCAGAGTGAACAGGGAAGACAACAGCGAACACTTCAACATGGCGGTACTGGCGCTTAGAACTTCTCATCATGTGAATGGGGTAAGCAAACTGCATGGGGCGGTTACCAGAAGAATGGTGCAGGCCGGCTACCGTGATCTGCCAGAACAGGAAGTGCCTGTTTCACATGTTACCAACGGCATACACACACGCTCTTTTGTATCTAAGGAAATGGCAGACCTGCTAGACAGATACCTCGGAGGAAGATGGTCACAAGATGTAAGCGACAACGGTTTCTGGAATAGAATTGACTCTATACCAGATGAGGAAATCTGGCGAATCAGACAGCGCAGAAGAGAAAGACTGGTGCTTTTTGCACGTACACGCCTCAAGGAGCAATACACAAAACATGGCAGAGGGGCGGCAGAACAGAGACAGGCGCGTGAAGTACTCAACTCTGAGGCGCTTACCATTGGCTTTGCCAGAAGATTTGCTACCTACAAGCGGGCAACTCTTCTGCTCTCAGACCCCGATAGGCTGCTGAAATTACTCAACAATGAAAACAGACCTGTACAAATCATCATATCGGGCAAGTCGCATCCGCATGATGATGGCGGCAAAGAACTGATTAGGCAAATATTTCAGTTTGCAAACCGACCAGAGGCAAGAAACAGAATAGTTTTTCTTGAAGATTACGACCTGAGCATCGCACGCTACCTGGTACAGGGTGTAGATATATGGCTCAACACACCGCGAAGACCACTGGAGGCAAGTGGTACAAGCGGTATGAAGGTGCTGGCTAATGGCGGACTGAATGTTTCTGTGCTGGATGGGTGGTGGGACGAAGCATATACCCCCGAAACAGGCTGGGCTATTGGCAGAGGCGAGGAATATTCAGACCCCAATTTGCAGGACCGCCTTGAGGCAAACGCTCTGTTTGAAATACTGGAAAAAGAGGTTGTGCCTCTTTTCTACGACAGAGACACTGCAGGAATACCCAGGGCATGGCTCGCCAGAATTCGAAACTCAATGCGCACCCTCTGCCCAGTGTTCAATACGCACCGCATGGTGAGCGAATATGCATCCCGATTCTACTTCCCCTCATTGAAGCGGCATGACCACCTCGCAGAGGAGAATATGCGCTATGCTGCAGAACTTGTTTCATGGAAACAAAGGGTGCGGCAGGGATGGCCTCTGGTGAAGGTGCTGCAAGTTCAAACTGATCCCGAACTGGGAAAAGCGCTCACAGTGGGTGAAGCAGTGATCATAAAAGCACGAGTGCAGCTGGGCACTCTGATGCCGCAAGATGTTCAGGTTCAGGCGTATCATGGTCCAATTGATACCAACCACCATGTTACCCAGGGCAATATAACACTGCTGCACCACTTGTCAGAAGGTACGCAGGATGGGGTTTGCCTTTTTGAGGGCAGACTGCCCTGCATAAGCAGCGGTATGCAGGGCTTCTCGCTCAGAGTAGTGCCTACACATGCAGATGCAGAGCTTCCACAAGAGTTGGCGCTGATTACCTGGGAGTAGGAAAATGAACCACAATACCCGTTCTAAAAAACGCATGCTGGCAGGTTTTCTTGCTGCGTTTCTGCTGGGGGGTCTTATACTGCCTCATCTGCGCATAGAGTGGGTGTTTCCCTGGAGCAGGGCAGACACGCTGGCAATGCAAGTAAGGCAGGCACCTCCTGCACCGCTTTCTTCACAGGAAATTTACGCGCGTGCTGCAAAGCAGGTATACAAGGCAGTTGTAAACATAGATGCAACACAGCAGGTAAGGCTGCGGTCAAATATATTCGATGATATGATGGGGCTTGGCCCGCGATACGGACAAAATGAACAGGTCGGTTCAGGAGTCATCATCTCTCCCAATGGATATATACTGACAAATGAACATGTAGTTCATAAGGTGAGCAGCAGTCATCAGACAATCACCGTAACCATGACTGACGGGCGTAAACTGATTGGCCATCTGGTTGGAGCAGACTACACTAACGATGTAGCGCTTATTAAGGTGAATGCCGGCAGCCTGCCAACTGCTGTGCTGGGAACAGACAGCAACCTCGTACCCGGCCAGATATGCATTGCCATTGGCAATCCATACAACCTCGAGTTTACAGTTACCAGCGGTGTAGTCAGCGCACTCGACAGAGCTATTGCAATGCCAGACGGCCGTATATACCCGCACCTCATACAGCATGACGCACCCATAAATCCGGGTAATTCCGGCGGTCCGCTCATCAACCTGCAAGGCCAGGTCATAGGTATCAATACGCTGGTTCAGCAGCACGCAGAAGGCATAGGGTTTGCTATACCCATCGATGTTGCCCTCAAGGTTGCACAGCAGCTGAAAAAATATGGTCATGTTATACGCCCGTGGCTGGGGGTAGATGTGGTGACCAATACCCAAGACCTTGCTGACAGCTATGGGCTGCCCAATGTAGCAGGAGCCGTGGTTTCGGGCGTTTACAAAAACAGCCCGGCATCAAGCGTGGGCCTGCAGCCGGGGGATGTAATCATTCGCTTTAATGGACAGCCCATCTCAGGAAAAACATCATTTCTCGAAAAGGAAAACGCCAGTAAAATAGGGTCTAAAGTAATCTTACAGGTTCGCAGAGGCAGCCAGATTGCCAATATTCATCTCATTGCAGCAGAGAAACCTTAATGCCAGGCGCTCACACTCACGACATAATCACAGTGACAGCTGCAATAGGTCTCAATGGCATCTATTTTACCGAAGCGCCCCACCCTAGCCTAGAACTGGCGGCAATATTTTCAGGTGCATTTCTGTTTGCAGGCTATGCCTGTGCAGGTGACCTAGATCTGAATTCCAGAGAGTATAGAAGATGGGGGCCATTTCGCATACTTTGGTGGCCATACCGGGTCATGGTGCCACACAGATCATGGGTTTCACACGGCTTGATTATGGGGGGCGTAATTCGGGCGCTCTATCTGGCAGCGGTGTTTACTATTCTCACACTGGCGGTAAGCTGGGTAGCAGGCAGACTTGGTACGCACATAAATCCGCAGCAGTTCACCAGCAAAAGCTGGCAGACAGCGTTCGCTTTTGCGCAAACCCATCAGGAGCAGTGCCTTGCTTTTTTTACAGGCTTCGTGCTTGCCGGAACAACCCACTCGCTCGCTGACCTGATTTCTACAGGCATAAAGCGCAGATTTTAGACTTCGGCCGTCAGTCAATTCTCTGCCGCCGACATACATGCCGGGGGCAGAGAATTCTCTATTTCAGCGGCTCCATACACGCAGCTTGCGTGCTTTTCTACGGCGCAAAAGCTCTTCCCTCTCATCCTCTTCACTCTGAATCAAAAGGGCAAGCTGCTCACCCTTGTACTGCGCGAGGCTCTTTTCGGTCAGCCATGTACCTAGCAAATAGTCAGCCAAAGGATTCAGCACGCAGAAGTTTTTGCGGTAATACCGATGATGCAAATGATGATGATTGCGCAAAAACTGAAACCAGTTGAATTTCTCTACAAAATGACCGCGCGGCACATGCATATTCCAGTGCATATATTCATACACTACAAAATAAACGGTAACAGTAACTACAGCAGGTATAAGCGTATGGGGTAGTAAATAGCGGTCTACCAGATACATCAGCGGCAAATGCGCTGCTACAATTCCTGGAAGTGCATAAGGCTTGAGGAGAATATGTTCTGGGTGAGCCATCTCAACAGGTGCAAAGTAGCGGTCATCGCCCTTGTACCGTTGATGATGTACCAGCGTGTGCCCCCTAAATGCCTCTTTGGGAAAACGCAAAGTATGCATCCAGCACTTATGCCAGTACCACTCAAAAAAACTGCCATACAAACACCAGAAAACCACTACAGCCGCAATGGGCAAAATATGTGCCATGTTTATGTGTGCCACTCTTCTTCGCCGCAAGATATTCTGGATGAGTGCGACGATACAGCTTTAGGATTAAACCTGTCATAACATCCAGAGATATAGTACCCCAAAAAAACACACTGTAAGTCCAGGTTCATTGCTTTCACTCTACTTGGCAGTTGGTCTTACCCGCCTTTCTAACTGCCATTGCTGCCAAAATCGCTAAAGAGGATTTTTTCATACCGCTATCTAATCACTATGCTGAAAGCACCAGCTATACAAAATCAGATAAGGAAGAATGCTTTGCAACAACACTTTCCCGATTTGCCGTCGCAAATAAACCCAAATGCAGTAAAAAAACATATCCTGCCAGATGGTACAGAAATGCCCGCACTCGGTCTCGGCACCTACGGTTCAGACCACTACTCACCAGAAACTGTAGCGAATGCAGTTTTAGAGGCTGTACGCCTGGGCTACAGACACATAGACTGCGCCGCAGTGTATGCAAACCAGAATCAGATAGGCATGGCTTTGCAGCAAGCCATGAAAACAGGTGTCGCCAGGGAACAGCTCTTCATTACCTCTAAATTATGGAACGACCAGCATGCTGCTGAAAACGTGATCCCCGCATGTAAAAAAACTCTGGAAGAACTGCAGCTCAGCTACCTCGACCTCTTCCTAATACATTGGCCGTTTCCAAATTTTCATGCCCCTGGCGTAGATGTTTCCTCACGTGACCCTCATGCACAACCGTACAACCACCAAAGCTACATGCAAACATGGCATCAAATGGAGCGTCTGGTAGAAATTGGGTTAGTCAGAAACATCGGCACTTCAAATATGACTATTCCCAAACTGAAGCGCGTATTGGAAGATGCAAAAATACAGCCGGTTTGTGAGCAGATGGAACTGCACCCGCACTTTCAGCAACCTGAATTGTTTCAGTTTGTGCGCGAGCATAACATGATTGCTGCAGGCTACTGCCCTATAGGTTCCCCTAACCGCCCAGAACGAGACCGTACCCCGCAAGATACCGTAGACACCAGCGACCCGGTGATCACTGCCATTGCCAGCAGGCTGAAGGTGCATCCTGCCGTAGTGTGTATACTGTGGGCGGTGCAGCGTGGGCAGGTGCCCATTGCTTTCTCTGTAAAGCCGCAGCAAATGCTTGCCAATCTGATGGCAGCTACCGGCAGCTTTCTAACAAATGAAGAGATGCAGGCAGTCGCTGCTATAGATAAGCATAACCGGCTGATCAAGGGACACGTATTTCTGTGGAAAGAGAATCAAACCTGGGAAGCGCTGTGGGATGTAGAAGGGCAGATTACTCCACCCTGACTTAGATCGGCATGCAAGAAAGGATAGAAGGAAACCGCAATATGAATTCCACCACTATGCGCGGGGTGGTGCTGCCCGGAAACAGCACTATTGAATATAGGGAAGTACCAGTACCTGCCCCCGGTCCGGGCCAGGTACTGGTCAAAATGAAAGCAAGTTCTATTTGTGGCAGCGATATCCGCGCCATCTATAGAGAACACCTGGGCAAAGGGCCAGAAGCTTACCAGGGTGTGATTGCAGGGCATGAACCCTGTGGAGTAATCGTGGAAACCGGGAAAGGATGCAAACAGTTTCGAGAGGGAGATAAAGTCATTCTTTATCATATAAGCGGGTGCGGGGTTTGCGATGACTGTAAGGCAGGATACATGATTTCATGTACATCCACGCACCGAGCGGCATACGGATGGCAGCGCAACGGCGGTCATGCTACCTATTTACTGGCAGAAGAAAATACATGCGTAGCTCTGCCCGATAATCTCAGCTACACAGATGGTGCGCTCATTGCCTGCGGCTTCGGCACTGCATGGGAGGCATTGACACGAATGATGGTCAATGGCCGTGACAGGCTGCTCATAACTGGCCTGGGGCCGGTTGGCCTGGCAGCAGCAATGTTGGGCAAATCACTGGGGGTAAGAGAAATTATAGGCATTGATACCAGTCAGCAGCGCTGCAGCCTTGCACTCAAATTAGGGCTGGTTTCTCATGCTCTTGCCTCAGATGCACACACGCTGGAGGCTGTAATGCAGCTCACAAATGGTCATGGATGTGAAGCAAGTATAGACTGCTCTGGAGCGGCGCCAGCAAGGCTTATCGCTTTGCAAGGCACCAGACACTGGGGTCGGTGCGCGTTTGTAGGAGAAGGAAACACGGTTTCGTTTGATGTTTCCCCACTGCTCATTCACCCTCAAATCACACTGTATGGGTCATGGGTCACCAGTCTTGCACACATGAGTGAACTGGCCGCTCACCTCTCGCGTCTTGATCTGCATCCTGAACTCACAGTCACGCACAGGTTTCCCATTCAGAAAGCGGCTGAGGCATACACAACAGCAGATGAGGGGCAGTCGGGCAAAGTCGTCATTACGTTTGAAGAATAAGGCATCCTAACCAAATCAAACTGTATCTTGCCGATCGCCTGCAGCGCAAACCCGCAGCACAATACCAGTATTCTGTTCTCCGGCAGTATTGCCGGAGAACAGAATATGCAAAGCCCTTCCAACACCTGTACGCTATGTTCCCGTATGCCAGGAGGCAAGGTATTTGGCCTGCTCATCTGTCAGCGTATCAATCTGAATACCCATTGCAGCAAGCTTCAGGCGGGCAATTTCTGCATCAATCTCTTTCGGTACACTGTACACAGCCTTGCTGAGTTCAGCAGAATGCTGCACCATGTACTCGGCGCAAAGAGCCTGGTTTGCAAAAGACATGTCCATAACAGAAGCCGGATGCCCTTCTGCTGAAGCCAGATTGATCAGCCTTCCTTCGCCAAGCAGATAAATGCGTCTGCCATCAGGCTGCACAAACTCCTCAACAAAATCGCGCACTATTCTTCGGCTTACTGCTATTGAAGAGAGAGCTTCTATATCAATCTCAACATTGAAATGGCCTGAATTTGCAATGATTGCACCATCTTTCATCAACTGAAAATGCTCTTTGGCAAGAATGCTGGTATCACCCGTCAGTGTACAAAAAATGTCTCCCAGCTTTGCCGCCTCGTGCATTGGCATCACAGCATACCCGTCCATCACTGCCTCAAGCGCACGTATAGGGTCAACCTCGGTCACTATCACCTGGGCGCCGGCGCCGCGGGCGCGCATTGCAACCCCTCTGCCGCACCACCCATAGCCTGCCACCACAAACCGGGTTCCTGCCAGCAAACGGTTTGTAGCACGCAAAATGCCATCCAGCGTAGACTGACCTGTACCATACCTGTTGTCAAACAAATGCTTTGTATCTGCATCGTTCACAGCAATGATAGGATAGGCCAGCACGCCCTCGCCCGCCATGGCACGCAAACGAATCACCCCGGTAGTGGTCTCTTCTGTACCCCCAATAATATTGGCTATCAGGTCGGTTCTATCGCTGTGTATTACCCCTACCGTATCAGCCCCATCGTCCATCGTCAAATGAGGCCGGGCATCCAGCACGCTGTGAATATGGCGGTAGTAGGTATCATGGTCTTCGCCTTTAATGGCAAATGTAGGTATGTCATAGTGCCGCACCAAAGCAGCTGCTACATCATCCTGCGTTGAAAGCGGGTTGGATGCACAGAGATATACCTCAGCGCCGCCAGCTTTCAATGCAATGGCCAGATTGGCTGTTTCAGTGGTAACATGCAGGCAGGCAGCAAGAGTAAATCCTTTCAATGGCTGCTCTGTTTCAAACCTCTCTCTGATTTGCCTTAAAACCGGCATCTCCATCTCTGCCCACGCAATTCTATCCTTGCCTCGGTCTGCCAGTGAAATATCTTTCACATCGCCGGGAGTAGTTTGTGTACTCAATGCATATCTCCTTCAGAATAGTGTGCCAAACGTAAACCGTCTGCTTGCAAAAGCGTTCGCTGCTTGCGCTGTTCCCAGTCCAACCAGCTTGCGCTCTGCAGCTTTGCACAGGATATTGCTGCAAGCTCGCTGCGAAGCGTACGCAGTATAAGTTCCTGCTCCTGTTGTACGCGCATCAACAGCGCGCCAGGCTGCAGCGCCGTGTACGTTACCGGCCCTTCAGAAGCAGTAACCACCCTCACTGCCCCGCGGCTTCGCAGGCGGTTGAGTGTTTCGTATATTTTTGCAGTAGGAATCTCAGCCTCGCGAGCCACTCTGTATCCTGTTGCTGGTTCACAACGCAGCAGGGCTGCATAGGCTCTTACCTCATACTCCCCCCATCCCATTTGCCTGAGTGAGTACAGCATGCCAAAACCTCCGCTATGATATACACTACCAAAGTAGTTACTAATAATTGTACCTGCCATTTCATGCGTTGTCAACCCAATCTGCATTCGTTCGTTAGCCTCACACAAAAATAAAATCATGCTCTCTGCATATAGGGGTATACTAAAAAAGTGCTTTGAACCACAAAGTGAAAACGAATCTCTGCCATGACAAACCCATTGCATGTACCACATACAAAATCTGAGGCCGAAGAAAACCTGCGCGCCATTCGTGAGCTGATGGAACGCCCCACACGGCATTCTACCTTCTCAGGACTCTCAGGGGTAATGGCAGGCTGTGCCTCGCTTGCAGGATGCTTCATTACCTTTCTGATGCAAAAGCACAACTCTCTGCCGCACAACAGAGATATTCTGTTTCTGCTGCTATGGGCTGCAGTGGTTTTCATTGCCCTGCTGCAAGATTTCTTTCTTACAAAACGACCCGCAGCTAAAGTTGGCAAGGTAATGCTTTCCAGCCTGGGCAGACGGATGTTTATCGGGGCAATGCCAGGGCTGTGCAGCGGTGCATTACTCACACTCTTCCTTTGGAGGCATCAGCATCTCAACTGGGTCTATCCGGTATGGATGCTCTGCTATGGATGTGCGGTCTGTTCTGTTGCTCTCTTCTCGCAATCAGATGTGTTGCGGCTTGGCTGTGCTTTTCTTGCTGCTGGGGCGGTTACTCTGATCTTTCCTGCACAAGGGCTGCTTTTGAACGCAGTAAGTTTTGGAGGCTTCCACATTCTTTACGGAGTAATGCTGGCAGCAAAGGAGCGCCGCTCAGCATGAATACACATTCGCTTATGCCAGACCTGTCTGACACAATTGAAGCACTGGACAATACAATCCACCAGAAAGCAAGATTGGCCATCATGTCTACCCTCGTCGCACTGGGAGAAGCAGATTTCAAGCTGCTTAAGGCTAATCTGGCTCTCTCTGATGGTAATCTGGCAACTCATCTTGCATTGCTCGAAGAACGAGGTTACATTTCAGTACAAAAAGAGTTTGTACTGAGAAAACCCCGCACAAGCTATCGCCCAACCGATTCTGGTACAGAAGCATTTCGTACTTATCTCTCATCTCTTGAAAGGCTGCTGCAGGCTGCGACCAGCCTTTCTACACAGCACAACGCCGTCGAACTGCATCTTGCAGAGGTGCCTTCATGAAAGAACGTATCACCCCACTTACTACACAAGAAAAAATACGACTGCAGCGTCTCTGTTCAAATCTACGCTGGCATACGCACAAAGTACTGGTTCATCCCCCTGCAAAAAGACAAGTCAAAAAATTTTCTCATTCCCGTGAAATGGAATATCGCTTGTATCAGCTGTTTCATGATTGATTCTCAGGCTGATACACACGAATAGATGGTATCACATATAAAATATCGTCTGGTACAATGCCCAGATTTGGCGGCGCAATAATCTCCGGCAGTGAGGTGGCAAAAGTATGCACTCTCCAACCCTTCAAACGATCTAGAAAATTCAAGGCGCGTTTCTGGCCTAGCCGAACAGGATGCATGGTTTCAAAATTGCAAAGCACTACAGCATTCGGCAAGGGTGTCAAAACACTCGTACTCCATTCTTTCTCAGGTATGCGCAGCACATAGCGCACACATTGAGCAACTGCCTGTCTTCTCACCTGCGCGCTGAGTGCGCCAAAATAGGGCGATACCGGTGGAGTATAAAACCATGGCACAGTTGCAAAGGCAATGCTTCCCTTGTCTGGTACATTTTTTTGCAAATATGCAAGCGCCTGCTCCTGAACAGGCGTGCCGGCCATACTCTTTACCAGCACAGCAGTGTAGCATAGTGTCAAAATGCTCACAGCTGCATATGCCACAACTGCAACTTTCCGCCCAATAGAGCCTGCCCGGGCTGAAATACCTGCGCCAAACAAGCAGAAAACTGGGAACAACGGCAGCATATAGCGTGCAAATCGAACTGCAGAAAGGCCTGTCACAAAAAACGCCACTAGCCAAAACACAAGAAGCGGCAGCTCTTTTTCACTCTTTTTTGCAAACGCCGCCGCCAGGCCTGCCAGACAGAGCAGTTCCATCCATAAACCAAGCCCCCACGGCAGCGAAACCACTAAATGATACCACCACCCCGGGCCGGTATCTACAAAAAGCAACCCATGGCCTGTACGTGAATGTACAAACAATTCATATGCCAGACCAGTTTGACTGTTGCCAGGCATACCATACCAGAACTCATGAAAATTGATGAGAGCACCAGGGCAGCCGATCAGAAAGGCTGCTATGCCGCCCAAAGCAAGGGCTGCCATAGATGGCAGGCATTTACCTGACTTTCTTTGCTGCCAGAGTACCATGAGAGGTGCTGCAGCGGCCAGCCCCATGTTGTACTTGGTGGCAGAGGCCAGTCCTATCCATACCCCGGTGATGCACGCTGTTTTCCAATTCACCCCATCCTGCATTTTCATAGACCAGAGTAGTGAAAGAGTGGTGAATAAAGCAGCGGTGCTGTCTACGGTAAAAAAATCTGAATGCACCACGGCAAGAGGAGCGATAGCCATAAAAAAACCGGCAAGCAGACCTATCTTTTTACCGTACAACCTGTTGCCCATTGCATACACCAGGGCAACGGTCAATATCCCAGAGATCAAACTCACTATTCGGCCTGCTAGAAACAAACCTGACATGTGCGGAGCAATGGCAGAAAGCGGCTGACCGCCCGAAGGGACTGGAGATACCAACCCATACCCCCTGCCTATCGCCATTGACAGGGCAGCCAAATAAAAAAATAAAGCTCCATAGTTGTAATAGCCTATATCCAGCTTGCCGCGGGCAAAATCTATTGTGCGGGCAACCCCTAAATTTACCGCCTCATCGGGATGGAAGGTACTGAAGGGATGTTGCGCATTGGGCAGTGACCACTCCAAACCGGGCAGGCGCAATGCCAGCGCGAACAAAATGAGCATGCACGGCCAGAAATAAACAGTCAGTTTAGCAGGTGCATCCTTATTCTCTCTTGCAGCATGATTCAAATGCTCTAAAGGTTTATCTGTTTCTTCCAGCTCGCTCAACGAAGTTTTACCTGATACAGAAAAGCCGCTGGGTGATGCTGAGTATGCCAGGCAAGCCAGGCAACCAGTACGCTGCCTGCCGCCAAAAGCAAAAATTTGCCGTAAAAATTCAGCGTCTCCTCCAGCCGCTTCTTTCTCTCTTCCTCTGGCATTTGGGAAACCGGTCTGTTTTTCAACATGTGAAAGGCATACCCTTTTATAGCACTTGTTTGTTACAGTATACCATCAGGCATTGTTTACCAGCATCGGCAAAAAAGGTATACTCCATTATCATGTAGTAGCTTTCATAACATGAAAGCATATCAGGAGAGATTCTTGGGCGATCCTTTTGCTCACCCTCCCGTGCGTATTGCTGTCCTCTGCTCCGGCGCCTCGCGGGGGTCAAACCTGCAGGCTCTGCTGAATGCATCTGAAAATGGGCAGATTCCTGCAAAGGTTGCTCTGTTGATTGCTACGCGCTCAGATGCCCCGGCAGTGGATAAAGCGAAACTGGCAGGCGCTTCTGTTAAAATTGTTTCGCCTAAAAAATATACAGACCAGCACGACGATTACGCACTGGCACTGCTCAATAACCTGCAGCGACATGCGGTTGATATTGTTTGCCTTCTAGGGTATATGAGACGCCTGCCGCCTTCTGTAGTGAAGGCTTACAGTGGAAGGGTGATCAACATTCACCCTGCACTGCTGCCGCAGTTTGGCGGACAGGGAATGTATGGAGAGAATGTACACAAAGCAGTGCTGGAGTGTAAATCCGCCGAAAGTGGCTGCACTGTACATCTTGTAGATGAAGAATACGATACTGGCCCCATACTGGTTCAGCACAAGGTGCCCGTACTGGAAACTGATACGCCTGCATCGTTGGCTGCGCGTGTTCTTGCGGTAGAACATACAGCGCTCATAGAGGCAGTCAAGATGCTCTGCCGGTCACTAATCAATCTATCTGATAGTGAAGAAAATTAGAACTGAGCATTCAGTAATGTAAGGTACGCAACAATGGAGTTGAATTACACACAATATGCACAACTGCTGCAAGAGAACCGTACTGCAGTTTTTCGCCGCTGGAGTAAAAAACTCCTTGCCAGGCTTTGGTACCTGAACAAAAATAACGCCGCCCCCAAAAGCATGCTGCGAACAATTACTGAAGAAGCATATCAGCAAGTCGCAGCCTATCTGGAAAACCCTGAACAACACTCACAAAGACTTCAAACTCTCTCCTCTGCAGCACAGCAGAATGTGAGTAGAACATCTCTCTTTTCTTTTCATCATGACATGGAATTATCTTGGTCTGACATACATGGCTCACTCTCTTTGCTAGAGGAGGAAGTAAGAGAGCTTTTAGTTCGGAACAACGCTCCGCAGGATGTGTGCGATCTGTGTGCAGGTACAATTGCATGCTACACAGTGCAGCTGGGTATGAAGTACTTTCAAATGCAGGCAGATGAACTAGCTGCACAGCAGCAAAATGCACTGCAGATACATCACCTCAACTCGCGTTTTCTTACCGATGCCAGCCATGATTTGCGTACCCCTCTTACTGCCGTACTGGGCTTTCTGGAACTTTTGCAGGAAGGCACTTATGGCCCGCTCAACAGCTCGCAAAGTACTGTGATTGGCCACATTGAAAATTCTGCGCATCAGCTGCTCGAAAACCTCAACAACCTGCTCGATGTACTGCGCATCAAACAGGGTGTATTCAAGTTGACCAGCCGCCCCTGCAGCTGGAGCTCCACGGTTCATCAGATATTCTCTATTGTACAGCCGGTAGCCGCGCGCAAAAACATTGCTCTCACGATATGCCTCCCGAAAGATGCCTCTGAAATCATTGTAGATGAAGGGTTGCTGAGGCACATCATACACCAAATGCTCACTGTAACCATTCGTGCAACTCCCGAAGGGGGCAGCGTAAGCATTGAAGCTGAAATGCTTGCTGCCGAGTTGTGCATCACCCTGAAAGATTCTGCTATTCACCTGCCGGATGAACTGCTGCACAGTCTGCCAGGCGCACTGCCGGTTAGAGCAGATCATCCTGCCAGAGGGCTGGAAGGCTGGGAAACCGGCATTGCTCTGGTTCAAAGGTACCTGCAAATACTGGGAGGCGGCATATCTACTCAAAATATTTCCGATGAGGGAGTGAAGTTTATACTGCATATACCGGTGAAACAAAGTAGAACACCTTAGCTTTGAACAGTTTACACTCTCTCATATGCGCTGCTCAGCCGCCATAAGCTCTACTCTACAGGCAGCTCCATTCTTTCACTCCATTCATTCCACGAACCGTCATAATTGCCCAGGTTTTTGTAACCAATCATCGAAAGTGCAAACAGCACAGCAGTGGCTGCAACACCCCCATTGCAATACGCAACACATCGTTTCTCAGGCTCTGCCCCAGCCTCTAATGCCAGCTTCTGAAGCTGCTCAGAGGGTAAAAAACGCCCTTTCTCATCTACTACAAACTCGCGTGATAACAGTTTCGCACCCGGAATATGCCCTCCCCGTGAGCCGCGCTTAACACGGTTGAAGTATTGATCAGGGTCTCTCGCATCCAGCAGAACATCCTCTTTCTCCAGAGCCAGCACCTGCTTCGCATCAACTACCCATTCTGGTTGAAAGTGAGCCTCAAATATTTCCGGGGCATAGCTGGCCCCCCCGCTCTGCAGCTTGCCACCTGCCTCCTGCCAGGCTAAAAGCCCCCCATTCAATACACGCACATGTTCATGCCCATACGCTCGCATAGCCCACCAAAATCGCGTGGCAAACTGCATGCTTGTAGAGGCATCGTATACTATCACCTGATGTCTGCTGCCTATGCCCGACAGCCCAAGAACCAAAGCCATTTTTTCTGGGCCAGCCAGCTGAACTGGTACAGTGTTGTGCAAATCGACAATATCTTGTGTCCAGTCTATAAAAACCGCACCAGGTATGTGCCCTTGCAGGTATTCTTCCTTTTGTCCGCGGTACACAGCTTTCTGGTTTCCATTCGCGTCTGTTGCACGCTCCACTATGCCGCGCATGTCTACCAGACGTATGCCGTCATCAAGGTTGTCCACAAGCTGCAGCAGTTCAGAGGCTTCTACAAGGTGCGCCGCACGCATTGCTGCATAATGTGTTTCATTCATTATCTGTTCTCCCTACAGTACATGCCATCAGTATGTTTGTGCCCCAGAAAGCTGTTTAGCGCTCGCAGGCAGTAATATATTACCGTTTCAACACTAAAAGGCTGCATAGCGCTCCGGCAGCGCATTCCACCGCTCCACAACATGTATATAGCCTTGTACACAAATGCTGCAGGCAGGATTCAGCGTATCCTAAATACAATTTAACACAATATCGTACTCTACATCAGGAGTTTGAAATGATTCTCGTCATAGATAACTACGACAGCTTTACATACAATCTGGTACAGTACCTGGGTGAACTGGGACAGCAAATCATGGTGAAACGCAATGACTGTGTTTCCCTGCATGAGATTGAAAAGCTTGCTCCGCAGCACATCCTGCTCTCACCAGGCCCATGCACGCCAGAAGAAGCAGGCATTTGTATTCCTATTATCCAGCGGTTCGCTTCTCAAATCCCCATCTTGGGCGTTTGTCTGGGTCATCAGGCAATTGGTGCGGCTTTCGGCGGACAGGTAGTGCGGCATTCACGCATTATGCACGGCAAAACCTCTCCTATTTACCACAGGCAGCAGGGAGTTTTCGCCAGCCTTCCTTCCCCGCTCAATGCTACGCGCTACCACTCGCTTATTGTGAAAAAGGAAACTCTCCCCGAAGAGTTGGAAATTACAGCCTGGACCAAAGATGACGAAATAATGGGCCTCAAACACCGCAGTTTTCCAGTTGAGGGTGTTCAATTTCATCCAGAATCGGTGCTTACAGAGCATGGCAGACAGATGTTGCAAAATTTTATAAATTTTTAACAGCAGGCATGGATAAAATCTCCTGCAACTCTACAGTATCTTTATAGAAAACACGTGTTTTCTCACTACTATTCAAGTTCGGGAGAAATCAAATGAGCGAAAGCAATTGTTTCCAGGGTGATGATGAACTCAACAGCTATCTAACTTACATTCGACAGTGCCGTGATGCCTTCAATGCGCGCTTTGACCGTCAGAAAAAACTGGAAGCAACACTCACCTTGCTTACAGAACAATTGGAATTTGCTGTACATGAGAGAAACTTCGAGCTTTCTCTCGATTTGCTTCAGCACATACTGGCCCACCAAAACCAGATCAGAATGCTATACCTGCAGCCTCTTGAACACACCAGTCACTTTGCAGAAGTAATCACATGCGAGCCTCCCTTGCTGCCTCTCTCAGAAGAACTCACGGACGAAAGTGAAAGTGGTATCTACGATGAACTTACCGAGTTTGCCAGAAATATATCTCAGCGCTCTATCATCGAATCTGAGGAACCAGAGTCTGCAGAACTCATCGAAGACACTACCCCTATAGTACTGCCCATACTGCCGACCATTGGGGAAGAGCAAGTACAGACAATGCAAAAGATGGAGGTTGAGTATGGAATACTGCAGCAGTCTGCAGCACAAAACTCAGGGTTTCTGCCCAGGTCATACCACTACCGCCTCACCTCGCTCATATGCAAATCACGTGCCTTCAGCATAGACTTGAACAGCTACAGCAGCACAGGCGACATTATGCAAAAGCTGAATGAGCTTATGAGTGGTCTGGAGTTTGAAGCATACAATATTGAAAGCGACCGTGAACTGCTTCAATTCTGCCTGCGTGAAGAAATCAATGACATACAGTACTGGACAGACCTCGCCAGCGCATATCAGCTTACGGCCGATGCACAGGATGCATTTGACTGGTATCTTCAAAACAAGATCACAAACAAGGAACTGCTCAATACCATCGGCGCCGCACAGCAGCTGCTGTATCGCATTCTGCAAGAAGAAAACATGAGCGATAGCTCGCAGCAAAAACTCTACCAATGTATTCTGGATGAAACGAAGTCTACAGGCTTTATTGGCTCATTGAACCCGGCAGTACCAAATAATGATCTTCGATCTTTAGCCGGACAGCTAAAAAATGTTTTCACTACGGTAAAAACCGATAAACAGAGACGGGATGAATCTGAACAACGCAGGCAGGATCAGGAATCTGCAATGGCGCAATTGAAGCAGCTTCTCGAATCTAACCCACACCTCGGCAAAAACCCAGATACCCTGCCTGCCGATCGGCAGCTGTTGCTAGAAGTACTGGATCAGTGCAAGCAGGCATCCCTTCCACCGTCACATAAAGAGATAAAAACCATGCTGGTACCGCTTTGCTTCCTACTGACAGGGCAGAGCAAATATAAAACATTTCTCAAGTACGCTTTTGAAGAGAAGCAGCGGCTGGAAGCGGCAGATAAACTGAAAACACTAGACAACGAAAGCCAGCAGGAAGAGAGCAGCATCTCTGATGAAGAACTGCAGCAGTGGGTAGACAGCCTGCAAACGGTGCTTCAAGGCAAAAAAATCGTCATTGCCGGCGGGCAGAAACCACAGCAGGAAACCAGGGAATGGCTTGAGCAGCACTTGAATGCAGAGACGAAGTGGCTGTGGGGCAGCGCAGATTCGCCTGCAACCAAGTTCGAGGCAGATGTGCGCAAAGCCGACATCCTCATGGTTGTCATCAAGATTTCTGGCCATGACATGTCTGAAAAAGGCAAGAAATGGATGGATGAAACGGGTGGAGTTTTCATCCCGGTCAAATGCGGCTTTGGACGCAAAGGTCTCGTGAAAACCCTCTACCAGTACATGAAGAGCAAAGGGCAAATCAACGCAGACTAGCATCCAGCCGCAGCATAATCTAACATCCATGTCAACTCACCAGCTGCAGGCTGCACACCCAGGGCGGGCAGATCATTCTGCCCGCCTTCTCCTGCCTCAATCTGCTTCCAAACAGAATGTTTGCCGCTGCCCGAAACCAGAAACATCACCTCTCTTGCAGCATTGATCAGTGGGTAAGTAAATGTAACACGCTCAACAGGAGGAGGCAGAACTCCATGTGCAGAAGCTACTACCCACCTTTGTTTTTCCTGAAGTGATGGCATTCCAGGAAACAGAGAAGCGGTGTGCCCATCACTTCCCAGCCCAAGCAATATCATATCCAGCCGTACAATATCTCCCTCTGTTAAACCAACATGTTTCTGTAATACGATTTCATAGTCTTCGGCGGCATCTGCAGCTGTAGATAAATTGGTATTTACTCCAAAAACATACTCTGTAGGTATTTTCGCTTTTTCAATAAAGCTTCGCACCGCCATGCCATAATTACTCTCCGAACTTTCGTATGGCACAAAGCGCTCATCGCTGAAATAAAAGCGCCACCTGCTCCAGTCAGTCACCCTGCTGCCCAGCTCACGGTATGTCTGTTCAGGTGTGCTGCCGCCGGCAAGCGCAATGTGAAACAGTCCTCTTTCATTAATTGCCCTGCCCGCAGAGTCAGCAATGTGCAGTGCAGCTGCTTCAGCTAGCTCAGTTGCATCGGGCAGCGTAATTCTGGTTACAGGCATTGATATCCCCCTAAAAAAAACAGTGATTGTGCCGAATAATTAACTCACATCCAGTTTTCGCACAAGTTGTATACCACATATTCAACTCTTGCCGGCAGGAGATTACCATAAAAGGAGTGACAGGCTAAATGGAAGACTTGCACGAACAGCTGCAAATACTGCGTGCCGAGCTGCAAAACAGACACAGACAGCTGGAAACTTCTATGGAGTATCTTGAATCTGCCAACAAAAGGTTTGATTCCCTGTTTGAAAACCTCCCTGTGGCTTGTGTTTCCTGCGAACCGCATGGCAGCATTCTGCAGTGGAATAGAGCTGCCACAGGTCTGTTTGGCTATCCACCGCATGATGCTCTTTCGCGGCCTGTCTGGGAAGTCATCACTCCCTGCAGTAACTATTCAATTGATGAGCATATGCAAAAAATCCAGCAGCAGATACAAAGAGTATGTGCCGGTGAAGCGCTGATGGATATGGAAGAAGAATACTTGAGCTGCTATGGCAGAACAGTGAGAGTGGTAGGCAACTGCTTTCCTCTACGCTCGCATGATCAGAGTATTGTAGGAGCGATGTATGCCTGGATTGACATCACTCTAAGGCATCAGCTCGAACAGCAGATAGAACTGCAGCTTCAAAAAGCAAAAGAAAACAACGTCATACTCGAACAGCAAAGACAGCAGCTTGCTCTGGCAAACTCGAAACTGGCAGCGCTGGTCACGCAAGACCCCCTCACCAATCTGAGAAACAGACGCTTCTTTATGGAGCAGGTTGAACAGTCTGTGGCTTACCATAGAAGGCACAAGAATATTTTCTCGGTGCTGCTGCTCGACATAGAACAGTTCACAGCCTACAACAAAAGGCATGGGGTAGATGCTGGAGACAAAATACTGTGTGACCTGGCTGGCCTTCTCACAGAAATAGTGCGCCCCTACGACATTGTGGCAAGGTACGATGGAGAGGAATTTGCTCTCCTGCTGCCTGGTGCAGATCAGCAGGGAGCAGGAGCGCTGGTCGAACGTATAAAAGAGCGAATGAGCCAATATTCCTGGCAGCCTGCCCCCATCTCTGTACAGTATGGCGCGGTTACTATCAAAGACAACATACACTCTGCACTGGAAATGCTGGAGTATGCTGAAAACGCTTTGAAGCAGGCTGTTTCAAAGGGAACCGGTGCATATGTACATCATCAAGAAATTCATCTTAGCAAGCAGGCTGCCGCACTCTCAGGGTAACTGATGCAAATTTGCAAGCGCTGCATACCCTTTCCAGTTTGCCTCTCCTTCCAGCGCAGCCAGCCAGCAGAGGGTTTCCACAGGCTGCCCGGGATGCAGTATCAGCCGGCGCTTCTCGCGAATGTGCATGCCTTCTGCATCCCAGTCTGATATTTGCACACTCTTTTGCTCTGTGGCAGGCACAAGCTGCAGAGAGGCATTTGCAGCAGGGTTCCTAACAGCACACCAGCGTGACTGAGGGCTGCCCTGACCAAAACGGGTAGTGCTTCGCTCTAGTATTTGTCCTTCTGCCTGCCACACCGAACTGTTTCCCTCCAGTTTGTCTGCAGGTGCAGTCCAAACTGTAAGCCCCCCTCGCAGTATGCGCGTGTCGCCGCTCCGATTCACAAACCGGCACAACAGCGCAATAAGGTTGCTGCCGGGGAGTGTAAGTGCATCTAATTGCAGAGACAGCCACTGCCATTGCTTCTTTTTTAAAACGCACTGAGTTCTCACACCGTGCCACTGCATACCGGTTGTACCAGTTACTTGCAGCATGCTGCTTTCAAACTGCTCCTCCGACAGAGTAGATAGCGACAGATTATCTATATCCGAATGTATTCCGCCATGCCATGGATTTGCAAATCTGAATGGGCGGGGTGAGGGCCAGGATGATCTGAGCCAGTTTTGTTCGTTTCGCTTCAGCTCTACTATGCTTCCCATATGACTCGGATGCACACAGTAAGAAAGCCACCCATTGTCTACTGTAACTGCCCCATGATGCTGATTCACTACTATCTTTGCATTCGCATCGCCTGCTTTTATTACAGGCAGCTCCAGGTGCTCTGTAAGGCCGTTGCTGGTAAGCAGTGCCTGCATAGTCTCTGCTGCCAGTGCAGAAGCCGTGGAAAAGACGGCAGAGTTCTCAAATGCCTGGTGTCTGTCTATGCCGCTCAAATCAAACCTGCTGGGAGCGCAGGAAAATGTACTGCCAGTAATCCTTAACTCTCCATTCAGCTGTTTGTCTCGCCGGTTCTTTACCTCTACTTTTGTCTTTGTGCTTTCTTCAAGCAAAAGCAGTGGAGAGGGCACGGTGGTCACTTCCCTTAGCCCAATCAGTTTCCTTTCGGGCATTTCCGGCTCGCACAATACATGTTTCCTCCATACTTCTCGCACATCTCTCCAGCTGCCCTGTTTCATCACCAAGTAGAGTTTTGGCAGTTCAAAACACCCTCCAGGAGGAATATCCGGCACCGAATAGATAAGTGATGGAAATAAATACCAGCTGGAGACACACTCGGGTTTGCCTTCCCAAACAAGGCCATACACTACCCCATCTTCTTCAATGGCAATCCAGTTTTCAGCCGGCAGCTCCCCTTCCGGCAGCAAATCTTGCGGACCGGCGGGCCATTCGCCTCCCTGTGTATCCGAGAAAAGAATCCCCTCTGCAAGCGGCAAAGCAATTTTGCCGCTGCCCGGAGGCATGGTAATCAGTCTGACTGCAGTATACGCCGGTTCTGCACTTATTGCCTGACTTCGGCAAACAACACGCACTACTCCTGTTTCGCACACGCTTGCCGCTCGCTCCAGTTTCAGGCCAGATGCCTGGCTCTCTGAAATAGTGATGATTCGATTGGGTTCCTCTTCATCTGTGATCCTCAGGCGTACTTTTTCTGATCTCTGAGGCTCATCATCAAAGGGGGGGCCGGCCTCACACATCCTTTGAAACAGATGCCAAGCATCCTGCCCGGCTAATTTCACCTCAAGATCGCCTCCATATTCCCGCGCCTCAAGCCGAAGTGAGTTGCATTCCATCACTGCCTGTGCATCGTACTCATCCAGCCATCCAGCAGGGTGTGCGCTCACAGTCCTCAGCCACATGGTACGCTCAGTCTTTTTTCCATTTCCCTTGCACACAACATGAAGCGGCCACAGCCCTTCTCTCAGCGCCTTCACCTCAAGGTGTACTTCATTTCCAAGCCCGGGCTGCAAAGTCACACTTTGCTGCAGGGGCGCGGCCTGAAGCGCCTCAGAGGGAAAGAACGTGAGTTGGCACTCTACAGTTTCCTCCATGTTGTTTCTAACCGGCACAAGTACTTTAACAGTCTTTCCAGCATCAATCTGTGCATCGCCAGAGGTCAGTTCAAAAGGTCGCTGTATCTTCCATCCTTTCAAAAAGTTGAAGGTATCACCCTGTATCGAAACAGTGCTAAACAATGCTCTGCACAGGTCGTCCTCGTGCCCAGGCAGTGCATTGCTGCTCAGAGAAGCGGTTGCCTCTATGCGCTTTCTGCCATTTACCCTGCAGCTTTCTGCCACATCCAGAGTAAGCCAGCCCTCCGAGTGAGACATCACAGTGACATCAAGTGTCTCATCCGTTTTTGCTTCAATCTGCCACTCTACTGAAAATTCACTTCCAGAAACCACTTCTCTCTGTTTCGTAATGCAAACTGCCTTCCAGGTATCTGTTTCAATTCCTGTTAGGCCAAGACTTTCTACGTCGTAGGCAAGCAGCAAGCTTCGCCCCTCACGTTCAAATCTATACAGATAAACGTCTATCCCCTCCCACTGCATAGTATCCGGGGCTATCTTGATTTCCCGCTGATGAGCAGTGTACCAGTCGGTTCCTCTCAAAAAATTTTGAACTAAAGGCAGTGCAAACGCAGCCGGAAGAAAATTCAGCATATGCACATCAGATTCGGGCTTCCAGAAAAAGCCCATTTTTTTATACAGGGGCACTGCTTTCATATTCCCGCCCCAGGTATACAGGGTGAGCAGGGTTGCGCCAGATTCAGAGGCTCTTTGTATCATTTCACGCAGAAGCATCTTGCCAAGCCCCCGGCCATGATGCTCTTTTCTGGCTCCAAGCAGTGGAATATAGTATGACTTTCTGCCTGTTGGAGGTGGTGGCGACATGTCGCAGTAGGCCACAAATTCACCTTCGTGCTCTACCGCCAGCGCAGCCGCCTGGCTTGCACGCTTAAGCTTCTGCTGCATAAAGCTGGCAGTAATGGTTGCTCCTTCAGCAAAGCCACCTGGCCAGGCGTCATCCATCTTGCAAAACAGGTCTGCAAGCTTCTCCATATGTTCCAGGTTCTCTGCATTCAGATCAACAAGTCTATAGGTCATGTCTTTCCTCTTCAGGCATATTCAAAATCCATTCTATTCAGAAAACAGACCAAGATAGGTTTTCTGAATACAGCGCACGTGGTAAGCAATGTTGGCAGAGGTACAGCCTTCCAGAACGCCTGCTTCACGCCATGTATAGCCCTCCAGCAAAGCCCTCAGTATTCTTTGCTGCACCGGTTTAAGGCGTTCCATTAGCAAGTGAAAATCAATAGTGGTTTCAAACTCTCCGCAAACAGGCAAATGAGAAAGCTCATCCAGCGAGAAGTGTACCCTTCTGCGCTGCCTGCGTATACTGTCTAGCATACGCCAGCGGGCGCGTTTGAGCAAATGCTGCTCTGCAATGCCAATTTGCATATCTACATGCGGCAGCACTTCCAATACTGCAATCCAGGCATCTTGCTGCAGATCATCTGCATCAACACCGCAGCATTTGCCCAGGTACGCTGCCATTCTTACAAGACGGTTTTCTATTGCGCCAAGCAACGCAAAACGCAAATCTTCTTCCTCACTTTTACCAGCACAAACAGACATAAAATTCTTCTCCCTACAAAAACAAACAGGGTGAATAGCAACACATCATCAGGGTATCCCTGGGGGAAACAGACCGTTATACAGTCACAGTCAGCCTATGTGTATCATGCTGATGCATTGCTTTGGAGAAGAATACAGACAGGAAGAAGAATGCCTATCTAATATCGCACGTCAATTTGATGCGGAATACTCTACAAAGATGCAGCACGAGTCTGTTCCCTTATTGCCGGCATTACCGGCAGAAGGCTGTAAAATGCCATCCGGTATGATCGCCAGAGGCAGTATGATTGCATACAACACGCTACACCTCCTGAATATATTGAAGCGCTCGCAGCCGCTCTCGCTGGCCGCATTGCGCAACTAATTCATTATATCGCACACAAACGTTCAATTGCTCAATAACAAAAAAATAATCAAAACTTTCAACGCTGCTGTCTCCAAAATCTGTTTGCCATAGGCTGGGGTAAAATAAAGAAATGTTTTATTCATGCACCAATCTTTCAGATATATTCTTCCCTGTGCCTGTTACTACCCCTCCTTTCTTTTGTTACAGGCTATATACTGCGCTGCGCTGCTGCCCCTGCCGGATGTATTCACTATGAAGATTACTTTTCTGGGCACTGGGTCTGCTACACCAAGCCGCAGCCGCAATGTATCTAGCACTGCCGTGCAGCTGCCAGAACAGGCTGCTCTCTGGCTGTTTGACTGCGGTGAGGCCACGCAGCACCAGATACTGCGCTCTTCTCTGCGACTTAGTCATCTGGAAAAAGTGTTTTTTACCCATTTACATGGTGATCATCTGTTTGGGCTGCCAGGTTTGCTCGCAAGCAGATCACTGCAGAATGGGGGCACAACCCCTGTTACTCTGTATGGCCCCGCAGGATTGGAGGAGTATGTACGAGTCTCGCTCTCGGTAAGCCACAGCCACCCTGGCTACCCAATTCGGGTAGTTACCATACAACCAGGAATCCTGCATGAAGACGACCATTTCACTGTAACTGCTTTTCCTGTTAAACACAGAACAGAGGCATATGGCTTTGTTATACAGGAAAAACCTCTGCCGGGACAGTTTGACGTTGAACTGGCAAGAAAAATGCAGATACCGGCAGGGCCGTTGTACGGCAAACTGAAATCGGGTGAAAGCATTCTGCTGCCAGATGGCAGAACCATTGATGGCACACAGCTTGTTGGCCCGCCGCGAAGAGGACGCAGGGTCGTGCTGTCGGGTGATACTCTTCCACTGCCTATCATTGCAGAAATGTCGCATCAGGCTGATCTGCTTATTCATGAAGCAACCTTCCTTCAGTCAGAGGCTGAGCATGCGTTAAGAGGCTATCATTCTACCGTCGAATCAGTCGCAAAAACCGCTGCCCAGGCACAGGTGAAGCTGCTTGCTCTTAACCATTTCAGCGCACGGTACGAAACCGCCTTGCAAATGCAGGAACTGCTCAGGGAAGCAAAGGCCATCTTCCCGGAAACCATACTGGCTGCAGACTTTATGTGCATAGACGTACTGCGAGGAGACATTATACAAAAAGAAAGTATCAACTCCAGCGCGGCCTGCCAAAAGTCAGCGTCTCAAAATTGAAGACACAATACGGTACTTGTTGCGGTACTTGCCCACACATCTTCGTGACACATTAATTCCGCGTGTGCTCAACAAATCCACCAGTTCTTTGTCGGTATAGCGGTGACAAGCACTTTCATTGCGCAACAAATCCTCTATCGCTGCACCAACCTTCACGCTTCGGTCAAAAAATACGTCAAATGATACGACACGGCCATTGGGCAGCTGCACATATTTATCCTTCAGCGCCCGGCTCACTGTAGACTCATGCATCCCCATGAGTTCGGCAAGTTCAGAACGGGTAATTGGAAGTAGATACATTTCAGAGCCAGTATCTAAAAAACCAGACTGATATTCCATCAGCCTCTTGGCAATTTTTAATATGGAGCGTGATCGCATTTTCAAATTGGTGAGAAAAAATTCAGCAAACTTTATCTGCTGTACAATCTGCATTTCTTCAGGCGTCTGCTTGCCAGATTTTTTGATAGAGTTGTACACTTTGATCCATTCAGGGTTCAATCTGATGCGCTCATGGTAGGCAGCTACATCATGTACCTTGAATCCACCCTCTTCTCTCTCCACCACGACATCGGGCACAACCTTGTCTTTTCTTTTCGAGTCTTTTATTTCTATATGCCCGCTTCCATACTGATCGCATACTGAAGGAGACAACTGAGTGCGAATGTAGTTTTGGGTTATTTGTGCTACCGCCGGGGTGCAATTCAAAATTTTTGCTATTTTTGTATACTTGGTATCTGTAAGAATCGAAAGGTCGTGTTCCAGCATTTTGCGGGCAACCAGAACAATTTCCCGCTGATCCTCAGTACAGGTATATTCTTTTTCATTGAGCTGCAGCAGTAAATATTCCTGCAGATTGCGTGCTCCTACTCCACTTGGTTCAAGGGTTTGAATCACCGATAAAATTTTTTCTACCAATTCCAAACTCACTTCATTCACTGCAGCAATCCACTCTAGTGGGTCAGTAAGCCAGCCTCGAGAATTCAAACAATGAATCATGTATTCTCCCAGCAGATACTCCTCACCAGAGAGCAGACCCTGCAGTTGTATGCATAGATGCTGCTTTAGAGTTGGTGTCTCAACCAGATTAAGCAATGCCTCGTTTTGCGGCAGCAATTCCATCAGAGTTCCCAGTTTATCTTCTCGCTCAAACAATACCGAATTCAGCGAATCTTCAGGGAGGTATAGTGTCGAAAATGAGTCTGGGTTTTCCAGTACCCCATAATCTGCATCGCGATCATGCAATTCAAGTACTGGGTTTTCATCCATCGTATCCTGTATATATTCGGCCAGTTCCATGTTGGGCATTTGCAAAAATTTGCTGGTGACAATGTGGCGCAAATGCATCTTCTGGGCTTGCTGCTGAGCCTGACTTGATTGTAATCGCATCATCGCCTCTTTCTAAATTAATCTGCCCAAAACAAAAATCAACTGTATTCATTATACGCTAGATTTTACAGGTAATATATCAACCCAAAATGAATTTTCTCTTTCTATCGCAAGTATTGCATGCGTGTTGATGTGCAGTAAAAAACCGGTATTTCGTACATCAGCCAGTATTGCGCAAACCTGAAGAGATTCCATTGATGGTGGCGCCTAGAGCATAATTCAGTTCTTCACTTTCTATTCCACCCCTCCTGCGTTTCAAAAGCTCCAGCTGCATCAGGCTCATTGGGTCAACATAAGGGTTGCGCAGTTTGATCGATTGATACAGTGTTGCATTGTTTTCCAGTAGTTCTTTCTGCCCGGTTATACGCAGCAGTACTGTAATAGTTTTATCCATTTCCTGCTGCAGCATTTCAAAAACCCGATCAGCCATACTCTGGTTGGTTGCCAATGCAGCATATCTGCGGGCAATGAGCATGTCTGATTTGGCAAGCGCTGTTTCAACATTGCGCAGTAGGTCTTCAAAAAGTGGAAATTTTTGCAGCATGGCTTGCAGCAGACTTTCGTGGCCAGGGTCTTCGTCAAGAAACATTTGCAAGGCGGTGCCCACCCCAAAAAAAGCAGGGGTCACATGCCTGCTCTGCATCCAGCCAAATACCCACGGAATTGCTCTCAGGTCTTCCAAACCGCGCTTGGCGCTTCGCCTTGCTGGCCGCGAGCCAATTCGCGCATTATCGAGTACATCAACAGGGGTAGCCTGTTCAAAATAGGTCAGCACATCCTGGTTCTCTGCAATATGTGTACGGTAATGCTCAAAAGCCCTGTTGGAAAGCGACTCCATAGCTGCCTCCCACTCTGGTTCTATCATTGCGCCCCAGCCACCAGAACGTGTCAGAGCCTCCAGAGCAGCTGCCGCCATCAATTCCAGATTGCGCTCAGCAACCAGCGAGTCGGCATATTTCCAATTCATCACTTCCCCCTGCTCTGTTATGCGCAAGGCTCCATGAAATGCCCCCGGAGGCTGAGCTGTAATTGCACGGTGAGTCGGACCGCCTCCCCTGCCTACTGTGCCGCCGCGTCCATGAAAAAGACGAAGCTTTACACCGCATTCATCAGCAATCTGGTGCAAAGAGCGGTGTGCCTTGAATATTTCCCAGGTGGAAGTAAGCATTCCGCCATCCTTGTTTGAATCCGAATAGCCCAGCATCACCTCCTGGCACCCCTGCCAGCTAGCGATAAGCTTCCTGTATTCAGCATTGTCCCAAAGTTTTTTGCAAACACCTGGGCAGTTGCGCAGGTCTTCAATCGACTCAAACAAGGGCACAGGCATCAAGCCCGGGTCGGTCTCCGATCCCTCTACCTGTATGCCCGCAGTGCGCATTAGCCAGATCAGGTTGATTACATCCTTTTCAGAGCGTGCTCCGCTAATCACATATTGACGAATGGAAGAGGAAGGATAGGTACGTTTCAGCAAGGCGATTGTACGAAGCGTCTCCAGCAGTTGTACGCAGTCAGCACTCAATGTGGGAATAAATTGCAGTTTGTCGCCGTACTGCTCACTCGGCATAAGCTGCTGCAGTGCGTTGGCATGCACGCGTGCATGCTGTCTAATATCCAAACTGTGCAGGTGAAACCCAAAAGTCTGTATCTGTCTGAGCAGAGGGGCAAGGTACCTGGTTGCTATACGCTCACCGCGATTGTCATTCAAACTGCAAAATGCCAGATATATGTCCTGCTCAAACTCTTGTGAAGTCTGGTACGAAGGTTCAGCTGTGCCTTGCAGCGTTGCATGCAAACGCTGCAAAACCATGGCGAAATAAAAACGGTATACTTCGTAGGCAGACCTGCTTCTCAGCTGCGTTTCTTCCAAATGAATCCATGCCGTATAATTGGAGGCTCTTTCCTGCAGTTCAACAGATACCGAAGCCTGTTTCGTAGAAACGCTTACCTGTTCTATTAGTTCAGAAACAGAAGAAATGTACAGCTTAAGTGCAGTTTCACGTGCCATCTGAAGCGCCTGCTTGGTCACATCTGCTGTAACATTGGGGTTTCCATCGCGGTCCCCGCCTATCCACGAGCCAAACTCAACCACTTTGGGCAGGGCGTGCGCTGGTATAGCTACACCGTACACACGTCGTATAGCTTCAGACATGGTAAGATACAAATGAGGCAGTGTCTGAAAAAGTACATTAGGGTAGTAATCCATTCCCATTCGTATTTCATCACGTACCGCTGGTGCACGGCGGCGTACCTCGTCTGTAAGCCAAAGCTCTACAATAGCTGCCATCACTGTGGCTTCGCGCTCTCTTGCCTCCTGATCTGTAAGCGGCAGCCAGTCTATCTGTTCAATCTCATGTGCAATCTGCCTTCGCTTGTACAAAACGGTACGCCTGGCCACTTCAGTAGGATGAGCAGTAAACGTAGGCGTAACGCGCACTTCGTTGAGCAGTGCAAGCACTTCATTCAGGGTTTTACCGCTTTTCTTCAAACGAAGCAGCGTACCCTCCATAGATCCGGCAGGAGCCTGCTGCGCAGTAAGTATGCGTGCTGTGCGCAGCCGGCGCTTGCGATGATTGGCTTCTGCCAGATTAGTTAACTCAAAATAAATAGAAAACGCTTTTGTCAAGCCATATATCTGTTCTATGCTTAGCTCGCCTACACGGTCTTCCAGGCGTTTCAGCGCTTCAGTTCTCTCCTCATCTGAAGCATCTGCAGAGCGGTATTCACTTGCCAGGCGGCGCAGGTCCTCCACTCCGGCAAATAACTCTTCACCCTCCAATTCCTGAAGGGCCTCACCCAGCAAAATGCCAAGCAGCCTTACATCACGGCGTAGCGGAATCTCTTTCTCAGCAGGGTCTATCGACAACACTTCCTGCAATCGTGTTTGCTGACTGCCAGTTGACCAAAGCGGCTTTCTCTCTTCGCTGCGCATAAATCCCTCTCAATTACCTCTGCAGTGTTATTCTCTAGAGGGTTATATATACCACTTTCCAGCAAAAAATCGCCTTTTATCTGGGCAGCGTACAGGCAGGCAGACAATTCATCTAAACATTACACCAACGCATACCCTGCACTTTGTCGCGCACATTAGCCTGAAAGCTATGCTGCCGCACTCAAGTTTGCAGGTCTGTATCATGCGAGCTTTATAATGTTGGCTGCGCAGAATGCATAACCCAGCTCAAAATTATTCGTCAAGAAGCTGATACAAACCAGTAGAATTACTGCTTCGCCCTGTAAATTTTATACCGTATATTTTTTCCAAACTCCCAGTCACTTCTTCTATGCGTTTAACATACCCTTTTCCACTCCAGTGCGCTCTTGCACCGGTAAATTCAACCAACACTGCTGCTCCTTTTTCCAGCACTGGTTTACTCACAATAGCACAGCCTGAAACACTCAAATTCAGTAATTGTGACTCCCATCGACCGCTCGCTTCACTCTGTAAAACAGTATGCAGCCTGAGATTTGATCGCCTATGTTTTCTCCTCTGTACAAGTTGTACAGAAGAGGGCATTTTCATTTCCAACCCGCTGGCAGGTTCTAGTATTTCTCGTATAACCTTGCTCCTAAACCTGTATACTCCATACGAAGCAGCTGTTTCAGCCTGTATCACGGTACCCACTGCTATATTCAAGGGCATATCTCCCCGCGGATGTCCTGTTATATGAAAAACATTCTGATCTCTCAGCATAATGCGCGTATAACCGCACTGATCCTGAACCCACACGCGCAGCGGCTGGCCAACACAAAAAATATCGCTTATCGCCTGCCATGTATGGTTGGACTGCTGTAGTGACCTAACCAGCAGCAATATAAGATTCTCTATCTGATAAGGTTTTCGCAGAATCTGTCTAATGCCAAGCCTCTCTTTCAAAAGCTGTGGGAGTGGGGAGTACGCAGAGGTTGTGCAGATAATATGGGCCTGTGGACATATAGACCGAACCAGCAAAAAATTTGTAAAGTCTGGGTCGATATCAATATCCCACACAACAGCATCGTATCGGGTTTGAAGTGCATGCTGAAGCCCTGCAGAAGCACTGGTAGCAGTAGTAATGAGGGCACTGGGTATTCCAATCGCAGCAACGCGACTCACCGAGGCATCTACATCTACCACAAGTATTTGAAAAGAACCAGATTCAGTAGTCAAGATTAGGTCTCCAGTGAAATCAACTTTGATGACACCTCCATGAATTCAGCTTTTGCACTGGTCAATTGCAAAACACCCGTCAAAGTTGGATATTTCTCACCCAGACTACAAACCCTGGCATTCGGTGTAGAACAATGATGTATACAGTGGCAATTTTTGTGCCACAAACTCTTTTTTCATCAGTTTTGCAACTTCACTGTAAAATATTTATTCCGAGCCTTTCAAAACTGAGTTGGGAAGCAGGTCTGCAGTAAGCAGTTTCACTCCCTCTTCTGATAAAACTGCAGCACGCTCCATGCAATTTTCCAGTTCACGCACGTTTCCAGGCCATGAGTACTTCTCAAGTAGTGCAGATGCTTCCGGGTGAATATGCTCTATAGTACGCTGGTCTCTTTCTGCATAACGCTTCAAAAAATATTCCGCCAAAGGTAGTATATCTTCCTTACGCTCTCGCAGAGGCGGCACAAACAGAGTGACTACATTCATTCGATGGTACAGGTCTTCACGAAATTTTTTATCTACCACCGCCTGCTCCAGGTTGCTGTTGGTTGCCGCAATGAGTCTCACATCTACTGTAATTGGCTTGTTGCTGCCCACTCGTTCAAAAGTCCACTCCTGCATTACACGAAGCAGTTTAATCTGCATCGAAAGCGGTATTTCTCCTATCTCGTCCAGAAATAACGAGCCAGTGTTTGCTGTTTCAAATCGTCCCTCCCTGGAATTGAGTGCGCCGGTAAAAGCATTTTTTTCATGCCCAAACAATTCGCTCTCCAGTAAATTCTCAGGCAGTGCAGCACATGAGATAGCAATGAAAGGCTTGTTGCAGCGGTTGCTTTTAATGTGTATTGCGCGAGCTATCAGTTCTTTGCCTGTACCGCTTTCTCCTCTAATCAAAACTGTTGCCCTTGTTTGTGCTGCTCTATCCACCATGCGATACAGATTCGTCATGCCAGGGCTGGAGCATTGCAGCCCAATGGAGGCATTGTCTGCCAAGTGCGTTTTGCGGCGCCCCTCGCCCGCACTTTGAAAATTAGTTGCTTTGCGTACAATTGCTTTCACATCCTCTACATCAAACGGCTTCTGCAGATAATCAAAAGCTCCTGCATGGGTGGCTTCCACTGCAGAGCGAATAGTTCCATAGGCAGTAATAATAATGGCAGCGCAGCTGGGGTAATTTTTCTTCACATTCTGCAGCACCTCTACACCGTTCATATCAGGCATAATCAAATCTGTAATCAAAACATGTATCTGATTCTCAGCCGCTAAACGCAAGGCTGTGGTACCGCACTCTGCCAGCAGAACACGATACCCCTCACGTGTAAAGATTGCCTCCAGTACCTTGCGAATGTTTGGCTCATCGTCTACTACTAGCAAAGTCTGACCAGTCTTGCGTGTTCCTGCCACTTTTACCCTCCTAAATTATCTATCTGAAAGCCCGGAACCAATCGATGGCATAATTGGGCTGACTACCCTCACAGTGCTGCCGCTGCTGGGCGGACATTGTATGGGCAGTAATACCCTAAAACAGGCTCCGCTGCCTGCATTGTTTTCCACCTCCACCCTCCCGCCGTGCATAACTGCTATTTTTTGCACAATGGGAAGGCCCAGACCGGTGCCGCGTGTGCGCGTTGTAACAAAAGGTCGAAATATTCGCTCTTTATCCTCATCGGGCACACCGTTCCCCTCGTCTGCTACCTCCATGCAAACCATACCAAAGCGTGATGCAAAGCGAGTGCGCAGGGTGATTGTCCCCCCACTAGGCATAGCCTGTGCCGCATTCAGAACCAGGTTGCGCACAACCTGAGACAACTGGGCAGGGTCAGCCTGTATCTCAGGAACATCCTCACAATTCCAGGCAATGTGTACCTTGTGCTCCATCAGAATTTCAGCCATCGAAGATACCACAGACTCCAGCAAAGCAGAAAGGTCAACTGCTTTTGACTCTAGTATGCCATGCCGGGCAAAGTCAAGCATTTCACTGGTCAAACGACTCAGGGCATCTACCTCCGATACGATGATATCTGGCCATTCACTTTTAATTCTGTGAGTCTGCAGGTCTCTCTTTATCATTTGTGCGCCTGCTCGAATGGGAGAAAGTGAATTGCGCACCTCATGAGCCATTCGGGCGGCAAGCTGCCCAATATCCGCCAACCCCCTAAGCTGCTCCAGTTCACGCTGCAGTTTTGTTTCTTCAGTAACGTTCTCCATCAACATTACTACGCCGCTTTTCTCTCCTTCAGGTTCCATCAGTGGAGAAAAAACCATCATAAATACCTGCTCTTCCACTCCTGCCGGATGCAGAACCATTGCAGTGCGGTGCACCCCCCTGCGCGTACGCACCACACTCTCTATCATCTCCAATATCTCTGTTTCTTCCCGTCTTGGCAGGTCAAGCCGATGCACTACATCAACCAGTCTAGCATGGCGCAGTTTTGCTCTGTTTGAACGCAAAGACTGTTCTGCGGCAGGGTTCCAGCGTACTATTCTGCCGCGTGCATCTGTACTCACAATGGCTACATCCACCGAACGCAGCACCTGATCGGTGTATTGCTTTAACCGCTGCGCGCTTTGCAGGGCATACTGAATTTTATGGTATAGCTGCGCATTCTCAAAAGCAATGCCTACCTGGCCTGCAAAACCTTCCAGCAAATGCAGATGCTCCTGCGAAATAGGTAATCGAGATGTTTTATTGTCTGCTGTCAACAGTCCAATACATTCTCCATTAGAACCGCATATAGGCGCTGCTATAAACACCTCAGTGCCCAAAGTTCTTGCAATGCCTCGTATTTGCATATTTTTCTTATCAATTACATCGCCCTCTTTCATCTCATTGCAGTTGTAGCGAGTGGCTTTGCGATGTGCTGCAGTCTCCCCAAGCGGACCTTTGCCATGCCGTATCTGCATGTTCTGCAGGCTGTCTGGATACCCTTTCCAGGCTCGAAGTATATAGGTGCTGCTTTCTGGCTCTCTCATAAACAAACCGCACCGAGCAATCTGGGTCTGTTCGCATACAGCTTCCACCACTCGCTGCATCAGCACATTCAAATCAGAGTTCTGTATCAGCGCCCTCGACAGAGTGGTGAGCGTCTGAAGTTCATGCGCCCTGTTTTGCAGGGCAGAATACAACTGGTGATTGGCCAGTGCCATTCCCGCCTGAGCTGCAAACACCGAAAAAAGTTTCAGGTCATCTGATTGAAAATCTGAGGCCGGCTTGGCACGCCGAATTGCAAGCACTCCCAGTGTCTTGCCCTCTTGATCATGCATGGGCACCACCATCGATGAACTGATGTCTGGCTTCAAAGCCACTCCCTCCAGCCGCGGGTCGGCATGTGCATCTGCAATAATCATAGGCGAACCGGTTGCCGCTACTTTGCCCGCAATACCTTCACCAACCATTTGCAGTTTTTCTGGCAGGTCGTCGGGCAGACCATAATTGGCACCCATATAAAGATGCCCGGAGGGTTCATCTACCAACAGAATAGAGCATGCCTGGGCTTCCATTAATAGCGCAGTTCTTTCGGTAATTTTCTTTAGCAGCAAATGTGTGTCTGTAAACCCTACAGCCTGCCCAAGTTCATAAATGGCAGCCATTTCCAGTATTCTTCTTTGTGATTTTTCATCGGCAATGCTACTCTGTTGGCTCATTGCTTCTATTTTCATATGTGAGACTAGCTGAATTGCTACTGATTCCAGAAAGCTGGCCGGCGGCGATACTGTTACAGGCAGTTCCAGTATACATACCCGCTTCCCTTCTGCCGACTGGTATTCAAAATTCACATCGCGGTACTCTGTCAAACTCTCAGAATCGCTCTGCACAGTATTGGGGCGAATGTACTCGGTAACATGTTCAGAAACTACGCACCGCAGGCTTCTCAAACCAATACGTTCACCCAGAATCTGCCCAAGAAACCACAACGCAGCCTTGTAGTTCGCTGCATTGTGCACTCCTTGTATGACATCTGCAAGAAGGCGAAACCAGAAATCATGATCCCTGTTTTGCTCCATTATGCACCTCATTTCAGCCTGTCTGCTGCTTACTCTTGACACAGTGCCGTGCTATTCATCATAATGCCATTAACCCTACAATATTTCCTGCTGCATATACAGCATGGTCTCGAAGGAGAGTGGTACTCATGGCAGGTGTTATGCTGAAAAATCTCACAAGAGCTTTTAATAAAGTTACCGCAGTAAACAGTATCAACCTTGAAATTTATGACAAGGAGTTTATGGTACTGGTTGGCCCATCAGGCTGCGGCAAAACTACTACCCTGCGCATGATTGCAGGTCTGGAAGAAGCAACTAGCGGCGAAATCTGGATCGGCGACAACGTTGTGAACGATGTGTCTCCCAAAGACCGCGATATCGCAATGGTTTTCCAGAACTATGCTCTCTACCCGCATATGTCTGTATATGATAACATGAGTTTTGGCCTGAAACTGAAAAAAATTCCATCCGGTTCCAATCTGCCCCTTCTCAATATGAAAAAAGCCTTCTCTTCTGATGAAATAGACCGCAGAGTGCAGGAAGCAGCAGAGATGCTTGGCCTCAAACCACTGCTGCAGCGCAAGCCTAAAGAACTCTCTGGCGGGCAAAGACAGCGCGTTGCTCTGGGCAGAGCCATTGTACGCGAACCGAAAGTCTTTCTTATGGATGAGCCGCTCTCCAACCTTGATGCAAAACTGCGCGTACAAACCCGGGCAGAACTCATTAAACTGCACAGAAGGCTGGGCATCACAACTGTATATGTTACACACGACCAGGTAGAAGCCATGACGATGGGAGACCGCATTGCTGTTATGAGCAACGGAATCATTCAGCAGTGCGATACGCCTCTGCATCTTTATCACCACCCGGCCAACCTTTTTGTTGCTGGCTTCATAGGTTCGCCTGCCATGAATTTTGTCCCCGTGCAGGTCAAGCAGTCTGGAAACTCGATTTTTGTGGAAACGGCAGGCTTTCAGGTTGAACTGGCAGATGAACATCGCGATATAGCCGCACCGTATGTGAACAAAACTTGTATGTTTGGCATTCGGCCTGAAGACATTTATGACCTGGCGCTTCCGGGGCTGGTAGTGGCTGAAAAGGGCAATACCATTACTGTAGACGTCGATGTAATCGAACCATTGGGCAGCAATGTGGAAATGCATTTGAAAACAGGCGACTATACTCTCATCGCCATGATAGACAGCGCCACAAAAGCTGCACAGGGTACAGACATGCAGGTAGTGCTTGATATGAAAAAGGCACACCTGTTCGACAAGGAAACAGAACAGGCGCTTTTCTAGACTATGACCCTGCAAACGCAAAAGGTTAGCCTAGTCTACGGAGACGGCGACAAAACCACCTATGCGCTGCAAAACATTACACTCTGCCTGCCGGCACAGGGCTTTTTTGGCATCATGGGGCCGTCTGGATCGGGCAAAAGCTCGCTTCTATATCTTATGAGCGGGCTTAAGCTGCCCAGCGAAGGCAGAGTGCTGTATGACTCTGTACCGATTTCAGAACTGCCCGCAAGGCAGAGGGCGCTGCTGCGCAGAAAGAAATTCGGGTTCGTTTTTCAGCAGCCATTCCTGCTCAATTATCTCACTGCAAAAGAGAATATTCTCACAGCTGCAGTGCAGAACGACAGGTCTGCACAAGCGCATGCAGACCTGCTGCTGCAAAACCTCGGCGTGAGTCACCTGGCAGACAGAACCCCCGCACACCTGTCGGGGGGAGAAAAACAGCGCATCGTGGTAGCAAGAGCTATGATGAATTCACCAGAAGTTATCTTTGCAGATGAGCCTACTGCAGCGCTTGACAGCAAAAATGGTCATGCTGTCATCAATCTGTTGCGCAGCTATCGAACAAAAGGGGCAGTGGTTGTAGTCACGCACGATGCTTCCATGCTGGAAGGAGCAGATCATGTGTTCTATCTTCAGGATGGAATGATCTCAGACGATCATAATCACACCCTTTTCGCACCTTCTCTATGAAAAAGCTGTTTACTACCTGCGGGTTTGCTCTCCTACTCTTCTTGCTGGTTCACCCTGCCCTCGCAAACGGATCAAATATTTCAAATGCACTGCTTCTGCGCCAGTACCTGCCGGCAGTGCCCCGCCGTGCGATTCTTTACCAGCGCTCATTGTATGCCCTCAGCTTTTTTGAACAGTTTTGGCTGCTGTTTGGCTTTATTTTATTTCTCATTACAGGCGCTTCTGCCGCACTGCGTAATCTCCTTTCGAAACATTCAGATAGTACGATTGCTGCCAATTCGCCACCGGGTTTCATGCAGACAGTGCGTTTTTACGCATGCTTCACACTAATGTCAACATGCTGGATGCTCCCCTGTCATCTGGCAGGGTGGTTTCTGCAAAGACATTACGGCTTTTCCAGCGAAAACATTGGTCTCTTTGCCAAGGATGATGCATTGAGATATCTGTTGAACCTTTTGGAAATACCTCTCATTTGGGCTGCCTACCGATTTTATGCCAGATTTCCTAAAAACTGGTGGCTGATGCTCTGGGGTTTTCTGGTGCCTGTACTCTTTCTGCAGTTGATCTTATGGCCAATTGTAGCAGCGCCACTTTTCAACACATTCACTCTTCTACCAGATGGCAGGCTGAAAACCCAGATACTGCAGATGGCCGCCATGGCCAAAATAAAGCATCCGCTCATACTCGTTGAAAATACCAGCATCCGCAGTACCCATGTAAACGCATATGTGACAGGCATTGGCTCAGAAGCCCGCATTGTCATCAACGACACCGATCTCAGGGTGCTGCCAGACAAGCAGATTCTTGCTATGGTTGGGCATGAAATGGGGCATTACAAAGAACATCATGTGTGGTGGCTGTTTCTCTCAGGAGTTGTTGGCAGCCTGCTGCTTCTCTATCTGCTGCACATCCTGCTCCCCATTCTGCAAAACATGGGCCAAAAAGTATTGCATCTAAATGGCCTGCTTGATATCGCCGCGCTGCCGCTCATACTGCTTACACTCAACCTCTGTTTACTTCTGCAGCTGCCAGCGGCCAACTTCGAATCGCGGTATCTTGAACACAGAGCAGATGCATTTGGGCTGCGGCTTACCCACCTCAATGTACCGATGGCTCAACTCATGGCAGGCTTTGTCTCACGAGACTATGCCGATCCCAACCCGCCTGCACTCATACAGTGGTGGTACGGCACTCACCCAACACTGAAATCACGCATATTGTTTGCGCTTACGTACCATCCCTGGAAAAAATGATAACAAATAAAAATGCCTTACTCAATCTGCATCGTATTCAACAGGGAAACGTAGCTGCACTTCCTGCAAAAAGTCAACCAGATTATTACTGTAAAAATCTGCTGCTTCTAATCCGGTAAATTCTCCTAGCTGCTGCAGAACATGCCCTCCTACTGCCACCTGAAAGCGCATGCTTCCCTTGCCCAGCTCTTCACCCAAACCTGCCAGCAAATGCCCTAAATCAGGTATCTGTTCCTGCATCGAACACGAGATAACCACCAAATCGGGGTCATTTTCTTTCACCAGTGATATAAAACTGCTTTCTGGTACATTCGCCCCTAAATAAACTGTTTCCCACCCCTGCTGTCGCAGAGCATCTGCAAGCATGCGCAAACCCACGGTATGCCAGTTTCCCTGTACATTTCCCAATACTGCCCGGTAATGAGTACGTACCTGTGGGCGGTAATACTGTGAAACACGGTACATCATTCTTTCTGTAATTGCAGAAGCCATATGTTCATGTGCAACATCTATTCTGCCAGACTGGTACATTTCTCCCACTTTGTAAAGGCACCATTCAAACAAATTCATATAAATATTCTTCATGCTCGCCTTGTGCGATAACAAGGCGCTGATAACCGCGGCTGCTCGTTCTTCATCTCCCTGTATCAGTGCTTCTAAGTAACTGTCGCGCCAAACAAGCATTGCTTCTTCAGAGTCATTAACAGCTGTGTCATCATGCTGGCTGACAAACGCATTGTCTGCCTCGTAATGCGGTGCTGCAACAAGTTCATGCATACGCATCAGCACATCTGCATAAGGGGTGATTAATGAATAGTACACATGCCTGCCATGCCGATCTGCACGCACCAGACCCTGAGTACGCATTTTTGCAAGGTGGTTTGAAACATTGGGCTGCTTCAGACCTGTTGCTGCTACCAACTCGCTCACAGTCTTGCTTTCCATACGAAGCTTTTCCAACAGCGCCCTGCGGGATGGCTCAGCCAAAGCCTGGGCAAGCGTATCAGCATCATGCAACTTGTTAGTCAACTATACACTCCCACCTTTAGCACTGACAGACAATTAGTATAATTCATAATCATTCATTATACAATATATCAATCGATTATATAACCTGCTGCCTGCAGTAATTCGCCGACCGTTTGCCAGTAATACCGCCTGCAGAATAGGGTCGGTTTTGATTTTGATTCACTCTAACTTTGTGTTGTAGTGCCAGTCGGCAATTTGCTTTATGAGACCATCTATCCAACACACTGCAAGGCTGGTTTTGTCGTTTCCTTCTTTATTCTTCTGCAATCACCACTTTCAGAGAGAATGCATAATACCGCAATTAATTTTTGCAAAACGAATTCGCAGCGTTTTTTCTACCGTTTCGCATACGTTTTCGCAACGGTAGTTCGATTACAATGTCTGCGGCATCATTCACAAGGTCATCTATTGTGCCTATCTCCTGTACTAACGGTGCAAAACCAGTGGTATTTCGCTATGCTAAGGAGTAATACATCATGCAATACCTTTGTCCGAAGCGTACAACTCTTCTCGTAACCATTCTGTGGTGGGGAAGCCTGGGCATTGCTAACGCCCAGGGATTTATCAAAACTGGCACACAACCCGCTGCTCTGCGTGCTCACACGCCTCAGCATATCACGCTGGCGCCGGGAGATTTCACCCTGCACAAGCAGCCAGCAATTCTTTTTCGCCCTTTTGCTATGCGAGACCCAGTCAGCAAAAAAATAGTTTCTCCAAATACTATCATCATGCTGCCCGATGGCCGCCGCATAAGCGCACAAGACTACTATGGCCAGTTGAACAAGTACGAACAGGCATTCAACCAGCTGGGCTACTCTATGAGGCAAAAAGGTACCTTTGTAATCGGTTCGTACAATGTACCCTACACCCGCCTCGAAGAACAGAAGCGTCAGATAACTTCACAACACAGAGCCTATATTCCTCCGATTCCCTTGATAAAGCAGCTTCAGGGCATCTCGCTGGCACGCCATCTTTTCACACAAACTACGCCAATCGCACAAACACCGTCAAAACCTCTGACTGCACAGAGATATGGCCCGCTCATCTATCTGCCCCTGCTGCAGACTGGACCGGGAGTACAAAAAAGCGCTTTTTCAAACCTGCGTCTCAACGCTTTGCGCATCCTAAACCCGCGCTTGTACAATGCAATGCACAATGCCTTTCATAAAACTCTGCTGCATCACGATCCGCCTGCAAGCGAAAACTTTCCAGAAAACCTTGACCTGGGCGACCCCTCTTCGTTTGGAGCATACTTTCATTCTTCAGTAGGGTTTGCTGCAGACCAGAACGGAGAAACTTTTACTGCCAGTGCCGATACCGGCGGATACATTCTGGGCAACAAGGTCGATATAGCAGGGGTTGGAATCACGTTAAAGTCTCCATTGCAGGCAAAAACATCCGGTACAGCGCAAATCACCGGATCCATCCTGGGCAATTCTATTACGCCGCCTGCGGTAAACCTTTCACAGATATCCATTTCGTACAACCTGATAGATAAATCCGTAGGCGAGCAAGACTACAACCTATATTCCACCACCGTTATGTGCGGGCCGGTTCCGGTTGCAATCGAGGTAAACCTTGCTCTCAAAATCACGGCAAAACTGAAACTCGAAGCACCGCAGCCTGCAGAGATTGCTCTGCAGCTCGACCCGCGCTTTCGGGTTGGGGTTCAACTGCAGGCCGGTATCGGAGTGGGAGGCGTGGTTTCGGCAGGAGTTGGCGGCGAACTTGACCTGGTAGACATTCAGGCGCCGCTCACCGCTACCGCGGCAATGGTGCCTGGTACAACTGCAAACAACGGAAACAATCCTGCCAATCTGGGTCTCTACCTCGATTTGAACTGGACATTTGAATACAACATACTAAGCGGCAAACTCTATGTGTATGCACAGCTTGGGCCGTTCAAGGCTGAGTACGATCTATTCAGTTGGACCGGTGTTTCCGTTGCAAAACAAACCCTGTTCAATGTTGCCAAATGGGACGATCTTGGAATCACCGTACCAGCATGGCTGAACGGATCTTCACCTACATCGCTTCCATCCGGCCAAACGCCGCAGTTAGCCTCCATCAGCCTTCAGGCTCTGGGTGACTATCAGACCTATGGCAACGGAGACAATACACCTGCTGGACAGCAGCTGCTGCTGCAGGCTACCCCCTACGACCAGTTTGGCAATTACTTTCCCTGCTCTATACAGATTTCACAGGTTTCCGGCACTGGTACTCTCAACTCTGGTGAACAGTATTTCCCATCTGTGCAGGGAGGGCAGGCAGAATTCAAGGCTGTATCGGGCAGCGTTTCGGGTGTACTCAATCTCAATGTAGGCGCTTACTATAATCCGCAGATAACAGCGGTAATACCCAATCATGGCAAGCCAGGCGACACTATAACATTGAACGGAACATCGCTTGCACCAGGCAGCCAGCAGCTGCTGTTTGGCTGGATACCAGCCACAGGTCTGAATTTGCCAGCTGCCGCAGCCACCCAGACAATTGGAACAGCCGAGACCATGACAGCAACCGTGCCAGCACAGCAAAGCCTTACAACTCCCGGCTATGTCGATGTAGGCTTCTCTGGACAGAATCCCGGCTCCAATACATATTCTGCCCGGCCGCCTTCTGCCGCCAGCTTCTATTATTACACCCCCGATGTGCCGGTTCCACTGGAAGCAGTGTATAACAGCATTCAGCTCTATCCACCTGCTCCTGCTGCCTACGGGTCTTCTACTGTACCGATTCCGCTGCAGCTATGGAATGCTGCCGGCCAGCCGGAAGCCAACCAGAGCATCAGCCTTTCTACCAACAGCGGGAGTTTTGGACAAAGCGGCAAGCAGATCACCGTAACCACAGATGCAAACGGCATTGCAGTGGCATACCTCACCAGCGCTCCGCTCAGTACATCGCAAACAAACCCGCAGCCTGGAACTTCGGATGTAACTGTCTGGAGTGCCGCCAAGCCTCAGGCCAAACTGATCATTCCTATTCTATTCCCACCCTATGTCCAGCCGCCGAAACATCCATTCCAGATCGGCCAAAACACCACAGTGAATGCAGGCGGCCAGGGGCAGAGCAAGGCAAATGTGCTGATTGGCCGCTTCAGGTTTGTGGGGAAAAAAGGGCCAGAACAGGGATGGCAGGTCTATGCCAGTGCAACAGGCGGCCTGGCAGATTCACCCGTGGTAACTGACAAGAATGGTTATGCGAACGTTTATATCTATCTGAGCAAAGGCTCTACCGCTGCAAAGGTAACAGTATGGGCTGCATCAGACCCCAGCCAAAGCATTACAGAAACCATCATGCTGCCATGAAAACAATAGTGCCTCTTGCCTGCATGCTGCTTTTGCGCCCCCTTTGGGGGGCGCAGGCAGCAGGCTTTTACATTCCTGTAAACCGGCAGATAGTCTATCACCTTGCCTGCACAGATTCAGATCGCACCTATCTTGCAAGCATTCATCCTGGCACCCCTGCTCCAGAATACATACTGCAAACCACCTTGCAAGGAACCTGTACAGTTGCCTGTCTGCAGCAGCAAAAAGGTTCTGCTCTTCTATGCATAACGATTCATGCCGATGCTTTTTTCTTTCGGGTGAATGGCAGGGATATAGCAGACCAATCCGCTCTTTGCACACAGATTCAGCATCCGTTTCTTGTGCGCATGCAGCAGAATGGTACATTCCACACTCTGTGGCTCAGTTCAGGGCAGAAGCTTGCGGGGCAGCTGCTGCAGCGTATGCTCGGTGAAATGGAAGTGGTATTTCCATCTGCCCGGGGTATTCCCCAACGGTGGGGGGCACAGGAACAGGATGCCTTTGGCAAATACAAAGCGCTTTACATCAAACAGGCAGGGCATTCTCAACACACGCTCATCACTAAAACCCGCACGTTCTATTATCCGCAGCAAACACAATCGAGCAGCATAGAAAAAGCAGTCTCTACTGTCTGTTTGCCAGCCGGTCATGCAGTAATACGACTCTTCAGGCACAGTGGCCAGCTTTGGAGCCTGCATGCTGCAGACCAGATCAACGAGATGCTGAATGGGCGAAAAATCGCTGCCTCAACTTACACGCTTCACATGCAGTACACTGCAGAAAATCAGCTCTCTGCCCCGCAACAAAGGCGAATTCTGGTTTATGCGGCCAGACTTACACGCAGCGCCCCCTTCACTCTATGGCAAAACCAGGCATATCTTGCAGAAAGAAACCTGCAGAAAACGGCGCTGGGAAACAGTACGCTGCAGTCGCTGACGCACATGCTGGCAGGCATTGCAAATATTCCGCCACAAAAAGTACCCAGGCAAGAGAGAAGCATGCTGTTTCGCAAATTCAGGGCGCTCATTGTACTGCACCCCAGTGAGTCGCCTGCAATAGCCATGCTCATCATTCAGTCTCCCTCAGATGGCGCCGCGCTGAGCATATTGGCAGATGCCTGTCTGGCGGCTGGCACGCCTCAGGCTCAGGCCGCATTGGCCGCCGCTGTGCGTGCAGATATGCACCATAATAATGCACTCGCGCTGCTTATCCCAGCGCTTGGCATGTCTCCTGCACCAGATCGGCAAACCATTTCTCTCATACAGTCTCTTGCTTTTAATGCTCCCTCCCAGCTTGCCAGGCAAACAGCACAGCTCCTGCTTGGCGTGCTGGCCCATACGCTGCAGCATAAACAGCCGTTATTGGCTAAAAAACTCACGCTGCTGCTGCTGAATCGCCTTGTCACAAGCACCAAAGAAGAGAAGGAACAGTTTTTGTTTGCTCTGGGCAACACAGGCATGCCAATGGTTCTGCCTCACATTGCCCATTTCATTTCTACTCCCGATGCTCAAGTGCGTGCCACTGCAGTGTTCGCACTGCGTCGCATACGTACTTCAGCGGCAGAGCTTCTGTTGCAGAGAGCCTTGCACGACAGCAGCAGCCAGGTGCGTTATGAGGCAGTAACAGTAGCAGGCAGCAGACCTGCCAACAAAACCACAATCAATCTGCTTTGCCAGCAGCTTCATTCAGAACAAGATGCTGCAGTGCAAAAACAAATTCTGGCAGACCTTTCAGCATGGCGAAAACAAAGCTCTGTCTCACTTGCCGCACTGCACTGGGCAGCATCATATGCAGCTTCTGAAAGTGTTCGCCGTTACGCACATACACTGTTCTGAAATCATCACAGAAAGGGGAGAACCAGCATGCACACTTCCAAAATACACCGATACACAGCAGAGCTTATGGTATTGCTTGCTCTTATATCTCTGCCTGCAGCAAGTCAGAGCCTCGGCAGCCTGTTCAAACACAAGCCTCATCTGCCGCAAAAGAAAAAAAACACAGACATTCTCTCCGTCCCGCTGCCTCCTTATTACGGCCCGAAAAAGCGTATTGCCGTGGTAGGTATTGATATCAAGGTATCTACAAATTCCACACAGCCGCAGCAGTCGGGAGGGAACGGCTCAACGATACAGATTCCACCCCCCGCTGACCTGGGTACAGGCCTGACAGAAATGCTTGTGACTGCGCTGCAAAACACACATCGGTTTATCCTGCTTGAGCGCACTGCCCTGCAGGATATTCAGGCAGAGCAGCAGCTTGGGTCCAGCGGTGCCCTCAATCCTGCAACAGCCCCCCGCGCTGGTCAGCTTCTGGGCGCTCAGGCTCTGGTTCGAGGGGCTGTTACAGAATATTCTTTCGCACAGTCAAGCGTTGGCGGCGGAGGAATACTTGGAAATCTGGGTGTTGAGCACAGCAGCATGCAGGCGATGATCGGCATGGATGTACGATTGTACAACACTACTACCGGCCAGATACTGGCCTCTGTACACACTGTTGGACACGCCAGAAGCTCTGGCACCTCTATCAACTACACCAATGCCAATCTCAATGTAGGCACATCGGCATTCAGTCAGTCGCCATTGGGAGAGGCTTGCCGCAAAGCCCTCGCAAAGGCTGTTGTCTTTCTTTGCAGCAGCATGCAGGCTGTGCCTTGGGAAGGACGCATTGCAGACGTGGAAAACACCGGCGAGGCTGCTCCCACCCTTTACCTTAATGCAGGGAAAGAGACGGGTATAAAAGTAGGATATACGGTTCAGATTCTGAAACCCGGTCACACCATAGTAGACCCCTCAACGCAAACAGTAATAGGGCACGCAAAAGACGTGCCAGAAGGCACCGCTCATGTTGTAGAGGTAAAGCAGGCTCTTTCTATACTTGCCGTAGACAGCGGCAGCGGATTTTCTGTAGGCGATGTAGTGCGTCTCACAAGTTCAGATAAAGCAAAACAGTAAGGAGCATAAAATGAACGTGATAGAGTTTGTACAAAATTATGATGATCTTTCAACCGATGAAGGCTTTCAGTTCAGGTTTTACTGTGACCACTGCCGAAATGGATACCTTTCGGGCTTTCAGAAAAACAAACTCGGCATGGCAGGAAGCTTGTTTCGTGCTGCCAGCGATATGCTGGGCGGAGTATTCAGCCCAGCTTCCAATACCGCCTACGACATACAACGCGCAGTGGGCGGAACAGCGCATGATGGAGCTTTGCAGCATGCGGTTGAAGAAATAAAGCCGCTGTTTGTGCAGTGCAGCCGCTGTGGCGCCTGGGTATGCAGAAAAGTCTGCTGGAACAGCGATAAAGGGCTGTGCAAACAGTGTGCCCCTGTGCTTATAGAAGAACTTGCGAGCGCACAGGCACAGGCAGCACGCATGCAGGTACAGGAGAAAACTTTGGCAGTAGATCAAACAGAAGGAATAGATGTAAAAACCCCTGGCAGCGCCGTCTGTGCAGAATGCGGCGCTCCTGCTTCGGGCGGCAAATTCTGCGCGCAGTGCGGCGCACCCTTTCACACTGAAACCCACTGCCCATCTTGCCGTGCAGTTGTAAAGGCAGGGGCAAAATTTTGTGCAGAATGCGGCGCTCAAATACCGCAGACGCCGTGATTGCAGCCACACCCGCTCTCTGCAAAATGCATCGCACAGCACCAGCCCGCCCTGTCTCTCTGGAAATACCCCCCATGAAGACAGGGCGTCTGCATGACCAAACGTTTACTATTCTCTGCCTGCCAGTTGCCTCAGATCATTTTGCTCAAACCAGAACAGAAAAAAACACCTCTACTACAGCCAACGTTGAAAGCAGAAAGATCAGTACAAAATGGCTGACTGTTAGATAGGTTGATCTCTATCGCTCGAAGCGACTTCTGTATCTATATCAGCGCAAAAATTCGCTGCTTGAGTCAGAGACATTTTTTTCCCTTTCTTACAATTCAAAATGTATCTCTCATTGCCTAATTTCTCCTCTAGAAATGTGAGTAACTTTTTCATGCGCACCTGCTCTGCAGAAGGGAATGAACTGCCAAGCTTTATTATCTGCCATTCGACTTGTGCTATCAGCTGTGTAGATTCCTCGAACTTTTCGCAACAGTTGAGGAGTTGAGCAAATTCGTAGATCGAATAGACTAGTCCACGTTTATCCTTCAGCCTTTGACGCATACCCAGACTGAGTTTGAGATGAATAAGTGCCTTCTGCTTGTCATTTTTAAGTCTGTAGACACCACCCAGGTTGTTGTGTGCGTTTGCAAGTGGAGCGGAGTCTCCATTCTTATTAAGCTCGGATATTCCCAGTTCCAGTGTTTCTGCAGCTTTATCCAGAAGGCTTTGAAGATAGTATGAGTACCCTATGTTTATACGGCTGACCGCAACGCCATTAGAGTCTCCAAGTATTTGCTTTATCTGTATTGAAAGGAGATAATAATCTATCTCTGTATTAAAATCACCACTTTCTTGAGCAACACTGGCCAGATTATTATATACCTTTACAAGATAGCCAAGACACAAGCTATCACCTGGTGGTATAGAATACAGATTGCCTGGTGATATAGAGAGCAATTCGTCTGGTGATTTGGAAAGCAATTTCAAGAGCAGATTCTTACTCTTTATAAAATTCTCGTTTGATTCAGTGAACTTCCTCAATCGCATGGCGAATATCCCTGCAGATACATATACAACCGCGTGCAGAATAGAGTCACAGCTATTTTTTTCAACATCAATAATGAGGCTGCTAATAATACTATAAGCTTCGAGCCAATAGCCGCGAATGTCCCAAAATGGGGTGAGTGAGACCGCCAGCCGTAACACATTGTCCCTATTCTCAGGTTTAGAATGCCGCAGGCACACTGATAGGTTATGAATTTCTGAACCAATTCTACTCAGAATTCGTGATTGGGCTGAGGTCATCAAGCCGCTTACCTCCTGCATTGTCCAGGAGGTATAGTACTGGAGCATGCTTACTTGCAACTGTTCTTTATCAGACTGAGCGAGTTTGCCCTGTGCATATATTCTGATCGGTTCAAGCATTACATACCGAGATTCAGAGTCTGGGGCAACTATCAGGTTCCAATCTATGAGTGTAGTAATGATAATCCCAATCTCATTCTCATTTATATCAGTTTGATCGCTGCATACCGATTTAGCGGCGTCAATGGTCCACCCTCCCTCAAATATAGAAAGGCGAGACAATAGTAAAGCAGCCTTAGGTTCCTTATTCAAAATATCTAAGACCCAGTCCATCATGTTGTCTAAGCTCATCTGAAGAGTGGATGATCCAGGGCTGCCCGACAACATGTGCTTCATATTGTTCAACAATTCTGCAGTTCCATGATTTATCTGGGCTGCAGCCAGCTTGATCCAGAGAGGATTACCCTCACAAAAATGTAGTAGGTCAAATACCTCCTTAGCCTGGTTGTCATATAACTCATAATCGTGTTTTTTTAACTTCGCCTCATGGATAAACAGAGTACCCGACATACTATCGACCACACACTCTTTGTAGCCGCTGCCTGCATCACTCTCATCCAAACCCTCTGGTGAGCTGGGCAGCTCTAGAGCCGGAACCAAATAATTTTGCTCCCCATTCACATTCAAGCTACTGACACTTGTAGTCAAAATTTTTACGTTAAAACAGTTTGCTAACAAAGAATCTAAAAAAGAGGCACACTTTGCGCGCAAATGTTCACAATTATCAAGAATAAGAATCAATTGTTTGTTAGACAACCATTTGATAAGATTCGACTCGCTATCAACTTCAGGAGGCGCGTTTAGAACCCTTGCGATAGTCTGGTAAAGCAATTCTGTATTACCTGGGTTAAGCAGCTGCAAATTCACTAACCATATGCCATTGGGATATTGCTGCTGGTTATTAACAAGTTCTCTGGCAACAGACAGGGCAAGATGTGTCTTCCCAATCCCTCCTGGTCCTGTGAGAGAAACAAATTTCCTTTGCTCCAGCATTTTCTTAATAGTCTCAACATCGTCACCTCGACCGATAGTATCTGTGGCGGCAGGGAGATTGTTTGCCGCTGAAAGCGGCTTCCCTACAGCATACGTATCATTCCAAACCAAACCAACTTTTTCGAAAACTATTTTAAATATAGCGATGTCATTACCGCCCTGATCAAGTACTTTTTTGGCAGTTTTATAATCCAGGCCCATAGCATCTGCTAATGTTCTGCTTGACGAAGTACTCAGTCTTTTGCTCAGCATTGCAAGCGCCGCGTCTGTCAAAATCATGGCACGGTAGCGTTTTTTTACAGCTTTATTGCTTGGCATAGTCCATCCTAATCTTCCTGATATCTTCCACTGCTTGCTGCCTGCAGTTCAGGTTAAATAATAAAACAGATCAAAGTAATGTTATCACACAAATCGATAACAGATGAAAGGAGAAAATGTGATATGAAACTTCATCGTTCTCTTCTGTCTACCCAGCTCCTTATGTGGGCCATGATGATTGTAACAGCAGGCATGGCAGGTGCCGGTCACCAAACAAAAAAACGGCACCCTGCCAAGGTAAGAATTTCCATCTCCATCACTCACATACCGAGCGCAGGGCCGGGTGAAGACTCATTTGGAGATATCCGCGGCATCGCTCACAATGTTCCAGCCAGAAGCAGGGTGGTTATTTACTCCCTCGGCAATACATGGTACGTACAGCCTTACGCAGATGCGCCCTTCACAGATATTAACAAGAATGGGCAATGGAGCGCTAATATACACGGAGGGTATCAGTTCGCGGCACTGCTTGTCAAGCCTGGGTATAAGCCGTCCTCCACCATCGACACCCTGCCAAAGGTTGGGGGCAAGATACTCGCGGTCGCTCGTGCTAAGCGGCATCGGTAGCATTTCTGTGCGGCGGCTTTGATGCACTGGTAAGCAAATCGAATGGCGGCATGGTCTCCACACTTATGCCACAAATACTTTTGGCAGCAGGAACGCATTTGCACACCAGTCGTCAAAGCCTCAGCGCAGGCGCTCGGTTAGTATGCTGCCTGGGTGACTCTCAACTCCAGGCTGAATTGTTGGTGCGGCGATGGCAAGAGAAATGCGCCTTCTGTAATTACTTTCTCACTGTGATTTAACTTATGCATTTCTGCCAGATACTGCAGGGCAATTCATCCCTGCTTAACTTCCCGTTAACTCCCCATATCTTCCCACTTCACAGCAATTTTTCTGATGTATAACTGAATCAGACCCATCGCTCGCAAAGAAGGAGCTGCTATGAAGTCGAGGCCTATGCATTTTCTCGCCAGCACCGCCCTGGCATTGACAGTCATCGGATGCGCCAGTGGTAATGGCGCCGTGAACTACGTTCCGAATCCAAACTGGCCGGCAGCAGTCAACTCGCTTGGCCGCCTGATTGCCCAGGATCAGCGGAATGTCGTCAGGCCGGGCGGCGATATTTACAACCCTGGCTTCTCGGCTGCAGATCAGGCTGCTTTCGATTCTTCTGGCAGGTTGTCTGCGATCGTTTCAGGTTTCGTGAGTTCGAGTACGTTCAGCTCTGGCGTCGACGCCATGAAGGCTCTGCCAACGGCAACACAAACTCAGATTCTGGCCAGTTTTGACCAACCTGTTGACCAAACATGGTCTCAAACCGGCCAGGTCGGAAATGGCACCACAGATGCCGGCCAGGCAGTAGAGCTTGAGATCGCAACCGCGCTATCCGGGCAGGTCAAGGCAGCTCTTTAGCTGCTATCTCAGAATCTGAATCGATAAGGATACCAAAAATGGCTCACCTGTGGATTGAAGATAACATAAATGAGTGGCAAATCTTGCCTTTGCCTGCTGGAAGTCTGATTATTTTACCCGAATACCCTGCACAATCGCTGCGAATCGGGCAAGGCGGTGAGCTTGAAGAGTCGGTTGCAGTTTTGCAGGCGTTGCACGCAGATGGATCACAGTGGGTTTTAATCACCCGGCAGGGTGGCTGCCGCATCAACGGAGAGCCGATAGATCTCAATATTCGAGTACTGCGCGACAAAGACGAGATTCAGGCAGCAAACGGCCCGAGGCATTTTTTTTCAACCGAGATGCTGCCGCAAATTATTCCTTTCAAAGGCGCTGCTCAAAAAGTCCTCTGCCCGAGGTGTCAGCTGGAAATTGCTCCTGGTCAGCCGGCAGTCCGTTGTGACTGTGGCGTTACATACCACCAGGATGCCAGTGAGGAACTGTTGTGCTGGACATATGGGCCGTGTGCTTTCTGCGGGCGCCCCGGCTCTCTGGATGATGGCTACCGCTGGACTCCCGAAGAGCTATAGGATGCGTCATGGACGGACACGTAACGATCATCGGTTGTGGGAATATTGGTTCAGCACTCTGCGGTCTGCTCGCCCGCATGCAAGAGATTCAAAGCCTCACGCTAATAGACCCCGGCGTTTACGAGCATGACAACCTGAGCACGCAAAACATCTCACTCGCCGAGGTAGGTATGCCGAAGGCGCATGCCATGAGGAGATTTTTAAAGCGTATTCGGCCGAACTTGCCGATCACCACGCACATATGCGACGTAGAATCGCTGCCTTATGGGGCTTTGTCATGCAGTGTCATCTGTGCCTGTCTGGACTCAAGGCTCAGCCGACTGCACGTGAACGAGGTTGCCTGGCGTCTCGGCGTTCCGTGGATAGATTCTGGTGTGCTGGCCTCGGAGAGGCTGACTCGCATAGAAATATTTCTACCTGCCATGTCGGCCCCCTGCCTGGAGTGCGCCTTTACGCAGCAACATTACGACACTATGGAGGTGCGTCATCCCTGCCAGAAGGGGCCGTCTTCTGCAGCCCCGACCAACGCACCCGCCTACCTCGGCGCTTTAGCGGCTTCGCTTCAGGCGGCAGAGGTGGACAAGTTGCTGCACGGTCAGAGGGACGAGCAGCGTGCGGGAGAGCAGGTGCTCTATGGGCTGAACGGTCACCGGCACTACGTCAGTCACAACCGCCGAAATCCGGAATGTCGCTTTGACCACCGGGTGTTCGCTCCGCAGGAGATCTCAGGCCGTCTGCGCTTGAAAGACCTTCTGTTCCCGGTGGTGCCGGCTGACAGGATGAGCATGTCTTCTGAAAGCGTCTCCCTTTCCGCACCGGGGCAGCGCTTCCTGCGGCGAGAGCCCTGCCAGCGTTGCGGGCGCATAGATCGGCCCATTCAGTGCGTCGGCACGCGCGACAGTCCTGTTCAGAGCTGTCGATTCTGCGGCGACACATCAACTTGCCGCCCCGGAATGTTGCAAGAGCATCTGCGCTGCCACGATATTCCGGCGCGCCTGCTGGCAAGAGGGCCGGCTGCCCTGGGGCTGCGGCCAGGAGATCTGCTTACCGTAGAAGACCAGTTTGGTGAACGGCACTACCTCATAGCGCAGCGCCCACATGCGAGGAGATTACAGACATGGACCGGATTTTAGCCTCCTGGCTACGTCGACAGGAATCAGACTGGCAGGCCTTTGCAGATCAAACCGATCTGGTGATAATCATCCCCGATGATGCGGAATCGCCCTGTCGAAGATTTGTTGCTCAATTCATGTGCAAAGGCTTGATACGGCAGCTGAACGGCGAAATAGTCGAAGCGGACCATTTTGTCGCTGGGATCTATTTCGGTGAAGATCACCTAAGGCAAATCAACCCGGTGCAAATGGTCTGGATGCTGACGCCCAACGTCTGGCATCCCAACGTATATGGCCCTGCCCTCTGCACAGGGCATCTGCGTCCTGGGGTCGGATTGATCGATATTCTCTATCAGATTCACAGCATTTTAACCTATCAGAATCTTAATCTGGTCGACTTTCTCAACCCTCAGGCAGCCGACTGGGCGCGTGAGAACATGTCCCGATTTCCCATCGACAGCCGTCCGCTGAAACGGCGAAGGTTTCATATGGAAATAGAGGAGAAACATTGACTTATGCTAGCATTTACAGATCGCATTTTCGCAAAGCGAAGACCGTTTCAAACTGGCGTGCATGTGAAAAGTCTGCAGAACAATCTGTCGGCTGAAGAGACCGCCTTCTCCCACCCCGCCATCCGGGTAGAAACAGACTGGGTACGGCTTGCTGTCTCTCTGCCGAACGAATATGAGCATGACCTGATAAAACTTCTGGAACTCAATCAAACCGTGCCAGGGGGAGCAAAGTTCTGCCTTTGCCCGTCTGGCAAGCCTGCACTGCTGCTCGATATTATTGTGCATTCACAACATCAAAATGTCGAGAAAATAATACAGGAGGGCGGCGTCATTCTGCAGCAGGCACTCGATTTCCTATGCAAAACCGCCCCTCTCAATCCTTTACCGCAGTCAAAACCTGAAGCAGATTATACGGCACTGAAGGCGATCTGTTCTGAAACAGGCTGGCCCGTTCTTGAGCGCTCGCCCGGAACACTGCTGGTTGAACTGGAAGGCACCCCCAGTTTCAGTCAGGCAGAAATCACATTGCACCACCATGGTCTTGTCGTGAGCGTACTCCTCGGCGAGTGGGACGAGCAGCTGCCTGACATTTGTACTCAGGCAATTACGCATCTGCTTTTAAGGGCGTGTCAGCTCTTCCGAATGGTACGCTCGGCCTCCGAGGTAAAGGTGAACACCCATCGCGCCCTGCTGCTTGTGAGCCTGGAGGCTGCTGATCTGGAGACTGATCTACCAATGGCGCTTAGCGCACTGAGCGTAAGCGCTGCAAGAATGAAGCACGAGCTGCTGGCGCTGAAGCAGGTTGATATCGCTTCAACCTACCTTGCAATGACATCTGGCAAGCTGAAAGAAACCATACAAGGAGATAACTTGAAATGAGTGAAATGACGCATGAACATGAAATCGGACCGATAACAGTTACCGATGTAACCGGCCAAAAGACATTTGTCGCAAGCAAAATTCCATCGCAGGCGACCATAGATGAGGTTGTAAAGTATCTGCTGGCGACAATGCAGCAGCCCGCCCAGGACCCGGAGGGCCGTCCCCTGACCTACGGAGTGCGCAGCGAGCGCGAGGGCAGATACCTGGGAGGGAATGAACGTGTTGGCGATTCGCTTCAGGCTGATGACACTCTTCGCCTGATGCCAACCGTGGATGCCGGCAGGGGCGCAGGAGGTTAAAGACATGGCCGGTCTCCCCTACCGTTTGCTGGCGGTACTCTCCTCAGAAGCAGGAATCCCTATCGGAGAGTATCCAATCACCCCAGACTGGCATCCCGCCACTGAATCAGCCAGATTCCTTGCGCTCAGGCAAAGTAAATCGTTAGTAGGGCCTGAGAGGATTGTTCCTGTCTGGGACGCTGATGGCGCGCCTCACCTTAGTGGCGTGCAGGCTGTTGTCTGCAATGGAGATGGCAGAGACATCCCCTGCGATATCCCTCTAGCCTACTTCAAGAGCCAGGTACAGTCGGTCTCTTCCCGATGTATCGAAGAGGGAAAGCTCAAGGTAGGAGAGACCTTTCACTATCGAATCGCCGCCTTCGCCTGTTCTGCAGAGGAGGCTGCCGACGGGCCGGGACAACCTCAAGGCTGGCATGTGCAGCAGGTGCCCTCCTCACCGCTCTGCGGTGAAAGACCTTTAAAGTCTTTTCTAGGGTCTTCCCGGCTCATAGGTGGTTCCGAGGAAACGGGTGACTACCCGGTCTTCATACCACTCTCCGTGCTGCAGCAGGCCGAAGCGCTCAAAGAAGAAGCAAACGTCAATGAGACTGGCGGCATCCTGATTGGCTACCTCTGGCGAGATACAGAGTCGCCCGAGGTTTTCGCAGAGGTCACGGCTCTGGTTCCAGCGCTTCATACCATAGCGCAGTCAACCAGGCTCACATTTACCCCCGCAACCTGGGATGCAGTCAGGGCCGCGATCCTCCTGCGCAACCGTGAAGAAGTCTTTCTCGCCTGGCACCACACTCACCCTTCACGTTTTTGGTGCACATGTGGGCCTGAGCTGCAGCGTCACTGCCCTTTGGGGCAGCAGTTCTTCAGTTCAGACGATAAGTCTGTTCATCGTACAGTCTTTTCACTGGGTTTTCATACCGCTCTTGTCACCGGAGATCGTCCCCTCCCCGATGGGGGATGGGAAATTGTACATGCGCTCTATGGCTGGCGCAGCGGAATAATTGAGCCACGGGGATTCTACCTGCTCGACTAACAGCCTGATGATGCTATCAACACAGGCAGAACAAGGAGATCGAAAAAAATGTCTCGCACCGAAAAAAATACGGATTCTCTCCAGGATGCGCTGAGGGTGCTTCGCGCATGGCAGAATGGTGAAGCCTCTCAGGCAGATGCACTGGCGTCGCTTCAGTCTGCGCGCAGCCGGGTGCCTGAAAGCAGCCCCGAACTGGATGATCTGTTACTGAGCCAGATCAGCATGTATCGCACCGGGCTGCAAGAGGCTGATGCGCAAATGGAAGAGACGCAGACGCTGCTCGATAAGTACTCCGAAGCTCCGCTCATTCCTGCATTGTTTCTCTACATGGAGCAGACCCCGCAAGGCGAGATGGCTCTGGTAGCCTGCGGAAATGGACGCAGGATAGTGGCGCTTTCCTCATATGTGAACGCGAACGCATTGCACACTGGCGAATCTGTCTATCTGAGTTCAGATCAAAGCGTACTTGTAAAAACCGCAGATTCTCGCCCGCAGAGCGGGGAGATAGCAAATTTTGAACGTTACACATCAGATGCAAGAATTGTTTTGCGCTCGACGCACAGCGATGAGAAGGTTGTGGTAGAAGCTGCTTCCTCGCTGCAAGATATCGCTTTGCGTCCCGGTGATTTGGTGCGGTGGGATAGGGCAGCGCGCCTCTGCCAGGAAAAAATGGACGATTCGGAGCGCAACCCGTACCTGCTTGAGCAAGTTGAAGATATTCCGCTGGAGAGCATTGGGGGACAGCAAGGCAATCTAAATCGAATACAGGAAGCGCTGCTCAACAGCCTGCTCTACCCAGATCGAACTAAACAATACCGCCTTCCCTGCTCCAACACCCTTCTGCTTTACGGGCCGCCCGGAAACGGCAAAACCTGCATGACCCGGGCTGTATTCGCAGAGATTCAGCGGCGCAGCGGCAAAAAGGTTTTTCTTTCTGTCGTCAATGCAAGCTCATGGGAGTCAATGTGGGTCGGTCAGACGCAGGCGAACATCACTGCCCTCTTCACCAGCATGCGTCAGGCAGCCGCTGAAGGCAATATCGCTGTCCTTTTTATAGACGAAATCGAAGCCGTGGCTCGCACTCGAGGCAGCTATGCAGGTCATCATGACGACAAAGCGCTCAGCACCCTGCTCAACGAGATGAACGGTTTTCAGCAGCTGCACAACGTCTCTGTGGTTGGCGCCTGCAATCGCAAAGACCTGCTCGACTCAGCTTTGCTTTCGCGATTTGGAGATCAGATACCTGTACACAGGCCAGATATTCGAGGTGCCAAAGAAATATTCTCGGTTCATCTCGAAGAGGATATTCCTTATCAAGCTTGTCAAGGTATTGCTGGCAACACCAGAACGGAGATGATCGAACGAGCCGTTTCCAGACTCTATGCGCCCAATGCCGAAAGCGAGATTTGTGTTCTCAAGCTGAGAGATGGCAAAACGCGCACAGTGGCCATAAAAGAACTTGTGAGCGGCCGCCTCATTCAGCAAATCTGCCACTCTGTAAAGCGGCGCGCTCTGCAGCGTGAAATTAACACTGGTGACAAAGGGCTGCGACTGGATGACATGGAAGTGGCACTGGCAGAAGCGATACAGCGGCTTATCACCACCTTAACGCCTCAGAATGTACACGATCATCTTGAATCGCTGCCAGAAGACGAACATGTGGTCGGGGTAGATCCCATACTCCGACGGGTCGTCCGTCCGCTGCGCTATATGAGCCTTGCCTGATAAACACCTCTCCACGCTAAAGTGGGGGATTGCGAAAAACAGACATGTGAGGAAACTATGAAAAAAGACAACCGGCCTGAACTGTTGCCCAAAATAGTCGGCGCAGACATAGAAATCGGAAATTTCCTGCTTGGAGAATTCTTACCGCAGGGAACAGGCGCAGAAGCAAGCAAACTCCTTCTGAGGCATATTGCAGGCACTCCCGGTAGTGCATTTGGCACACTGAAATACGACCCGCAAGACTTCGGTAGAAAATGGCTGAGCAACGGATCATGCTGCTACATCGACTTGGAGCACCTGGAAATCTGTCTGCCAGAGGTACGAAGCGCCTGGGACTTTACTGCCGCATTTCATGCACAGCTGCGCATTGTACAGGCGGCTCTGCACAATGCCTCAGCCACGCTGCAGCCCGGAGTTTCTCTGCAGGCGCTTGCTTGCAACAGTGACGGCCTCGGTTCATCCTGGGGCAGTCATCTCAACTTCCTTATCTCACGAAGCTGCTTTGAAAATATTTTTCATTTTCGGCTTGACATGCTCTTGTGGCTGGCAAGTTACCAGGCGTGCAGTTCTCTCATCACAGGCCAGGGCAAGGTGGGAGCCGAAAGAGCATCCGAACGAGTTGATTATCAGCTAAGCCAGCGCGCCGACTTTTTCGAGGAGGTTGTAGGTTTGCAAACTACCTTCAGCCGCCCCATCATCAACTGCCGCAACGAGGCACTCTGTGGCATCGATGCCAAATATGCCAGATTCCACCACATCTCTTGCGACAGCAACCTCATTCACACAGCAAATATTCTGAAAGTTGGCATCATGCAGATACTGCTGGCAATGGTCGAAAGTGAAAACACCCAAATCAAGCCCAGTCTCATGCTGAAACAGCCCTTGCTTGCGTTCCGTACTTTCAGTCACGATCTAGACTTCACCATCAAACACAAAACCCTGGGAGACGAAGATTTAACTGCACTTGAATTACAGTGGCGCTTCTTCGATGCTGCCTCCAGTTTTGTTTCAGCCGGAGGGTGCGAAGAGATGGTGCCGCGTGCTGCAGAAATAATAAACCTATGGGGAGACACCCTGGAACGTCTTGCTGCCCGAGATTGGGAGACACTCTCACGCCGGCTAGACTGGGTGCTAAAACGCAGTCTGCTGACTGAGATAATGAACGAAACCCCGGGGCTGACATGGGAATCTCCTGAGATCAAGCAGCTGGATTTACTTTACGGCAGTTTGAATCCACAAGAAGGTCTCTACTGGGCAATGGAGGGCGCAGGGTATGTAGACCTTCCTGTATCCGATTCTCAAGTTCAGCGGTTTGTCCATGAGCCTCCTTCCGACACAAGGGCCTACACACGCGCCCATCTGCTTCGAAAATTCGGGTCGGAAGTCGTTGCTGTAGACTGGGACAAAGTTTGCATCCGGCAGTCGTCAGACATCTTTAGGCGAATAAGAACCGCAAAACTGGATGATCCTGCAGGATCGGCACGCGCACAAAATGGAGGCCTCTTTAAGAATCGCAACAAAATCAGTCCTCTTGCAATTCTTAAGGTACTTGCACCCTGCCAGGATGTGATAACTGTGCATGGTAAATCTCACGCGCCTCATACTATGGAAGACACTAGCTACTACTATGCGAGCGACGTATTTCGCTCTGAACCACGGAGATAAAACAATGGAACTTCAAAAAAAAACTGCCCGAACCGAACCACAGGTCAACGAAACAGACTCCCCCGAAGAAACCCTGCCAAAGCGTGACAACCTGCAGCAGTCTGCTCAGAGGCTCACAGCAGCTCGAGAAGTCATAAACCGTACACTCAGCCAAAACTCTGACACATTTCTGAGACAGTCCAAACAGCGAGGTGGGCAGTGACTACAAATACCTTGATAGGGATCGAGACCGAATATGCGCTTACGGTTCTCGACAACAATGGGTGCTGCACAGATTCGTCTACCCCTGCACTCTCGCTTCTGGCGATCGCAAACAAACGCTTTCAGAGCCTCGAAGGCTACAATAGCAAAGGCATATTTTTTGCCAACGGCGGAAGGTTCTACATCGACGTTGGCAATCATCCGGAATACTGCACGCCAGAGTGCACCAACCCCTGGGATTTGGTGCGCTATGTACTGGCTGGGGATCTAATCATGGCTGAACTCGTGCGAGAGTACGAGCAAAACCATACTCCCTCCCGCGCGCTCGTGTTTCGAGGCAATACGGGTTACGGCCCTCAGCCTGAGGCATGGGCATGCCATGAAAACTACCTTTGCCGCTTCCCACCCACCCGATATAAGAATATTATCCCCTTTCTGGTGAGCAGAATTGTCTACACTGGCTCAGGCGGCTTTGACCCTTTTAGCCCTGGTATTTCATTCACACTTTCTCCACGCTCTCACTTTCTGACAACTGTGACCAGCGACAGTACAATGGATTCTCGCTCAATCCTGAATCTGCGTGATCAGCCGCTGGGTGGAAATGGATACCACCGCCTCCATCTGATTTGTGCCGATGCACTTGGATCAGAGGTCGGTATGTTTCTGCAAGCAGGCGTAACAGCGCTTGTAATCGCAATGATAGATGCAGGCGGACTACCCGACGAGCAACTCATGCTGAAGAACCCTATGGCTGCGCTCCGAGTGTTTTCTGCCGACCCCACACTCACTGCTACCGCAATAACCACAGAGGGAAACCAGGTAAGTGCTATAGACATTCAGCGGTACTATCTCGCTCTTGTCTGCAGACAGCACAGCTGCGGCGGGTTGCCTGAGTGGTCAGAGCAGGTGCTGAAAGGCTGGGAGATGACACTGGATATGCTGCAGAACACGCATGCATTGCAGGGTACAGATCGCGAGTGGGTACTTGACTGGACCATAAAGCGGGCTGTCTACACTGCAATGTGCGATGCAGAAGGCTTTGAATGGGAGTCATTGAAACACTGGAATAATGTCGCCGCCAAACTGTTTCAAGAGATGAAACGCAATACACCAGCAATTGAACTGCTTACACCAGAGATGGTGAAGAATCTCTCCCCTGAAAGAAGCGAGGCGAAAGAGGTAATAGGCTACCTCAACAATAACGGCATGATGTGGAGCGATTTGCCCCGTTTTCTGAAACTTCGTCTGCAGCTTCTTGAAGCGGATACTCGTTTTTTGGAGCTTGGAGGGATTTTTTACAAGATGAACGAGGCGGGAATACTGAACCACAATATATTAACTGATCGCAGTGCAATCGATCTGGCTGTATCATCACCTCCTGAGACTGGTCGCGCTGCTCTTCGTGGTGCATTTGTCAAGCAGAATGCGCACTCAGAACACCATCAATGCACCTGGGAGATGCTGGCAAACCTGAGAACCAGACAGGTAGCTCCATTAAATCCCTTCCAAAATAACATTGTGTGGAAGGATGAGGGAATGGATGGTACAAGCTCAAATTCCATAATGAATAATAGAAGCATTGCGCTAACATGTTACAATAATGGAGAGTATGCAGCAGCTATTCACTACTTGCAAGAGATGATTGATGCTGACTGCGAGCTTCCCAGTACTCACTGTCACCTCGCTCGCATTGCCATCATAACCGGTGATCTGGATGAGGCAGCAGAGCATACCAATGCTGCATGGGAGCTTCGTGATGAGGCGCAAACATATATTGTCGCCCGCACCTTGTGGCTGAAGATAGCTATCAGCATGCTGCAGTCCTGCTCTTATAGAACTTTGCTTGGTAAACTCAAGACTGTTATTCAGCAAGATGACTTTGATGCTGAATGGAGCATGTCGCCCGTTCTAGATTATCTGGAGAATAAAATACGGCATCCGGAACATGCTTTGCTTGCAGCTCTGGTTGAAGTCCTGTCAGGCAGCAGACTGCCTGACAGCCTGGAAGTGTTCCATCTCTGGAATATCCTGCCGCAGCCCCTGGATTGAATGCCCCGCAGTTGAAGCCAATACCAGCCTCCTCTTGGCGGCGAAACCATCTTCTCGCGAGAAAATGTATTGGCTTCAACCTGCGGCAAATTATTCATAGCAGCTTCTTTCAGGTGATCACTCTTGCATATCCACCCCCTGTGACCACGCCGACAATTCCACGATAAACTGCTTGTTGCCGTACCCCAAGTGCTAATGGATTCTTCAGCAAGGTAATATATAATATATATACTATTTTGATGCACTTCTATAAAATGGGATTTGCTTGTCTCATTCAGAAATAAAGAGTAGACCTAGATGGATGTTGAATCCTTTTCCTACACCTATTTTATGACCGACATAGAGGGCAGTTCTCGTTTATGGGAGTTGTATTCAGATGCGATGAGTTCTGCGCTTGTCGAGCATGACCGCCTGGCTGCTCATCATTTGTCTGCTTTTGGTGGCGATCTGCTCAAGTCTCGTGGTGAAGGCGACAGCCTGTTTGCCGTGTTTTCCTCTGCTCAGTCTGCTCTTGAGTGTGCCTTGTCTCTGCAGTTGGCATTTCAAAACACCTCCTGGCCCACCCCCACTCCCCTTCGTGTACGCATTGCCCTTCACAGCGGTCATTCCCAGCTTCGCGACGGCGACTTCTTCGGTCCTGCTGTCAACCGCTGTGCGCGCCTTCGCGCCATCGCCCACGGCGGGCAGGTTCTTCTTTCTCACGCAACCGCCTCACTTCTCTTTTCGTCTCTGCCTTCTCATGCGGTGCTGCTCGACCTGGGCATACACGGCCTCAAAGACCTCTCGCCAGAACATGTTTGGCAGCTCACCCACCCTTCTCTTCAAAACTCATTTCCTCCTCTTCGCTCC
>DAIDHN010000017.1 GCA_027459665.1 Chthonomonadaceae bacterium | reverse complement strand
ATTTGCTTCTTTACGGGGCTCTGCGCTGCTCTATTCATTTGAGAAATAGACTGTTTCATACAGAAACAAATCTGAGAGAGCTTATGATCAGAGTTTCAAATGAGATAGAATTGAACGTTGTGTCACATTATTACGATCCCAAATCTCAAGTAAGAATGGGGAAAGAAGCGAAATCTATTTTACGTTTATCACACAAATTGGCAGAAGAATATAAATGTGAATACCCAAGAGTTCAACACTTATTATTTGCTCTAGTTCAGCGAAATCAGATAGCCAGTATATTAGCAGATTACGGGATAACTGAAGAGAATATTCGACCACTATTGAGCACCATTTAAGATATGTGATCATATCTTAAATCATATGCTGGCTGACTATAATCCCCCAATTTGGACAGGCAGCTAGGTTATGCTTGCGTGTCATAATCGCTTCAGAAAGAAAGCCTCAATTTCAGCCGGTATGTGCTCTCCTGGTCAGTTTCGATCAGCCTGGAGACAGACTTTTGCCTGGAGGTTCTGGATCGTGTGCTTCGCTGCGGCAAGCCTGATATATTCAACACAGATCAGGGGAGTCAGTTTACCAGTGAGGTGTTTACAAATCGCCTCCTAAGAGCAGAGAGTGCTGTCAGCAGGGATGGGAAGGGAAGGTCATTGGACAACCTATTCATTGAACGCTTTTGGAGAACACTCAAGTATGAGGAGGTTTACCCTGGGGTCGTATGAGAGTGTTTCACAGGCAGTAGAGGGGATAAAAGCCTATATGCATTTCTATAACCAGGAGCGAATACACCAGGCGCTATAAGATGCTCCACCGCTCAGTGGCCATTTGTCGGGATTGTCATTCAGAAGACTACATCTTCGGCATACTTGTGCTGGCTGTACTGCAAGACTGCTATCAATTTGACGGCACAAAAGAACTTTTACCAGAACTGAACTGCTGTATGCAGGTTGGCTGGCCGGCTAGTTGCGCGCAGTCTGGCAGTACTGCTGCCATTCTTTTGTATTCAGGTTGATTGGAAGAACAGTGGGAACTATCTGTTTCAGCCCTGCCATTTGAAGCTTGAGCCACAGCCTTTCTGTTTCCAGCCGGGTTTGGGGGTTCACCGCTTCCAGCAGGTCTTGCTTATCGGTAAGCGAAGGGATGGCCAGAGCGGCTATGCAGTAGGAAAGCAGAGCCGGGTCTTCGGGCAGCATTGTATTGGGGGCTTCTTCGCCCATTCTTTCTGCCAGCATCTGAAGGTACGAATAAAACAGTTCGCTTACCTCGCGCTGCAGCGGCTGAAGTCGTGCAGAGGTCACCTCGATGTCTTTTACCAGTTCTACGCAGCCTGCAAGGTAGCGGTGTTCGGTTTCATGGTACTCAAGCAGGCGAAAACGCTGGTCTCCTGCCGCCAGAATATTCATCTGGCCGTTTTCCAGGTTCTCCCTGCGCACTATGTTTGCCAGGCAGCCTACCTTGTACGGCTTGCAGCCTCCCTCTGTTTCACTACCCTCTTCTATCAGAACCACCCCAAACGGCAAATTTTGCTGCAGGCACTGCGTGATCATGATGAGATAGCGCTCTTCAAATATGCGCAGTTGCAGAGGCATTTGTGGAAACAGCACCTCGTTCAGTGGAAAAAGAGGCAGGTCATATAGTATCTCTGTTCTGTTCATGGTCTTCTCTTTCCATTTTTGGTTGTTTTTTCATCCACCGTTCTGCCTTGTGCAGATTGTTTTGCGCCTGCAAAAGCGCAGCCGTTTGCATCTGCGAGAGATTTGGAATTTGCTGATACAACGCAATAGCCTGCCGATACTGTGCTGCCGCCTGTTCGGGAGCCTCCCGGTAGTTCAGCAGCAGGTCGGCCAGTTTGTGGCGGCAGTGCGCCTGGCAGTATGGTGTTTCTTCAGGCGGCAGCTGCAGGCAGAAGTCTATGGCTTTAGTGTAATTTTCTTCCGCTTCCTGCGGCATCTGGCTGCGCATGAGCAGGTCTGCCAGCCGCCGAGTGTTTTCTGCCAGGCAGAGGCTGGGCGCTGTTTGCGTGTAGCATTGCAGAATGCGCCTTTCGTGGTGTGCAATCAGCAGTGAAAGGCGGGTGAGAGGGTTTTGTTTGAGGTGCATCATTCCCTGCATAACAAGCTGCACACACCGTGAATTCTGAGTTTTTGCTTCGCTGCCGGGCAAAAGGCGGTACATATCTGCCGCTTCCTGCCATGCAACAATTGCTCCGGGCAGATCGCCCTGCTGCTGCATCCATTCTGCGCATTTTCGACAGGTATCAGCATGCTGCTGCACAGAGGCCGAGAGCGAGTAGTCGTCTTGCAGAATGCGTGCCGCTTCAGCAAAGTAGATGCGCGCCTTCTGCAGGCATTCTATCTCTTTACCTGGCGATGCATTTTCCATTTGCTCTGCCATAGCCAGCCACTGCATGGCCTGCCTGCTGCATACCTCTGCGGTTTCCACGCGTTTCTCCCCGATAATAGTTGACTTTACTACATGTTACGTTTCATACATACCGCAAAAAAGGCATCCATCCCATTTTTGTGCGGCCAGGTGCGAAAAAAATCACACTCTGCCACAGTTTCCCATGGCGTTGAGGTATTTTGTTCTGCTTTCGCCCCCATGCGTGCCGCTTTTTCAGCTGCCTCCCGCAAACGCTCTGCCGGTGAAACAGCAGTGAAGCATCGGCCAAAATCGGAATTGAGAAAGCGTTCGGCCACTTCCTCATTTTGCGCTCGTTCTATTGCACAGGTGGCGTACACCAGAATGCCTCCCGGTGCAGTGAGCTGGGCAGACTGCTGCAGCAAATTGTACTGAATGCCGGCACAGGCTTCTACGCTGCCCAGCCGCCACCTGGCATCTGGTCTGCGGCGCAGCACCCCGCTGCCCGTGCAGGGGGCATCTACCAGTACGCAGTGCGCCTTTGCCTGCAGGCGTGAAAGCGTGCGTTGTGCGGCGCGTGCGGGCAGCCACCAGCCGTCGTGACTGCTTTCCAGGGCAAGCTGTTCTGTGCAGGTTACTCCTGCATGGGCAGCCCGGCGCTGCATCTCCTGCAGCCGTTTCGCACTGTTGTCGAGTGCAATCAGGCGGCCCTGATTTTCCATAAGCGCCGCCAGCGCCAGGGTTTTGCCGCCTGCTCCGGCCCCTACATCTACCACAGTCTGCCCCGGTGAGGGGTTGGCGAGCAGCGCTACTAGCTGGCTGGCTTCTTCCTGCACTTCAAACCAGCCTTTGCGAAAGCCAGGCAGATCGTAAATGTTTACCCGATGATACAGGTGAACGCCCCAGGGAGAATAAGAAGCAGGCACTGCCTCTGGAATTGCTTTTAGTATGGTATTTCTTGTAGTGCGCTGCGGATGTATGCGCAGGGTGGTGGGTGCGCGCTGATTAAGAGCCTCTGCCGCCTGTATGGCCTCTTGCGGCGGAAAAATGGCCAGCAGCTCGCGTGCCAGCTCATCGGGAAAAGAGAGCGTAACCGCAATGTACTCCAGCGGGGTTTGCGGTGTGGGCAGAGCCTGTTCTGCTTCTGCAACTGCTGCAGGCGTGAAAAGCCCGGTGTGCAGGCCCTGCTGCTCTGCAATGAGAGCAATGCCGTTTTCAGCTGTATCTGCCATCTGCAGGGTTTGCAGCATGGCCTGCACTTTTCTCATGCAGCGCACATAGGCAAACACCAGTTCGGCGGCATCGCGCCGTTCCTGCGAACCCAGGCTGCGTTTTTCGCGCAGCCCCCCGGTAACCAGACGGTCTACCGGGGTATCTCCACTCTGTTTGCGCCAGAGGGCGGCAATTTGCTGTGCCGCCTGCAGTGCGCGCATACCTTGCTGCTGCGGCAGAGAGGACATGGTTAGGCAGCCTGCACCAGCGCCACAATTTTCGCAGCGGCTTCCTGCATGGTGGCGGCAGGTATCAGGCTGGAGCCTTCGAGAATGCGTGCGCCTTCTTCAGCGCGGGTGCCTGCCAGCCGCACTACAATAGGTACGGTGATTTCCATCGAGTCGGCAGCCTGCAGCACTCCTTTGGCCACTTCATCACATCGGGTAATGCCGCCGAAAATGTTGATCAGCACCCCCTTTACGTTGGGGTCGGCAAGCACAATGCCCAGGCAGGCTTTTACTCGCTCGGCCTGTGCCCCGCCGCCTACATCCAGAAAGTCGGCCGGGTTTCCGCCGGCCCTTTGCACTGCATCCATAGTAGCCATGGTAAGCCCTGCCCCGTTGCAGATAATGCCTACATCTCCGCCCAGCCTCACGTAGGCAATGTCCTGCTTGCCAGCTTCTGCTTCCAGGGGGTCTTCGGCATTGCCTTCCGCCCAGACTGCCAGGCCGGCATGCCGAAACAGCGAAGAGTCGTCTATGTCGAACTTTGCATCTGCTGCCAGCAGCCTGCCGTCTTCGGTAAGCGCCAGCGGGTTGATTTCGGCCAGAGAGGCATCGTTGGCGAGAAAAGCCTCATACAGTTTTTTCAAAAATGCGGCCACGCGGTTTACCAGCGAAGCATCTATGTTTGCCTGCTGGCACAGGGCGCGCAGCTGGTAGTCGCACACGCCTTCCAGCGGGTCAACTTCCAGGCGGGCAATGGCATCGGGGTCTTCTTCAGCAACCGCCTCTATGTCCATGCCTCCCTTTGCGCTTAGAATAATGATGTTGCGCCGTGTGTTGCGGTCGGGTGCAACAGCGGCATAAATCTCTTTTACAATCACAACCGGCTCTTCTATGAGCACTTTTTCCACTCGCAGCCCTTGCGGCGCCTGGTGTGTTTTAAGCAGCATGCCCAGCATCTGCTGAGCAATTTCTTCCGCCTGGGCGGGGGATTGTGCTACCTTGATTCCGCCTGCCTTGCCTCTGCCTCCGGTATGCACCTGCGCTTTCACAACGGCTTTGCCCCCCAGCTCTTCAGTTTTTTGCGCTGCTTGCTGAGGTGTAACCGCTATACCGGCATTGCGCGGCACGGGTACGCCAGATCGGGCGAGCAATTCTTTTGCCTGATGTTCATGTATTTTCATTGTAGTCTCCTTCTTAAACGTCCCAGCCGCTTTTACCGTGTCGCGGCTTTGTGCCATTCACTGCATCCCATGTAGCCCACAGGTAGATGGCTGTGGTAATGCCCAGGCTTACATAGAGGCTTGTATGCGTACCTGCCTGTTTTGTAAAGCCCATGGGCGAGTAGGCAAGCATCCAGAAAAGCAGGGCATCTAGTACAAACAGTACCACGCCTTTGGCGTATTCGGTGTTGTAGCACTGCCCCGCGCCGGGCAGCAGCAGGCTGAGAAAGAGGGCATAGCGCGGGTTTCTGTCTGGCTCTTCCTGTTCCAGCATGTCCCATCGCTGCTGCATGGCAATCAGGTCGGCATACTTTTTTTCTGCTGCGCTTCTTTTCGGGTCGGCCTGTACAGCGCGTTTGTAGGCTGCCAGCGCCAGTTCAACCTGTGCATTGTCCTGATACAAATCTCCCAGCAGTTCCAGTGCGCTGCTTTCTCGGGGGCAAAGCTGCAGCGCCTCTCGGCATTTTGCGTCTGCTTGCTTGTACTGCTGTCTGCGGCGCAGCAGGGCTGCCTCACGCAGCAGAAGCTCTGCCTTGCGTGTTTCTTCTGGGGTGGCATCTCTAAATTCGGGTACATTGAGAACGCTTTTCTCGGCTTTTTCCAGTATCCCCGCCAATCGCGCCGCCTCTTTTGCCCGTGCCATGCGCACTATGTCATCCGGCGTGCTGCCAGATGGCAGCGCTGCTTGTGTTACAGGCGGGTCTATGCCAGTAGAGTCGGCATCGAGCAGCCGCCTGATTTCGTCGGGCGATACTCCCAGGCGCATCAGGTCATGTTCCAGTTTGCGCCTTTGCTCCAGCGGATCAGAGGGGGTCTGACTCATGGCTTTGCTCGCTTTGCCGGCTGTTTTCCGGCATGAGGTTGAGGGGAATGCGCGGGGCAGCTGCCCAGAACTCTTCCAGTTTGTAAAAGGCCCGCTGTTCTGCAGCCATTACATGTACCACTACGTCGCCGTAATCCATCAAAATCCAGGTAGCTTCCTGGTAGCCTTCCATGCGGAGTTTTCGCTCGCCCTGTTCTTTCAGTCTTTCTTCAATGCGTTCTGCTATAGAGCGTATCTGTATAGAAGATTTTCCTGTGCATACCAAAAAGAAATCTGTAATAATGGTATGTTCCCGCAGATCGAGGGCTGCTATCTCTTCGGCCTTGAGTGAATCGGCTGCCTGTGCAATATGATGCAGTTTTTCCAGTGAAGACATGGCGGTGTCTGCCAGTGCCTCCTGCTCCTCTTCTTCCTCCCACTCTTCGCCGGCCTCCTCCTGCAGCTGCTGCATTAGAATACTGTCTGGATCAATCATTCATTTTCTCCCGTACCGGGGTCTGCCGGTTCTATATAGAGCCGGTTCTGGTAGATATAGTTTACTACGCCATCGGGCAAGAGATAGCGTATAGGCAAATTTTTTCGCACTCGTTCACGAATGAAGGTAGAAGAAATAGCTGGAGAGCTGGTGTTGAGGGGCAGAATGCGCTGCAGATACGCTGCGGGCAGCTTTTTTTGCAGTGTTGCCAGCGGGTAACCTGGGCGGGTGACTGCAATCAGGTTTGCCATTCTGACTATTTCTTCGTGCCTGTGCCAGCTTAGCAGGTCTGCCACTGCATCTACCCCCACAATGTAGTAAAATTCGTCGCCGGGTCGTTCTACTTTCAGGCGCAGCAGCGTTTCTACCGTATACGACAGCCCCGACCGCTGTATTTCCATGGGCGAGCAGACAAAATCGGGGTTGTTGTGCAGGGCAATGAGGGCCATAGAGTAACGGTGCCTGGAATGGGTGACAGTGTGAAGCGGACGGTGCGGGGGCATTCCGTTGGGAATAAACCACACTTGTTCCAGCCCAAACAGCACGTGCGCCTCTTCTGCTACAAACAGGTGTCCGTAGTGAATGGGGTCGAATGTGCCGCCCAGAATTCCCAATTTCATCGATGTGCTTAAATGCCTGGAGGCAGTTTTTGCTGCCCGGAGGGGAAAGGCTTGCAGAGCAGTATGCGCGGGCCGGTTTTATCGATGGGCACCGTAGCTAGGGTGGTGCGCGCGCTCAGGCTAAGCAGGTCTATGCCATGTGGAGAAAGAGTTTGCAGCAGCCGCCAGGGAATGAGAAAGAGGATTCGGCGCCCTCTGACCCGAATGATGATGCCGTTTTTGATTTTTTTTGTGCGCGGGCTGACAACAACCTGCAAATCGCGGCTGCCCGACTGCCCTGCGGCATTTATGGGGCGCAGGGTAATGTGATACAGGTAGCGTACTGCTGCCGGGTCGCGCAGCATTACCTGCACTGCCAGGGTGTTTTTGCTTCTGCAGGCATACAATGCACGTATGTTTGCAGAGCCATTCATTGCTCTCAGCACGTCATCGCGCAGCGGGTTGAGCAGAGTGGGGGCTATATTTTTCCATGCGGCAGAGCGGGGCGTAACGGGCAGGTTTTTTGATGAACCCGGCAAAAGCATTTGGCGGGGCAGCTCGCCATAGATTTCAGTGCGTCGTGCAAAAGAACGCAAAAAGCGCCCCATCATGGCGGTCTGGCTTTTGTACAGGTCTATGCTTTGCAGTTTTTTCAAAATTTCTGCATGGGTAAGCGGCAGGCATTTCCAGGTGGTATCTAGAAAAGCCATGGGGCGGGGGGGCAGCAGAGGCAGCGAGGGGTAGACCCCCTGCGGCTCTGGCCAGTCTCCCCGGTGTACCAGAAAATACCGCAGGCGGACTTTCTGCGCCCATTCTGAATCGGCAGGCGAGAGCCGCAGCAGCTGCAGCGCACAGGTAACAAACACCGAGGCCCCCTCGTGGTCTACATGGGCATCCTGCGGGTGCGTGACGGTAACGAGCGTGGGGCGGTACTGACGCATTACCTGCTCGATCTGCCCCAGCAGAGCGGTGCCGCAGTAAGGCGCCCCCTGCCGCCATGCGCGGGGGTAAGGCACATGGCTGCTGGCCGTGAACGGAGAAGTGTAGGGCGAAGATGCATTCCAGTGCCTGTTCCATATTTCCATGGAACCCCGGTCTGGGTAGCCAAGAAAGAGAATGTTTTGGGCGGGCACCCCCAGATGCTGCAGAGCGCGCAGCGACTCCTGCTGTCGCAGGTCGGCAAAGCGCAGGTAGTCGGCGGGGGTAACATTCATGCGGTGGGTCATGCACTCTACAGCTGTGCGAAACGCATCGCCGTTTGTGAGAAAAACTACCTCTACAGTGCCGCCCTGCGCCAGGGTCTGCTGCATCAAACCAGCACAGCCCAGCGTATCATCATCGGGATGCGGAGAGAAAACCAGCAGGCGGGTGTGCGCGCCCGGAGGCTGCAGGCGGGGCAGGCGCAACGAAACCAGGTCTGCATTGGCGCGCCTTTCGCGCATTAAAATGCAGAGCGCCGCCCCCCCCATGTACACACAGGGGATGGCAATCATAACCAAAACAGTGCAAAGTATGAAACGCAGGCGGCCCTGTATTCTTGCGATGGGGTTGCCTCCTTTTCCCCGCCGAACGGGGGAAACAACGGAGTGAGAGGGATTCGAACCCTCGAATGGTTTTTGACCATTACACGATTTCCAGTCGTGCTCCTTAGACCAACTCGGACATCACTCCAGTTCGGTAACCCTCCAATTTTATCATGACCGGGGTGAAATAGTCAAGTTCAAGCCTTCGTCGTTGGAAAAGAACAGGTGCAAATCAAGTTGTGCAGATGCAAAACAGGGCCGAAATACCCTGAATGCCAATTGTAACCTGCCAATACATACTACAGAGTTGGTTTGCAGTGAAGCAGCAGATTTTGCTGCAGACAATACAGATGCTTCTCATGTGCATGGCAAACGGTTTGGCGGCGTAGATAGCAGGTATAATAGGCATGTAACCAGCAGTACTGCAGCCAGTGCGCAAAGGGGGATATTTTGGCAACTTCTGTGGTAGACAAAGAACTTGAAACGCTTATACGCGCCCGCTATCCCATTATCTACATTGTGTCCTGGGAAGAACAGCGCGTAGAAGAGGCGCTGCGCCGAATTGCACAGGAGAGAGGAAAAAAACTTTTTCTCTGGACGGTGACGCAGGGGATGGTATCGAACCCTAACAATAGAGATGCGGCCACCCGCGACCCTCTGGCTGCGCTGGATGCGGTGAGCGACTCGCGGGAACAGGCGCTGTTTGTATTGAAAGACTACCATGCCTTCATTTCAGATGTTACGGTAACCAGAAGGCTGCGCGATCTCACTGTTGCACTCAAGACCTCTTACAAAACCCTCGTCATTCTCTCCCCGATGCTCAAGCTGCCCGCAGAACTGGAAAAAGAAATTGCGGTGGTAGATTACGGCCTGCCAGATTACAAAGACCTGGATATGATTTTGGAAAAAGTAATACAGGCTGTGCGAGACAACCCGCAAATAGACTGCAAAATGAGCGATCTGGAGCGCGACCAGGTGTTGAAAGCGGCCCAGGGCCTGACTGCCATGGAAGCCGAAAACGTATTTGCAAAATCGCTGATTGAAAAGCACCGGTTTGACGTAGATGTAATTCTCAGCGAAAAAGAACAGATCATTCGCAAGTCTGGCATACTTGAGTACTACCCGTTCAACGAAAGCCCAAACGATGTGGGCGGGTTGAATTTGCTGAAAGACTGGATGGAAAAGCGGACGGTTGCTTTTACAGAAAAAGCCCGCGAATTTGGTCTGCCTACCCCGCGCGGAGTACTGCTTCTGGGTGTACAGGGCTGCGGCAAAAGCCTTTCTGCCAAAGCAATAGGCGCACTTTGGCGTCTGCCCCTGCTGCGCCTGGATGTAGGCCGTATTTTTGGCGGCATTGTGGGCCAGTCGGAAGAAAACATGCGCAAGGCAATTCGGGTGGCAGAATCGGTTGCACCCTGCATACTCTGGCTGGACGAACTGGAAAAAGGGTTCTCTGGCACACAAAGCTCAGGCATATCAGATGGGGGCACCACCAGCCGCGTGTTTGGCACTTTTCTTACCTGGATGCAAGACAAGCAGGCGTCTGCTTTTGTGGTGGCTACCTCAAATGATGTCACGTCTCTGCCCCCCGAACTGCTGCGCAAGGGCAGGTTTGATGAAATATTTTTTATAGACCTGCCCGCGCTGGAAGAACGCATGCAGATATTTCGCATTCACTTGAGAAAACGGAACCGCCGGCCGGAAGACTTTGACATCAGCAGACTGGCAGAGGCCACCCCGGGGTTTTCTGGGGCGGAAATAGAGGCTGTGGTAGTAGAGGCGCTTTACGATGCGTTTGATGAAACCAGCGAAATGACCACAGATTCGCTGATAGATGCTGCAGCACATACCGTGCCTCTTTCTGTTACCATGAGAGAGAGAATAGAAGAACTGAGAGAGTGGGCAAATTTGAGAGCGCGCCCGGCTTCTGAGGCCAAATCAGAAGATATGGATGCCATTATGGAGAACCTGCTGGTAGCAAAAGCAGGCGTGAACAAAAACCGGAACGCTTCTGCAGAGAATTCGGAAGCCGCTGAAGAAGAGAAGCCGGAAGGGCAATGAGCGACCGTTTTGATTTTCTGGAACTGGGCGATGCGCCGCCGAAAGCTCCTGCTGCACAGCAGTCGGAGGGCATGCCGGATTCTCTTGCAGAACAGGAGCCTTCTGCCCGCAAGTCGGTACGCCTCAAAATACAGGAGGTAATTGGCGAGCCGGGGCGGGAAGCAGGCCAGTTTATGAACCCTGCCGGTATTGCCGTAGATGGGTACGGCAACTTGTATGTGGCAGATACGGGCAACCACAGGGTGCAGCGCATAGCTCTCAACGGAGATGTGCTGCTGTATGGCGGGCCGGGGCAGGGCATGGGGCAGCTGATGGGGCCGGTGGCAGTGGCTCCGCACCCTGACGGGCGCTTTTTTCTGGTGGCAGACCAGGGCAATCAGCGAATTGCCGCCTTCAGAATCACCGGCGAATTTGATCGGCCCTTCACTGGCTTTCTGGGGCCATCGGGAGTATGCTTTGATGGCGACGGCCGATGCTGGATTGCAGATACCGGCAACTCACGAGTGCTTTGCGTAGATGCCAGAAGCGGTGTGATGCTGCTGCGCCTAGACCGCAGCCAGGGCGTTTTGCGGCCGATAGCGCTTTGCTGCGATGAAAGAAAAAACGTGTATGTTACAGATGAAAAAACGCGGGATGTTACCTGCTACAGCCCTGTAGGGCAGAAAGTGCGTGCCGTAAGCGAATTTAGAAACCTCTCGCAGCCCCGGCAAACTGCGGTAGACAAGGAAGGAAGACTCTACATTGCTGAAAGCGGGGCCAGCCGCCTGCATGTGCTTTCACCCGATGCTGTTTCTATAGAGACTGTAGAGCAGCCCATGCGCAAACTGGGGCCTCTGAAGCAGCCCTGTGGAGTAGCACTGGGGCCAAACGGCGAAATCTATCTCAGTGATACGCTCAATCATCGCATTCTGCGCTTCGCCTGGGAGTAGCGCCGCTTTCTATGTCATTTAGTACTGCCTTGCTTTGGGAACAGCGTTTGAGGGGGGGCTACCCAGTCTCTTCTTTTTCATTGCAAGACGGGGGAGAGCTGCTGCTCGCCCTGCCCCGTCCTCTCGAACCTCGCACGCATGACCTGTTTCTTCTGCCCGAACAGGGCAGCCCCGTGAAACAGGGAAGCATTTCGGTAGAAACCCTGCTGAAGCTTGACGTTGCGCCGCTTACAGGGCGCTGTTTGGGAAGAACCTCCGACTCGTTTTACCTGTTTAGAAATGGGGAAAAAGCGCGTTTTCTGCCCGAAAAAAGATTTCTCACACAAGATGCCTCTCTCAGCAGAAACGGCATGCAGTTTGTGGCAGCCTATTCAAATGTGGCAGGCTCTGCCTTTGGGCTGGCAATGGGAGACATACAGGGAAACCTGCTCTGGGCGATAGACCTAGATTATGTGCCGCTGTGCGTGGCTGTGAGCGGCAACGGGCTGTTTGCTGCTGAAGGCAGCGAAGATGGGCGGGTTGCCCTGCGCGATGTGCATGGCAGAGAGGTGTGGCGCTTTGGGCTTGAGGCGCCGGTATGTGCTTTGGCCTGTACAGAAGAGGCTGAAGCAACAGTATATGCAACCCGCGGCGGCGAAATTGGCCTGATAGATTCGCAGGGCAAACGCATCTGGAGCGCGTTTCCGGGTGGTACGGCGCATTTGCTGGCGGTTACTGCAAACGCCGACAGGGCAGCTGCAGTGTTGTGCAGTGAAGAACATGATGTGCAGCAGAACCTTGTGCTGCTAGATGAAACGGGCCAGTACGAAACGCACCTGCAATGCGAAGAGGCTGTTACAGGCATCGCTCTTTCGCCCGGCGGAGGCTATCTTGCTGTTTCACGCAGAGGTGGGCTGGTGAGCATGCTCAAGCTGCAGGCAGGGAGGCAGCAGACGCCGGCCTTGCAGAATGAGCAGGTAGAAGTCAGAGTGCAGGAATTGCTTGCCCAGAGCGACAGGGGTGGTGCATTGCTGCTGCTGCGCAGGCATCTGCAGCAGCACCCTGCCGATGTAGAAAATGCCATGCAGTGTATGCAAATTTACGAACAATATGTGCAAAGCGCCCTCAGCACTGCCCGCATCATGCTGGAGGCAGGCAGCCCGCAGGCTGCATTGAATCTGTTGCAGGAAGCCTTTGCTGCAGAACCTGAATCACCGCAGCTGGCCGCTGCCCTGCAGGAGGCGCGTACTGCATGGGCGCAAAAATGCCTGGCGCTTGCAGAAAGCGCTGCAGACCTGCGTGAGCAGGAGCAGCTTCTGCTGCAGGCGCTGCAGGCGCAGGATGCCTGCCTGCAAGCCCGCGTGCAGCTGAAACAAAACCGACTCAGGCAGGCGGAAGAAGCAGATGCCGAAGCCGCAAGGCTGGAGCAAATGCAGGATTGGAGCGGCGCACTGGCTATGCTGGAACATGCGCAGCATGCTGCACCTACCCAGGCAAGGGCAGAAAAGCTGGCTGCGCTGCAGGTTAGCCAACTGTATGCCCTGGCAATGGAGGCTTATGAGGCAGGCAGTTATGGCGATGCGCTGTTTCAGCTGAAAAAAGTGCTGCAGCGTTCGCCAAATCATGCTGCTGCAGTGCGTTACGCGGCTTTTGCGCAGCAGATGCTGCAGAGCCAGGCCGGACAGGAAGATGCACTGACCCAGCGGTTTCAGTTTCTCGAATAATAATTCCAGCAATATTAACAGGTTTGCTTTTCTCTTCAGTTTGCTGCCAAAACTGGCAATAATCAGGTGTCCCCGATGAGCGTATTCATCGCAACTTCAGGGAGGATGGGACAGGAACTGTCTGCCGCGTACGATGGGAACGAAGGCAGCTGGATAGGAAATATATGCCAACAGAAGACAAGAATCCAGGTGGAAGCAGGGGCAAAGAGACGCGCATGCCTGCACGCCGCTCCGAAGCCGAGGTTCTTCGCCTGCTGATGGTCTATAAAGAAACCGGGGACATTCAAATCCGCGGCATGCTGGTGCAGCAGTACACCAATCTGGTGGAATCGGTTGCCCGGCGTTTCTCAGGTGGATTTGAACCAGTAGAAGACCTGGCGCAGGAAGGATACATAGGGCTGATATCGGCCATTGAGATGTATGACCCTGCTCGCAATGTAAAGTTTTCTACCTACGCCACGCATTTTATTATAGGCCAGATAAAACACTACCTGCGTGATAAAGGAAAGATCATCAAGGAGCCTGCCTGGCTGCAGGAGCTGAATCAGCGCATGACTCGGGCAACCGAAACGCTTTCTCAGCAGCTGCACCGCACTCCTACCTGCGAGGAAATCGCGCAGACCATGGGTATGACAGAAGAGGCTGTGAGCGAACTGATGATGAACCGGGAGGTTTTTAAGGTCACTTCGCTGGATGGCGGAACGGATACCGACGACGACAGCAATTCGGTAGACATAGACCGCAGTCTGCCCAAAGAGGCTTCGATACGCTTTGAAATGCCTCTCGAAGACAGGGTTGTGCTGGAAAGCGCTATAGGCAAGCTGAAGAGTCTGGAGCAGCAGGTGCTGATGGAGTTTTACTTTCACGACCTGAACCAGACCGAAATAGCCCGCATGCTGGGAATTTCAGGCAACTATGTGTCGCATCTTCTGCGCAATGCGACCAAAAAACTGAAAAAAATTCTCACTATCGAAGAGGCGCGAGAAGGCTGGGAGATGGCGGCCAGCGTACGGCAGCAGGTGGAAGACAAGCTGTTTCCAGACCCTGCCGGTATTGTAGACGATTTAACTCGTTTGTACAACCGCAGCTATTTTGAAATGCGCCTCGAAGAGGAGCTGCGGCGCGCCTCACGCATGAATGAAGAAGTTGCCATGCTGTTTGTGCATTTGGGCGGCCTGCAGGAGTTTACCAGGCTGGGCGGTACTTTGCGTGCGGATGAGGCGGTGCGGGGCACTGCAAATATGCTGCGCACAGGGGTGCGCCGCTACGACATAGTTACCCGTTATGCAGCAGACAGTTTTGCCCTCATTCTGCCTGGCACCGGTACACATGTGCATACAGTGCGCACCAGGCTGGAAGCAAGGTTGAGCGAATGGCTGCAGCAGCAGGGCTGGAACAAGGGGCAGTGCCCGCTCTGGTACAGCTTTGGCTGCGCGCACTATCCGCAGCAAAGCCAGTCTGGCATGCTGCTGGAGAGCGCGCACAATATGCTCGCCTCTTCGCTGAAGGCGTTGAAAAAAGCTGCCTAACTTGCAATAATACATTGTTTCAAAACCACAAGGCGCTGTGCAAACTGCACAGCGCCTTGTGGCTGATGGGCATTATTTGCTGGCAGCAGTAATGTGAGGGCGCAAAGAGTACAGCGGCAATGCTCCAGCAGTATTCACTGTATGCTATTATGCTGCAGTAGTTAGAGCTAAAAGGCGGCATGCCGCCATGCCGCCTTTGGTTTTCTGTTAGCAGTCTGCTGTTTAGTAGAGAACCAGTTTTGAGCCGTTCAAGCGTGCTTTTAAGATATGGTGTGCAAGCGAACGCGGCAGGGTGGTAGTGTCTGCATCGCCATCGCTTACATAGCGTCGCGAGGGATGATTGCGAAAAAAGTGCAGCCAGAAATCAAGGCCGCACACGCCAGGCACGGGCTGCACGCGGGGAACCTCCTGGGGCTTGAATCGGCGGTCTATCACGGCCGGGGCAGGGTCGGCGCCAGCCAGCAGCACAATGCGGTTGTGGTAGACCAGTTTGCCCCATTTGCCGTGCAGTTCGAGTGCGCGGTCACGGGGGGCTACGCCATACGGCAGGGCAAGGGTATTTACCCGTGCCGATGGCGCCAGAGCTTTTATCTGTGCGGCGCACTCTGCCAGTTCCCACTGCACACGCTGGTTGGAAAGGTGACTGAGCTGCGGATGGGTAATGGTGTGGTTGCCCAGCTCAAAGCCCATTTTGAGCAGCGACTGCAGTTTCTCCGCCCTCTGGTCGCGATTGCCAAAGGCATAGCCGGGCACAATAAAAAAAGTGCCTCGCAGCGCCCAGTCAGGGTGCAGGCTGTGAAAGGCTTCCAGCACCCCAACTGCACAGCTGGGGTCTGTTTTTCCATCTGGAAGCATGCGGTACTGCGATGCATCTGCATCGTCAAATGTGAGTACTACCGGCGATTTGCCTGCGGGCAGCGCAATGCGGTTGTTTAGGTAGTCGCTCATGCTGACAGGGCGGTAGTTCAGTTTGTAAAGCGTATTCAGGTCGTTGCGAAACTGCTGCACTGTGCTGGTGTAAGGGCTGCGTGAAACAGGCAGAATGTTGTGGTACTCCAGAATCATCACCATTCCGTCTTCGTTGGGGCGAATGCGTTTGAGCTGCGCTTTGGTAAGAGGCATTGGTTTGGAAACAGGCATGTACACATGAGCCAGATGCGCCACAAATGGACGCGCTACAGGCGTGTGCAAAAAACTGCATCCGCTCAAAAACAGCGCTGCCAGCAGAGAGGGCAGAGCAATACGAAAAAGGGGTTTATTGTTCACTTGTGTATTCCAGCGATCTTGGAGTTTTCTAAACATCATACCCGCAAACCCGATACTGTTGCACTACGAATTTATGGATGAACAGAATGGAATTGTACTCGTATACGAAAACTGCAGCATGAAGAGCGCCGCTTATTTCAACAGAGCTTTTTTTGCCCTGCCCCGCACTCAGGCGGCGGGCTGAAAGGCACCAAAACAGCCCTTTTGTGCTACACTCATGCAGAGAGTATTCACAAACCAAAAGGGAGGTCGTGAATGTCATTACGCGCCCTGATAGATCAGATTGCTGCTTTGCAGGTGTTTGCTGTGGCAGGCGCATCTCGCAGTGAAGAGAAAGAAAGCCATCAGCTCTATCTTGCTCTGCGCAGCAGCGGCAAAACCGTTTACGCCCTCAACCCGAATGCAGAACAGATTGCAGGCGACCCCTGTTATGCCGCACTCGACAATGTGCCCGAACAGATAGAATGCCTGGTCACTGTGACGCAGCCGGAAATCACCGAAGCTCTGCTGCAGGAAGCGGCACGCCTCAACATACGCTATGTGTGGATGCAGCCTGGAAGCGAGTCGGAAGCTGCCATTCACAGGGCGCAGGCATGGGGAATGCAGGTAGTGGCGAATGGAGCCTGCCTCAAAGAGACTATACTGGAGCGAGCGGCGGCCTGATTGAGGGCTGGAAAGGAGCAGCTGTTGGCGGCATCCGCACCTCTTGCAAGTGAAACTGTGTATGTGCGCGCCCTTACGCCGCGGCAGATTGCCTGGAGACGCCTGCGACGCAACCGGGCTGCATTGTGCGCTTTGGGCCTGCTGGCCCTCTTGCATTTGCTGGGCCTCTTTGCTCCCTTTCTTTCACCCTACTCGCCTGTGCAGCAAAACCTTGCTCTCTATTATCATCCCCCTTCTCATTTTGTGTGGCGCAACAACCAGGGGCAGCATACCTTTTGGCCCGAAGTGCCTGCTACCATGCTTACCCCCAGCCACCGCTGTATTGATTTGCCCGGCACACTGGCTCCACTGCGCCTGTTTGTACACGGAGAGCGCTACAGACTGCTTGGCATTTTACCGGTGAGCCTCCATTTGTTTGGCTGCAAAAACCCTGTGTTTCTTATGGGCACAGACGCGCTGGGGCGCGATTTGCTTAGCAGGCTGCTGTATGGTTCGCAGTATTCGCTGAGTGTTGGGCTGATTGGCATAGCGATTACTTTTGCACTGGGGCTGCTTATTGGCGGCATTTCGGGGTATTACGGCGGCATTACCGACAATGTGCTGATGCGCTTTACAGAAGTTCTGCTGGCTGTGCCGGGCTTCTACCTGCTGCTGGCACTGGCCGCTCTGCTGCCCCCGGGCATGCCATCAGGAGAAAGCTATATTCTCATTATTGCCATACTCAGCCTGGTGGGCTGGGCAGGGCTGGCGCGTGTTATAAGAGGCATAGCCCTTACCACGCGCGAACGCCCGTTTGTAGAGGCGGCAAAAGCGCTGGGCGTGTCGCCGCTGCGCATTATTGTGCGTCACATTCTACCCGAAACCACTACCTATTCTATTGTGAGCGCTACCCTGGCCATACCCTCCTACATTCTGGGCGAGGCGGGCCTCAGTTTTTTGGGGCTTGGCATTCGCGAACCTACCCCCAGCTGGGGCAACATGCTCTCTTCGGCTCAAAATTTGGAAGCGCTTACCCAGTACCCATGGATACTTATGCCGGGCCTGCTGATTTTTGTTACCGTTGTTGCCTGGAATGTGCTGGGAGACGGCCTGCGGGATGCGCTTGACCCCAGGGGGATGCGATGAACCAGCCTGCACCTCTGCTGCAAGTGCGCGGCCTTACCACACAGTTTGCCACAGAAGAAGGGCTGCTTACTGCAGTAGACAACATCAGTTTTTCTATACAGAGCGGCCGCACGCTGGGGCTTGTAGGAGAAAGCGGATGTGGAAAAAGCGTTACTGGCTACTCGCTGATGCGCCTGGTGCAGCCGCCTGGTAAAATTGTGAGCGGCGAAGTGCTGCTGAATGGAACCGACCTGCTGAAACTGAGTGATAAAGAGATGCGCACTATGCGCGGCGGCAAAATTGGCATGGTGTTTCAGGAACCGATGACAAGCCTCGACCCTCTGTACCCTGTGCGCGACCCCATTCTGGAAACCCTCAGCATACACAGGGGACTGAAGGGGGCAGAGGCCAAAGCAGAAGCGGTGCGCCTGCTGCAGCAGGCGGCTATTCCAGAGGCGGAAAAAAGGCTTGCCAGCTACCCGCACCAGTATTCGGGAGGAATGCGGCAGCGCATTCTAATTGCTTCTGTGCTGGCAGGCAGGCCGCAGGTGCTGATTGCAGATGAACCCACTACTGCACTGGATGTTACTGTGCAGGCGCAGATACTTGCGCTGCTGAGGCAGCTGCAGCAGGAAACAGGAACGGCTTTGCTGCTGATTACCCACAACCTGGGCGTGGTGGCCGAAAACTGCCACGATGTAGCGGTAATGTACGCAGGGCGCATTGTAGAACGCGCACCGGTGCGCACCCTGTTCGCCAGCCCCCGCCACCCTTATACCAAAGGGCTGCTGCAGGCTGTGCCAGGTCCCAGCACACCGCCCCGCCAGCCCCTGCAGGCTATATCAGGTTCTGTGCCCAGTTTGCTGCGGCTGCCCAGCGGCTGCCGATTTCTGAGCAGGTGCCCGCTGGCACAGCCGCAATGCGCACAAACCGAACCGGCGCTGAGAAGTGCAGGGGAAAACCATGAAGCGGCCTGCCACCTGGTGGAAACACAGGAGAGATGATGGACATTACAGAAACAGTGACGGGCGTTGAAGAAATTTTTCAGGGCAAAGTACTGCATGTACAAGTGAAAAGCATTCGGCTGGCCGATGGCACCGAGTCGAAGCGCGAAGTGGTGAACCACCCAGGCGCGGTATGCATTGTGCCGGTGCTGGAGGGCAGTGTGCTGCTGGTGCGCCAGTACAGGCTGCCGGCAGATGGCCCGCTGCTGGAAGCGCCTGCAGGCACGCGTGAGCCAGGCGAGGCGCCAGAGGTGTGTGCAGCCCGTGAACTGCGCGAGGAAACCGGGTACAGAGCAGGGAAGCTGCATCCGCTGGGGTCTTTTTTTGTTGCGCCTGGATACTCAACCGAGCGTATTTATGCCTATCTGGCAACAGAACTCATCCCCGATGCCCTGCAGATGGATGCAGATGAGCGCCTGCTTCTGGAGGCTTTGCCCATTGAGACGCTTACGCAGATGATTTATCGCGGTGAGATTATAGATGCCAAAACCATTGCTTCGGTGCTGATGGCGCTGCCGCTGCTTTAATTTGGCAGCATAAGAGCAGCCATGCAGCGGCCTGTGGCGCCTTTGCCCCCTGGTACCTGCTGATTTCGACTAAGGTTTTAGCATTTGGGCGGTGCGCCAGAGACTGTTTGGTACATGGGGCACAAAAAAACAAAACCCCCTTTCTGCTTGTACTATCTCCTGCTGGCCTGTTGAGAAGCATGCTGTGTTCAGGCAAAATCGAATCAGTATGCTGCAGTCATCAAGGGGAGCCTCGGGCAAACGGGTTGTTATCAGTTTTCTACAGTGAGATGAGTAAGCCATTGTTACATCACAATTTAGATCAATGGCATATGCTATCTAGTTTTGTTACGCAATGGTTTATGTTTTTTCATGAGCTTCTTGCATTGCGCAATGCGTCGCTGTGTATCATTGTCTGGTAAAAAGTGGTTTGCAAACTCAAACTGTCTTATTGCGCCAGCATACCTGCCCTCATGCATAAGAATCCAGCCGGCAAGCTCATAACCAGCGGATTGCTTCGGTTCGTACTGAATAGATTTCAGCGCTGCTTTGTATGCACCACTCAGTTTGTTTGCCTGGGCGAGATGTTCACTTGCTGCCATCCACTTCATGGAATGGTCATAGGCGCTTATTTTTTTGCAAGCATGATAAAGTGAACCACCATAAAAGCTGATATAAATACAAAAAGCCGCCATATCAAAAGAGGTGATGTATGCTGAAGGCAGCAAATCATACCGCAATCTCTGGTAAATTCGCCGAGCGCTGCGAAACAAGGAAGGTCTGTGTCCGGCTTTCATCAACGTGCTGTTTCTGTCATCTCCCGTTTCTGTAACGTTCATGCTGTTCTCAGAAGCAGCGCTACAGCTGGCCAGGGCGGTATTGAAGCGTTGAATAGTATATTCATTACCGTACCTTGCCGCCAGGTCGCGCAAAACAAAAAATTTCTCTGCATCTTTTTCAACACTGCCAGCGTTAGTCAGCATACCAGCAATAATTTTTTCACAGAGAGGCAGTATACTGTCGTCTGTTTGATCAGAATCTCTCATCGATTCAACAATGTTTTGAAAACGAGTGTTTGCATTGCCAGGCAGTGTGCGCGCAAGATAAGCGCTGCGTGGAATTGGGCAGAGATATAAATCAAACAACAACTTAATCATTACAGGCAGAGTAGACTGATCTGCATTTTTAAAAACATAACTGGTAATCTGTGTGACCGTATCAATCATCTGCTTGTTATAACGCTTTGTTGAGATGATTCTGATCAGCAACACTATGTACTGAAGGCAGCCAAAAACTGCCAGCGCGATTCCACCTGCCAACATGCGAATAGATGAGTTCACAAAAGATAGGTAAATGAAAAAGGCCACAAGCAGAAGCTGCACAATGGTATTCCATCGAATGAGATGCTGTGCATGCTTTAATTGGCGCTGCTCAACAGCCCAGAATTGCTCAAGCCAGCAAACTGCCTGGGCAAGCATATCAGCATGGCATTGATCAGCAGCTTCAGTCTTCTGCTGGTCAAGCACGCGAATGATGCTCTGGCCGTCAATTTGAATATTCTTGAGCATGGTAGCCACCTGTATTATGTCTACTCTATCATGCAGAACCTGCGCTGATATGTCAAGCGCTTGCAGGAAGTATTTGAACGTTTTTTCAGCGGCTGCAAAGCATGGCAGGTGAACAAGTTTTACCCCTGCGCACAGTATACCTCACCCCCGGCGCATGCCACGGGGGTGAAACCCCGTGCAACAGCAGGTCAAGGGGGTGAGGTGAACCGGTGAGCAGAGCGTTGGTGCGGGCTGACAAATAGAAAATTTTACAGGCAACAGTCTGTGCGAGTAAAAATACCGCACAAAAATTACTTTCACCACTCATGAACTCTTACAACTCTTGCCTTTTGCTTGCAATCAGGATGAATGTATGATACAATATGTCAGAATATTATAGAATACGATTGCTTTCGGTCTGTTCCCCCCACTCAGGCCCCCCGGCCGGCACGCATCAGAAAGCGTATTTATGGATCTCAGCACCCGCCAGGGAAAACGTGAACAGGGGCAGCGCATTCAGCGCGCTGTAGAACGGGCAGGCATATCTATTGAAGAGCTTGCCAATCGCATTGGCTGTTCGCGTGCGCTTCTCTACCAGTATGTTTCGGGAAGCACTTTGGCGCAGCCTGATAAACTTCAGCAAATTGCCCGCTTCTGTTCTGTTTCACTCACCTATTTTTATGAAGAAGAGCCTGCTCCTGCTGCCGTACCTGCTCCTGCTGTATCAGATGTCGCCCAGAGGATGGGAGAGAGCTTGCAGGCTCTGCAGCAGCTTGCCGGTGCGCAGGCCAGCCCCCCCGACCCACGCGCACTTGCCGGAACCTGTGAGCGCATTGTTCTGCTTGCCTCACAGCTTGGCGACAGGGCTGCGCAAACAGATGCACAGGAGCGTCTGGGGCAGTCGCTGCTGGCAATAGGCGAATACCTGCGTGCCTCTGAGGAACTTCAGCGCGCCCTTGTGCTTGCCCGTGAAACCGGCAGCCCAGAACGCGAGCGTGCAGCCCGGCAAAGCCTGGGCAACGCACTTCTTGCACAGGGAGCCACTGCGCAAGCCAGGGAACAGTACGAAACAGTATCGCAAATTTCCAACCCTCCCCGCGACCGATGGCGCGGCCTGCTGGCGCTGGGAGCTATAGATGAACAGCATGGCGACTATCTGCATGCCATGGAACGCTTTGACGAGGTTGCCCTGTTATTGGAGGAGGCTGCCGCAGCAGGAACTATTTCTCAAAAAGAGGCAGACCTGGGAATTGTGTATGCCAACGCCAACCGCACCAACGTCTATATGGATGGTGGAGATTTTGCTGGAGCACGCGCACTGGCAAAAAAGTGCATGGCCGATGCAGAAGCAATGGGCAATGCAGACCAGTTTTTAGAGGCGCGCTTCAACCTGGCATGGTGCGATTTTCATACCGGCCACCTGGCACAGGCATGCAACGGATTTGCTACCCTGGCGCAGCTGGCGCGGTTTGTAGAAGATCTGCGGCGCGAGGCGATGGGCAGGGCCTGGCTTTCGCTGTCGCTTTCTGCCGCAGGAGTTTACGAACAAGCGCTGCAAGAAGGCAAAACAGCGCTTTCTGCTGCGCTTTCACGGGGCGACAGGCTGGTAGAACTGTACGCGCAAATCGCTCTTTCAGATGCCTATGCGGGCATTAACCAGAGGCGCACCGAGGCACGCTATCATCTGGAACAGGCGCTGGCAGTTGCCCGCGCACTGCATTTGGAACGAGCCGAAGCAGAGTGCCGGTTGAGACTGGGCGGCCTGCTGCTGCTGGACAATGCTTCTGCAGAAGCCCTGGAAGCGGCAGAACGCGCACTGCAGCTCTCGCAAAAACTGGGCGCGAGGCACCTGGAATCGGCAGCGCTTACCCTGAGCGTCAGATGCGCCCCCGCACGCGCCGATGCAGTGCAAAGAGTGGAAAACGCTGTTCTGCTGGCACGTGAAACAGGGTTTGCAGAAGCCCTCTGGCAGGCGCTTGTGGTGCGGGCAGATTTGCACCCAGCCCTGAGCAGGGAAGCCGAAAACGATTTGAGAGAAGCTGTGCAGCAGCTTGAGACGCTGCGGGACGAACTGAGAGAAGCAGGTATGGAAGACACACTGCTGGAAAACGAAACCTGTATGGGTGTGTATATAAAACTGCTGCGCCTGTTACAGTCCGACAATCGCGCTGCGGAGGCAGATGCAATGCTGGAACAAACCGGCTGGCCGCCGCTGAACAATCGTATGGAGACCCCCTGACCTTATGATGCAACAAAACGGGAAACCGCAGTTTGACGGTATGCATTCCCCCTTGAACTTGGGGAATGCAAAAAAATTAAAATGGCTCATGTGCCTGGCGCTCGCCACCCTGCTGACAGGCTGCGCAGGTGTTTCTGCATTTACAGGAGGCAGCATTCCGCCGGGCCGTTCTGTGGTGGCAGGGCAGGTAGTGCAGGCTGCCGGCACTCATACACCTGTACCAAATGCCCTCGTCACCCTGGTCACCACCATACCTGCACAGGGAACCTATACCTACCGGGTGTACACCGACTCTAAAGGCGTTTTTTCTGTGAACGGCATGCCCACAGGCACAGTAAACAACAATGTAGCCGTGAGTATCAGTCCGCCCTCCGGTGCGGGTTTGCAACAGCAGAACTTTAGCTTCCTGCTTGCAAACAACCGCGGAACCAGCGTGATTGCAGCGCTGCCTCCAACCACCTTCAACCTGAGCACTATCGCAAAGGTGCTGCTGGTGCCGGGGGCCAGCAGCGGCAGCTCTACCGCATACACGGCAGAAGCGCTGGACGACAAGGGGAATGTGCTGCCTATACTTCCCAGCCTCATACTGGATGGCGGGGTGGCAACGCTGGGAACCGATGACAATGTGAGTGTTGTTCCCGGCACCGACGATTCAGGCAACCCCACAATTATTGCAGGCATTACAGCCGTAGTGGAAGACGGGGCGTCGCAAACGGTAGCCAGCACTATCAATCCAGACAAGTCAGAAACACTGCCAGGGAGCGCTGCGATTTCTGGAACAGATCGATAGCCTGTTTCGCCCTGTGTGCAAATGCAGGGCGAAACAACAGCTTCAGGCAGTAAACAGGCGTTCTATCAGCTGGTATCCGTTCGGCTCCAGTACGCCCCCATTTGCAATCACCCTTTCATCCCAGGGCGTACCGCTGTTTTGATGGTGTTGAGAGTCATAAAACAGGTAGGGCACCGGCCCTGCAGCATGTTTGCGCGTTGCAACCGGAGTCATGTGATCGGGCACGCAGAGCAGACGGTAAGGCGTTGTTCCGTTCAACCCGTTGAGCAGAGTGCCCACCACATACCGGTCAAAGTTTTCAATGGCGCGCACCTTTTCTTCTGCACTGCCGGCATGGCCGGCTTCATCGGGGGCCTCTACGTGCACCCACACAAAATCGTGCTTTTGCAGCGCCTGCAGCGCATATTCGCCTTTTCCTTTGTAGTTGGTATCAAAGTAGCCCGTTGCACCTGGTACATCCACTACCTCCAGCCCGGCCAGCCTGGCAAGCCCGCGCACCACATCTACTGCTGCTATCAGGGCGCCGCTGCATGCGCGCATCTGCTGAAATGGCGGCAGCAGGGGAGTGCGTCCGGGGGACCAGGGCCAGAGCATGTTGGCGGGCGGCAGCCCATTTTCGCGCCGGGTTTTGTTGTATGGCAGCGGGTCGAGCAGCTGAAAGGAAGCTTCAATAAACGCACGCAGTTCTGCTTCCATCTCGCCTGCAGGCAGTATCTCGCTGAGGGGCCTTCCCATGTTTTCATGAGGCGGGGCTGTTACGGTGTGTATCGGGCCTTTTGTCCAGCGCAAAATATGGCGGTACGATATTCCGGGAAACAGGCGCATGCCAGGCTTGCACAAATGCTGGTTTGCCAAATCAATCAGCAGCAGCGCCTCTTCGGTAGGTATGTGCCCCGAACTATAGTCGAGCAGAGTCGAGGCATTTGTAGAAATAAGGGAGCACCGCAGGGCAGCATCCTGCTCCCCCAGCTCAATGCCCATGGCGGCGGCCTCAACGGGGCCGCGTCCGGTGTAGTACTGCACAGGGTTGTAGCCCAGCAGAGCCATATTGGCAGCATCACTGCCTGGATACATATCGGAAGGCGTTACCTGCACTGCGCCTGTAAAACCGTGTTGGGCCAGTGAATCGAGATTTGGGGTATGGGCCGCTTCCAGCGGAGTGCGTCCGTTGAGTTCAAGCAGGGGCAGGTCGGCAGCACCATCTGGCACAAGCAGTATTTTTTTCATGCCTGCATTATACCTGCCCCGCATATGCTGCTGTTCAGCAGGATGCCTGTCTGCGGCGATACCTTTTTGAACAAATGCCTCCCATTGCCAGCATTCCTGCCAAACCAAGCCAGGTAGATGCTTCGGGGGCCGCAGGGGGTGGAATAGCCTGTATAGTTACAGGAGCAGTAGCGAAAGTGGGGTCGTTGCTTTGTGCCTGAAAAAGAGCATAAAATGCGTTGGAATCGAGGTCGGCTGAACCCGGAACCTGTGTCATGGTGAAACATTCCTGCCCATTTACAATCTTGCCTGTAATGCTCCAGGGAACATAGGGCTTGCCAGTGAGAGGGTTGGGGATGTTAGGGTCGGAAACAGGGTCAAGGGAAATTGAACCGCCATAGCTGAAACAGATTTGCAAAGCCCGAATAGGCTGGGTCAAGTTGCCCGGCCCGGTAACGCCATCCAGAATCTGAAGTCCGTAGTTGTTATTGGAACCTGTATTAAGAAGCGTGCCGCCGGTAATTGGCTGAGACTTGCCGCTGGTATCAACGTAGTTTGAGTAGAGTACATTGATCGAAGTAATGGTCAGGCTGGAAGGGTCTAGAGAAGTGGGAATATGAAACTGGGCGGTGGCGGTGCCAGAACCGTCTCCAAACAGAGTGTAGGCATTTGCTCGTCCTGAAAGCATAGCCGCTGCTGCCAAAGCAACGGCCAGTGCAAGTGCGTGTTTCCTCAAGTGCATAGTGTAATTTCTCCCGCAGTAACAGTATGGTATTGTCTTGTATTGGTAACCCGGCAGAGATGAAAGGCTGAACTGTAAGCTCTACATATATAATAATGCAAGATTTGTTCCATTCTAGTGAATTTGCCTATAAATATTAACTATTTTTTGTGTTGTGCGAAAAAATAGGTGATTTTACCAGATACAGTATTGTTATTGTACGCCAGTTGTTCAACATTTCAGTGTCTAAAACCGTTCCAGCAAAGTTCTGGGCGTAATGGTTTGCACCTCCTGCTGCAAACGGGCGGCGGCTTCTTCTCCCAATTGTTCGCGCCACTTATGCTGCAGCGCTTTGGCAGAAGTACATGTGAAAGAGTTTGAATCGCCGTACAAATCAATAGCAGCGCACAAAAGAAGGTATTGCTGCTCTATGCTGCCGTCGTTATGCAGCAGTTCTGCGGCGGTGTGCAGCAGTTCTGCCAGGCGCTGCTTGTTCTGAGGGGCATGTTCCTGCTGGTAATTTACTGCCTGCAGAAAGTATGCAGCTGCCTGCACAGTGTTTCCTCGCAGGGCCTCTATTTGGCCAAGATGCGAGAGGCCCAGGGTGGTGCCCCACAGGTCTTCAATTTCTCTGGCTTGCTGCAGTCCATCCTGAATGCAGCTTTCTGCCTGCTCCAGTTCATTCAAATCCATCAGCGCTCCTGCCAGGTAGAGAGAGCAGATTCCCGACTGTTGTTTCAAACCCAGATTGAGAAAAATTTCCAGGCTTTCCTGCAGGCGTTTCACCGCGCTGCCTGCTTCTTTCTGCCTGCGCAGCGCTTCTGCATAATTCATCAGGGCTTCTGCATACAGCCGCGCGTTGTCGTTTTTTCTGTGCAGGTTGATGGCTTCTTCAAAACGCTGCATGCACTTTACAAACTCTCCTTTATCGCTTGCAAGCGCACCCAGATTGCTCAGCATGGTGCCTTCATAGGCAGCAAGTTTTTCTTCGCGTGCAAGCATGAGCGCCTGGTTGTAAAAATTTTCAGCGGCTTCAAAATCTCCATCTGCCCAGGCAACATTGCCCAGGTTATTCAGAAGCGGTATCTGTCTTTTCAGGTTGCTCATTTTTTGAAACAGCTGCAGGCTTTCTGTGTAATACTGCCGCGCCCCCTGATTATCTGCCATGTAAAATGCAAATCTGCCGCGCTGCATCAGCATCTCAGCCTGTTCAGATTCCATGTTTACAGTATGTGCTGCGGCTATGGCCGTGTCGAGGCGCTGTGTTCCCTCGGTATAAGAAGCCGTCATCAGAAAAAACCGCGAAAGGGCCAGTGCATATGCAGCCATGCTTTCTGCCTGGTTTTGCTCTGCCACCCAGTCCATGGCAGAACGCAGGTTATTCAGTTCCTGCCCCAGGTGCAGCAGCGCGGTTTGCTGATTTTCTCCAAACTGCTCTATGGCTTTGTTCCATTCCTGCGCCCGGCTCAGGTAGTGTACTGCATGCCGCAGTCTAAAATCGGCATGCTGCTCATTGTTCGCCATGCGTTCCAGAGAGTACTGCCTGATGCTCTCCATCAGTCGGTAGCGCCCCGCCTGCGACCTGTCTTCAAACACCACGATGCTTTTATCTACCAGCGAGGTGAGCAGGTCAAGCACTTCCCAGTCTTCAATGGGGTCTCCTGTGCAGATAGCCTCTGCATCTTCAAGCTGCCATCCACCTGAAAAAACCGAGAGACGGCCCAGCAGTATCTGTTCCTGTTCAGAAAGTAGATTGTAGCTCCAGTCTATCAGGGCGCGCAGGGTTTGCTGGCGCGGCAGCGCTGTTCTGCTGCCGCCTGTGAGTATGCGGAATCTGTCGCTGAGGCGCACTGCCAGCTGATCTACCGACATGGCGCGCACTCTTGCGGCAGCAAGTTCCAGTGCAAACGGAATGCCGTCAAGACGGCTGCATATTTGCGCAAGCGGTTTTGCGTTTGTTTCATCAACCACAAAAGCGGGCAGCACAGCCTGCACTCTGTCGACAAACAGGCGCACCCCTTCGTACTGCATAAGCGCTGCAGGCGAAGGAGATTCGCCCTGCATGGGCACACTGAGCGAGGGAATGCGAAACAGCATTTCACCCTGAATGCCCAGGCCCTCTCTGCTGCTTGCCAGAACCTTTACTTTGGGGCAGACGCGAAGCAGACCGTTGAGTACTCGGCTGCATTCGGCAAGCAGGTGCTCACAATTATCCAGAATCAGCAGCATAGATTTTTCGCGCAGTGCATTTTCCAGAGACTGCTGCATCGGCTGCCCTGGTTCTTCCCGAACGTTGAGGGTGTTGGCAATGGTTTTTGCTACCAGACCGGCATCTGCAATAGCCGCCAGCTCAATCAGCCATACGCCGTCGGTAAACTGCTCCTGAACCTCCGCACCCATCTGCAGAGTCATGCGTGTTTTTCCCACCCCGCCAGAACCGGTGATTGTAACCATGCGCGCTTTTTCCAGCATAGAATGCAGGCGTACAAGCTCGGTATCTCTCCCTACAAATGTGGTGACCTGCTGGGGCAGATTGGTTTGCTGTACGTTGAGCGATTTGAGCGGCGGAAATTCGGAAATGAATTCCGGGTGGCACAACTGCCATACATGCTCGGGCTGCTGCAGGTCTTTCAGGTGGTGCAGCCCCATGTCTCGCAGAAAAAGCGGGGTGGCAACGTGCTGTTCTACCATGGCGAAAGTGGAAGAGGAAATCAGCACCTGGCCGCCATGTGCAATAGAACGCAGCCTGGCGCAGCGGTTGATTACTGGCCCGTAATAATCTCTTTCACGGAATTCTGCGTCGCCTGTATGAACAGCCATTCGCACCTTCAGCCTGGTTTCTTCTGGCCAGTTTTCTGTTTGAAAAGCCTGCTGCAGCGCCCAGGCAGCATTCACCGCGTCTACAGGTGAAGTAAAAACGCAAAACAGACTGTCGCCTTCTCCACGGCTTTTTACCAGTCTGCCATTGTTTTCTGAAAGCAGTTTTTCTGCAATGGCATCATGCCGGGCAAGGGCTTTTTGCATCTGTAAGGCATATTCTTCCCACAGACGTGTGCTTCCCTCAACGTCAGTCATCAAAAAAGTTGCTGTTAATGTGCGACTGTTCTGGGTATCTGTATTAGTTTCTGATAGAGGCGCAGAGGCAGACATAGAAAAAAAATCATTCCCTCGAGGGCATGTAGTATTGGTTGTTTCAATTTCCATTACGTTGATTCCTGCCATTTTTCTTCTCCAGCCTGTTTCTCACAGAGATAAAGGTGATTACAAGAGTATTTTATACTGTTTCTGTGCGTATCAGAAGAGAAACTTCTCACTCTCATCATGTAGCATGAATCACTTTCACTCTTATAACCCCTGTACAGGCAGGGTATCTGCCATCTATCCTGTTGCAACAGAGCAGGAAGCCGCATCGGCGGTTGCCAATGCTGCTGTGCAGCAGGAAAAATGGAGTTTGCTGCCGGTGCATCAGCGGTGCGCCCGCTTGCTGCAGCTGCGCCGCCTGATAGCGCAGGAAGCAGACACCCTGGCCGACACGGTTTGTTCTGAAATAGGCAAACCCCGCCAGGAGGCATATGGAGCCGAGATACTGCCCTGCCTGCGCGCACTGCAGTGGCTGGGGCGCCATGCACCCCGTCTGCTGGCTCCCTGCCCGGTGCCCGGTGCAAAAAATGCCTGGCAGCAGGCAGCGCCGCTGGGAGTAGTGGGAGTGATTGGCACCTGGAACTACCCGCTGCTGCTCGATCTTACCCCCATGGCATGGGCGCTGGCCGCGGGCAATGCGGTGGTATGGAAACCTTCTGAACTGGCGACCGGCAGCGCTCTGGCGCTCTACCATCTGGTGCAGCAGGCTGACCTGCCAGTGCAGCTCATCACTGGCGATGCTTCTGCAGGCGCTGCACTTTGCGACTCTCTCATACAGGGGCTGGCTTTTACCGGAAGCGCTGCGGCAGGGCGCGCTATTTTAGGCCGGCTTGCCGCAAGGGGCATTCCTTCGGTAATGGAGCTTTCGGGCAATGATGCGGCCATTGTGTGCCACGATGCCAATGCAGCAGATGCCGCACGCAGCGCGGTGTGGGCACGCTGCTGCAATGCCGGGCAGAGCTGTGTGGCGCCTCAGCGTTTTTTTGTACATAAGCACATTGCAGATGCTTTTCTTAGTGAATGCGCACTGCATATGCGCGCATTGCGCCCCGGCCGCGACTATGGCCCCATGCGCACCCATGAAATGCGGGAACGTGCAAACATGCTGGTGCAAAATGCACTCGACAAAGGAGCGAATTTGCTGTGCGGAGGAGAAAAACAGCCCGGAGAAGGATATTACTACACCCCGGCGCTGCTGACCAGATGCACACCAGACATGCCCGTGATGAAAGAAGATTTTTTTGGCCCGGTGCTGTGTGTATGCGTGGTAGAAAGCGAAGAGCAGGCGGTAGCCATGGCCAACCGATGCGCATTTGCACTGGGAGCTTCGGTGTGGACGCGCAACCGTGAGAGAGGGAGAAGCCTGGCCATGCAGCTGCAGGCAGGCATGGTGGGTATCAACAGGGAAACTCTGCTGATGGCCGCAGACCCCAGTCTGCCTTTTGGAGGGATGAAAGCCAGCGGCTTTGGCACCCTGAGGGGCGCTGCCGGCCTGGAGCCGTGGGTGAGGCGCAAAGTGATAAGCGCGCAAAAACCGGGGGGAATAAAACGACATTTGTTTCCGTATAAAACTGCTGCCCTTCCTATTCTTGAATCGATTGTAGAGCTGCAGATAAACAGATATGATACAGGTATGCTGAGATGCCTGACCCAGGCGCTGATAGGGTGGCGCCGGCCGGAAGAAGTGATGGAAGAGCAGCCAGCGAGCCAGCCATTTTATGATGCAGCGGCAGATGCCCATTTGCATGCACAAGAGGGAGAAAACTTGTATGACGTATAGAATTGCAGTGGTGGGAGGTGGTTTGGCGGGCTGCGCGGCCGCAGTGAAGCTTGCCCATGCGGGGCACCAGGTAACTCTTTTTGAAAAAAACGCTCATTTGGGCGGGAAAATGAAGGCGTTTGAGAAAAATGGATACACGTTTGATATGGGGCCAACCATTATCACCAAGCCCGATGTTATAAAACGCCTCTTTTATGACATCGACCGCAACCCGGATGACTATTTGCAGATGGTAGACCTCGACCCGCAGTGGAGAGCGTTTTTTTCGGATGGCAGCAGTATTGACCTCTATTCATCGCTGCAGAAGATGACTGCAGAACTGCTTCGATTTGCACCCGGTGAAGTTACCTCTTACCTGCAGTTTATAGCATACTGCCAGCGCATGAACGCTATTTCAGACAAGTGGTTTTACTGGAAGTCGTATGGAGGGCTGCGCGACATGATGAAAGCCAACCCTGCCAACCTGCAGTCGCTTAGCCTCGCCATACAAATGGATCCGCTTACCACCATGCATCAGGCAGTACGAAGGCATTTTCATGATCAGAGGCTGGCGCAGCTTTTTGAACACTTTGTGCAGTACGTGGGGTCTTCGCCGTTTGTGTCTCCGGCCATACTCTGCCTCATAGCCTGGGTGCAGATAGGGCTGGGCTGCTGGTACCCCATGGGCGGCACCTGCCGCATTGCCGCTGCCCTTCAAACACTGTGTGGCGAACTGGGGGTGGATGTTCGGCTTGGCACCGCAGTTGAGAGAATAGATGTGGAACACGGTAAAGTGACGGGGGTAACGCCTGAGGGCGGAGCGGCAGAACGCTTTGATGCGGTGGTTGCAAATTCAGATATTGTGCGCACCCTCGAAAGCATGCTGGCCACCCCGGCTGCAGCAGAGTACTTGCGCAGCAACACAAAGCAGCTGGAACCCGCCTGCAGCGGCATAGTGCTTTACCTGGGATGCCGCAGACAGTGGCCTCAGCTGAGGCATCACTGCTTCTTCTTTTCTGCAGACAGCGATGCTGAATTTCGCGATATTTATGAACGAAAAGTGCCCCACGAAGACCCTACCTGCTACCTGGCAGTGCCGCACATTACCGACCCGTCGGTAGCGCCTGAGGGCTGTACCGCGCTGTATGTGCTGGTACACTGCCCCTACATAACCGATGCGTTTAACTGGGAAACAGAAACCGAACGGTACCGGGAAGTAATCATCGACAAGCTGGAGAATAGCGGCTTGGAAGGGCTGCGGGAATCGATAGAGGTTTCGCATACCATTACCCCGCAAGACCTGGAAAAAATGTACGGGGTAAATAAGGGAGCCATTTATGGAGTGGTGACGCAGCGAGGACTGAATGCAGCTTTCAAAACCGCAAACCGCAGCTCGCTGATCAACGGCCTCTACTGGGCAGGGGGCAGCGTAAACCCCGGTCCGGGCGTACCTATGGTGCTGATGTCTGGCCAGATAGCTGCCGATTGCGTGCTGGAAGATTTTCCTGCCTCTGCCGGCAGCGCCAAACCAAAACCCGATGCGGCCCTGAAAGCCTGAGGCCCCAATGTCTCTGGTATGCCTGCTAGACACAACGTTGGACAAGCCTTCGCCTGAAATGCTTTACCTGCGTCTCACCCTGCCTCCCGCTCCATCAGACCGCCCCTATGTTTTTATCAATATGGCGGCTACGCTGGATGGAAAAATTGTGGTGGGAGAACCGGGGGGCACTGCAGCTGGCGTAGGAGATGCCACCGACCAGCTGCTGTTTAGGCGTTTGCAGCAAAATGCCGATGCAGCGCTGGTAGGAGCCGCCACCCTGCGCGCCGGAAATGTAATCTACCCGCCGCATATTCGCCGCTATGTGGCAACCCTGTCGGGAAACCTGCCTTTGCAAAACCGTTTCTTCACCGACAGCCCCGAACTGGCATATGCGCTGATTCCAGAGAACCTGCAGGCAGACAGCCTGCCGCCTTTGCAAATTCGGGCAGGGCACGATTCGGTAGATTTGGCCGCTGCGCTGAAGCAGATGCGGCAGAAGCATGGGGTGCAAAAACTGCTTTGCGAAGGCGGCGGCGCGCTGAACGACGCCATAATCAGGCAGGGGCTGGCAGATGAGTTCTTTCTTACCCTCACCCCTAAGCTGAAGGGCGGGGCGCACCTTGCTACGGTTATGGGAGGAGAAGGATTTCCGCCCGGCCAGTTTTGCCGCGCCTCGCTTGTTTCTGTGTACATGGATTCTGGAGAACTTTACCTCAGATATAGAATATAGACTGGGCGCCTCTGCCGAACAGGCAATGCTTTAACATTTGTCAATCTTTTGCGAAATTGGAACCATGCAACAATTTACCAGAGTATAATAAACCAGTTGACAAATTATTGGAGATGTGTTTGGCATAAAGGAGTGAGGCATGGGGAGTTCTATGCATCCGCGTTTGTGGCAGAAGGAAGTGAGAGAGCGTCTGGAGCGGTCTGCACCTGCCGGCATGGAAGAGAGTATTCCTGTTGTTGAAAGCGTTGTACACCTGCTGCGCACCTCTGCGCTGCTGCAAGAGGTAAGCAACTGCCTGCTTGCACCGCACGGTCTTTCGCTTGCACAGTACAATTTGCTGGTTGTACTCTATGCCGCACCCGAACATCGGCTTCCCATGCATATAATTGGCGAACAGATGAGTGTAACTCGCACCAACATTACCAAGCTGGTAGACGGCCTTGAGCGCGGCGGCTGGGTTGAGCGAAAGGCATGTCCTGCCGATCGCAGGGTTGTGCTGGCTACTCTTACACCCCATGCACTGTCTACGATAGCCTGGCTGCTGCCACAGAAGTGGCGCAATGTAGAGGCATTGATGAAATATGTTACAGAAGAAGAAACTGTAAATCTTACCCACCTGCTGCTGAATGTGCAGCAAAGCATTCATCAGGGCAGCATAGACCTGATGAAGCAACAACAGAAAGAAACCACTGCCTCCTGAGGGAGTGGCGACAGGTGCAATGAAAGGATTTGGGAATGGAAGAAAGCAGTGCCAATACAAAAACTCTTAGCCGCCCGGCCGAGCCTGCTGACAAGGGTGCATCAAACAATACAGTCGCACCTTCTGCATCATCGGATGCTGGCAGCAAGCCCGTAGGAAAAAAGCCGAATACAGCTGGCATTATTGTTTTCATTGTAGTTTTGGCTGCGGCATCTGTCTACGGCTACCGCGCATATGTATTTGGCCAAAACCATATTACTACCGATGACGCCTATATCACTTCGCATGTGGTGCAGATTACCCCGCAGGTATCGGGCAGCGTAAACAAAATTTATGTCAATGACAACGACCATGTGAAACAGGGGCAGCTGCTGGCACAGATAGACGATTCTACCTACCTGGCAGCAGTTGCGCAGGCGCAGGCAGACCTTGCCCAGGCAGAAGCTGCCGCCAAAGGAGCAGGAGAAGGGGTTGGCCTTACCCAGGCATCGGGCAGCGCTGAAATAGCCCAGGCTCAGGGAGGGGTTTCGCAGGCGCAGAGCGCTGTTGCTGCCGCCAGCGCCGATGCCCTTCGTGCACAGTCGGGCATTGCGCTGGCTGGCTCAGCAGTGCAAAGCGCGCTTGCAGGGGTGCAGGGCGCGAAAGCGCAGCTGGCGCAGAGTCAGGCTGCGCTGCAGAAAGCAAAGCAGAACGTTTTGTTTCATCAGGCGGCGCTGCAAACATCGGTGGCACAGGCTGCAGCAGCACGCTCTGCAGCAGCAGCTGCCCAGGCAGATGCGGCCAATGCGGCAGAAAATGACAAACGCTACCGCATATTGCTGCAGGAAGATGCCATAGCCGCCCAGCAGTATGATGCCATACATACTCGTGCGGTAGCTGCGGCTTCCAATTTGCAAAGTGCACGCCAGGGGGTTCAGGCGGCCCTGGCGGTGGTGGTGCAGCAGCAGGCTGACCTGGCTGCGGCACGTGCAGCGGTGAAGGCAGATCAGGCAGGAGTAACGCGGGCCGCTGCCGCCCTGGCTGCATCGCGCAGTCAGGTGAACAGCGCAGACAGTGCGAAAAAGCAGGCCCGAGCAGAATACCTGGCTGCAGAGCAAAACGTGAATGCAGCAAGAGGAATGGATGCCCAGGCTAGGGGAAAGCTGCAGCAGGCTCTTACTGCGCCCCGGCAGGTACTGGTGCAGCAGGCAAATGCCGCTACCGCCAAAGCGCGCATATTGCAGGCAGAAGCCGCACTGCATACTGCAGAAATCAACCTGCAGCGCACACGCATCTATGCGCCTGTTGCCGGGCATGTAAGTGCAAAGTCGGTACAGCTGGGTGAACAGGTAGCTGTTGGCCAGCCGCTGATGGCTGTTATACCCGACAACGACCTGTGGGTGGTGGGGAATTTCAAGGAAACCAAACTGGCGCATCTGCATCCGGGCGAGAGCGCAGAAATAGAAGTAGACACCTTTTCAAACCATACCTTTGCCGGGCATGTAGATTCTATTTCACCGGGCACAGGCGCAACCTTTGCGCTGCTGCCTCCCGACAATGCCACGGGCAACTTTACGAAGGTAGTGCAGCGTGTGCCGGTGAAGGTAGTGTTTGATCCGAAACAGGCCGACCTTGACAAGCTGAGAGCAGGATTGTCGGCTACCCTGATCATAAAAACTCGCTGAGCAGGGCGCCTGCCCGGCACGGCAGAAAACCGCTGGTTCAGTTTGAGTACTGTGTATTGCAAGCAGGCCAGAGCAGGGTATGTTACTCTGCTCTGGCCTCTGTTTGAAGGGCGCTGCTTTTTACGGAATGCGGCAGCCGTAATAAGGAGTTACCGGGTGCGGTATCGGTTTGTGCTGCACCAGCGCCCGCAGAGCAATAGCTACCCAGGAGGTAGAAAGGGCATGGCAAAATCGGGCAATATTGTACCCGCCCGTATACGCTACTCTGCCCTGCGCATTCAGCAGCACCGCTCCCGGCGTAGCCCATACCCCCATCTGGCGGGCAATTTTTCCGCCAGGGTCTAACACAACCGCCATATGCGGCATGCGGCGCGCATTCCATGCCAGCAGGGCGCTGTGGCTTTCTCCACTGCTGCATTCTACAATGGTAACAAACTGCACCCCATCGGGAGCATAGGTTTTTACGAGGCTGCGTACAACCGGCTCATTGAGCTGCGAACAGATACAGTTTGGGTTCCAGAAATTGAGCAGAATGGGCTGCCTGCCCAATTGCAGCGCCGCCGTGCCGGAGACGCCCTTGAGAAAGGCTGCCGGTGCAAGCTTGTTCTGCTGCTGTTGTGGCAGGGCCGCTCCGGCAGGGCGGGAAACAGGCAGCAGGTAAGATGCATCGTACTGCCAGAAGCTGGCGCACACCAGCCCAGCCCAACAGGCAATAGCCAGTGCTGTTTTGCCGTTTGCGCTCATGCTGCCAACTGCTCCCAGGTTGGGGGAGAATAATTCTCTTCTTTTACCTCTTTCAACTGAAAGCGCTGCATTAGTTCGATCGTTTCCTCTACACGCAGCGTAAGGTCATCTGCAATATCGTTTAGCCCGGCAATATCGGTGCGCTGCTTTGCAAGCACTAATGCAACCTGCTCTGCACCGCTCGAAACCTCGGCAGCTACTGCACTCATTTCCTCAGCGCCGGCTGCTGTTTCCTGGCTAATGCCGGCAACCATGGTAATTACATCAGATACCGCTCCTGCCCCATTTTGTATTTCCAGCATATGCCTGCCATTTTCCATCGCAGCATTCTGCAGAATATCTGCCGAACCGGTAAGCTTTTGCACTTTTATGCCGGCATCGGCTGCAGAGCGTACCAGATGATCTACTTCCTGTGCAACTTCACACGCTGCAACCTGTATCTGCTTGAGAGCGCTTCCTGCCTCCTCGCTTCTCAATACGCCCTCTGCCACTTCGCGCCTGCTGTTTTCCATTGCCTGCACTGCTTCTGCCACCATGTTGCGCACGCTCTCAATCAGCGCCGCAATTTCTCCGGTTGCTCTGGTCGAACGCTCGGCCAGCTTGCGTACCTCGTTGGCAACCACCGCAAATCCCAGTCCGTGTTCTCCGGCGCGTGCTGCCTCAATGGCAGCATTCAGCGCCAGCAGGTTTGTCTGGTCGGCAATCTGGTTGATGGTCTCTACAATGGCGCCAATTTCCTGGCCGCGCACATCCAGCTGCTGCACTCTTTCTGCAGAGGTAGCTACCTGATCCTGAATGCGGCTCATGCCAGCCACTGTTTCACGCACCGATATTCCGCCTTTTTCTGCATACTGCTGAGACTGCTGTACGCTCTGGGTTACCTGTTTGGCCACTTCCAGCACCTGTTTCATGGTGTCGGCAGCTTCAGTAATAGAGAAGTGCATATCGCTGGCCGCAGCTTCCTGCTCCTCGGCAACCTTGCCTATCTCCTGAATGGTGCGTATCAGCGTGTCCATAGCTTCTGCTGCTCTGGTAGCTCCTGCTGCCTGCTGTTCGCTTGCCTGCGCCATTTGCCCGCTGGTTTGTGAAGAAAGTGCTGCTGCACCTGCTACTCCCTGCATGGTGGCTGCAATGTGTTCGGCGGCGTTGTTTACCTGTTCTGAAGTAGCCTGCATTGTTTTGCTAGTGAGCGTAATGGTTTCGTTTTGGTCAGCCAGCGATGTGAGCAAATTGTGCAGTGTGGCAAGCATTTCTGCAAAGGCACAACCCAGGTAATCTTCTTCGCACAAGGGTGTTACTGTACAATTCAGATCGCCTGCTGCTATACTGCGCGCCACTTTTGTCATTTCATGATGGTACAGGTTTACTTCCTGCTGATGATTCCATTCTGCCCGCATCTGCTGCGCCAGCAGCACAAGTATGCTGGCTTCAAAAACAACAAACAGGGCATGAATAATGGTGAGCATCCACGCATTCAGAGCCGTGGTATAGATGTATACAGGCACATGCAGTGTTTGCAGCAGGGTGAACAGCAGGTGGTGCACTGCAATGGTTGCGGCGGCAGTAACTATTGGGCGCCAGTCGCGGTAAACAAGCAGAAATGCCATGGCAGCAAACACATGAAAATGCATTTCTGTCATGCCGTGTGCCTGTGAAATGTAAAGCGCCGAGAAAACCATAAGGGCAGCTCCCACCACACAGCGCGTAATGGTTTTACCCGGATGATTGCGCACCATCCACTGCACAAGCAGTGCAGTAGGCACGGCTACGGTGATAGTCTGCAAAAAAGTGTGATACCAGAAAGCAAGCAGCAGCGAGAAGAGAGCGTGCCCCCATAAAAGCGGCACAAAAATTCGGTCTGCCTGTTTTTCCATTTGCTCTATATCTACAGCAGCAACTGCGCGTGAGGTCAGTTCCATAGAAACCTCCATAAGGTTGATGAGAATGCATCGATGAGAGTGGAAGCATCCGGGAACGGGCCTGGCTACGGCAGTCTTGACCGCTGATATATTGCTTTCAACACCTGGCATTGCAACGAGGTATTGTCGGATGTATTTTTCTCAAACTTGAGTGGTTAAGCAATGTTACAAACTGAGGTTTTGCTGTTATGCAGATGATTTACAAAGATAGCATTGACAATACAATACCATAATGTTATACTTGCGCGTCCCGGTAAGGGACTGTTTTGCGCATTATTGCCAGGAGGATGCAACACATGAACGGTAAGGTGAAGTGGTTCAATGATGCCAAAGGGTATGGCTTTATTGAAACTGTGGAGGGCAAAGATATCTTTGTGCATTATTCAGCCATTCAGAAAGAAGGCTTTAAAACCCTTACAGAAGGACAGGAAGTTTCATTTGAGATTGTGGACGGTCTGAAAGGTCCCCAAGCCTCCAATGTAACAGCTGTTTCCTGAACTGCCTTTCACAGTGCACAGTTAAAAAGCCCGCAGAGGTTTTCCCTGTATCTCAAGATCGAGCTGCCTGCCCTGTATTGTCTTCACAGGCATTGCAGGGCAGTTTTACATTAGACTTTCCAGCCTGTCGGCTATGTTTATGCGCGCGCCGCGCGCCCATGCCGCTGCCGACATCCGCTTTCCGTTTTCCGGCTGCACTTCTACAATGCGCAGCACGCTTTGTTCTGCCAGTGCAATTTGCAGGCCGTCTCCTTTTTTCTCTATATCCAGCACGCTGCCCGGTTTCTGGCTGACAAGCTCTGCTACTGCTTCTGCCCTCCATATTTTCAGGCGTTTTCCTGCTGCCATCAGCACTGCCCCTGGTTTTGGCGATACCGCTCGAATACGAAGAGAGGTTTGAGCTGCGGTTTCATTCAATCGTAAAAAACCGTCTTCGGGTGTGAGCGCAGGGGCAAGGGTATGCAGCAGATGATTTTGCGGTACGCGCTCTGCCGTGCCCTGCTGCAAGTCGTGCAGCGTATGCACCAGCAGGTCTGCCCCTGCCCCTGCAAGTTTTTGGGTGAGTGCAGCTGCTGTATCCTGAGGGGAAATGGGCATGGCGCAAGCCCGCAAAATATCACCTGTATCCAGCGCAGGCTCCATCCACATGGTGGTAACTCCGGTGATGTTTTCTCCTGTAAGAATGGCGTGCTGAATAGGCGCTGCCCCCCTGAGGCGGGGCAGCAGGGAACCGTGCAGGTTGATGGGGCCAAGCGGTGGAATTTGCAGCAGGTCGGGGGGGAGAATCTGGCCAAAGGCAGCAAGTGCAAATACCTGCGGGGCCAGTGCGCGCATTTGCTCTATAAATGCCTTTGAACGCACGCGCCTGGGCTGCAGCAGAGGCAGCGAAAGACGCTGTGCCGCTGCCCCCACGGGAGAAAGGCTTGCGTGCAGGCCGCGTCCGTGGGGCTTTTCGGGCTGGGTAACTACCGCCTGTATCTCAAAGCCTGCCTGTACCAGCGCCTCAAGAGAAGGGACGGCGAAGTCCGCCGTCCCAAAGAAAACTACCCTCAGAGACTTTGGGCTATTCACGCAGCGCCTCGTTGTCGGGTGCATCGTCATCAAGCCGCCATACCAGCGTTTCCGGGTCGGCTCTGTCTATAAACAAAACGCCGTCCAAATGATCCAGCTCATGCTGTATGATGCGCGCTTCCAGGCCAGAAACTCGTTTAGAAACAGGTCTGCCGCGTTCATCAAAACTTTTCACCCTAATTTCCATGGCGCGGGGCACAACACCTTCCAGGCCGGGGATAGAGAGGCAGCCTTCCGGCGGGTCGATCTGTTCTCCCTTGCGGTTTTGTATTACCGGGTTGATCAGCACCTGCACGCCATCGCCCTCGCCTGCATCGTAAATAAATACCCGTTCAGATACGCCTATCTGCGGTGCGGCAAGCCCCAGCCCGTTTGCAGCGCGCATAATGGCAGTCATGCGCTGAACCAGCTGCTGGGTTTCTTTTGTACACCTGCGCACAGGTTTGGCTACCTTGCGCAGTACGCTGTTTCCCAGTTTTACAATATCGGGTTGTGCCTGCCAGGCCGCCTCCAGTTCACGGGGCGGCCTCAGAGTATCATCCAGTCGGGGCCGGTCAGACATGCGTATTCCTGTAGTGTATTCTGATTGTTGGTTCAGATTGATAGCAGTGCGCCTGGCAGGGATCGAACCTGCGGCCTTCTACTCCGGAGGCAGACGCTCTATCCGCTGAGCTACAGGCGCGCATTCTCTGCAAAATGATACCACGGGGCAGCAGAAAGTGTCAATTAAAACATGCTGTAAAAGGCAGGTGCAAACAGCCTGAGCCACCGCGCTGCAGGGTGCAGCCGCTGGTTTTGAAAGCGCGTATGGTATGCTTACCCTGTAAACACTGCCACTGCATGCTGAAAGACAAAACGCCTATGGCCTCACAAACAGTTTTGCCTCATATATCGCCGGAAGAAACGCAGCAGGAAAATTGGAACGGTGGAGCGGAAGAATGGGTGGTGATTGTATACAACAATGAGTACAACACCTACCCGCAGGTGATTGCCATTTTGATGCGTGCCACAAAATGCACCAGGGATGAAGCTGAAATGGAAACCTGGGAAATAGACAATCTGGGTAAATCAGTGGTGCATCACGCCTCTGAAGAGGAATGCAACAGGGCCGCCTCTATTATACGAACTATTGGAATACAGGTAGAAGTGAAACAGGAATAGCATGGGCACAAAAAAAATGCGTGACAACGCCATCCCCGCCACCTTCTCGCTGACAAAGCCCGCTGTGCCGATGGATGCAAGGCTGGAAGGGCTGGCCAGCCCAGATGAACTGGGCGAATACCTGCGGGAAGAGCGCGCCCTGCTGCAGCAGCGAATTTTGCAGCCCGACGGCCTTGCTCCAGGCGGTTTTGCCATGGTGCATGCCTACTCTGACCTGATGGACCGAGTTATTCGACGACTTTTTCAGCTTGCCTGCACACAGGCTTCACTCGACCCTGCAGCCCTCCCCATGTCTATTGTAGCAACAGGAGGATATGGCAGGCGCGAACTCTCCCCGTTTTCAGACATAGACATCACATTCATTCCACAGCGGGATGGCGACCCGCGTACCGATCTGGTGCTGCGGTACATGTTTGCCGCCCTGATGGACATTGGCATGAAACGCTGCGCACTGGAAGTAGGCTACGCCTACCGACTGATGGAAGACTGCCCGACCCTCGACCACAAAACTATTTCGGGTCTGCTCGATTCCAGGCTCATTGCAGGCAGCGAACGCCTGTTCATTCAGTTTGAAGACGCTTACTGGACGGCTTTCAACGCAACTGATTTTATATTCACCAAGCTGGAAGAGCGCAGGGCAATGCTGGCGCGGTGGGGAGAAACCTGCCGCCAGGTAGAACCGCACCTGAAAGAAGGGCCGGGCGGACTGCGTGACCTGCACACCCTGGTCTGGCTGGTGCAGGCGCGCGGACATCTGGTAGCCGCCAGGGTGCGCGGCCAGAGGGCATGGGATGCTGTTGCCGCAGAAATGGATATACCGCTGCAGCAGACGGGGCAGCTGGGAACAGCACGCGAAATGCTGCTGCAAACCAGAAACTGCCTGCACGCGCTGGCAGGCAGCGAACTCGATCAGCTCAGCGTAACCAGGCAGGAAGCAGTCGCAAGCCTGATGGGGTATGCAGACACGGCAGGCACAGCACCGGTAGAAAAATTTATGGCAGATCTGTTTAGCTGCCTTGCACTGATAAGAAGGTTTACTGCCCAGGTAATGGAGCACACCGAACAAAGCCGACTCATACTTGGCATTGGGCTGGACAGCCGGCGCAAACGCATTGTGCCCGCCAACGGCGCACTGGAAACAGACAGCTCTGACTGGATGATGTGGGCGTTTGAGCTTGCACAGCGGTATGATCTGCAGCTGAGCCATTCACTGCAGAGAAGGGCGGCAAACATGGCTCAAACGGGTCCGCCGCCTGTCGACGCGCTTTCGGCAGGAAAGTGTTTTTCGCGTATGCTGGCCAGAACCGGAAAGGCGTACCCAGTGCTGCAGCAAATGGCTGACCTGGGGGTGCTGGAGTGGATACTGCCGGAATTTGCCGGCCTTATGAACCTGATTCCATATGACTCGGCGCACGATTACACCGTGGGGCAGCATACTCTCTACGTGGTGCGCAATCTGGAACAGATACTGCAGTTCACCCGAACAGAAGGCGAAGAGGCGCTGGAAATGCGGCGCGTGCTGGAAGAAATGCCTCATCCCGAAAGACTCATGCTGGCCGCCCTGCTGCACGACTGCGGCAAAAGCAACCCGGATATACCCCATGCCGAAGGGGGAGAGCAGCTTGCGTACACTGTGTGCGGGAGAATGGGCTGGAGCGAGGAAGCTACCGGCGAAGTTGCTTTTTTGGTAAGGCAGCACCTGCTGATGGCAGAAACATCACGCCTGCGCGACCTCAACCTAGACTCTACCATACAGGAATTTGTGCGCGTAGTGCCGCATGAAGACTGCCTCAACATGCTTTACCTGCTTACCTACGCCGATACCTGCGCGGTAGGAGAAGGAGTGTGGACGCAGGTGAAGGGGCATTTTTTGAGGGAACTGTGGCTGCGCTCTCTTGATATGATGAATTCGGGCATGCAGGATGCAGCGGAAGAAGCAGGGCTGGCACGCGCCCGAAAACGACTGGAGCGCGATCTTTCTCTGCACAACCTGCCTGCCGAAATTGTGCAGGAACATGTGCAGTCGATGCCGGCAGGCTATCTGCTCAACCAGCCGCCCAGCCAGATGGCGCTGCACATTGGCTTTGTAAAGCGCGTGCGGGAAGGGGAGATTGTGATAGATTTTCTCAACTCTCCCAGAACATCATACACCGAACTCACAGTTTGCGCGCCAGACCGCCCTGGTTTGCTTGCCCGCATTGCCTATGCGCTGATGCAGGCTGGGCTTGTGGTGCATGGCGCACAGGCAGCTACCCGTGTAAGCCCGGCCGACCGCATTGCGCTCGACTCGCTCTGGCTCGACCACAGGGGCAGGCAGCTGCTGCCGGGCAAGCAAAAGGAAGTAAGGCGCGCCCTGCTGACAGCGCTGGCCCCCGATGCGCCGCCTGCATGGAGCAGTGTAACACCCCCTACTCCAGTGGAAGTAATGCAGGTGCGCAATGACCTTTCAGACCAGCATACCGTAATAGAAACCGCCGGGCCAGATGAACAGGGAGCGCTTGCTTGGCCGGCCATGGCGCTGGCGCAGCTTGGATGGGATGTGGAAAGCGCACGGGTTTCTACCTGGCAGGGGGCGGCACATGCTGTATTTTATGTGCGCAATCTGCGCCGCCTGCCTGAAAAACAGGTGCTGCATTTGCTGGAGGCGCTGCTGCAGCCGCTGCCGCTTAAACAGGAGCCATGATGAAAAACAACAGGCATGGCACAGAAGCTGCCTTTTCTGCCTTTTTGCATACACCACTTCAAAACGTGCTGCAAACCGGCGCTGCCTCTGAAGAAGCTGCACTGGCTCTTTTTCACAGCACTGCAGCGTGTGTGCCTGCCTACAGGCAGCTGCTGAATGATATGGGAATCAACCCTGCCGATATTCAGACCCTGCAGGATTTTGCCCTGCTGCCTGTGCTCACCAAGCAGAACTACATTTTGCAGCACAAGCTGCCGCAGCTTTGCAGAAATGGGAAGCTGGAAGAATGCGATATGGTGTCGGTTTCTTCTGGCTCTACCGGGCAGCCCTGTTTCTGGCCCCGCAGCCTGGAAGATGAGCTGGTGATTGCCCGCCGGTTTGAGCAGATTTTTTACGACAGCTTTCAGGCAGATACCCGCTCTACCCTGGCGGTGGTATGCTTTGCACTGGGCACATGGGTGGGAGGGATGTTTACTGCGGCCTGCTGCAGGCATCTGGCTGCGCAAGGGTATGCGGTAACTACCCTGACGCCCGGTACAAACAGAGAAGAAATATTTAGGGTAGTGCAGGAACTTGGCCCCTATTTCAACCAGACAGTTCTGCTGGGGTACCCGCCTTTTTTGAAAGGGGTTGTAGACGAGGGACGGGCGCGGGGCGTAGACTGGCAAAACTACCGGGTGCGCTGGGTGCTGGCGGGCGAAGTATTTAGCGAAGAGTGGCGCACACTGATGGGAACCAGGCTTGGTTCGCAAGAATGGCTCTACGACTCTGCTGCCCTGTACGGCACCGCAGACGCCGGCGTGCTGGGGTGCGAAACGCCCCTTTCTATCTGCATAAGGCGCTGGCTGGCGCAAAACCCGTCCGCTGCAAGGCAGATTTTTGGCGAAGCCAGGCTGCCGGCCCTTATGCAGTACGACCCGGCTGTTCGCTATTTTGAAACGGAGGGGGGCCAGCTTATTTTTTCGGGGCAAAACGGCATACCGCTTGTACGGTACAACATACTTGATACCGGCGGCATTATGAAACATGAAGAGATGTTGAGTGCGCTGGCCGATTTTGGGTTTCAGCCTATGCAGCAGTTTTTGCCCGGCATGCGCGGGGCGCGAAATATGCCTTTTGTCTGGGTGTTTGGCCGCTCAGATTTCACCGTAAGCTTTTATGGCGCAAATATTTACCCCGAAAACATTAGCGTGGCACTAGAGCAGCAGCAGGTGAGCAGCATGGTGACGGGCAGGTTTGTGCTGGAAACCAGAGAGGATGCCGACCGCAATGCCTGCCTGCAAATAGCAGTGGAACTAACTCAAGGCGAACAGCCGGAAGAGGGAAAGGCAGCCCGCATTGCCGAGGAAATTTGTGCGCAGCTGATGCGGCTCAACAGCGAGTTTGCAGCCTATGTGCCCCCCAATCGCATGCTGCCGCAGGTAAATCTCTACCCTGCCGGGCATTCAGAGTACTTTCCTGCAGGCGTAAAACACCGCTATACCCGCAAGCCGCAAAACAGCTGAAGCCGTTTGGTGTAAGGCGGCGCCTGCTATACAATCTCCACTTCATGCACACCCTGCCGCACTGAACCGATGATGCTGGAGGGGCAGCCGCTTTGCGATAAGCGATCGGAAAGCTCTGCTGCCTGTTCGGCCGGCAGAATGACCACCATGCCTATGCCCATGTTGAAGGTTCTAAACATTTCGGGGTCTGGCACGTTGCCGCGCTCTTGTATGAGTGTGAAAACAGGGGGAACCAACCAGCTGCGTCTGTCTATTTGCACGCAGCAGTTGGCGGGCGCTATGCGCGGTATGTTGTCGTAAAAGCCCCCGCCCGTGATGTGCGCAATGCCATGCACATCAAATTCTGCAAGCAGCGGGTGCAGAGAAGGCGCATAGCAGCGGTGCGGAGCAAGCAGCGCATCGGCCAGCGTACAGCCAAGCGAGGCAACCGGTTCAAACAGCGACAGGGCATCTGCCCCCTCCAGCAGCACATGGCGCGCAAGCGAGTAGCCGTTGGTATGCAGCCCGCTGGAGGCCAGACCCACCACGGCATCTCCTGGGCGAACATTGCTGCCATCCAGTATCTTCTCGCGTTCCACCACGCCCACAATACAGCCTGCAAGGTCGTATTCGTTTTCAGGGTAGAGGCCGGGCATCTCGGCAGTTTCACCGCCAATCAGGGCGCAGCTGGCAGCCCTGCATGCTTCAGAAAGCCCCTGCACCAGCTCTTCTGCTACAGAGGGCTGCAAACGCCCGGTGCCGAAATAATCGAGAAAGAAAAGCGGCCTGGCTCCCTGCACAAGTATGTCGTTGATGCAGTGGTTCACCAGGTCATGGCCAATGTTGCGGTGCCGGCTGGCCTGTGAGGCAATTTTTACCTTGGTGCCCACGCCGTCTATGCTGGAGACCAGGGCAGGTTCGCGGTATGCTGCCAGGCTCCCCAGCGAAAAAACCCCGCCAAAGCTTCCTACATCGGTTAGTACGTCGGGGGTAAAGGTAGTGCGCACATGCTGTTTCATGCGCTGTACCGCTTCGTTTGCGGCATCAATATCTACGCCTGCATCCCTGTAAGTTGTGATGGGGCGGTTCAAGGGCGGTTCTCCTCATCTGCATTGTTCAACAGGTGCGGTCGAAATACCATGCCAGAGGGCGCAGTGCCTTCCAGCCTGCCTACCACGCGAGCATCTCGCGTAACTGCCCCGCTTACGCCTCCATTGGGGGCTATGTACAAGCGTCCTACCGTGCCCCTGTTGTCGCGCAGGATTGCGCTGCCATAGGGCTTTGCCTGGCCGGTAAGCAGGTTTTCCTGCATGCAAAACAGGCTTTCTATCTGCGCCACATAGTCTTCTTGCAGAGTGATCTGCATGGTATCTGGCGCAGAGCGCATGGGCAGGCCGCTGCGAAAGTGAATGGCCGAAAGCGTGCGCGAACCCCGCACTTCTCCCACGCCGGGGATTTGAACAGTGTAGGTAAGCACCTGATCGGGTGAAGTAGATTCGGTAAGTACGGTGGCAGCTGCTTCGGTGTAAGAATGTGTTGCGTTTCGCACCTGACCGGCATAGTCATCTACCCCCCCTGCCAGCCCTGAATGGGCGGCGGCAAAAACCACAGCTGCCAGGTAGCCGGCGCATGCCGCCAGTTTTTCTTCTGGCAGGCTCATATCTGCCCGCACCGTGTTTTGAAGCGGGTCGGTATGAAGCAGGGCGTCTGCCAGCATCTGCGCGCCACAGATGCGCTGTACCGAAAAAATGCGTGCCGCTGCTGCCGCTGCCGCCACGCCAACCCCCAGAAGCAGCCACTGTGCCGGTTCTGTTTTTTTGCTGGCCTGTAGATAATTCATAAGCGTACTCCGGTATTGCAAATTGCTTTGCTCTTTATTACAGTATACGCAGCGCATGCAGATAACTGTCAGAGCAAAACCATGCTGCTGCTGCGGGCGCGGCAGTAATGCGGTCAGTCTTCTTCCGGCGAGCCGTCGTCCGGGCCGCCATCGCGGTATGCGCCCACTGCAATGCGTTTTTGTTCAAGCTGCAGTTTTGATATGCGAACATCCTGCGGCACCGGAATGGGGTATTTGCCATCGAAGCAGGCGCTGCAATAGTGATTGCGGTGCAGGCCAATGGCCCTTTTGACCCCGTCGAGTGAAAGGTATCCCAGCGAGGTTGCCCCAATGAGGCGTCTTATTTCCTCTACTTCCAGGCGGGCGGCAACCAGTTCGTTCTGGTTTGCCATGTCTATGCCGTAGTAGCATGGAAATCGCACAGGCGGTGCGGTAATGCGCACATGCACTTCTGTGGCGCCGGCATCAAACATCATGCGCACCAGTTTGTCGGTGGTAGTGCCTCGCACAATGGTATCGTCTACCATAACAACCCGCTTGCCCGCCAGTGTTTCTTTCAGGGGGGTGTACTTCATGCGCGCGCCCATTTCCCGCATGTGCTGGCTGGGTTGTATAAAGGTGCGCTGTATGTAGCGGCTTTTTATTACCCCCTCGCCGTAGGGTATGCGGGCCGCCTCTGCAAAGCCAAGCGCCGCCGGAATGCCTGTGTCTGGAATAGGCACCACTACATGGGCATCGGGGCAGGGATGTTCTCTGGCCAGTTCATGCCCCATGCGTCTGCGCACAGCATGCAGCGAGCGGTTGTAGAGCATGGAATCTGGGCGGGCAAAGTAGATAAATTCAAGCAGGCAGGTGGCGTGCCTGCTTTCGGGCATTCCCTGCAGTTCCCGCAGGCCATGGCGGTCTATTGCCACAATTTCGCCGGGTTCTAGTTCGCGCACATATTCTGCCCCTACCGGTCCCAGCGCACAGCTTTCAGAGGCAATTACATACTGACCGTCGCCAATGCTTCCCAGGCAGAGCGGGCGCACGCCGTTAGGGTCTCGCACTCCCAGCAGGGTATCGGGGGTAAGCACCACCAGCGAATAGGCTCCGTGAAGGCGCTGCATGGCCTGCTGCACTGTTTCTTCAATGCATCCGCGGTGCAGCGAAACAAGCAGCTTGGCAATTACCTCGCTGTCGTTGGTGGTTTCAAATACCGCGCCTTCGGCTTCCAGTTCTGCACGAAGCTGTGCGGTGTTGACCAGGTTTCCGTTGTGGGCGACAGCAATGTCACCTGTGAGCGATGTGCCTAAAAGGGGCTGGGCATTGCAGAGTACGCTGGAACCTGTGGTAGAGTAGCGGGTGTGCCCAATGGCGCTCATGCCCTGCAGCGATCGTATATCTTCCTCATCAAATACCTGCGTAACCAGCCCCATTTCCTTGTGCAGATAGAGTTTTTGGCCGGTAGAAACCGCTATGCCTGCGCTTTCCTGCCCTCGATGCTGCAGGGCAAACAGCCCAAAAAAGCAGATGCGGGCCACTTCCTGACCGGGAGCAAATATACCGAAAACTCCGCATTCCTCACGCGGATTGTCTGTGCGTTCTTCAAACTCGTCTACATCTCTTGCACAGATCGGCAAAAAATTTGACGCTGCCTGTGTCATGGGTGTACTCCCGTCACGGCAGGGCCGTGTTAATGCTGAGCCGGCAGTGCGATTGCGCCCCGGCAGTTTCAGGGAAAGGCACTACATTGTATCCCCATAAGCCGAATAGTGTCAACCGGCAAAAGTACACGGTGAGTGCCTGTGCGAATCTGATAGAATTTTTTATTGAACCTGTGTCTCTGTTCCAGTGACCATTTTTAGGCATGCACCGTACTGTACATTGGCAAAAGCAGAGGGGCTGTTTACAGGCTGAAGCGTGCAGCAAAATGCTGCCCTCGCTACAGGGCAGGCAGTTCCCATTGCTGCAGAAGCGTGTACCTGCCTGTTTTTAGGCAGGAATGCACCAGTGCGATGCAGCAGGAATGCCAGTTTGGCGGTATGCAGTGATGGGGCGCTTCCGCCCCGTACGCCTTTCTGGCCAGGGTGACATGGGGGGAAAACTTTTGAGGCTGGCGTGCCGGCAAAAGGGCTGCCATGCCCTCTGCCATATCTACCTGCAGCGCTGCCAGCCATGCCGGAACCTGGGCCGGACCGGCCCAGGCAATGCCGCTGCTGCTCCATATGCCGCTGTGAGACAGTGCAAATGGCGCCGCAGCGGCGTGCCGCACCGAGAGTGCATTCTGCTGCAGTGCGGGTATGAGATGGGCGGGTACAGCGGGTAGAAAAAGCAGGGTTATGTGCAGCTTTTCTGGGGGGGTGAGTCGTGCAGAGGCAGGAAACCTCCAGAGCTGCCGGTAATGCAGCAAGTCGGCGCGTATTTTCTCTGACGGCCAGAGTGCAAAAAACAGACGCTGCGGGCCGGCATCGGGCTGGCAGCCGGGGTGTATGCTGAGGCTACCCATTGGGCTTGTAAGCCAGCGTGCAGGATGAATGCCTATGGGGGCAAAACGGCTGCATCACTGTGATGCGTTTCATGGCAAGGCCCCCAAAAAGTGAACAGGGCCATGCAGCCGTCTGAAGTGCGACGGCGGCTGAAATATATACCTTTGCCGCCCCGACCGGTACGAGCCTGTTTCATCCTGCCAGGCAGCGGGCTGTGCACCGGTAAGACAGAGCGAACCGGGCATGAGGCGAAAGTTGTGTGCGGCAGGGTTTTCAAAACCGGGCCGCACGCCGAATACACACTCTGTAAGACCTGAAGGAGGCGTGTTTTCGGGCAGCCAGTTGTGGCTGCCGCTCACTGTACCAGGTGCTTTTCTTACAATTTGGCTGCTGCCGTAAAAAATGTTGTTGTGCGCTTCAATGCCCGCCTGCGCAGAGCTTGCCTGCAGAAACTGTATGTGCGGGCTGCCTGCTGCAAAGGTATTGTGTATCAGAAACAGCGTGCCGTTGTGGGGTCTGCCCATATCCTGCCCAAAATCAAGAAACTTCCAGTCATTTCCCGTGCGGCGGCTGCTGCTCACCACCACATTGCCCAGCAGCAGGGCATTGCTGTACGGCAGACCTGTGTCTTGCTCATCTACCAGCGAAAGCTCGCCTTCTTGTGAGTTTGCTATGTAGTTGTACAGCAGGGCAGTAAAGCGGCCACGGGTTTTTACATTCATGCCGCACACCGGATGATGAATGTTGCAAAAGCGAATTTTTGTGCGATTGCCGCCCAGGTAGAGGTTGTGTGAATAGCCGTTAAAATACTGCGGGCTGCCGTTGAAGGCTATTTCGCACTGCTCTATGTGCAGCATATCGTTGCTGTCGCTCATAATGCCCATGTCGCAGTGCATTATGCTGCAGCGAAACAGCGTTGTGTGTGCTGCACCGGTTACCCGTATGCCTGCAGCATTGCCCTGCAGATTGCGCGCATTGCGAAAGGCAAGGTTTTCTATGCGCACCCAGCTGCCTTCAATTTGCAGCACTGCCCGCGGTACAGCGCCGGCGCCGGTTGCGGTGTGACCTGTGCCATCCAGCACTGCGGTTCCTTCAGCTGCCCCGCGCAGTACAATGGGGCGTTCGGCTGTGCCCGAAGCGCGCAGCTTAAACAGCCCGTTGTGTATGCCGGGGGCCATTTCAACTACATCGCCGGGCTGAAGCGGCGGCAGGTCTGCCAGCGTTTTGCAGCGGCTGCCATGGCCAACCTGGTAGCGCGGCAAAGAGGGAGGCGGCTGCAGCATTGCAGCCATCAGCAGCGAAAATTCACGGCGGGTAAGGCAGGGCAGGTACATGGCTCACCTCATTTTTTGCGCTCGACACAGTGTTTTGTGTATTGTTTGATCTGGTAGCAGCAGAGTTCTACAGCCATTCTGTTTTTCCTTCTGCTGCGGCTGAAACCTGCTTACGGCACAACACCTGTTCTGTTTTGCTGCGCCTGCTGCAAACATGCTGCCAGCTCTGGGGTGGCGGGAGTAATGATGTACCCGGTTTGCCAGCTGCCTGCTACTGCGCACAGCGGCCCCGGCCCATGGTGATAATACCAGGCGGCAACATAGGCGCACATCAGTGCATCGAGCAGGTCTTCGTACTGCTTGAGGGCGCTGCCTTTGAGGAGGCGGGGGGTAAGCAGCCAGGCGGGCGGCTGCAGCGCAGGGGTGTAGTGCTGCAGGCTCTTCAGCCCCTCTATCAGCCTCTCATATTCATCCATGCGTTCAGCGAGGGAGCGGTGCTGCCGGGCTTTGTACTTGAGGGTGCGCTGCAGCCCAAAGAGAACAACGTGGGCAGGATGCGGAAACACCTCCAGGCAGCGCCGCAGGGGATGCTCTTTACGCGAGAAGTGAGGATTGTCTGAAAACCCTTTTTCAGACAGCAGCGCCACCAGCTCTTCACCGCGCACCCGATGGCGAAAGAGGGTGCGGTTGGCAGGATGCGGACCTGCTTGATACTTTTGAAAGCAGCGCCTCAAAATACTTTCGCAGGGGCGTTCGCCCTGCAGATTGGGAACCCGCAGCGGGGCATCTATGCCAAGCAGCATGCTTTGGCCCTCATCCTGCCGCTGCAGCCACTCGGCAATGTCTGAGTTGCTGGTGAGCGCCTGTTCTTGTGCCGTGCAGAGCAGCATGCCGTTTTGCTGCATCTGCAGCGTTGCAGCGGCGGTTGTGGCGCGTGCGCCCCATGCCAGGTCTATGCCTATAAAAAGAGGGGGAACTGCGGTTGTTGAGGGGAAGGACGCGCTGTTTCGTGAAAGAGAGAGCGCGTCCATTCAGGCTACAATTCGGATACGAGCTGTGTAAGAGTGACAAAGCGGGCTTTGCGCTGCCGCAGATAGTGTACTGTTTGGGTAAGCGCATGCGCGTTGTCGATGCAGTCGTGCATTCCCAGCACCAGAATTCTGCTTTGCTGCAAATGCGCCTCTATGACCGGCTTCAGCTTGTCGAAGCCTTCATCCAGATAGCCGCGCACACCGTTTGCATTTGCAACAGGCACTACCCAGAGCTTTGCATCGCCGGGCTGATGCGGATGAGTGGAAGAGGGGTGATAGGGGGTGGCGGGGGCATTCAGGGGGCGTTCTGCGCTGGAGCCAGGGGTAGTATCTACAATGATTCCAATGTCTTCCAGCGCCTGAATGTCGCCTGCTTCCAGGTCGCCGTTTGCTGCGCGGTAGGCAGTGGGCTTAATGGAATACTGTTTCAGAACGTCTTTGCCAATGCGAATAAGGTCTCCTCTGTCTACTGTGTTGCCAGACCCTGTATCGAACGAAATGTAGAGCCCTATTTCATGCCATGCGGGTATGCGGTGAAAGTACTCGTTGTGGTAGAGCTTCAGATTGCTCATGGGGTCATGTTCCGCCACTCCGATCATCCAGGTGCAGGGGACGCCTGCTTTTTCCGCAGCTTCCACCAGCTGCGCCGAGTAGCATTTGCCCTGGATTGCACAGACACAGTCTATGCTCAATGCGACGATTGGTTCCTCCATATCAGAACCTCCTTGGCATTTTTGAATGCGTCTTGTGATGCGCATTTTTTGTAACTCAATACCGATACGAAATTTCGGCGTGCTTTCGGCAAACTCCTTCCCCAAAATGGCGTATTGCACCTGCCGAATTGTAGAATTTGGGCATTTGAGGCGCAGGGCAGAGCCGCGCCGGCCGGCATGCTTCGCTGCTGCGGTGCAGAAATCAAAACGCCCCCTCCTGCCAGCCGCTGCAGGCTGACGGGAGGGGGCGCAGTGTGAAAGAGCCGTTTAGGCTTCGAGTGCATGCACCAGTTCATCGTGGCCATCGGCCAGGGCCATTTTCAAACTTGCGCCTCCCACGTTTTCTTCAAACACCTGCAGGTTGCCCAGCGCAGAAACGCATGTGTTGAACAGCGGTTTGCCATGTGGGGTTTTCTGGCTCAGCACATAGCGCATAAGCGCGCGTCCCGGCTTGCCTTCTGCACGCATGTTCTGCATCATTTGCGGATCACCACTCATTTTCCCGCCGCCCCTGCTGAAGATTTTCATGGCGGTCATGCCTACGCCTGCCTCGCTTGCCTTGGCAAACACATCCTGCACGGCCTGAGAGGTGCCGTACGAATACCACACCTGCATAGCTTCTACAATGCCCGACTGCACTTCGGGCAGTATCATTTGCGGGTAGTCGTGATAAATTTCACTTGGCCCGTGGTAAGGGTGCTGCGATACGCCAAAGTGGCGCACTTTGCCCTCCCGCTTCAGGCGCTGAAATACTTTATACGATGTTCCCTTCTGAAAGCTTGCCGGGCTGTGCCAGCCAAAGTGCGCGCGGTAAATATCGTAGTATTTCAGGCCGTTGCTTTGCAGCGACTGCACCACCTGGTTGTAGGCAGCATCGTAGTCATCCGGGTCATGCCCTGGGCTGGTGGTATCTACGGTAATGTCTGTGTAATACGACTCTCTGTCCAGCCCCTTGAAGGCATCGGGCAGCTGGCCCCAGTAGCCTGCCTTGTGTACAAAGTTGATGCCCAGAGCCAGTGCGGGCGCATACAATTCCTGGTTCCAGTCTTGCGATATGGAAATAGGAGTGATGAGCATATGTTTCATATGCGAATTGAATGGGCGGCGGGGCAGTTTGCCCAGTGCGGCCACCACTGCTTCTGCTGCCTCTGCCCTCTGGCTTTTGGTAAGCGCGATGCCCGAAAGCGTTGCGGCAATGAGGCCGGGGCCTGCTGCCGTTGCAATGGAGAGAGCGCTTACAAATTCACGCCGTGAAATAGGTTTTTCCTTGCTTTTCTGCTGCAGATGTTGAATCTGTTCGTTGGTCTGCATGTTGAACACACTCCTTTGCCACAAGGGCGTTTGTACAGGGCGCTGGCCCATATCAGACAGAAGAAGCGCGCTGATGCGCTTCGGCATGCTGCACTGCTACAGTAAACTCGGTGCTTTGCAGTACAAGTTTGAGCTGCTTCATCAGCAGGGCGGGTGCATAGGTGCGTCCGTTTCCTGCCTGTTTGCCTGTGCGCGGACAGAAGCGCACAGGCCAGGCGCCGTCTGTACCCTGCATGGTCACCAGCATATGGGCAACATGCAGGGCGCGCTGCAGAGGCGTTGTATCGGCATCGGTGCGCGCCTCAATTAGCTGGTTTAGCGCTTCCAGCAGCCAGGGCATCTCCAGGCAGACGGGGCTTGCCTCGGGTAGCGGGAAGCTGCAGCAGGCCCATTCGGGCGGAGACCACGCTGCTATGACGGCTGTCTCTTTCATCAATCCCAGATTGGCCGCCAGTTTTTAGGGTAGCGGGTAATGTCGTTGAGACGCTGCATCTCTTCGGCGCTCAGCCTGTAGCCCGCTGCACCAAGAGAATCATGCAGCTGTGCTGCCGTATTTGCCCCAATGATGGGGGCAGTGATCACCGGGTTGGTAAGCATCCATGCCAGGGCGGTTTGCGCCACGGTTTTGCCATGGGTTTTGCCTATCTCTTCCAGCGCTTCAATGGCGGCCCATCCCTTCTCATTGCCATAGCTTTTCAGCACCCCCTCGGCTCGTACGCTGGATGGACGCGTGTTGTCTTTTCGATATTTGCCAGTGAGGAAGCCTGCCGCCAGGGGAGAGTAGGGGATAACCCCTATCTGGTAGTGTTTGCAAAGAGGCATGGCCTCGTATTCAAACAGCTGGCGTTCCATAAGCGAGTACTCGGGCTGATAGCAGTCGAAACGTGCGTATCCATGTTTGTCACTGGCAGCCAGCGCCTCCATAATGCGCCATGCCGGGTAGTTGGAAGCGCCAATGTAGCGAACCTTGCCGGCCCGCACCAGATCGTTCATTGCCGAAAGCGTTTCCTCTACAGGGGTATTCAGGTCTGCCCAGTGGCACTGGTAAAGGTCTATGTAGTCGGTTTGCAGGCGCTTGAGGCTCTCATCGCAGGCACGCAGTATGTGCGCCCTGCTCAACCCCTCCCCGTTTCTGCCTTCCCACATGCTGCCGCGCACCTTGGTGGCAAGCACGACTTTCTGCCGGTTGCCGCGCACCTTCATCCAGCGCCCCATAATCTCTTCGGTTTTGCCTCCATACGAAGCATCGCCCGCCCAGCTGGTGTAGATGTCTGCCGTATCGAGAAAGTTTCCCCCTGCATCTACAAATGCATCCATTACCTCATAAGAGGTCTGCTCATCGGCAGTCCAGCCAAACTGCATGGTTCCCAGACAAAATTCAGAGACGAAAAGGCCGGTGCGCCCCATTTTTCGGTATTCCAAAACAGGCTCCTTATTGACCCGGATGCGGGTCTGGATTGTAGTCTGCGCCGGGGCTTACTGTAGAGGCTGGCCCCTGCAGCGCAATGTGTTTGTTCAGTTCTGCCGCGGTTGCTGCGTACTGCGCATCCTTGCCTGCGTCCTTGCGCTTGTCCCAGTCTCCGCGCCAAAATCCGTCCCACCAGTTTTCTTTCGGCGGCTGATAGCTTCTATCCTCCTGAAAAGAGTAGACGACGATGGAATGGGTTGGAAGCACGGGGCAGTGGTACTCGCACAGGCCGCATCCTGTGCAAAGTCGTTCATCTACTGTGGGTACGCGTTTTGTGCGCCCCCGGTTGTCTTCCTTGCCGGTGATTGGGTCTTTGTGGTCGATGGGCAGGGTAGGGTCTTTGGGCAGCGTATCGTCGAATGTATCCTTGAAAACCACTGCCGAGTAGGGGCATACTTCAGCGCACACAATGCAGTCGCGCCCCCCGTTCCAGGCCACGCAGGTAGATTTGTCTACATTGGCGAGCCCCATCTTGATTTTGTATCGCTTGTCCTGCCAGGTAAATGGCCGGATGGCCCCTGTGGGGCATACGTCTCCGCAGGATGTGCATTTTTCAGCGCAAGGGCCAATAGAGGGTATCAGCATTGGCGTCCAGAGACCTTCCAGCCCAAATTCGAAGGTGGCAGGCTGCAGTGCATTGGTAGGGCATACCTTCATGCATTCCGCGCAGCGGGTGCATGCAGCTACAAACGCGCTTTCTTCCAGCGCGCCTGGCGGCCGCATGGCTTTTTCATTGCGGTTGTACCTGCGCATAATGCCCTGGTACTCGCTGGGGCTGCTTTTGACCAGTGTTCCCCAGAGAATGCCTGCCCCCAGCGAAGCCACTACCCTGCGCTTGCCGAGGTCTATTTCTGTTTGCGGTTCAGGGCGCGGGGCATCTCCTGCTGGCGCGAGGCGCAGTTTTTCCTTGATAGAGGCAGGGATGCGCGCCTGAATTTGTATTACGTCGGTGGGGCAGATGGTTTCGCAGCGGAAGCACTGAATGCATTCGCTGATGCTGTGCTGCGGCGCTGCCTTTGCATTTCTGTCGAGGTTTTCGTAGCTGCCCATGCGGCTTTGCAGCTCACATTTTTTGCAGTGAATGCAGCCATCCATTTTGATGTAGTGCCTAAGCCAGGAGATGCGCGATATGAGCGCCAGCAGACCGCCGTATGGGCAGAGATTGCGGCACCAGAAGCGTTCCTGGTACCCAGAAAGCGCCAGCAGGCCCACAAAGATGAGCATTACCGCTACGCCATTGTAGTAATGGGTCATTGGGAAGCGCAGGCTGTCGAGGTTGCCCCCCATTCGGTAAATAACTGACCCAATGTGCAGGGGCGGTGCATCGGCAGAATTGAGAATGGCGTTCCATACGAAGGCAGTTGGCGGATAGATCACAAATGTGAACGTGCGTGTAATGAGCGAGATAGGGTCGCCGAAGGCAAGAATGTCTATGCCCCATGCCAGTGCGCCCAGCCCTGTGAGCAGGTAGATGTACTTGTAGTTTCTAAACCTGCGTGTTTCGCTTCGTTTTTTGCTGTAGAAAATGCGTCCCTTGCGGTAAAGCAGCCGGTCTGCAATATCTATGGTAGTACCGAGCGGGCAAATCCAGCCGCAGAATATGCGTCCTCCCCACAGAGTGAGCAGTAGTATAAAGAGGCCCGGCCCCACGGCATAGAGTGCGAGATGATGCGAGGCGATGGTGTTTTTGAGCGTATTGAGAAAGTCGAGCAGCATGAAGAAGTTTTTGTCTACACCGTACTTGTTTTCGCCAGTAGCTGTGGTAAGCAGAAAGAAGGCCACAAACAGCATAAACGTAGCAATCTGCACTGCGCGCCTTATGCGAACAATGCGGTGCGAGGCAGGGTTGCCGGGCGCTTCGCGCATGCGCCGCTTCTGTTCGGCGGTAAAGCGCGCGTAGGGGCCGTCGCCCACTTCTTCTTTGTGTACCACAACCATTTTTGCGAGGCGCGCCGCCTCTGCTCTGTTGGCAGCCTGGTCTGTTTTGGCTCGTGCTGCGCCTATATCCGCCACGCGAATAACGCCGCGGGGTTGTTTGCCGCTGCTGCACCCGCATCCGCTTCCGCCGCATCCGCATCCGCCCATGCGGGGCATATCGCGAGATATATCCGACATAATTTCCTAATCCTCTCTAGGTGGTGTTCAGGATGGCTGTGCGCCGTCTATCTCTTTGATATTGAGCTGCGATGTATCTATCTGGCCGCGCCCCAGGCTGTTTGCAATAATTAGGTGCTGCACCTGATCGGGAGTGATGTTTTCTACGGTAAGAAATTTGCAGCAGTACGAGTCGAGGGCAACCGGGTCTATGCCTGCCACCACAGTGTTGGGAGTGGTGGTAATGCCCGGTCCTTTTGGCCCTCGTGTTTGCAGGGCGCGCGTGGCATCTGTGACTACCAGGGTTGGCTTGAGAAACATGTTGATTTCGGCGATGCAGGGGTGCAGGCCGTAGCGGTGGTAGTCCTTGCGGTTCCAGATGCAGCCCATCAGTTTTTTCATGGCGATGGTAATGACAGCCGCTTCATGGTTTTTCACCACGGGGTTTACAATAAAGCAGTCTGCCTCAATAATGTCGCGTGGCAGCCTTTGCTGAATGCGGTCGTAGTGGTGTCTGGGGTCGTAGTCTGCTCCGTCTGATGTTTTGTTGGGCACTGCGGCGGCCACATTCACCTTTTTGTACATGGTGGGCTGCGTAGGCGAGAGCAGCGAGGCCCGTGTGCCTCGTATGGCATCGTAGGCTCCGCATATTTTGAATGCCAGCTTCCAGTCATCCAGGGCATAGTCTATGAGGGTAATGCGCGAGGCTCCTGCCCTTTCGCATAATTTGACCAGCCTTCTTATCACAGCGGGGTGGGTGGTGGCTGCCTGGTCGGGTGTTCTCATCCATCCCATATTGGGTGAGATCACCACCCTGTCGCCCTTTTTCACAAACTGTTCTATGCCGCCCAGTTCGTTGATGGCTTGTTCGGTGATGTCTCCGTAGGTAGCGGGATTGCCCTGTACTGCCACGATATCGGGAGTAGAGGCGGAGGCTTTTTGCGGCGGGCGTATATGCGAAGGTTTTGCAAAGCCCTCATGTTCAAAGAAAGTGAGGCCGTACAGGCCCCCTACCAGCGCAGAGCCGCCGGCTATTTCCAGAAACTGCCTTCTGCTGGCTCGCTGTTCTGGTTTACCTGGTTTTTGTTCTGATGCCATAGGTTTTGCTCCCTGTATGGTGCGGCACAGAGAGCAGCCTCTCTGTGCCGGTCTGTTTTCAGTGTGCGCGTACCAGGGCGGCACGCACCAGTTTTTCTGCTGCGACAGAATTTGCCGCCCGCAGTATTCCAACTATGTCTGCTCCTTTGACTGCAGCTATTACCAGCCCCGAGAAGCGTGTTTTTACCGAGAAAGCGTGTGTGCCCATGCCTTTTATGGGAACAATGTGCGCGCCGGGGGCCAGTGTAAACGGCTTGTTGAGTGCGTTGGCATAGGATTCGAGGGCGCGCAAGGCAGCAGCAGCGCCTGTGAGGCGGCACACAAACAGGGCGGCTTCGCCTCCGGCGGCAGGGTAGCGCGCCGTAACCCCGTTAACAAGAAAGCTCTGGCCGGCCACGTCTCTTCGCTGATACATCTGGCTGTATGGTTTTGCACCTGCCGGAAGCATTTTCAGCAGAGCAGGCTCTGCCGAGCTGCCCTGCAGATGTGCCGCTATGAGGCGGGCCAGCGAAAGCATGGCCCCTTTTGCAGATGCCCCTGCCTCGTTGGTGACCAGCACGTAATAGGGGCCTTTCCAGAATGTGACGCTGGTGCCCATGGCAAAGCCTGATGCACCCAGGGCAATATGCTTCACCCTGCCTGCGCTGGGGGCCAGCTGGGTGCTGTAGTACCCAAACGCATCCAGGGGAGACCCCATGGTGTAGATGTCGGCCGTAAGCACCTGGTTTCCCTTGCCATGCGGGGCGTATACCCCATAGGTACAGGTGTGAAACACATAGCGCTGCACGGCCTGCGACTGGCCGTCGATGTGCTGTTCGAGGTTGGCCGGGGTATAGACAACAGGCGCATGCGTAATGTGGTAAATTCCTGCAGAAGCCGGCAGGGCCTGGCGTGCATCTGCATGGGCGGCAGGCGCACAGCATGCTAGGGCAAAAAGAGACAAAGCCGCTATAGACAGGGCGCCAGAGTACGCCGGATGGTTCATGAACAAAAAAGCCTCCTGCTTTTTAATGGTATATAGCTGATTTGGCAAAACAGAAGAAAAGCATGGCAGCCCCTGCATTTTTTTCGATTTGCCTCAGCGCCGGTAATTACCTTATAACTGTATTATACGCCAGTTGTCGTCTGTCTGTTCAGCATGACTGCAACAGCCAATAAAAAAGCACAGTGATGCATGTTTTACGGCATCTGTTACATTAGACGCCGCCCCCGCTGTTTTGTATCAGTTTTCAGCGGAAGCCGGCAGGGCCAGCAAACTGGTGAGATGCTGAAAATATTTCTGTGCCTGCTGCACCACCTCTGCAGCGGTGACCGCATGCAGAAGGGCTGGAAAGCGCTGGTCAAAAGCAGGCGGCAGCCCCATGGTCTCGTACCAGCCGGCAAAAAAGGCGCGTTCCTGCAGCCGTTCATGCTGTCGCAAAAAATTGCCTGCGGCAATGCCTTCTGCACGTTTCATCTCTGCCTGGGTAGGTGGTCTGTGCAAAATGCTCTCTACTTCCTTTCTCAGCATTTGCATTCTGCTGCCAGGGGGCTGCGCACCGTTCCACTGCAGCAGTGCGATGGCCGGCTCGCTTCTTTCGGGCCTCCACTCAATGCGCGCCTGGTAGCCCAGTGCGAGTTTGTTGCGCAGGTTCAGAAACATTCGAGAGGCGTGTCCCTCGCCCAGCAGGGCAGTCAGTACGGTGTATGCTGCATAGTTTGGGCTGTATACTTCGGGGGCAGGCAGTGCAAGCAGGGCATACGCTGCGCTGCCGGGCAGGGAAGCGTGCAGCCTTCTGGCCGGGGAGGTGGAAAATTCGCTGTCTAAGGCTGCAGCAGGTGAGACAGAAGTGCGGTGAAAGCCATCGTAATACGCCTGGAAGGCTGTGATGAGGGCTGAAGGCTGATAGCTGCCTGCCGCTGAAACCACAATGTTTGCCGGGGTATAGCAGTGCAGATAATAGAGGCGGGCCTGCTGTGAGGTTACCTGCCGCAGTTGTGCCGCAGCGGGAGGCGGAAATGGCTGTACTGCGTTGAGCAGAAGGCGCTTTGCTTCGCGGTATGATGACTGGCGGCGCTGCCTGCGATACTGCTCTATAGATTGTACCGACTTTTGCAGAGCCTGCCCCGAAAAGCCCGCATGCATGGTAGCCTCGCAGAGCAGTTCTGCTGCATCATTGAGTTTGGAAGGGACGGTGAGGAGGGTGAACTCTGTAAAGTGAGGCGTGCGCAGTATCTGCAGCTCGCCGCCTACCTGCTGCAGCGCAAGTTCAGAGTAGCCTGCAAGCCAGTCGGAACCGCCGTAGAACACTGCGCGCGATACCACTTCGGCAACAGCGTTTTGCTGCGCAGATGCGGGCGGGCTGGTGTGCACAAACAGGCAGAGGGCTATGTAAGGGCTTTGCTGCGGCGGCGTGAGCAGCAGGCGCACCCCGCAGGGCAAAACCACTTTTTGTTCGCCGCCCTGCGCTCTGCAAGGCAGGGCGCATATGAGCAGGCAGGCAGGCAGCAGAAGCAGCAGCATGGGCGCTGCGGTCTTTTGTTTTGTGCAGTGCGGGCAAAGTGCCCAGAGCAGGCATGAATTGGTCATGGCTGTTTACTCGGGGCGGGCAGTAGCAAAACAGAGCATGCCCTTGAGGGCGTGAGGTAATTTGCCAGCAGGGTATCGGCGTTCTGTTCTGTAATTTGCTGCATGCGCTGGTTCAGCAGATCGGGCGGGTCGCCTCCTGTCAGCAGAGCCTGGCTCCACATTTCCGCCATGCCGGCATCGGTTTCAGTTTCGCTGCTGCTGTCTGCCAGCACCTGCGCCATTCCCTGTATCAGCGGCTGTTTGAGCAGCATGCTCGTGCGCAGCATCTGCACGCTTTGCTGCAGCGCCTGCTCTACCTGCTGTGCGGTTTGCAGGGTATCATCTGGTTTGAGGCGGGCGGTAATCAGAAACAGGCTTGGCCCCAGCCGCGGGGCATACAGCGCCTGGGGATGGCGGTTTTGCAGCAGGGGAATGCTTTGCAGCCCGAAGTCGGGGTTGTGGTTGAGAATAGCTGCTGCCAGCATGGCCGCCGCTGCCAGGGAGCGGTGCGAGGCGCGCGGCCCGCGAAAGGCCGCTGCCGCCCTGCCCTGCGGCAGCGTGGAGGAGAGTATGACAGGGGCTGCCGCTGAGAAGACTGGCGGTGCATGTACAGTGGGCGGCTGCACAGGGGCTGTATTCTGCCAGGTTCCAAAATACTGGTTTACTACCTGCAGCGCCTGTTGCGGCTGAACACTGCCTGCCAGCACAAGCACCGTGCGTTCGGGGTGGTAGCAGCGGGCATAAAACGCTGAAATGGTATCGCGTGCGCGCACCGAAATTGCAGAAGGGCTTCCACCGGGGGAATGGCTGTAGGCAGAACCGGCAAAGGCTTCACGGTACAATGCGTTTTCTGCCAGAAGCGTCGGGTTGTCACGGCGCATGGCCAGCTCATCCAGTATAATCGCGCGTTCACGCTCCACTGCCGCAGGCAGCAGCAGCGGGTGCTGCACAAGCGCTGCCAGTATGCCGAGAGCCGCGGCCAGATTGTCTGCCGGCACTGTTGTATTGATCTGCACGAAGTCCGGCCCGGTATCTGCATCCAGCGTACCGCCCAGGGTTTCCATGGCGCTGTCTGCAGCGCCCTGCGGGTATCCCTGCGAACCATCGAAAAGCAGATGCTCCAGAAAATGGGCGCAGCCGCGTTCTCCCGGCTGTTCATAGCGCGCACCGGCGCGTATGCGTATGGAAACGGCTACCAGAGCGGAAGGGCGTGAAACTATTTGCACGCCCATTCCGTTTGAAAGGCGTGTATATTCGGTATCTGTGCGCTGTTGTGCATGCACGGCGCCTGCAAGCAGGAGCGCAATAGCCAGGAAGGAAAAAGACTGGTACTTCACGAATTCAAGTTTACCAGTGATGGCATGTTTTCCTGCACTCAGAATATTCAGGAGGCTGTTATGGAACGTTCACATCATACAGATGACAAACCGGGAGCGCTGCACAATACACTGCTGGCGCACCACGAACCGGGCAATGAACACTGCCCGCATTGCGACCGGCTTGACCTTGTTTTTCCTATTCGGTGCAATTGTGGAGGATTGATTCACCGCCAGGGCGATGCAGACTGCGACAGTGCAGAGCGTTATGTTGAGATATGCGACATTTGCGGGGCGCGCAATGCAGAGTACTCGGTGATTATTGCCGATTTGTAAAAGGAGCTGCAATGTACCGATGTCTTTCTCCGGGTGCTGTTGGCGTGCGTGTTTCCAGCCTTGAAGATGCGCTGCAGGCCGCCCGTACAGGCTGGTTTGAAGGGCTGGAAGCGAACATGGGGCAGGTGGGCCGTGCTGTGGAGGAATTGGGGGTTGCCGGTGTGCAGGAGATGCTGCTGCAGACGGGAATAGAGCTGGGTGCGTTTGGCCTGCCGCTGGAATGGCGTGCAGGCGAGGACCTATGGAAAGATGGTCTGCAAAAGCTGCCCGCCGCCGCCCGCCTCGCCGCCTCGCTGGGATGCAACCGTACGGCAACTTACATTCTTTCAGGGTCTGATACGCTGGAATTTGAGGCGAACCGCCGCTTTCATCTGGAAAGATTGAAGCCGGTTGCAGAGATTCTTGCCGCAGAGGGTTGCAGATTTGGGCTGGAATTTCTTGGACCGAAAACGCTGAAAGACCGATTTCGCTTTCCCTTTATTGCTGAAATGCAGGGGATGCTGGAACTGGCTGCAGAGATGGGGCCGAATACAGGAGTGCTGCTTGACTGCTGGCACTGGTACACCTCGCACAGCACTCTGGCGCAAATAGAGGCTCTGCGCCCCGAACAGGTGGTGCTGGTGCATGTAAACGATGCGCCTGCTGGCATTGCTATAGATGAACAGCAGGATGGCGTGCGTGAACTGCCTGCCCGCACTGGTGTGATTGATATTGCAGGGTTTTTGGGGGCGCTGCGCAGCATTGGCTACCACGGCCCGGTTATTCCTGAACCATTTGCAAAGGAGTTGAATGCCCTGCCAGATGACAATGCACGCCTGAAAGCCGCAGGCGAGGCAATGGTGCGCATTATGCCCGGCAGGGGGTAGCCCGCTCAGATGTGCCATGAGGTTGAAACCTCGCGCTGCCAGGCTAAGCCCGCACAAGCGGGCTTAGCATAATTATAATGGATTTTTACCCCCATGGTGCAGTTGTGCTCTGCTTTTCATCAGGAAATTACGCTAAACCGTATGATGCAAAACACCCCGCTTTGGGGAGAATTTAAGATGCACTGTGCTGTTATTACCCGCCCGGCCAGAAAAAAACCGGCCGCTAACACCTCTGCTACATCAATTTTTTGTGGTTTTACAAAAAAAGCGAAAAACATGACATGTGGAACGAATCTTGCCCATGTTTATATCTTGAGAACTACTTTTTAGACGCTGTAGTTCTGTACGCTAATCAACACACACAACTGAAGGACAACTCTGAATGCAACATACTCATTTTTACTCATCAGCCAGGTTTTTGCTGGCCATTGGTTTGGCAGTGCTGCCCTCGCTCTGCCATGCGCAAACTTCTCTGCCCGAAAGCGATGCCACAGTGTACCAGTTCCAAGCCAGTCAGGATGGCGGTAACCCCACAGGAGTAACTGCCAGCAGTACCGGCACGCTCTTCGGTACCACTGAATATGGAGGTACAAATGGGTTTGGCACCATTTTCCGTGTTTTGCCAGATGGTGAGGAGGCGGTGCTTTATTCGTTTATGAACAGCGGGGATGGGACAAATCCTTCTGTGCCTGCCATGGATGCAAAAGGAGACCTGTTTGGCACAACACAGCCAGTTTCTGCTTCCAATGGCCCTCCTGGTATCGGCAACAGTGCTCTGTTCAATCCGGGTATAGTGTGGGAACTGCCCTATACAGGCATGGGCAGCACAGGCTACGGCAGTTTGGTGGTATTGGCTCAACTGAACAGCAACACCAGCGGCGTTACCCTGGATGCAAAAGGAGACCTGTTTGGCACAACACAATTTGGCGGCAAAAACGGCTATGGCTCCGTGTGGGAACTGCCCTATACAGGCACAGACTACGGCAGCATGACCGATCTCTACTCCTTCTCCTTTACCGGTATAGTAGGCTATCAACCGGTTGGCGGCCTCTCCATAGACAGCAGTGGTGACTTGTTCGGCACTACAACGCATGGCGCGGCGGGAAATGGTGTAATATTCAAGCTTGCCAATACCCAGAGCGGCTACAGCAGCACCGTTACAGTGCTGCACCTGTTTGCAGCAGACCAAAGCGAGGGTATTCTCTCTAATTACAGACCATTGCTTGCAGCAGACGGCAGCCTAATCGGAGAATGCAGTTTTGGAGGCATAGGTGACTCTGGAACCGTGTGGCAGCTTGCTCCCGACCCTGCCAGCACTACCGGCTACAGCAGTACACTCACTCTGCTCTACAACCCTGCAAACTACTTTGGAGGGAGCGCTTTTGAAAGCAGGCTGATACAAAACAGCGCAGGCGATGTGTTTGGTGCTGCTAGCTCCAACGGCCCTTATACTCATGGTGCTGTATTTGAGCTGAAGAAGCAGCAGAACGGCAGCTACAAGTACACTCCGCTTTACGCCTTTACTGGCAGCAGCGGAGATGGTGCGTTCCCTTTTGGTGCATTTGGCTTTGGTGTGCATGGCTGCCTGTACGGCACTGCTTTCGCTGGCGGCACAGCTGGCAGCGGCACAGTGTTTCGCGTTGGGCCGCGCATAATTTCGGTATCTCCCAACTTTCTTGCTGCCTCAGCTGCTCAGCAGCTCACTGTAACAGGCACCGGTCTGAGCGCAAACGATACCGTCTATTTCAACAACACTGCCCTCACTACCAGTTACGCTGCTGGCACACTGACTGCCTCGCTGCCTGCCAATCTGGTTACTGGCAGTTACGGTACGGTAACCGTGCAAGACAGCCTGATGGACATTAGTACTGCAGGCAAGATCGTGCTGATTGGCCAGGGGCGCCTTACTGCTTCTGTGCAGAGCACCATTATGACTTCGGGCGGTTTGGAGATAGTGCTGCAGCTGAACAACACCGGTACAGCAGCTGTGAGCGGCATTGCAGTGACTGGTGCAAGTGCAGTGCATGCAGGCAATACTATAACAGGCACTGTCGCTTCTGAGTACAATACTATCCTGCCGGCAGGCAGCAATGAGACTGTTACGCTCAACTTCAGTGGCTATACGTACATGGGTTTGGGCAGGCTTGTGCTGCACATCAGCGATAGCAGCGGCGCACTGCAGCAAGTGCTCTTCTTCTACGCTCAATAAGAGCAGGTATGGAGGCAGCACTGCCTTTCTGGCTGTGGTTAAACAAGAGGCTGGTGCTGCCTTCTACCGTGTTATGCATTGCAGCGAGGTTGCAACCCCGCTCTGCCAGGCTAAGCCCCCACAAGCGGGCTGCAGAGGGTGAACCTTGGCAGTTTAGAACGGGCTTGCAACCCTGCCCCATGGCGATGTGGCAGATGTGTTGTGCCAGGCAGGATTTGTGCTGCTGACCGGTGAAAAAGTAAGCGTACACTTTTACCGGGGGGAGGAAAGCTCGCATGACCGGCTGGCCGACTGGTACCATTACCCTGCTTTTTACCGACATAGAGGGCAGCACAAGGCTCTGGGAACAGTACCCG
>DAIDHN010000016.1 GCA_027459665.1 Chthonomonadaceae bacterium | reverse complement strand
CACCCCGGCCTTATGCCACGGGGTTGAAACCCCGTTCTGACAGGCAAAAGTCCACTCCGTGGACTAAATGCACGATGCAGCCTCACCCCGGCCTTTCGGCCTGCACCTCTCCCGGGCGTGCCCGTCGGCGCTAAAAGAGGGGCCAGAAGGCTGGCGCAGGCTGGCAGCATAGTTCTGCAGCCCTTGCAGAGGGCTTGGCGTGTCAGAACGGGGGTTCAATCCCGGGCAACAGCCGCCAGCGCGCAATGCCACCTCATCCCCTTGGTCTGCTCCTCTCGAAGAAATCGGCACAATTAAAATTACATCTACCCCGCGACTCTTGCTGTTATACAGAAAAATACCGACATTGGGATATAATAAAAACCCGTTGTACAATATGCATGTTTTTAGGGGGAATTTTAGTGAACAACCTGCAGCAAAATAAAAATCGAGTGGAAATCTACGACACAACTCTGCGCGACGGCTCTCAGGGAGAACACATCTCCTATTCTGTCGCCGACAAAATTCGCATTGCCCGCCGCCTGGATGAATTTGGCATGGACTTTATTGAAGGCGGATGGCCCGGATCAAACCCCAAAGACGATGAGTTTTTTGAACAGATGAAACAGATTCCCCTGCAGCATGCACAGCTCGCAGCGTTCGGAAGCACGCGGCGCGCAGGCATCGACCCGAAGGATGACCCGCAGCTTGCAGCGCTTCTGCAGGCAGACACCCCTGTCATAACGATTTTCGGAAAAACCTGGACCAATCATGTGCAGTACGCCCTGCGCACCACGCTGCAAGAAAATCTGAACATGATTGCCAGCTCGGTAGCGTATCTGAAGCAAAATGGCAAACGGGTTTTTTATGATGCCGAACATTTTTTTGATGGCTTTGCAGAAAACCCGGAGTATGCGCTCGACACTCTGCGCGCTGCCTGGGAGGCTGGTGCAGAATGCCTGGTTTTATGCGATACCAATGGCGGCGCCATGCCACACCAGACGGCTGCTGCCGTTCGGAAGGTGCAGGAGGCGCTGCCACAGGCACGGCTGGGCATACACACGCACAACGATGCAGGCTGCGCTGCAGCCAATGCACTCACAGCAGTGCAAAACGGCTGCATGCATGTGCAGGGCACAGTCAACGGGTATGGCGAGCGGTGCGGCAACTGCGACCTTGTGCCTGTTGCAGCCAACCTGCGGCTGAAACTGAACTACGACTGCCTGCTTCCAGACTCGCTGCAGCACATTACCGGCCTGTCGCAGCTGGTAGATGAAATCGCTAACATCACTCCAGATACCCGCCGCGCCTATGTTGGCCGATCTGCCTTTGCGCACAAGGGAGGGGTACACACCGACGCAGTGCTGAAAGGCGCAAGCTACGAACACATTCATCCCGAACAGGTAGGCAACAGCCGCAGACTGCTGGTATCCGAACTGGCGGGCAGCAGCAGCATGGCCGGCAAGGCGGCTGAATACGGCATAGACCTCGACCGAAAATCGCCGGAGGCCCGCGCTCTGCTACAGTCGGTTACCGAGAGAGAACACGAGGGTTACAGCTACGAAGGGGCGGAAGCATCGTTTGAGCTTCTGCTGCTGCGCGCTCTGGGGCAGCAGGTAGAAATGTTTGAACTGCTGAGCTATCGATGCATTGTAGAAAAACGCGGGCATGACCAGGAACCTGTTACAGAAAGCACCATCAAACTGCTGGTAAAAGGAACCGAAAGACTCACGGTAGCCGAAGGCGACGGTCCGGTACATGCGCTGGACGGCGCGCTGCGCAAAGCTCTGCTGGAATTTTACCCGGAGGTTGCCCGCATAAAACTCACCGACTTCAAAGTGAGAGTGGTCAATACCCGCGCAGGCACCGCCGCCAGAGTGCGCGTAATCATCGACTCTACCGATGGCGAACGCACATGGTCTACGGTAGGCGTTTCTGAAAACATGATTGAGGCAAGCTGGCATGCCCTGCTAGACAGCGTGGTGTACGGCCTGTTTAAGAGCCGGGAAACTCTGGCAGAAACCCGCTAAAAGCCGCTGGCAAGGTTGTAAAATGAAGCCGGTACAGCAGGCCGCTGCACCGGACAACTCTGCCAGACCGGTTTAGTGCAAAAAGTGCCTTATGCCGGTATACACCATGGCGATGCCATACCGGTTGCACACAGCAATAGTTTCCTCATCTTTTTTGCTGCCGCCCGGCTGAATAATTGCCTTGATTCCCGCTTCAGCCGCCGCTTCAGGGCCATCGGGAAACGGGAAAAAAGCATCTGAAGCCATCACGGCACCGCGCGCCATCTCGCCGGCCTGCTGCACCGCCAGCCTGACCGACTGCACCCGGTTCATCTGCCCCGCCCCTACCCCAATCAGCATTCTGTTGTGCGAAAATACAATGGCGTTGCTCTTCACATGCCTTACTGCCCGCCACGCAAACAGCAGCTCTTCCACCTCGGCCTCGGTAGGTGTGCGTTCGGTTACGCATTTCAGGTCGCTGGGCGCAAGCAGCAGATGGTCGGGGGTTTGCACAAGCAGCCCGCCCGTTACCCTCTTGAAATCGGGACCGGTAGCTGCCGCCTTGTTTCGCCACCCCTTCAAATCACCTGCTTCCAGCAGCCTCAGATTTGCCCCCCATGCTTTCTTTTGCGTTAGAATAGGCAGCGCTTCCGGTTCGTATCCGGGGGCGATAATGGCTTCAAAAAAGGTGTTTTTACCTGTAATTTCCTCAGCGGTTGCAACATCCAGCGTGCGGGTAATAGCCAGTATCCCGCCGAAAGCAGAAACTGGGTCTCCGGCGCGCGCCTTGCGAAAAGCCTCGGCAAGAGTCTCTCCCAGCGCCGCGCCGCACGGGTTGGCATGCTTGATCACTACCGCGGCAGCCTGCCTCTCCTCACTGTATTCCTTCACGGTTTCCAGCGCTGCATTCAGGTCATATATATTGTTGTACGAAAGCTCTTTGCCGTGCAGCTGGCGCGCATTGGCCACGCATGGTTCTGCAACCCCTGCGGCTGTGTAAAATGCAGCCTGCTGATGAGGGTTTTCTCCGTATCGGCAGCTTTGCGCCCTGTGCAAATGCATACCGAAAAACTCAGGCATTCCTTCTGCCATGGTTCCAGGTGCAAGGCGCGGGGCAAGCCAGCTGCTAATGGCGGTATCGTATGCTGCAGTGTGGGCAAATGCAGCCACAGCAAGCCTTCTTCGGGTTTCCAGCGTGGTATCGCCGCCATTGCCCTTCAGTTCTTCCAGCAGCGCCTCATACGCCTGCGGGCTGGTTACTACAGTAACACCGCCATGGTTCTTCGCAGCAGACCTTATCATGGCGGGGCCGCCTATGTCTATGTTCTCTATAGCCTCTTCCAAAGTGACATCGGGGCGGGCAGTTGTAGCGGCAAACGGATAGAGGTTGATGCATACCAGGTCGATGGGGGCAATGTTCTGCCGGGCAATGGCCTCCATGTGCTCCGGCTTGCTCCTGTCTGCCAGCAGGCCCCCATGCACAGCCGGATGAAGGGTTTTTACGCGGCCGTCCAGCATTTCAGGAAAACCGGTGAGGTCGCTTACATTCAATACAGGCAGAGCGGCCTGCGAGAGTGCTGCGGCTGTGCCTCCGGTAGAAATCAGCTCATATCCCAGCTCGTGCAGCCCCTGTGCAAAAGCAATGAGGCCGCTTTTATCAGAAACACTCAGCAAAGCGCGTCGTTTGGCAGTCATGCGCAATTCTCCTTTATTCAACAGGGCGGAAGAAAGCGGCAGACTGCCGGGCTTTCCACCGCAAAAGTATGTGTGGAACAGCCCAGGCGCGCGGCAGACAGCAGGCACGCGCTCCCCCGAAGTGTACTCTTCGCATACGCCAGTTGCGCGACCGTTTTATTCTCTGCGTACACTGTACCCTCTGCTGCAGGGTCTGGTCAAGTAAAACCGGCCGCATATCTGCCGGCGGCAAAGCTTTTTGCCAATGCCGCTGCCACTGGCAGGGCTACAGCCCTTTCAGTCGGCCAGCCGCCGAAGCTCGCTGCGGCGCAATATGCATGGGTTCCAGCCAGTCTGCAGCGGGCGGGGGCGGTTCTTCATCTTCATGTTCAGGAAAAAGCATTTTTATCATCCAGCCATAGGCAAAGCCAAGCAGCAGAGCTGCAGCGGTGCGCCCGGCCATTCCGCTCAGGCTGCCCGGCCAGTAAATATAAAGCAGAGCAGCTCCAATGCCTGCAAAAAAACCGGCCAGCCGGGCATCAGATTTGGCAAGAAACGGTATATTCCCCCCCAAGCCGCTTCCAAGCACAATGCCAAGCACAATAAATCCCGCCAAATGCGCTGTAAGGGTCAGCAGGCCAACGCTGAAAAAAGCAGCAAGGTTCATTGCCTGAAACGCAAGTTTTGCCAAACTGAAAACCACCTGCCCCAGTATTCCGGCAAGGCAGGCAGCGCCTATTATGCTCAGCATGGCGCGCCCTGCCTGCCTGGGCGAGCAAAGCCACGCATTTTCCCTGCTGCGCCATACTGCGCTTTCAACCGCCGGCAGCATTACCGAAAGCAGCAGCCCAAGCGCCATGCTCCACAATGCCGTAACTGCAGCGCCCATCAATACGCCCAGCAGCCACGCTTTCCAGAAAGAAGAACCCGCGCCAACCTGAAATGTCACAGCCTTCTCACGCTGCTTTACCTGGGTCAGTGTGCCTCTGTATACATGCAGCTCGCCATGAACCAGTGTTTGCACGCGCCACCGAGTAGGCAGCATCGTGTCATGCTGGGCATAATAGGTAACATATACCGTGTAGGTGCCTCTTGGCGCCCTGCCATACGGCCAGTATATATTCTCTACCGGGTGCCGGGTCAGGTTATCCACATTGCTGTTGGCATCTACATCAAGGCGTCCGCCTGAGGGAGACGACCTGTCGGCAAACCATATTCTGCTTCCCAGCGGGTCTACGCACGAAAGGTCGAGGTCGTTGCGGTTATTCCATGAGAGCGAAATCTGCACATCGCCGCTGCTTCCGCCTGCCATTTGCAGGCGCCTGGCAATTTCGCTGCGGTAAATCAGCACCGGCGCCGCGCTGTCGTTCAGTTTTCTGGCAAGACGCGAGGCGGCAAAAATGCCCTCCATCCCCAGTGCGGCTAGCAGGCAGGCAGCTGCGCCAATGAGGGCAAACAGCGCCCGAAATCGCAGCACGGGTCAGCGTTTCCAGCCCGCGCGCGCGGGCTTGACTGCCGCTGGTTTCGTTTGAGGCGGCTGTGGCAGAGGCTCCTTCGCATGCAACAGGTCTTCCACCAGTTTCTGAAATCCGGTTGCTTCTCCCACTGCAGCTGCACGCGATGCATCCAGTCGGGCCTGTACCTGCGGGGGCAGGGTGGGATGCGACATCTCGCTGCGTTCCTGCTCGGCGTGCTTCAGCTCGCGTTTGATGCGCCGCAGGTTGTTTTCCAGGTGCTGCACCACATGCGCCAAATGAAAAGTCTCCTGCACATCAGGTTCTTTTCGTTTTTCTTCCAGCCAGACGCTCTGCCTGTGCAGCAGCCAGCCCTGCCGCATCTGGCTTTCATTCTCGTTCCAGCCGCTCACGCATTTAAACAGCAGGTACGGCCCGCTGATCAGAGTGCCAATCAGCATATAGAGCGGCAGCGGCAGTTCGGCAGGCGGCGGTGTATTGGGGGCCTGAAAGCGCATCTGCCTCAGTATTTGCTGCTGATGCAGCATGCGCAGCCCCATGCCTTCGGCTGTCACCTCCGCCAGCCCCAGCAGCAAGGCAATAGAGGCAAAGGCAATAGCAAGGCCCATACCGGCGCGTATGCGCGGTACCGCTCTGCCCTCACCCTCAGAGTGCCGGCTTTCGAGGTTGCGCGCCAGCATAGATACAGCAGTATGAAACACCTCGCCCATCAGGTAGACAATCACAAATCCAAGCCCGGCAGAAAGCACAATGCGAGGCAGGCCGTCTGAGCGCAGCAGCGTATCCAAATCGATCAGCCCAATCAGGGTGCCCAGGCTGACAGCCAGCAGCAGCCCTGCCACAGCGGGGGCGATAAACTGCATCACCGATCGCAAAAGCGACGACATAAAGTCTGGCTTATGAATAGGCAGCACCCCCTCTCTGCCTGCCATCTCATCCAGTTTGGGCACAGAGTTCTGCAGGGCGTCTTCCACCAGAATGGGGCTGATGGTTTCTATCACATTCTCTTCATCCAGATGTGTGGTCTGCTCTCCTTTTGCCGCCTCTTCCGGCTCAATGCTCAGCCCGGCACTGGCCACGCTGCGCGCCAGCTTCGTTCGTGCCTGCGCCAGCTGCTCCTCCATGCTCTGGTATTCTGCCCGCAGCTTGTTCACCCTGTCGGTGAGATGCGTGGTTTCTGCCTTTGCCTGTACGCGCAGTTCCTCCAGCTGTTTTCGCGCTTCGTACTCAACATCGTAATGCTCTGCTGCTGCTGCTGCAGTGCGGGTAAGGTAACGCCAGCGCACCTCCCATGCCCGAAACGGATTGTCTTTCAGCAGAGAGCTTAGATCATCCAGCATTTTCAGGTTGCGCTGATGCTCTCTCTCCCGATCGGGGTCGAGCGGAGTGGGGGGTATATGCCAGATAGTATCCTGGGCAGGAGCGCCCTGCCAGAAAAGCGGCGGCCTGTGTCCGTTTACATGCGCAGCATTGTGTATTTCCCTGTCAGCTTCTCGCACCTGTCCCCTGGCGGGTTCGGCAACTACTGCGGTGTCGGGCAGGTTATGCAGCTCTTCATCCATTGATCGCTCACTTTCCATTCAACAGGGTGCGCAATTCATCCAGGCCGTGCTGAGAGTCGAATTTACCTGTAACAATGAGTTTATTTCCGAGAATGGGCTTCCATCTGCGGTTCAGCATGGCCAGAAATCCGTTTGACCCTGTAGCGCCGCAAAACCACACTGCCCGCAGCATGCTGTCGTTTTCAAGCTGCATCAGGGCTTTTCGGGTTTCTTTCGGGTTCTGGTCTTCTCCATCGGTCAAGAGCAGTATCACCACGGGTTTGCCCGCCTGATCATCCTGCTGCGCCCTCGCTTCCATATCTTCCAGAACCACCCCGGGGTGCGTGCCGTAGGTTGTGGGGTGCAGGGCCATAATGCGGTCTTCTGCTGGCCACAGGTCTTCTGCATGAATGGGCTGCTGGCTGCCAAACTGGTGTGCGTTTACATCGTACGACCACAAATCTACGGTAGAATTTTGCGGCAGCAGTTCGCTTACGGTTTCATCCAGCACGCCAAACACCTGTTTTCTTTTGCCGGCGTGCACGCTTGCAGTGTCATCTGCCCCAACCAGCAGGTCTACAGCAGGGTGGGCATCATTTGAATGTCGCATCAAAACAGCTCCTGCTGCAATCACCAGACCAATCAGAACAAGCGCCAGCAGGCCCGCCAGCGTTTCGGTGCGAGGGGCAGAGTTTCCGTCGTTTCTCTGTCTTCTGGAGTGTCTTCTTACAGCAGGCATCACCGCTCCTTAATGTTCACGAAAAAATAACTGATGATGATTCAGACGCTGTAGCATAACTGCAGTTTTCAAAAAAACATGAATTACAGCAACACTTCTTATTGCAGTATACCAGTCATTCCTGTTCTTTGCCAGTACTACGCATCACAGAAAATACCGGTTTCACTCTTCTTCACCTGTTATCAAGAAAGCATTGCAGCGGCATGGTGCGTTTCATGTGCAGGAATTTGTTAGGCTCATGTTGAAATTGCTGCAGTATTATACAAATATTCAAAGGAGGCATGCTGGAATATCCATGCGCTATGTCATCGGAATAGATGGCGGTCAGACAACCACAACAGCAGTGTTGCTGGATGAAACCGGCTGCCTCCTCGGTATAGGAATAGGCGGCCCGGCCAATCATATTCATGAGCCTGGCGGCACGGCGCGCATTCAGCATTCTGTTCGTTCTGCCCTGCAAGAATCTATCACAATGGCAGAACTGCAGCACCAGCCTATTGCAGCCGCCTGCCTGGGCATGACGGGTGCATCGGCGCACATGGAGCAGCTTTGCCGCCCTCTTGTGCCGGCAGAGCGCGTACTGTTTGGTCATGATACACGCATAGCTCTCTATGCCTCTACGTTTGGCCGGCCAGGTGCAGTAGTGATAGCCGGCACAGGTTCTGCAGCCTTTGGCCGCACGGCAAAGGGTGAGGAAGCAGTTACCGGCGGCTGGGGCTACCTGATGGGAGATGAGGGCAGCGCCTACTGGATTGCCGTGCAGGCGCTAAACGCCTGCTGCCGGTACAAGGATGGCAGAGCAGAGGAAACGCAAATACTCGCCATGCTGCTGGAACACCTGGAAATGAACGATTTTCAACAGGTGCATACGCTGGTGTACAGCAGCATGTCTCGTGCAGACATTGCAGCGCTGGCCGAGCTGGTAAGCAAGGCGGCATCACAGGGCGATCGCACCGCCATGCGCATTCTCGACAGTGCAGGCAAGGAACTGGCGCTGCTTGCCCTCAAAACGCTTGAAAAACTGAACCTGCAGCACAGCGACGTGCCTTTGGGCACAGCAGGCGGGGTATTTCGGGCTGGCCGAAACGTACTGAGGCCCTTTCGGGAAAGACTGCACAAATACGCCCCGGAAGTGCGCATCGTACCGCCTGCAGTGCCCGCCGCCGCGGCAGCAGCGCTTATGGCGCTCGAAGCCATTGGCATACGCCTCGATGAAAGCCTGCTTGAAACTCTGCAAACCAGCCTGAAACAGTCTGGCAGAGTAAAAACCTGACAGGCCCGTTCGTAAAAATCAATATAATACAGGGCAGGCTTTAATTCACTTGAAAAAAAATGAGACGCACTGGGCAATAGACCTGGGCACTACCAATACACTGATAGCCAGATGGGCCGATACCCATGCGGTTACAGTGGCTCTGGAAGAACTGGCAGACTATGAACCTGCCTGGCATACGCCGCTCATTCCATCTGCCATCTATTTCCAGGATGCGCAGCGGGCAATCATAGGAAGACCGGCTCTGTCTGCCAGGGAAATTATGAGTACCTATGAAATGCAGGGAATTGGCCCGCTGGCAAGGTCTTTCAAAAAAACACTGGCACGCTCCAGCCAGCAGGCTGTTGCACAGATAGGCATAGAAACAATTTCTGCCCGCCAGTGCGCCACAGTATTTCTGCAGGAACTGCTGCACAATTGTGAGGACTACGAGCGCAAAAACCACCAGCCCAACCGATCCAGACTGCAGCAGATAGCCCGCGCACTGCGATGGTGGCGAAGAGAAGGCCAGGTAGCCGACCTCACCATGACCGTGCCTATAGACAGCTACGAACCCTATCGCGCAGAACTCTACCAGATTACACGCAAGCTGGGGGTTTCACGATTTCATACCCTCGATGAGCCTGTAGCCGCAGCGCTGGGCTATGGCGTAGACCTTACCGAAGAAAAATTTCTCATGGTGGTAGACTTCGGAGGAGGCACGCTCGATTTGGCCCTGGTGCGCACCCAGCCAGCAGGCAGCGGGCGCGAAGGCGAGCAGCGCAAAGCCAGACTGATTGCAGGCCGGGGAACCATACTCGGCGGAGAAACTATAGACAACTGGCTGGCAGACTATGCCTGTGAAAGACTGCCTGCCCACCAGTCCGCACTGCGCCCCATGCTGCTTGCACAGGCTGAAGCCATAAAAAAAGACCTGAGCAACAAGGCAAACATCGCCGACAGCAGCTACTTTCTGCTTCAGGGCGGGGTACACATAGAAGTGACTCGCATGGAGTTTGTAGAAATGCTGCAGCGAAATGGGCTGTACCAAACCCTGGAAACCCTCACAGAGGCACTGCTGGATGACTGCCGGCATGAAATTGATGAGGCGCAGATAGATGCCATACTGCTGGTGGGTGGCTCTACCCTGCTGCCGGGAGTGCGAGACCTGTTTGAAAGACTGTTTGGCGCACAGCGCGTGCATTACTGGGAACCGTTTGAGGCTGTAGTCAAAGGCGCCGCAGTATTCGGGGCGGGATACTCGGTAGACCAGATAGTGCACCACGACTACGCCATAAGGGTCTACAACGATGAACAGCAGAGACCAGAGTACGAAAGACTGGTGCGCAGAGGCACGGGCTACCCCACCCCCAACCCGTTTGAAACACGTTACTATGCGGTAACAGAAGGGCAGCAGATGTTCCGGCTGCCCATTTGCGAAGTAGGGTACGCAGGAAGAACCTCGCTCAACTGGATGAGGAGAATGAACGGCAATGAATACTGGGTTCCGTCTGATGCAGAAGAAACCGAATGCGTCATTGCACTCAATGAGGGAGACACTCTCAGGCTGGCACGCCCCGGACAGGGACAGCAGGCGCGCCTGCGCATAGACTTCAATATAGACAGCAACAGGTACCTTTGCGCAACCATACACGACCTGCTTCTGCAGCGCGATTTGCGCACGGAAGAACGAGTGGTGAAACTGCGCTAACGGAGATGCACGCATGAACCTGGACAGGGACAAAGGGCTTGCAGCATTGAGGCGAGGCGACTATGATGAAGCGCTGCCGCTTCTGGAAAGAGCCTGTGCAACAGGGCCAAACGACTTCTACTCGCACATGGTGCTGGGAGGCATTTATTACGAACTGAAACGAGACGATGAATCGGTGAAGATGCTGCTGAAAGCAGTGCAGCTCAACCCCGACAACTCGCAGGCGCGATACAACCTGGGACTTGCACTAGAACGCATTGGGCGAAAAAAAGAGGCAGAGCAGGCGGTGCAGAGCGCTCTGCAGCTGCAGCCCGATTACCAACAGGCAGAACGGGTGCTGCGCAGATGGAAGCGCAGAGCTGCAGCAGAGGCAGGGCTGCCTGCAGAAGACACTTCGGTGGAATTTGAGGAAGAACACCCCGATTCAGACGCCGGCGGGCAGCAGATGCCTGCCGCCAGCGCGCTCATACAGCTTCCAGAACCTACCCATAAGCGCAGAACTGCCCGCCGCCCCGCCAAAAAAGAGGAACAGGCAGGGCACTATGACCACTATCACTTTGAACCTATAGTATGCCGTGAGGCCCGCGAGGCGCTTACCTTTGGCCTGCTCAGCCTCATCCCCCTGCTTGTTGGGCTGGTACTGGGGCCGCTGGCCATAGCACGCGCCGTCAAGGCTCGCAAATGGATACATGCCAGCCCCTACCTGGCAGGCAGCCGCACAGCAGCACTGGCAATTTTTTTGGGGTCGCTGGGCACCTGCATTTCGCTGCTTGAGGTATGGAAGTGGCTTATGCCAACCTTGCTGAGTACACACTGACACTCTCGAAAAGGAACTATACTTGAGCCAAACCACCCGCCGCATTGCAGTAACAGGAGCTGCCGGCTTTTTGGGAAGACAGATATGCGCCCGGCTGGTACAGCAGGGGCACTCTCTCACTGCACTCTCGCGCAATCCTGAAAAAGCACAGGCACTTCTTCCACCTGCCCTCAACTGTGTGCAGTGGGGCGGCAGCGATAACCGATGGCAGCAAATTGTTGCAGAGGCGGATGCGGTTATTCACCTTGCAGGCGAATCGGTGGCCAGCCAAAAGTGGACGCCCCACTACAAGGAAATCATACGCAGTTCACGCATTCAAACAACCCGCGCGCTGGTGGAACAGATGCGGCAGGGCGTTCTGATCTCCGCATCAGCAATAGGCTGCTACGGCGACTGCGGAGAAGAAATAGTCACCGAGGCCCACCCCTATGGCAGCGATTTTCTTGCAGAAGTATGCAGACAGTGGGAAGCAGAAGCAATGCAGGCCGAAAACAGGGGAGTGCGCGTAGCCCTGATGCGCATTGGCATTGTACTGGGCAGCAAAGGAGGCGCGCTCCCCGCCATGCTGCATCCGCTGCCCATCCCATTCAACCCCTGGTTGTGGGGGCTGGGCGGCCCCATGGGAAGCGGCAGACAGTGGTTTAGCTGGGTGCATGAGGCAGATGTAACAGGGCTGTTTTGCTTCGCCCTGCAGCACGACTTACTGCGCGGCCCCATCAATGTAACCTCGCCAAACCCAGTGCGCAATGCCGACTTTGCACATGCCCTGGGGCGCGCACTGCACCGGCCTTCACGCCTGCCTCTGCCTGCTTTCGCCCTGCGTGCCCTCGCAGGTGAATTTGCCGACACACTGCTGAGCGGCCAGCGGGTTCTGCCCGAAGCAGCGCTGCAGGCAGGCTACAATTTTGCCTTCCCACTCCCCGATGATGCGCTGCAAAATGCCCTGAGCCAGAACTGAGCGCCCTGCAGCAAACAACTTTTTCACTTTTTTTTATCCTGTTTTCCCCCTTCTACGGCTTCTATATCTAGTGAATCTCTGCAAAAAATAGAATATATCTAGCGTTCATTGCACCTGAAATTCACAAAAAAAGTTTTTTTTACTGGTATTTTTTCTTGCCTCCCGCCTTATGAATTTGCTATAATCGGCGCGTAACTGCTGCGCTGCACAGCTTTACATCTAGCAGATTCGTTCTATGGCCCGGGGCGGCGACAGCAAACGAACAGAAGTGGAGAACCGGGTGAGCGGATTATTGGAATTTGGAGAGGAGAATGATGGCCAACCTGACCTGCCCCAGGTCTGGCAGCTCTGCCTGGCGCTACTTTCCACCCGGCTCAGCCCTGTAATTTATCACAGTTTTCTTGTGTCGGCACGCCCTCTGCGACTGGAACAGAATTGTTTTGTATTGGGAGTCGCCTCCAGCTACGCACGAGATCAGGTACAGAAAAAAGCCTCCAACGCAATTCGCAGCGCACTTGAGTTTCACCTTGATCGTGCAGGTCTGCAGGTAGAGATAGAGCTGCTCAGCCCCGAAACCGCGGCGTCTGAGCCAGAAACACGAGATACCATTCAGCCGCCTCTTCCCCTTGAGGCAGAACCTTCAGCAGCCAGGCGCTCTGCACCTCCCGCGCCGCGACGCACTACTGCAGACAAAGAACGCACCACCCGCCGGGCCGACTCTTCCACTGCCCCTGCTCCTATTCCGGGCCTGCCGCTCAACGATCGCTACCGGTTTCATACCTTTCTCACAGGGCATTCAAACCGCCTGGCCCACGCCTGCGCTCTCAGCGCCGCAGAAAACCCGGGTACTGCATACAATCCGCTGTTTCTCTATGGCGGGCCGGGTCTGGGAAAATCGCATCTGCTGCACGCAATTGCACACCACATTCGAGAGCGGAAGCCGCAGGCCAGAGTGGCCTATGTTTCAGGAGAAGTGTTTGCACAGCAGTACATCACCTCGCTGCGCGAACACGCCACCGAAGATTTTCGCAGGCTTTACCGCGACATAGATGTGTGGCTGGTAGATGATATACAGTTTATTGCAGGCAAGGAACGCACCAACGAAGAGTTCTTTCATACTTTCAACACCCTGTATCAAAGCGGTAGACAGGTGGTGTTTGCCAGCGACCGAAGCCCACGCGACCTGAACATGATGGATGAACGATTGCGCACCCGCTTTCAAAGCGGCCTGATTGCAGACCTTGCACCGCCGGAAATGGAAACCCGCCTGGCTATACTGCAGCAGTTTAGAGACCGCGAAAATTCTCCTGTAAGAGATGATGTGCTCGAATACATTGCCAGCGCCATACAATCCAACATTCGCGCACTTGAAGGCGCCTTCACCCGCCTGATGGCTCACTGCTCCATTATGAATGTAGCGCCAGGCATAGACCTTGCCCGCAATGTTCTCAGTGAATACTTTATAGCTCGCCCCCTGCGCAATGAAAGCATTACCACCCGGCAAATCATAGAGCTGGCAGCCGCACAGTTTGGGGTGACTCCGCAGGCAATCATTGGCCCAAGCCGCAACAAAGACCTTTCGCTGGCGCGGCAGGTTGCCATGTACCTGAGCCGCGAGCTGCTGCCCGAACAAAATACCACCATCACCGGCGAGCTGTTTGGCGGGCGCGACCACGCCACTATTGTGTATGCCTGCAAGCACATAAGGCAGATACTCACCATAGACCCCGAATTGAACGCCATGACAGAGCGCATGAAACGCACCTTGCAGGAACTATGATGCTTTTCAAAATGCGTATACACTCTCTGTATTGCAAATACATTCTGGAGGTTGTTTTATGAGGCTGGAGGGAAAAGTAGCAATCGTCACCGGCGCCAACAGCGGTATTGGCATGGCCATAGCGCAGAGGTTTGCAGCAGAAGGCGCCCACGTAGCAGTGAATTACCTGCCCGGCGGCACACGCGAAGCCGACACACTGAAAGAACTGGCTGCTTTCCCTACAGAGGGAATGCCCGCGCCTGCAGATATAAGCAAGCGTGCAGATGTAGAAGCCATGGTACAGGCGGTAGTGCAAAAATATGGCAGACTCGATATTGCCGTAAACAACGCAGGTGTGGAAATAAAAAAACCGTTTCTTGAGATCACCGATGAAGACTGGAATTTTGTACTCGGAGTAAACCTCAACGGCTCATTTCTTCTGGCGCAAACCGCCGCCAGGCAAATGGTGAAACAGGGAGGCGGCAAAATCATCAACATCTCTTCTGTACATGAAGATGTTCCGTTTCCCGCCTATGCACCCTACTGCACATCCAAGGGAGGCGTGCGCATGATGATGCGCAACATGGCACTGGAACTTGCCCCCTACAACATCAATGTAAACAACATTGCTCCCGGAGCCATTGCCACACCCATCAATCAGGCAGTACTCAACGACCCCGCAGCAAAAGCCGCCGCCGTAGGAGAAATACCCTGGGGACGCTTCGGAAAACCCGAAGAAGTGGCCGCGGTAGCGCTTTTTCTCGCCAGCGATGATGCCTCCTACGTTACAGGAAGCACCTACTGCGTAGACGGCGGACTGGTGCAGCAGGTGACCCGCTACTAAACAATAAGGCACTCGGCTTCTCTTGCTTTTTCGAAGCCTGTATGCTATAATTCATGTTAGAGTTTGGCGCAATCTGTGCCCGAAGAGAGTGGGTTTTCGCCCACTCTTTTTCTGTTAGCAGGAACATCCGTTCCTCACTGAGTCCTGTGGAGTAAAGCCATGAGCGAGTTTGTGGAAGCGCTGCAGCAGATAGCCCGCGAAAAAGAGCTGCCACTTGGCGTGCTAATCGAAACCGTGGAATCTGCATTGGCAACAGCCTACAAAAAAAACCAGTCTATCACCGGGGAAGTGCGTGTCTCTATAGACACCAAAAGCCATCTTGCCCTGCCTTTCAGGGTATACCTGGAAAAACAGGTGGTAGAGGTGGTGGAGGACGAAAACTACCATGTCTCTCTTGAACAGGCACGCAAAATAAACCCGCAGGCAGTGCTGGGCCAAATCATCTCGTTCGACCTGCCACGCCCCATGAGCGACTTTGGCCGCATTGCCGCACAAACCGCCAAACAGGTGGTAATGCAGCGCATTAGGGAAACAGAACGGCGCAAGGTGCTGGATGAATACCTTGCCCGCGCCGGAGAAGTAATGACCGGCACAGTGCAGCGCAGGGAAGGCACCAGCGTAATTATCAACCTGGGCAAGCTGGATGCAGTACTGCCTGCCCAGGAACAGGTTAAAAGCGAACCCTACCGCCTGAACGACCGCCTCAAGGTATACGTATTGGATGTAAAAGACCTGGGCCGAGGGCCGCAGGTAGTTGTCTCACGCACACACCCCAGCCTGGTACGAAGACTGTTTGAACTGGAAGTGCCTGAAATTGCAGATGGCATTGTAACCATTAAAAGCGTGGCCCGTGAACCAGGTGCGCGCTCAAAAATAGCAGTGAGCAGCCACGACGACAAGGTAGACCCCGTTGGCTCTTGCGTGGGGCACCGCGGAAGCAGAGTACAGGCAGTGGTGAACGAACTGTACGATGAAAAAATAGACATTGTGCGATGGAACCAGGACATGGCCGTATTCATTTCTGAAGCCCTTTCGCCTGCACGGGCAAGCACCGTCACAGTAAATGAAGACGCTAAAAGCGCTTTCGTGATTGTGCCAGACAGCCAGCTTTCACTGGCGATTGGCAAATCAGGGCAAAATGTGCGTCTTGCTGCACGCCTTACCGGCCAGCGTATAGACATTCGGAGCGAGTCGCAAATGGACAAGTCGGCGCGCTCTGCTTCAAGCGATTCTGATGAAGCAGACCAAACAGCCGCACCGCATGAGCTTGCGACAGAAACCGAATTCGAAGTTGAAGGAGATGCGCGCCAATGAGCGCGCAGGTATCTGCGCCCTGCTGTGTGCAGGGCGCTGCGAAGATGAAACCCTGCAGATACCGGGAACCAATAGGGATGTCTCTGCCAAAGGCAAAAGCCTCGCAGAGCAGAAGAAGCAGAGTGGCAGGAGGCGCCATGTAACTGACCCTCCTGTTGAAGCTGCGCCAGGTGGCGCACTCCGCTCCTCCTTCTTTCCCCGCATTGAATCCCCGCAGGCAGACCATTCGCAGGAAAGGAATCTGCATGAGAGTTCGGCGTCAGCCCGTTCGTACCTGTACTGCCTGCCGCACCACCGATCAAAAACGCAGACTGATGCGCGTGGTGAGGCTAACTGATGGAACTGCTGTCTATGACTCTGGTGGAAAAATGAACGGCAGAGGCGCCTATGTGTGCGCCGCCGCCGACTGCATAGAACAAGCGCGCAAACAGAAAAGACTGGAACGCGCACTCCGGCTGGAAAACATGCCGTCAACGCTTTTTGAACAGCTGCTGCACGCTGCTGAAGAAATGGCACTGCAGCAGAGCCTGCCGGAAACAAGAGAAGGAGAGTGAGAATATGGCGACAGCAAAGGGGATTAGAGTTGCAGACCTTGCCAATGAACTGAAAATGACCCCTGCAGAACTTGCGGTAACACTGAATGATCTGGGAGTAAATATAGACGGGCCGGCTACCATGCTGGATGAAGAGACAGCACGCACGGTGCGAGAAGTACTGACGCAACCCAAAATAGCCGAAATTTCTGCTGGTTCTACCGTGCGTGAAGTAGCAGAAGCGCTCAGCATGCCCGTGAATACTGCTGTAAAGAAACTGATGGAATTTGGGCAGCTAATCGCACCCAATCAGCGCCTGGATGCGCGCATGGCCGAAAAGCTTGCTGCAGCCTGCGGCTATGTGCTGCGTGTTAAAACAGAAGCGCGCATCGAACCAAAGCCGGCGCCTGTTGCCCACCGCGGGCCGGCTGGCACCATGCAGCCCCGTCCCCCCGTTGTCACCATTATGGGGCACGTAGACCACGGCAAAACCTCGCTGCTTGATATTATTCGCAAAGCAAACGTGGCAGAGGGCGAGTTTGGAGGCATTACGCAGCATATTGGCGCTTATCAGGTGGAGGTAGAACACGAGGCACAGAAAAAACGCATCACTTTTCTCGATACCCCCGGCCATGAGGCATTCACCGAAATGCGCGCACGCGGCGCAAGCGTAACCGACATTGTGGTGCTGGTGGTAGCCGCAGATGATGGCATAATGCCCCAGACCATAGAGGCTATTCACCACGCACAGGCCGCAAAAGTGCCCATTGTGGTGGCAATCAATAAAATGGACAAGCCAGATGCACGCCCCGACCGCATCAAGCAGCAGCTCACCGAACACAACCTGGTGGTGGAAGAGTACGGCGGCGAAGTAATTGCAGTGCCCGTTTCGGCAAAAAGCGGTGAGGGCATACCAGAACTCCTCGAATACATACTGCTGGTGGCCGAAGTACAGCAGCTGCAGGCTTCTCCCTCCGGCCATGCCATAGGGGCCATTGTAGAAGCCAGCGTAGAACCTGGCAGAGGCGCAGTGGCCACAGTGCTGGTACAGGGCGGCACGCTTCGCATAGGAGACTGCATTGTGGCAGGCCCGGCTTACGGCAAGGTGCGCGCCATGACCAACGACCGAGGGGAAAAACTGCAAAAAGCCCCCCCCTCTACCCCCGTGGAAGTGCTTGGCCTGAATGCTGCGCCTGCGGCCGGTGATACAGTGGAAGTGGTGAAAAATGAAAAGGAAGCACGCCAGACAGCAGAGCGGCGCATGTCTCGCGCACGCACAGAACGGCTGGGAGGGCAAACACGGCGCCTTACGCTCGACGATCTTTCAAGGCAGGCGCTGGAAGGCATTGTAAAAGAACTGAATATTATTGTGAAAGGCGATGTGCAGGGCAGCGTAGAGGCGGTGGTAGGCCAGCTCAATAAACTCAATGAAAACCGACCGGATGAAGAGGTGAGAGTCAGCGTGAAGCTGAGCGGAGTGGGCAGCATATCTGAATCAGACATCAGCCTCGCGGTAGCCACCGGTTCGATTGTAATAGGCTTCAACTCGCGCCCCGACCCATCAGCACAGCGCGCTGCCGAACGGGATGGCATAGATGTACGCACCTACAACATCATCTACGACCTCACCGAAGACATAGAACGCGCCATGAAGGGCCTGCTCGCCCCAGTGTTTGAAGAGGCGGCGCTGGGTGCAGCAAGAGTGCTGCAGCGCTTCCAGACATCGCGCGGGGTGGTTATTGCAGGCTGCACCGTAACCGATGGCAAGCTGGTGCGCGGCGCCGAAGTACGCATACTGCGAAACAAACAACTGCTCTATACCAGCCGAATAGACAGCCTCAAGCGTGTAAAGGATGATGTGAGAGAAGTAGCACAGGGCTTCGAATGCGGGCTGACCATAGAAAACTGGAGCGATGTGCAGCCGGATGACGTACTGGAATGCTTTGAAATGAAGCAGGTGGAAAGAGTCTGAGGATAACCCATGCATGTTGGAACCATTACGCTGAGGCTTGTGCTGCATGAAGTGCATTCTCTCAAGGAAAAAAGACAGATTGTGCAAAGCGTAATTGATACCACTCACAGACGTTTCAACGTTGCCATCGCCGAGGTAGGCGATCTCGATCTCTGGCAGAGCGCGCTGCTGGGAGTTGCCGCGGTATCAAACGATGCCCGGCATCTCAACAGCCTTCTGGACAATGTAACCGATTTTCTGGAACGCTCGCCCGATTTTGATGTAAGTGCGGCAGACATCGAACTATTTTAGAAAGCGAGGCCCCCCATGACACTGCGACAGGAAAGAGTACAGGAACAGCTGGCACACGAGGCCAGCGACCTGATTCAGAAAGAACTGCGCGACCCCCGGCTGGGCTTTGTCACCGTAACCGGCGCAGAAGTGACCCGTGATTTGCGTTATGCAAAAATTTTTGTGAGTGTTTTAGGTGAAGAAACCTCACGCGTCAACAGCCTGAAAGCGCTGAATGGAGCGGCAGGCCTGATTCGTGCGGAAATTGCCAAACGCATTCGCCTGCGCATAATGCCTGAAATCACTTTTCATTACGATGATTCGCTTGCACGCGGGCAGCATATTTTTGAACTGCTGCACAGCGTGGAAGCCGATCTGCGTCCGCGTCCTGAAGACCTTCCAACCGAAAAATGAGCTTTTCAAAAACTCTCAAACTCACAGCAGACGCTCTGCTGAATGCAGGCAGTATTGTGCTTGCCTCACACGTAAACCCGGATGGCGACACGCTGGGAAGCGCGCTGGCTCTCGCACTGGCTCTGCAGGCGCTGGGCAGGAAGGCAATACCCCTCTCTGCACACGGCGTGCCCGATATCTACCACTGGCTGCCGGGCGCTGAACTAATTCAGACAACTTCTGAAGACCGCAGCTTCGATCTTGCAGTAATTTGCGATGCCGGCTCGCTGCAGCGAGTGGGCAGCGCCGTACAGTCTGCACTGCTTTCTGCACCACGCTTGCTCATCATAGATCACCATGTTCAAGAAGAACAGCAAGGCTGGCTGGAACTGCGCAATGTAAAAGCAGCTGCCACCGCCGAGGTCATGTGGCTGCTGCTGCGAGAAATGGAAAAGCAGTCTGGGGCCGCTCTTCTGAATGCAGACATTGCAAAATGCCTCATGGCTGGCCTGATCACCGACACAGGGTCTTTTCGCTATACCAACACCACCCCCTTTTCTTTTGCACTGGCAGCAAAACTGCAAAAGCTGGGAGCCAGCCCAGCCGTTATCTCAGATGAGGTATACGAAAACAAATCTCTTGCCGCAGTGAAACTGCTGGGCGCTGCGCTGCAAAAGCTGCACATCGTCGCCGGCGGACGAATAGCCTGGTCTGCAATTTCTGCAGCAGACTTTGCCGAAATGCAGGCAGCCGACGCAGACACAGAAGGCATTGTGGCGCACCTGCGTTCTATCGCCGGGGTGCAGGCAGGCATATTGTTTCGCGAAATAGCAGGCAAACAGATACGGGTAAGCCTGCGCTCGCGAGAAGGATGCGATGTAAACAGGGTAGCCCGCGTTTTCGGCGGAGGCGGGCACCGCCTGGCTTCAGGGTGTACGCTGCAGCCTCCACTGGAAGAGGCGGTGAAGACACTGATTGAGGAGATGACGCAGCAGCTGCCGCCCATCTGAAAACCAACTCTCTCAAGCAGATGGCCGGCAAAAAGAAAAAATGCTGCCACATACGCTGTCATTAACACAACATGCTGCAAACTTCTGCTGCAGCTGCTTCAAATTTGAATAATCAACCTGTTAATGAAGCCAGGTAGTAGATGAGAAAGCAGTAGAATGTTTTATCGCCCACAGTGACCCCCCACCGAATTGCTGTCCATATCAGTCCCCCAGCAAACAGCGCCAGGGCGGTTACAAATACTTTTTCCCTGCTGCCTAACAAATAAACTGCTTTAGATAGGCTTCTGCGGTTGCATTCACCAGTTGGGCATGCCAAAGCCGTACTTTGCGGCTGGGGGGCAGATGCCCGATAATATTTCGCCTGAAACACCCCTGCTGCTCCTGCAGCAATGGCCAGCCAGCAAAAATTGATAGTGCCTACATGGGCCACAGCCGTTAAAAACAGATACATGGGAATCAGGTAAAGGTTTTTTATGTCAAATTTCATTGCGCATTCCCAAATAATAAATCATCAAAACACTTCCTGCTCTTCAGATAAAGCGTCTCGAAGAAGAGGATATCCAAAACAGTTCCACACCGCCTCGCGACAAATGCGGCATAGCTCACTGCCCACCACTCTGCACTCACAACCAGATAACTATAGCATACACAATATGCCAAACAGCTTAGCTGCCACTCTCTTTTTTATCACTCTGAGTTATAAAACTACACGAACAGCACGGCTGCGTTGATACAACAGGTACGATGCCACTATATATCAGACTGTTTGGTCTGCTCTCTTCAGCACCTGCCACGAGGTTCCAACCATCGGCGCGTGAGGCAACCTCACCCCGTGCTGAATGGTATGAGCTATTTCGTAGGCATACTGCCTCGTTTCAGAAACATGGCTGAAAGAATTCCATAGCGATCTTCAGGGTCACTGTGGTCGTAGGGGATGTTGTTCTTCAGACTCTGATAGATATCCCCAAACCCCTCATTGGTGAAGACAGAGTATTCATTGTGTCTCTGTTCTACCAGTTCCAGTGCAGGCAGCAGCCTCTCAACGATCTCCCAGGAGTACGCAGATGGTTCAAGCACAGTTGGCTGCCGGTGAATATCGGTGATGAGAAGAAATAGCCCGCCGGAGGCGAGTACGCGAATGATCTCTGGTATCACAAGGTCTAAGTCATCAACATGATCCAGCGAGTTAAGAGAACAGACCAGATCAAAAGCGCCATCAGGGAAAGGAATACTCTCAGCGCCGCTTGCAACATACTCCATGGCATGGCTCCCTGTTCCAATGCGGCGATAGGCATTGGCAAGCGGATCAAGCCCAACTCGACGGCTGGCACCCGCTGCCCACTCCAGGCTGCCGCGCGGACCGCAGCCAATATCAAGAACACGCTTGCCGATGTAAAATGCAGGGTCGAGACCAAAATGGGTCGTGTAAAAATAGGCATAGTGGTCATTTCCAAGAATGCCCTCCTGCTGAATACGCTTCTCCCAGAACGCGAATTCTGCTGCCTCTTTTGCCGATAACATCTGTTCCATCAATCCTCGCCTTTTGTCTTACCATAATGTCTCAACTGGTAACTACCATGTTTTGCAGTGTGCAGAACTTTGCAAGAAACATTCTTTCCTCAGTCCACGCCAGGTCGCATGATTTCTTTAATTCCTACCTGAAATTGAAATAAAAAATACAACTCACAGCAAACCTCCTTGCCCCAATCAGGCAGTGTAATAGCATACTGCCGCCCCCTCCCCTATCCACAGGTACTGAGCGCTGGCTACCCATCTGCCCCCCGTCAGGCCGCGGTAAATTTAGCAACCTTTGCTTCGTGCTGTAAACCCAAGCAATATCCTAAAGCTCCAGTTTCCCATAACCACCAGCATGAGACGTATCAGCATCTGGATATCTGCAGATTGATAGAGCGAATTATCAAACGAGATCAATCCCATCGAGAAGTCAAGAACCGCAAACAGCACCAGTCCACCAGCCAAAATGCCTGCCCAGTCCCATCTCTCCGAACTGGCACTTCTAAATGCCAGTCCTCCCAAAAAGCCCAATACAAAGCTTTCAGCATAGTGTACTGTGACTGCCCTGTCGGGCATCCCGGCTACAATCCAGAAAATACTGCCTAATACCACTGGATGAACCCACCCTGCTATCCACCGACGTAACAAGGGTACTTTTCTTCGTAATGTGCCAAGGTTCATAAGCCGCCTCCAGGCATCGTAAAAACAGGCCAATGCCGCCAATTATCCCATTTCTTATACATTTGCTTCAAATCACACAGACCATTGCAGATTTCCAGTGCGGGGCACAGAAAAGATGATCCATTGGCGCTGCACACAATGCTCCAATTCCAGCCTGAATACAACAGTGCAAAATTGGATTACCCTTGCCGCCAGCCCGACCAGAATTGTCGCATGGATGCATGCAAACGTTGATGCAGCGTCAACACAAACAGGCTTTTTGCATCTTCCAACAGCAGCGCTGAAATGTCAAGCATTTTTTGCAGCAGGGTGCAAGCCAGAGCGATTGCGTGAGCAAATGCAGGATACTATGGTGCAGGAGACTGGCAGGGCAGATGCGGGCTGGACGCCCGCGCTCCCAGGTGCAGAACACAGCCCACTGCCCTTCAGCGTCTGCAGCCCTCGCAGCAGTGGCTCCATGTACGGGAACGGGGTTTCAACGCCATGGCACAGCCGCAAACAAAAATGTGGAGATGCAGCAATTGCATCTCCACATCAAAACACCACAATAGCCCCTCAGCGCTGGCTGAGGGGTATGTACGCCTGGTTTTTTGGGCCGGTGTACTCGGCGCGGGGGCGAATAATTTTCTTGTGAGTAATCTGTTCCATCATATGGGCGCACCAGCCTGCCGTTCGGCTGATGGCAAACAATGGAGTGTACAGGCGGGTACTGAAACTCATTTCGTGGTAGCAGGAAGCAGAAAAACAGTCTACGTTGGCATAAATCGGCTGCTTGCCCGCCTGCAGACGCTCGGGGGTATTGCTGAGAGCATCCACCTGCTTTTCAATGGCCACCGTTATTTCATACCAGCGCGAATCATGATGCAGATCTCCCAGCTGGCGGCTCATTTCGCGCAAGTGCGCCGCACGAGGATCGGGAGCGCGGTATACAGCGTGGCCAAAACCTGGAATGGGCACCCGCTTGTCGCCTGTAAGCTTCGGCAGCACATACTCGTCTACGCGCGATGCATCGCCAATCTCCAGCAGCATATGCATGGTTTCTTCTGCTGCACCGCCATGTTTTGGCCCCGAAAGCGTGCCAATGCCGCTCACCATGCCAGAGTAAATATCTGCGCCGGTGGCCACGGTAACGCGTGTGGCAAAAGTAGATGCATTGATTTCATGATCGGCATGCAAAATAAAATCTATGTCCAGCGTGCGCACATAAAGCGGGTCAGGCTTTTCGCCGGTCAGCATGGTAAGAAAATTCTCGGCAATGCTCAGCTCCGGGTTGGGGGCAACAGGCTCCTTGCCCTGGCTCAATCGCTCCACCGCGGCAGTGAGCGTAGGCAGAGCAGCCTGCAAACGAATGGCCTTGCGCAAATTGGCCTCGTGTGAGTGGTCATTCACATCCGGGTCCCACATACCCAGGGCAGATACTCCTGTGCGAAGCGCATCCATAGAAAGCGCATTGGCGGGAAAACCGCGCAGCAAATTCATCACACCTGCAGGAAGCGCGTAGCACGCCCTCAGCTGCTGCTGAAAGTTTTCCAGTTCTTTACGAGATGGCAGGCTGCCGTACCAGAGAAGGTACACAACCTCTTCAAAAGTTGAGTGATCTGCAAGATCGTGTATGCTGTAGCCCCGGTAATAAAGCTCTCCCGAAGGCTGAACATCGCATATATCTGAAGGCCCGATTACTACGTCCCTCAGTCCATCTGGAGCAGCAGTAGCAGTAGCAGTCATAAACAGTTACCTCGTCCCCAAAAAATGACATTCTTCTGATTATTGTACCTTTTTTACGCACAATTGCTCAGCAATACTGCACCATATAAACCAACTGTCCTCCCGCTTATCTCCCTGCAGCATCTTCTGCATTTATGCCAGCCAGTCAAACTGCCGCAGCGCAGCAGGCTCCTCTACTTCGCATGTGCGCGCGCCGATATAGAAGTGGAACCAATTTTCAACAATTTCGTATATAGCATTATAACTATACACATATTCTGACCACTTTCCGAGGAGATGTTTTATGCAAACCAAACGAGCTGCCGCACTTTTTGCCGCACTTGCCGCACTTGCAGCAGCAGCGCTGCTGCACAATACCCACTCTACACGCGCACAGGCACAAACAGAGGCGGGCAGGGCGATAGTTCTCCCCTGCATCACAGTAGAGCCTGCAGACACGAAGCGCAGCTTTCTTGCCTCAGGAAATGTAACGGCCTCGCAGGATGTGCTGCTTTCTGCACAAATTATGGGGCGGGTAGACAAAGTGCTGGTGCACATGGGAGACACTGTTCAGCCGGGCCAGACTCTGGTTCTGCTCAACAGTTCAAGCCTGAGCGCCGCTGCCAGTCAGGCCAGTGCAGCGCTTGCCTCTTCTGCAGCAGGTTACACCAGCGCCCAAATGGCGGCAAACATCACCGCAGCAGAAGTTAAGGTGAAACTGGCGGAAGCGCAGGCTCAGCTGGCGCAAAGCAGGGCCGCCCTGCAGCAGGCGCAGGCGCGATATTCCCTGGCACTGGCCGGCCCCCGTCCCCAGCAGCGGGCGCAGGCAGTGCAAAATACAAAACAGGCAGAAGCAGACCTGAATCTGGCCTCGCGCAACCTGAAACGCATGGCTGTTCTGTTTGCACAGGGAGCCATAGCGGCACAGCAGTACGACCAGTACCGCGCACAGTACGCAGATGCCCAAGCCAGGCTGAACAGCGCGCAGCAGGCACAGTCTATGGCAGACCAGGGCACACGTCCTGAAGAGATAGAGGCGGCACATGCTGCACTGCTGCAGGCGCATGCTGCCGTAAAGCAGGCCGAGGCCGGCTTACAGCAGGCGCGCATCAATTTGCAGCAGGCAGCAGTAAGCAGGCAGCAGGCGCAAAGCGCCCTGGCGGGCGTGCAGCAGCAAAAAGCCGCTCTGCTCTCGGCACAAATCAACAGCCAGTACGCACGCATTACCGCACCGTTTTCAGGAGTAGTGGTAAAACGCCTTGCAGACCCCGGCCTAGTTGCCCAGCCCGGCGCCCCGCTGCTCGAACTGCAAAGCGGCCCTATGCGACTGGATGTCAGCGTACCAGAACAGTACATCGGCCAGATTCATGCCGGGGCTTCTATTCCTGTGAACCTGGATGCGCTTCCCGGAAAGACCCTGCAGGCGCGCATTCAGGAAATTGCTCCCCAGGGCGGCGAATACAGCCACAGTTTTCTGGTAAAAGCCCTGCTTCCCGCCGGCAGCGGCGCGCAGGCAGGCATGTATGGCAGCCTCACTGTGGCGCTCGGCTCAGAAAAACGCATGCTCATCCCCTGGTCGGCGGTTCACAGCGAGCAGGGAATGGAATATGTGTATGTAATTACGCAGCACAATCATGCCAGAATGCGCCTGATTACTCTGGGCAGCCGAATTGGCAGCAGTGTAGAAGTGCCCAGCGGCCTGCAGCCGGGTGAAAAAATAGCAGCTGCTGCAGCTGCCGGCTTAAAAGACGGCGTAACCGTAGAACCACAGGGAGGCAACTAAAATGCGCTACGGAATAGCAGGCCGCATTGCAGCAGCCTTCATACAATCAAGGCTCACTCCGCTTTTTATTATTGCCTCTCTTCTGCTGGGCGCTTTTGCCATACTGCGCACCCCTCGCGAGGAGGAGCCTCAAATCAAGGTGCCGCTCATCGACATTCACTACTCTCTGCCAGGAGCGACGGCAGAAGAGGTGGAGCGGCAGATCAGCACTCCGGTAGAAAAATGGATATACGGCATTGAGGGCATAGACCATGTTTATTCCATTTCCAGCCCGGGCGGCGCAATCATTACAGCACGCTTCAATGTTGGTGCAAACCCGCATACCAGCCTGGTAAAACTGCAGGAAAAGCTGCAGCACAACGCCTACCTGCTGCCCCCAGACACAGCCGCGCCTCTCATACAAGAGAAATCGATCAACGATGTGCCCATTCTGGCGCTTACCCTGCACAGCCCGCGCTACAGCGCCTACACCCTGAGAAGACTGGCAGTGCGCCTGGATGATGCAATTCGGCAGGTGCCAAATGTAGCAGAAACAGAGGTGCTGGGAGGCCCGCCCCACGAGGTGCGCATAGAACCAGTGCCTTCTCGGCTCGCTGCCTATCACATCTCCCTGCAGCAGCTCGCCCAAGCGCTGCAAACTGCCAATGCCAGCCTGCAGGCAGGCGAGGTAACCACGCTCAACCGTTCAACCGCTGTGCGTGCCGGGCAGTTTATATCCGATGGCGCACAGGCAGGTAATGTGGTGGCCGGCGTGTGGCAGGGAGCGCCTGTGTATGTGCGTAACGTTGCCAAAATCATCGACGGCCCTGCTACCCCGGCCTCATATGTTTTTTTTGCAAATGGAGCGGCAGACAAGAAGCAGCACGAGCCAATAGAGCCGGCGGTTACCATATCAGTTGCCAAACGGGCAGGCACCAATGCAGCTACGGTGGCCAATGCAGTGGTAAACAAGGTAAATAGATACAAGGGCAGCCTCATTCCGGCAGATGTCACCGTATCTGTAACCAGAAACTACGGCATTACAGCCAATGAAAAAGCTATGGAACTGCTGGAACATATGCTCATTGCAGTGGTCTCTGTAACGCTGCTCATTGCATTTGCCCTCGGCCGCAGAGAGTCGATGGTGGTGGCCGTGGCCATTCCGGTCACTCTGGCGCTCACCCTGCTCATGTTTTATCTGTATGGCTATACTCTCAACCGCATTACCCTGTTTGCCCTTATTTTTTCTATTGGCATTCTGGTAGATGATGCCATTGTTGTGGTGGAAAACATAGTGCGCCACTACCGTATGGCCCAGGACAAACGCAGCCCTCTCGAAGCAGCCATACAGGCAGTAGATGAAGTAGGCAACCCAACCCTGCTGGCTACCTTTGCAGTAATTGCCGCTATTTTGCCCATGGCTTTTGTAGGCGGCCTGATGGGGCCGTACATGCGCCCTATTCCGGTTGGCGCATCTGCTGCCATGATTATTTCGGTAGCAGCAGCCTTTGTTGTCACCCCCTGGGCGGCATTTCGCCTGCTGCGCAGAGAGTACGAAGAAAGCCACCACCCCCATGCTGCCGGTGAAAAGCACAGCCATGAAACGGCAAAACCAGACTGGACCACGCGCCTTTATGTGCGCATTATGACCCCGCTGCTCGAAAAAACATCTGTTCGCATGGCATTCTTTACTCTGGTGCTGCTGCTGCTTGCAGGTTCGGTCTCTCTGCTCTTTACCAAATCTGTTGTGGTAAAAATGCTGCCTTTCGACAACAAGAATGAATTTCAGGTGGTGATTGATATGAACAACGACACTACCCTGGAACAGACAGCTGCGGCAGCACGCGCACTGGATGACTACCTGAACACCGTGCCCGAAGTTAAAAATACGCAGATTTATGTGGGCACGCACAGCCCCATCAATTTCAACGGTCTGGTGCGGCAGTACTACCTGCGCAGCCAGCCCTGGCAGGCCGACATTCAGGTGAACCTGGTGGGCAAAGACAAACGAAACCTGCAAAGTCACGACATTGTGAAACGCATTCGGCCAGCACTTGCACAAATAGCTGCGCGGTGGCATGTACGCATGAAAGTAGCTGAGGTACCGCCCGGCCCGCCTGTACTTGAAACACTGGTGGCAGAAGTATACGGCCCAACGCAAAAAGAACGCACGCACATAGCGCGTGAAGTGAAACAGGTGTTTGCCGAAACACCCGGTGTAACCGATGTAGACTGGTACCATGATACCTGGCAGCCAACAGTGCAGTATGTGCCAGACCGCAGAAAAGCAGCGCTGAGCGGAATAGACGTGCAAACGGTTGCCAACACCCTCGCCATGGCGGTATCGGGCGAAACTCTGGGCGTGGTACACAACCCTCAGTATCGGCAGCAGGTGCCGCTGCGCATGCGAATGCCACGTGCGCTTCGCAGCAGCCTGAACGGGCTGGGGCAGATTTACCTGCCTGCCGCACACAACACAATGACGCCGCTTTCTGAACTGGTAGATGTAAAACCCATTTCAGCCGACCGATCGCGCTATCACAAAGACCTGATGCCCGTAGTGTACGTTACCGGCGATGTCACCGGCAAACTGGAAAGCCCGGTGTATGCCATTCTCGCCATGAACCGAAAACTCGCCCGCCTGGTTATGCCCGGCGGAGGAAAGCTGAATGTGCTGTCTATACGCCCGCCCTTTACCGACCAGAAGCCGGCAATGAAGTGGGATGGCGAATGGCAGATAACCTATGAGGTGTTTCGCGACCTCGGCATTGCCTTTGCCGTTGTGCTGGTGCTGATCTACATTCTGGTGGTGGGGTGGTTCAAATCGTTCACAACACCGCTGGTCATCATGGCGCCCATACCACTCACGCTTGTGGGCATACTGCCCGCCCATGCCCTGCTGGGGGCATATTTCACCGCTACCTCAATGATAGGGTTTATAGCGGGCGCAGGCATTATTGTGCGCAACTCTATCATACTGGTTGACTTTATAGAGCTGCGCCTCAAACAGGGAATGGGGCTGGAGCAGGCAGTAATTGATGCGGGAGCTACACGCTTCCGGCCAATGCTGCTTACTGCAGCAGCGGTTATTGTGGGGTCTTCGGTTATTCTGTTCGACCCTATTTTCCAGGGTCTGGCCATCTCGCTGATGGCAGGAGAAATTGCCTCTACCCTGCTTTCGCGCCTGGCGGTTCCAGTGCTTTACTTTCTGATGCGCAAGAGAAGCGGAATGCCAGTATCTGCGGAAACGCCCCCGCCCCCTGCTGCAGAGCCAGAACTGATGGAAGTTTACTAAAAGGAGAAAACACTTATGTGCACCGAACGCATTCTGCGCCTGATTGCAGGCACAGTCATCCTGCTCTCGCTGGGGCTGGGCTGCTTTGTAAACCGGCACTGGCTTCTGCTCACTGCCTTTGCTGGGTTCAACCTGCTGCAAAGCGGATTCACCAACCGCTGCCCGGCCAAATGGCTGCTGGAACGTGCAGGAACTCATTCTGACAAGTACTGCGGCTAACTGAACCAAATCTGTAAGCGCTGATGATTTACTACCCGCCTTCTGCACTCTCTGCTGCATGACAGGCGCTATGGTACGCGGAAGCGCACAGAGTCAGCTGCTGCTTCTCTGCCTCCCGGCCCCAGTACGCTAAGAGAGAGGGTATGCATGCCGGGGCCAACGCTGCCGGCGTTCCACAGGCAGCCCCAGGCATCCGCCCGGAAAGCGCTGTAAATCGGCGTGCCGTCTACTCTGTAGACCACGCTTACACGGTCGGAAGGGGCGCGGGCAATGCACGAAAGGTGTACAATGCCCTGCAGGGTAATGCCATTGCGCATGCGAACCGGCACGGGAGGCGCCTGCGATGCAGTAATTGGGCCGCTGAGATACCAGGGGGAAGAGATTGCAGAGTGGTAAGCCTGCAGTATCTGCGGGTTATCGGCAACGGAATAGTCGTTGACGCCGTTGTGTACGAATATCAGATTGTCGCTGTCGAAGTAGTTGATGGCTTTTACACGCGGAAACAGGCGCGGAAGGGCGGTATAAAGGTCGAGCATCTTGCGAATTGCCCACTGGCTTCTGTTTTGCCCCTCGCAGGCGGCAATATGGCTGACTCCAAATTCGCAGATCATCAGCGGATGGTCAGCCGCATAGTGGTCGTACACAAATCTCAGCAGGTCTATGGGGTTTTCATGCAACCCCGGATCGTCTATCTGGTTGTTGTGGTAGGGCACGTTGTAGATGTTTACCCCCACCCAGTCGGTATGGTGTTTGCCGGGATAGTATTCGGCGATATTTGCTGTAGGGGAAAAATACGGGCACCAGACCATGGCCACATTGGGCGCGAGGCGGTGCATCACGTTGTACACCAGCCTGAATTTTTTGCGATACAGGGCAGGGTCAGGATGATAGGGCGTCCAGGTTCCATTCATCTCTGAGGCGAAACGCAGGAAAATGTGCGCGTTGGTCTGGCGCATCTGCAGGGCAAGTGTACGCAGGTACTGGTTGTTGTGCACCTGCTGCATGCCATTGTTTGGTTCGAGTGCGATATGCACAAATTTGCCCTGGCGCGCCAGAAACTCTATCCAGGGTACAGGCAGTTTCTGGCCATAGCCCAGGTAAAAGAAATACATGGCATGCGCCTTGCCTGTCTCTTGTTCAAACATTTGCGGGTTTTGGTGAGGTTGGCAGCCGTTGAGACGCACCTGGTTTTGCAGTGTAGGGTCAAAATCTATGTACGCACCCAGATAGCACCCGGTGGGAGGCTCGTAGAGCGCATGCGTATCCAGCCTTTTCAGCATGGAGGCAGAGGCAGGCACGGCGACATAGAGCCGTGCTTCCGCCCTGCGCTCAATTGCAAGAGGAGAGGAAGCTGTGGCAAACAAAAGCAGCAGACAGCAGAGCGGCAGCGGCAGCAGGGTGCGAGGGGTCACGATGTAGAAGCGCCTCCTGTAAAGGAAGAGACCGGCGCGCGCCGCTGTGCCAGGTCGGAACGGTACCGGCAAAAGATACAGAGCGAACGCACGCCCAGCAGCTCTGCCACCGCTACGGCATCCGCCTTGCGCTTCGGGTTGGTCTTGCCATCCAGACAGCGTTTTTGCGAGCGGCTGTAGCGCGGGCAGTTCCAGCAGTTCATTCTTTTTTGTGCAGGCATAGCGTTTATTTCTATCAGGGAATGAACAGGGAGGGGGCAAAGTGCATCATCACTGCGGCACACAGCGCGCCGCCCGCCCCTGCCAGTACATTCACCATATCGTTATTCATCCATCTCCAGCCGTGTACGAGCGCATTGGGTTTTCCATCATGCACCGGTTCTTCGGTAAGCATGCCGGTTTGCGGGTTTTTGTACTGTGCCTGCACTGCAGCTCCTGCAATGCTGTCTATCCAGCACCCCAAAAACCCTGCCCAGGCTGCCAGCACCAGCTGCCCGCCATTCAGCGGCCAGAGCCGCACAACGCTAAAGGGTATCGCCAGTGCGCCGGCTACCCCGCCCAGGGTGCCAGCCACAGAAACCGCCCCGCTCAGGCCCGCAGAACAGGGTTTGCCGCTGCGCAGCGAGCGTGGAACAGAGCCGCTCATGCGCCCTATTTCGGTAGCCCAGGTATCTGCATTCACAGCGGCAATAGAGGCCAGGTAAAGCATCTGCTCGGCAGGCAGGCGGTAGAGGGGCCAGCGCGTTCTCAGCCATGCCTGTACAAGTGCAAGAGCAAGCGGCACACCGCCGTTTGCCCATACCTGTGCAGCACGCCTGGCTGTGCGCGGCTGTCTGCCGCCCTCTTTCATTGCTGCAATCTGCCTTGCTGCAAGCGATAGCAGCGAACCGGAAACCAGAAACACCAGCAGCGGGGCAATGGCCCTGCCGCCCCCCAGCCCGTAAATAAGCGTGCCCAGTATGGCAGCAGAAGCGCCGCCTCCTGCGGTAAGCCAGCCCATGCGCCAGCCCGCCAGACCAAGCAGAACGGCCAAAAGCAGAGCAAGCCCCCAGGGAGGCGACATAAACAGCCCGGTAAGATGCTGAAAATTCATCAGGCCAGGGTATCCGCTCCCATGGTCATGGTGGAGTAAACGGCTGAGAAAACCTCGCGCGGGGTGGTGATGCCCGCCAGTACCTTGGCCTGACCGTCTTCGAGCATGGTGCGCATTTTCTGCTTCTGGCGCGCATAGGCGCCTATTTCACCTACTGTAGCGCTTTTGGCAATCATTTCGCGCAGCTCGGGGGTGCTTACCAGCAGTTCAAACAGCCCTACCCTGCCCTTGAAACCAGTGTTGCGGCATGCCTCGCAGCCGCGCCCCTGATAAATAGATGCCCCTTGTACGTTTTCCGGCTTCAGGCCAATCTCCAGCAGTTCATCGGCATTAGGCTGCACTGCGGTTTTGCACGAGGGGCAGATGGTGCGCACCAGCCTTTGCGCCATCACGGCCTGCAGAGTAGAGGCAATCAGGTAGGGTTCACCCTCCATGTCTATCATGCGGCCAATGGTTTCTACTGCATTGTTGGTGTGCAGCGAGGAGAGCACAAGGTGACCGGTCAAGCTTGCCTGTATCCCAATGCCCAGCGACTCGGGGTCGCGCATTTCTCCCACCAGCATCACATCCGGGTCTTGGCGCAGAAACGAGCGCATCACCCGCGGAAAGGTCATTTTTTCTGTTACCTGCACCTGCAGAATATGGTCGGAAAACTCATACTCTACCGGGTCTTCTACCGTTACGATGTTTCTCTTCTGCCTGTCCAGCGTGTTCAGTGAGGCATAGAGGGTGGAGGTTTTTCCGCTGCCTGTTGGCCCCGTCACCAGCACCAGGCCGTACGATGATTTCACTGCGTTGGCCCATCTCTGACGCACATCTGGGTCCATTCCCAGCTTATCCAGTTCCACTTTGGCGCCTACCGGGTCGAGGATGCGCATCACTATTTTTTCACCGTTCAGGCCGGGTAGTGCAGATATGCGCGCGCTCAGCTTGCGTGAGCCGTATTCCATATCAATGCGGCCATCCTGCGGTTCTCTTCTTTCGTCAATGTGCATGCCTGCAGCCAGTTTGAGCCGCGCCAGAATGTTTGGCACCAGGTCGGTAGATATCTGGCCTGCGGTATGCATCACGCCGTCTATGCGGTAGCGCAGCAGCATGCGGTTGCGTTCAGGCTGCAAATGTACATCGGAAGCGCCCAGATCGAGCGCTTTGCGCAGCAGAAAATCGGTTTGTGATACCGCTTCTGTCAGTTCGCCTCCCATTTCGCGGGTAGCGCCGGCTTCTCGTATAATCAGCCGAAAGGTTTGCGGTCCTCGTGCAGGCGTCTGTGTCATTCTCTGGTCTCCAGCAAATATTCCAACTGCTATTCGGGCAGATTGTAGGGCGCGCGATAGGGCGTTTGCATCAGCTGCTCTGCGTCAGGTTCACCCGTAATGCACCAGTTTTCGGCATCGAAATGTATTTTGCGGTCTGTTTTCATGGCAATATGGGCCAAATTGAGGGCTGCATGCAGCGGAAGATGGTTCTGGAACGAGCAGGAACATTCCTGGCGGGTGCGTATGCTGTTCAGAAACTCTCGCTCATGCCCCGGCGAGGGCGGCTCAACCGAAGGGCAGTCTTCGGCAGAAATAATGTTGCCGTCTACATCCAGCACCTGCCTCATGCCATAGTCTGCCATCAGGGTACCCTCTGTGCCGTGAAACACAATGCCCAGCTTGCGTCCTCTTCCCGGGCTGCCTATGCCAAAATGAAAGCTGCTGCTCTGCATCATGTGCCACGAAATGGTAAGCTGCGGAAACTCCCAAAGCACATCCATGGTGTCGGGCACATCGGCCATGCTGTTGGTTGCATAGCGTCCGCCCGATGCTGCCGTAGCGTGAGGCACGCCTGGCTGCAGCGCCCAGAAGGGCAGGTCTACTATGTGGGGGCCAAGCTCGTTCAGCCAGCTGTCTACGTAATCTGCAAAGTACCTGTGCATTCCATCGCGAAACCGGCCCATGTTAAAACTCGCCTCTGGCGCCGGCCCCAGCCACTGCTCCCAATTCAGTCCCTCGGGCGGATGCCCGTCCGGCGGGTGCCCAAGTCCTTCCGAGCCGTCGTTCATGGTGCAAAACACCCGTGCCGCCACAATGCGCCCCAGCCTGCCCGATCGCACAATATCTACGCATCTGCGGTAGTTTTCGGTGGCATGTATCTGTGTTCCTACCTGAGTGATGCGGCCATATTTTTTGGCAAAGTCTGCCAAGCGTCTGGTTTCGGCAAGAAACCGGCTCATCGGCTTTTCCAGATAAACGTCTTTACCTGCCTTCATTGCCTCCAGCGCCATAATTGCATGCCAGTGCGGCGGGGTGGCAATGGCCACCGCATCTACGTTCGGGTCGGCCAGCATTTCCCTGTAGTCTCGATAGGTCTGTGCTTTTCCGTTTGTGTCTGCTGCTGCTCTTTCAAGGTGTGCCGGGTATACATCGCATACAGCGCGTATATCAACATCTGCATGGCGGGCAAACCACGGCATCAGCGCTTCTCTGCCCCTGCCGGCAACTCCTATAAAGCCCATTCCTATCTTTTCGTTCGCGCTGTTCATCTGTTCTCCTTTGCGTTATGCATGCATCAAAACACTCAGCGGCCTTTACTGCCCTACTGTTTCTACGCTGGCAGGGTCAAATCCTGCCTTTTTTGCGCGGAGGCGGGGGCGGCTCTTCATCAGGTTTCAATATGTGGTAGGGCTGAATATCTGCCAGCGCTTTCTCAAACTCTTCGCGGGCAGACAGCTTTTTGACCGGTGGAGGCGAGGGCGCGGCAGGGCGTGGAGGTGGAGAGGGCGCCTCAGAATAGCGGCGCAGCAGTTCGGGCGGCATCCTGTCTGCCAGTCGTGTAGTCATCGATGTGTCCTGCTGGCGGCTTTCTTCTCTCACCGCCCCTGTGCGGTGCCGGTTCTGATGACGAAAACGCCGAAGGTCTTCCTGCAGGGCCAATGCATGCACCCTGCTGTATACTTCCCATTCCTTCCAGATAATGCCCGGCAGCTGCAAGTCGGAAAAAGGAACGTAAAAGAGACCATAGGCATGTATCACATAGGTGTCTCCGCTGCCAAAAAAATCTCCCACCCATTCCCCCGCATGCGGCCCCTCGCATATGCTGCTGCAGGGATACACCGCGGCATCCATGCCGAAATAGGCAGTTACCAGCACCGGGCGGCTGGTTTTGTCGCTAAACTGGCTCTGGATGTTGCTGCGGGCAGTTTCGCACCAGGTAATGCGGCCTGGCTCAACACGATCGCTTTTCATCTCAGTGCTCTACGCCATCCTCACCGACCTCTCCAAACAGCGACTGCAGCCGCTCTGAAAGATGCTCTTCTATGGTATAGAAAGACATCTCAAACGCCATGAGCCAGAGCAAAATCAGCGCATCCTCCGAAGGTCTCTCCAAAACACTGGCAAAAAAGTCTTTCAGTATTTCCTCATAAGTAGTTTTCGTTTCATTCAATTCAATTCGCTGGCGCGGTGATGCCCCCAGCAGGGTTTCCTGGCAGTTCGACATAAAGTCGCGTACGTTGGCAGGCGTTGCCCGCTCCAGGTTTCTTCCAAATTCCTGAAAAACCTGTTCGCGAAACAGCGCCAGTTTGGAGTTATCCTCATTGTCCCGCCACTGGCCCATAAGCTTTCATCCCCTTATTCTGCCTTATATCTGCATTATACTTCACTCTTGCGCCCCTGCCATCGGTTTCTGCCAAAACGACTGCCCTTTTCCTTACTCTCCACTCTTTTTACATACGAAAAACATGCACTCAAAAAGACATGGGGCAGGAACCGGCGGCCCGTACAGCGAATACTACGTAATCTACGACGATTTGGGAGGATAGGAATGGCAAGCCTTGAAGAAATCGTGCAAAACCTGATCGTGCTTTCCCGGTGGCTGGGCGACCCCGCCCACGATTATGCCATTCTGGGCGAAGGAAACACATCGGCGCGCTGCAGCGATGATACATTTCTGGTAAAAGCCAGCGGCAAACACCTGGGCAGTATTGAACAAGACGGGTTTTGCGAAGTGAGATTTGACCGGGCGCTTGCCGCACTGAATGGCCCCGATCTGAGTGACGCCGAGGTGCGCGCTGCACTGCTGCACAGCAAGGCAGATGCCTCCAGCGCCGTTATGCCCTCGGTAGAAACGTTTTTTCATGCTTTTCTGCTTACCCTGCCCGGCGTGCAGTATGTGGGGCACTGCCACCCTGCGGCTGTCAACAGCGTGCTCTGTGCAAGGGGTGCGAGGGCAGCGCTGGAAGGAAGGCTGTTTCCAGATGAAATTGTGTGCTGCGGCCCTGCCCCCTGCTTCATAGAGTACACCGACCCCGGCATACCGCTGGCAAGACACGTACGCGCACGCTTTATAGAGTACGAGGCGGAATATGGCGAGTGGCCCAAAATGGCGCTTATGCAGAACCATGGGCTGATTGCGCTGGGCAAAACTATGGGAGATGTGCAAACGGTAACCGCCATGGCAGTAAAAACCGCACGCATTCTGCTGGGAACCTTTGCACTGGGAGGCCCCAACTTTCTTACCCCGCAGCAGGTGAACCGCATTCACACCCGCCCGGATGAGCATTACCGGCGAAAACAGCTGGAAGATGCTCAAAAAAGCAAACACAATGCCCGGTAAGCTGCTGAAGGCGCTGCGCAGCCCCCGCATTATCTACAACGTACTGGTGGCCTGGTATCTGCCGCTGCACAACCGCTTTTACCGCAGGCTGCCGCTGCCGCCTGAATGCGCACTGCCCGCCCTCAACGAAATATACCAGCATACGCTGCAGGATACCGACATCAGCGACCACCTGCCTGCCCTGTTTGCCGCCGCACTGCGCACCTGCCCCCGCATGATGGTGGAACTGGGCGTGCGAGGCGGACAGTCTACTTTTGTGCTGCAGCGAGTCGCACAACTCTGCGGCTGCCCTCTGATTAGCATAGATATGGATGACTGCTCGCAGGTTTCTGACTGGAAAGAATGGCGCTTTGTACAGAGCGATGATGTAGCCTTTGCACAGCGCTTTCAGGAATACTGCCTGTCGGAAGGGCTGAAGCACTCTGACCTTGACTTTCTGTTTCTGGATACCAGCCATTTGTACGATCACACTGTAGCAGAACTGAAGGCATGGATGCCGCTTCTCTCAAGCAAAGCTGTTCTTGTGCTGCACGACTCGAACCAGCGGCACACCATAAAACGCGAGGATGGCAGAAGAATGCTTGGCCTGGAGAACCGCGGGGTAACCAGCGCGCTGGAAACCGTGCTGCACTGCACTTTGCAAGAAACCCGCGACTATACTGCTGTGCAGCAGGGCTGGCTCATTACGCACCGGGCTGTAAGCAACGGCCTCACCATACTGGAACGCATACCCTGCCTGCCTGCTGTTTAGCAATCGCCCCCGTGCCTTCGATATAGAGGCATCACATGGGCGGAACAACGCGCGGTTCCTGCCGGGAAGGAGGAGAGTATATGACGGTTATACACTTCCTCGCCCTGGTTCACAGAGGCTGAGAAGTGCAGCCCTCCGGTCATCTGACCGGGGGGCGCCCTCTTTATTACCAATGCACCTGCCTGTAAATCCCGTTCACCTCACCCGATACATGCTTCCTCTTCTTCTAACATCATCGCAGTTTACAGCTGAAGTTCACACAGTTTAGGCAAAAGGTACTTCAATATCAGTTTGAATTCAGTACACGCGCACCCTGTCTGCAAAAAAGCTGTTGACAAAATACACAGGTTTGTTTATAATATTTCCACTGCTGGCAGAAAACGCTGCCCCTGCAGCTCTTCACTGTTAGTCGCTGCAGGGCGCCTCCTGGAGGAAGGCGCCGGAGAATAGACCATGACAAACATTTGCGTCCCCCCCCCCCGCGACTGCCTGCACCGCCGCCTCGTAACTTTTATGCCCCGCAAACGTCTCACCTGCTGAATGCGCTTTGCACCCTGCTTGCGGTTTTGCTTGCAACTGCCCCGCGGCAATGCAGCGCACAAGGCTATGATGCACCCGCCTACACAGGAGGCATTACCACGTCGACCAATGCACCGCCTGCTCCATACACGCTTTCATCCAGCGGCTACGGAGGCGGGATGGCCGGCCCCAGCAATTCAGCCGGCTCCATTAGTGTCTCCTGCAAGCCTGTAACAACGCCCCTCGCCAGCGACACTCAGGGGGTAGCTACCCTGGGGGTGATTATAGTGCAGACCTGCAAGGCTGCCTGGCAGGCGATGGGCGGCCAAATGAACGGAAGCTGCAACGACGGCCTGGGCGACAGCGAGGTAGACACCACAATCAACACACCGTTTCCTGGTTACATGACTACAGGGGTATCGCAGGGCACACACTACAGCGCCAAATCTCAGTCTGCCACTGCCGCTGCCACCTGCAGCAACAGTCCCTCGGCGAGCGCAGGGTCTGGCGGTTTAGCCTATGAAACGGTGAACTACACTGCTCAGGTGATTCCTGTATCGATTGTGCTGACAGGAATCAGCAAGAGCAGCACTGGTCCTCAGGTGTTGTGCGGGCAGATGTGTTCTGCCAGCGTGCCGCTGCCTGCCGGCTATACCTGCACCCGTTATGGCTGGACGATTTCAGACTCGAATGCCCAAAGCTGGGGGTTTAACGCCAATGGTCTTCCCGTCCTCACATCAACCAGCGGTCGGACGCCTAAGACGGGCAGCGGCCCCTGGACTGGCACCATCCCCGGTCCCAGCTGGTATTGGTATGATACGACGGTATCCAAATAGGAAACAGTGAGCTGCACTGCGACGTTGCTGGCACCCGATGGCACCACGCTGACACTAAGCATGTCCAACACTGTGAATCAGGTGGTGCCTGATAAAACACAGTTGGCGTATGAATTTGGACATGCCCAGATTGGGGACGATGCCAATTTTGCAAATGGCAAATATCCTGCCCTTTTTCTATCAGGTTTGACAGGGAATTATGGCGTTGAATTTTCCCTGTCAGCCGATACGCCAGCGCCTTTTACAGGAGGCAGCATGGAAATGATCCAGATCATAAAATCTTCCTCCATCACTGGCACTTTTGAAGGAAACGTCTCTCCGTTTCCTCCTGACTACAATGATGCGCTTGATTCAGGAGTTCCTTACTTTGGCTCGATAGCGCCTGCTTCTGGAATAACCGTGAAAACGCATGACTCTCCATTTACCGGCTTGCATTAACCTGGATATCTGGTTACCCAGGTTAATGCAAGTGAACATTTTACTGATTTTCTAATGTACCAGCCTCCCGGCAGCGGTTCGCAGTGGGTTCCCCTACTGACAGGCGGCTGGTACTGGTCTGCATTTGAAACCATGCCCTCTGGCGGCTGGAAGCCAGATGTCATTCAATTTCCGGTACCGACTGCCGAAGGTCAGGTAACAGCTACAAATCAATACCCTGTGTGGCAAAGTGTTGCACCCTGATTGCTGAATGCCATAACAAAAGTATGGCAAGGAGATTACCAATGAAACCGTATTTTGTACTTACAGTTCTTGTAGTGCTTGCTGCATGCCAGCCAGTATGGGCAAACCCGCCCCAGCATACCGTCAAGCCTCCAAAGACATTTGTGACCTTCGGGCAGTCAATCACCACTCCCAATACTCCAATCAGCCCGCAAGAGTTGAGAAGTAACCAGCTGCATCAACAGGTAGTAAGTGATTGGCTAACCCGCATGCAAATACATGCTGAAAGGGACATGCTTATCGGCAACTATCAGGATGTAATTGATCTGTATGCAAAGGTGAGAAGTCTGCCTGGTGGTCAAGACCCGTGCTGGCCAAACCAGGAGGTGCTTGCGGAGGCATATGCTGCCAACGGTCAGCCGCAGCAGGCTCTGCAGGTGTTTCATGACTACTTCTACAAGAAGCACCCTGGCACCAATCAGGTTTATGGTCTGCTTGACAATTTGAAACCAGTAGCCTACTGCACCTACTCACTACTTGAGTTGCAGGCAGGCAACTGGAAGGAAGCAGCCGCTGCCTTCGACCTTGCCGGGGCATACCATGAGGTGCAGTTCTATGAGTTAAACCCTCCTTTTACCTCGCCCTCTGTTTCCTATATGCTGAAGCTGTTGAGCAGGCAGGCACCTGGCAACAAGATCGGTGGTGCAATACCCGCCCTCCGTCTGTTCTTCTCGCCCGACTATCCTCAGCCAGCCCTGCTGCGTGCCGCCTGCGAGGTGGTGCTGGGGGAAAGCCTTATCTCCACAATAACCACTCCTGTTTATGGCACAATCTCCGGCAGCCACCTGTACGACCGTGCCGTGTATATGCTAGCCGATGCCGTTGCCCAGGCTCCGAACCTGAAGACCGCCTGGTACTACTCCGGTGATGCGCTGGCGCACCAGATGCATTACCGGCAGGCTCTCTCTGCCATGCACCGCGCTCTGCTGCTCAACGGCAGCAGCGATGCAAAGTTTGCCGGTTACGCCAATGAGGTGATTGATCGGGTGAAGGCAGACCGTCAGCGGCACTTTAATCCGGGCACAATACGCCTCTACAACCCCTAGCACGCTTCACTTCTGCAGGCAGAGCGCACCCCTGCCTGCAGAAGTGCATTCTACCGCTGCCCATGTACGCTCGGCAGCGGTTTTCTGTTTCACACCAAATATCTTCCTGCAAAAAAGCTGTTGACTCAAATGGTATATTATGGTATTATTATGTATCTTCCGGTATGCTGGAGGAAATACCTGTTCCGACATCTCTCTGCGCAGGCAGAGCGTTGACGCGAGGAGTTGGGTTATGAAAAAAACAGCAGGGTTTACGCTCATCGAACTACTGGTTGTAATCGCTATCATCGCAATTCTGGCTGCCATCCTTTTCCCCGTATTTGCACAGGCAAGGGAAAAAGCAAGGCAAACCTCCTGTCTCTCCAACACTGTTCAAATGGGGCTGGCGCTCAATATGTATGTGCAGGACTATGACGAGCACGTATGCCTCAACAACGATGGCAACTGGTATCAGTATCCTGCAGGAAGCGGAAACTACTACATTCACACATGGATGTCGCTGCTTGAACCGTATATCAAAAACTATGCGCTGTGGGTCTGCCCCAGCGCCAGCGCGTCCTCTGGCCTCTATGCCGGATACGACTACTCGCCCGAAAGCCCCTGGACATCCGGGCCGCTCATCGGTTCCATTCAGGCGGCCTACACGCTCAACAACTATTACAATTATAATTCCACCTACGGGGCCATCTTCCAGAGCAACCCGATCTCCATTGCGGCCATAGAGGCGCCCTCCGGCCTCATGTTCTGCGCAGATGGCGGCCAAAGCCCGCTTACCGCCTGGGACCCCGAGCAGATTGTTACGCAGTATGCCGGCATGGCCATCAACACCGCCTCCAATCCGCACTTTGCCTATGCCATTGGGCAGTACTCGCAGGGCGCCCTGTACGGCCGCCACAACGAGGGCCTCAACAACGTATTCTTCGATGGCCATGCCAAATGGATGCGCTTGTCGCAGCTGCTCGTTTCCAAATACGATCCTTCTGTGAATGCCTGCATTTACCAGTACTTCACCATCAAGGATATGACGAGCTACAATGCCTGCGGAGCAGGACAAAAACCGCTGGAATAGCATTGATTGAGGCCGCATGGGGTAATGTCTGCGTACGTGCGGCCTCACCTCAGCCTACTGCACAAGGAGAAGAACTGCATGTATTACTATTCAGAAAGCAGAGTGCGCACAGCCGGCAGAATTGCATGCCTTGCTCTTGGCGCCAGTCTGCTTCTCTGCCTTGCGGGGTGTCATTCTGGCCAGGGGCCTCAGGTTCTCCCCAAAAAGTTTCCCGGTGCCATGGCAGGGGCCAAAGCCGGTACTCCCTCCACCCCGCCTGCAAAACCCTAAGGCTGTATCGTTTCTGCAGAGCGAACCTTCTTCGCTCTGCTTCCTCAAAACAGTATTTCAGGTCTGTGTATGCGTATGCTCTCTATCAGCCCGATGCTGAAGAGAGTCACCAGTACATTGCTTCCCCCTGCCGAAACCAGCGGCAGCGGCACTCCGGCTACCGGCAGAATACCCACATTCATCCCTATATTCTCTATTACATGAAACGCAATCATGGTAAGCACGCCGGCAGCTATCAGGCGCCCGCCATGGTCTTGATCTGGTGCCATTACTGTCTTCCCTATGCGCCAAAAAAGCCAGGCATACAGCAGCAGCAGCGCAGTGCAGCCCAAAAACCCCAGCTGCTCACCCACGGCAGTAAATATAAAGTCAGTCTGCTTTTCAGGGATGTATCCGCCCCTTACCTGGCTGCCATGCATCAGCCCCTTGCCCCAAAAGCCCCCCGATCCTATTGCAATGCGCGCCTGCGTTACATGGTAGCCCGCTCCCGTTGTGTTGGTATCTGTGCCGAGCAGCACTTCTATGCGCTGTTTCTGGTAGGTTTTTATCACATGGCCAGTATTCCAGAGTATCACAAACAGCGCAAGCCCTGTAAGGGTCAGCCCAATCAGATAGCGCCCCGGTGTTCCCGCCATATAAGCCATGCCGCCCCATATAGCCAGCACCACCAGTGCCGTACCCAAATCAGGCTGTTTAAATATAAGCAGCACAGGCAGGGCTATGAGCATAAGCGATAGAAACAGAATGCGGGGCGTATGGGCCTTTTTGCGCCGGCGCGTAAAAAAACCCGCCAGAATCAAAATCACAAACAGTTTGGCGGTTTCTGAAGGCTGAAACTCAAACCCGCCCAGGCGTACCCAGCGGGATGCCCCGTTTACCCGGTGCGAAACCACCAGCACCAGGGCAAGCAGCAGCAGGTTCAGCACATAAAGCGGGCGTGAGAAGCGCACCAGAAAGTGATAATCAATACGGGTGGCAGTCAGCAGACTCACCCAACCCAGTGCAAACCAGATGATCTGCTTTTTGTAAAGCGGTTCGCGGTCGCCATGAGTTACTGTATACAGTATCACTTCCCCAAACAGACAGAGCAGCGCTGTGACCAGCAGCAGGGGAATATCCAGGTTTTTACTTGTTTTTTCTTCATTCATCGGCTATACAGTATAATACGTATCATGTCTGTTTCTTCTTTTCCTGCAGCAGAATGGGGAGATGTTACTGCACGGTTCTGCCTGCCGCATTTCCGTCCCCGCAGCAAACAGCGCGCCTATGCCGCTCTGGTGTTTGCCTTTGAAGAAAACCAGCTGGTTTTGTGCAACATACAGGGCAGAGGCTGGTCTATTCCGGGCGGCCGCCTGGAGCAGGGCGAAACGCCGCTGCAGGCTGTGCGCAGGGAGGCATACGAAGAAGCCGGCCTGCGGCTGGGGCAGTTGAGACTTCTGGGCGATTATCTGCTTACCTCGCCAAACGGGCAGATGCGGGTGCCTGTTTACCTTGCCCGTGTAAAGCAGCGCTCAGCGCCGCCTCCCGGGTTTGAGGGGCTGGAAACCTCTCTCTGCCCGTGCGAAGAGATTGCTCACCGCTACTATCGGTGGGACAGCCTGCTGGAAAACGTGTGCGGCCTTGCCTGCGAGCGTGCTGCCGAGCTTACAGCAGGTGCATCGCCTTGTGCAGCTGCGGAATAATACGCACGTCGGGCAGCGCTCTGGAAGCATGTGCGTGCATGGCAAACAGTTTTTGCGCCTGCACCGGCTCTGTTTCGTATCCGCAGGGGGTAACCGGCTGCAGTATCAGGGCAGGAATGGGATACACCTCATTCAATAGCTGCACCGCACAGTCCAGTTCTTCCATGCTGGTATGCGGCGTTACCACCAGCTTCATGTACACCTGCCTAGCACTGGCCACCTGCAAAAACTCACGCTGCAAATCTCTGCTTTTTTCGTAAGGCATGCCGGTGGCCGAGGGCGCCTTGTAATCCATGGAAACGAGCGAAATGTATGGGAGAACCATCTGCAGGTGTGCAGGCAGCATGCCGTTGGTTTCCAGAAAAACGGGCAGGTTCCAGCCGGCGGTCTGTGGCAGCCAGCACTGCCAGAATCTGGCCTGCAGCAGCGGTTCACCACCTGTGAGCGAAAGAGAGTGATGGGGTTCATGCAGAAAAGACTGTACTGTGTGGGTGAGTGTATGAAGAGAAACCGGGTTGGGAATGGTGCAGAAGCGGCCGCTGCCTGACTGCGTTTCTACCCGGCAGAAAGCGGGGGAAGGCGTTTCGCGCAGTGTTTCGGGGCTGTCGCAGTAGGTACAGCGCAGGTTGCAGCCGTAGGTGCGTACAAACACCTGCCTTCTGCCTGCCAGCACACCCTCCCCCTGTATAGAGGAAAACACCTCTACCAGGCGTGCGGAGGGCGTGGCTGGCTGCATGGTTTTATTTACAGCGAGCGCATCTGGGCGACTTCAATGCGGTTCAGGGCGCGCTTCATCTGCCTGCGTATCTCATCAAGACTCTGGCCGCCCGGGTTGCCCAGCAGCATTTGGGCTGTTGCCAGCGAGGCCCGCGCCCGTTCCAGGTTGATTTCCTCTGCTCTTTCTGCAGTGTCTGCCAGCACAATGGTTTTATCGCGCCTTACCTGCATAAAGCCGCCGCTGGTAGCCAGCGCTTCTCTGCTGCCGTCTGCAAAGGTAATCATTATGATGCCGGTATCCAGCTCGGTAAGAAAGGGAGCGTGCTGAGCCAGCACTCCGTACGAACCTGAAATGCCGGGCGCGCGTAGCTGCTGCACCTGCTCGGCAAACAGCACGCGTTCGGGGGTCACCAGTTCAAGCAGAAAATTGGCCATTGTGGTTCTCCTGCCTAGGCGCCCATGGTGCGTGCTTTTTCAACCGCTTCTTCAATGGTGCCCACGTTGTAGAAAGCCTGTTCGGGCAGATCGTCGTGCTTGCCTTCAATAACTTCCTTAAATGAGCGTACAGTTTCTTTGAGCGGTACGTATTTGCCTGGTATGCCTGTGAACTGTTCGGCAACGTGGAAGGGCTGTGAGAGGAAGCGCTCTATGCGCCGCGCCCGGCCTACCACCAGTTTATCGTCATCCGACAATTCGTCTATGCCCAGAATGGCGATAATATCCTGCAGTTCCTTGTAACGCTGCAGAATCTGCTGCACGCCCCGCGCCACTGCATAATGCTCTGCCCCCACTACATCGGGCTGCAAAATGCGGCTGGTAGAAGCCAGTGGGTCTACTGCCGGGTAAATGCCTTTTTCGGCCACGCGTCTTTCCAGATACACATAGGCATCCAGGTGTGCAAACGTGGTGGCCGGCGCTGGGTCGGTCGGGTCGTCTGCAGGCACGTAAATGGCCTGCACAGAGGTGACCGATCCTTTGCGGGTAGAGGTAATTCTCTCCTGCAGCGCTCCCATTTCGGTAGAAAGGGTAGGCTGATACCCTACTGCGCTGGGGATGCGCCCCAGCAGTGCAGATACTTCGGAGCCTGCCTGCACAAACCGGAAAATGTTGTCGACAAACAGCAAAACGTCCTGCCCCTGCTCCTCGCGGAAGTACTCTGCGACGGTAAGGGCAGAGAGCGCTACCCTCAGGCGTGCGCCGGGCGGTTCATTCATCTGGCCAAACACCATGGCTGTTTTCGCGATAACGCCCGATTCCGACATTTCCAGCCAGAGGTCGTTGCCCTCGCGAGTTCGCTCGCCAACCCCTGCAAATACCGAGTACCCGCCGTGTTCGGTGGCGATATTGGTAATCAGTTCCTGAATCAGAACCGTTTTCCCAAGCCCTGCGCCGCCAAACAGGCCAACTTTGCCTCCTCGCAAAAAGGGAGTAAGCAGGTCTACTACCTTGAGGCCGGTTTCCAGCACTTCCTGGGCGCTGCTCTGCTCAGAAAAGGTGGGCGGCTGACGATGAATAGCCCAGTAGGTTTTGGTGTCTATGGGGCCTTTTTCATCGATGGGCTTGCCCAGCAGGTTCATTACTCTGCCCAGAGTAGCCTCTCCTACCGGCATAGAAATGGGGGCGCCAGTGTTTTCCACGCTCATGCCGCGCACCAGGCCGTCGGTGCCCGACATGGCGATGCAGCGCACTACGTCATTGCCCAGATGCTGGGCTACCTCCAGAGTGATGTCTATGGATCGTTCTGAATCGGTGATTATTACTGCGGTGTTGATTTCCGGCAGCTGTCCCGGTTCAAATCCAACATCAACAACAGGCCCCTGCACCTGCACTACCTGACCAGTAGCCATGCTCCGTATCACTCCTATTGCAGCAGGTTTTTATTCTGCGGCATGTTCGCTAAAATTATTGTGTTGCAATCGTGCAAACTTTCACAACATTGTAGCAGTTTTACGCACGCCAATGCAACATGCTTTTTTGCCACAGCTCTGCACATTCTGCAAAAAGCATCTTTTCAACCGCCCTGCAGCGCCGTCAGCTGATGCGGCTGGCAGCCTTGTTCTCGCAGAGAGCGCAGCGACAGCGCATTGCACCGCTTTGCCAGCCGCACGCCATTTTCGCCGCGCACCAGATCGCAGTGATAAAATTGCGGTACAGGCAGGCTCAGCGCCCTGTAAAGCAGCAGCTGCCTCGCAGTAGAAAGCAGCAGGTCTGCTCCGCGCACTACTTCGGTAATGCCCATATCGGCATCATCTGCCACAACTGCCAGCTGGTACGAGGGCATGCCGCAGGTGCGCCACACCACGAAATCGCCAAAATCGCTGCCTGCCACAAACCGCTGCGGGCCAAAATGAAGGTCTGTAAACTCTACCGCCTCGCCAGGGGTGGTGCGAAAGCGCCATTGCACCCTCTCAAAAGGCGCCGGCGGGCTGCGCAGGCAGATGCCCGGATACACGGGTTCTTCCTCACCTTCGTGAGGGGCGTGCAGGGCAGAAAGCTCTTTGCGGCTGCAGCGGCAGGGGTAAACAAAATCCCCGGCGCGCAGCTGCTCGAAGGCGCTGACATAGTGCTTCATGCGCTCGCTTTGGCAGTAGGGCGCAAAAGGGCCGCCGCAGTCGGGGCCTTCCTGCCACTCCAGCCCCAGCCAGCGCAGATCGTGCAACGCTGCTTCGGCATATTCGGGGCGGCAGCGGTCGGCATCCAGGTCATCCATGCGCATCACCAGTGTGCCGGCTGCCTCTCTGGCGCGCTGCCAGGCAGTATAAAACGTACGGGCATGCCCCGCATGCAGCAATCCTGAGGGCGTGGGGGCGAGCCGCCCGCGGTAAAAAGAGGCCGTTGAAAAAGACATCTCTTAAAAAGTCAGGTTCTTCTGCGTTCTGCAGAAGAACCTGAATCTGCCTTGTCTACCAGGAGTAATCTTCGGGAGCCGTGCGGTACCCCGGGAAGATTTCGTTGATGCGTTTAGTGTTTTCAGCAGTGAAGGTGATTTCCAGCGTGCGCAGCGAACCTTCCAGCTGCTCAATGGTGCGCGGGCCAATGATGGGGGCAGTAATCACAGGGTTCTGCAGCATCCATGCCAGAGCGACATCGGCCGGCTTTTCACCCATCTCTTCGCAGAGACCTTCCCACGCTTCCAGCTGCGATTTCTTTTCTGCAATCTGCCGCTGCATATGCTCGGATGCCCTGCGGCCTTCACTGATTTTTTGCAGCACGCCCCCAAGCAGACCGCCTCCCAGCGGGCTCCAGGGAATGACGCCGAGGCCATAGGCGCTGCAGGCGGGAATTACCTCGCGCTCGATATTGCGATTCATCAGGTTGTAAATCGACTGCTCAGAAACCAGGCCAAGGAAATTTCGGCGCTTTGCTGCCTCGTTAGCCTGCACTATGTGCCAGCCCGCAAAGTTGGAAGACCCCACATAGAGCACCTTGCCCTGCTGCACCAGCAGTTCCATTGCCTGCCAAACCTCCTCCCAGGGTGCATCGCGGTGAACATGATGCATCTGGTAGAGGTCGATGTAGTCGGTTTTCAGCCGCTTCAGGCTCTCATCACAGGCTTTGCGAATGTGCAGCGCGCTCAGCCGGCTGGTATTGGGCCAGTCGCCCATGTCTCCATATACCTTGGTGGCCAGCACCACCTTGTCGCGGCGTCCGCCTCCCTGCCCCCACCAGCGGCCAATGATCTGCTCGGTAATGCCCTCGCCTTTTTTCCAGCCGTACACATTGGCGGTATCAAAAAAATTGATGCCCAGGTCCAGCGCCTTGTCCATAATGGCATAACTGTCTGGTTCGGTAGTCTGCGGCCCAAAGTTCATGGTACCCAGACACAAACGGCTTACCTTCAGTGCAGTGCGCCCCAGATTGGTATATTGCATCACAATGCCTCCTGACGATATTATTAAACATTTTTTTTACGTTTACCTCTGCTCAAACAGTTTCCTTGTATACAGCTGCTTCTGCTTCAATTTTGCAGCCTTCTCGCTGCATTTCGGGCTGCAAGCACCATTCCACGCATTTAGTTAACAGACCTATAATTATTGCACTAAATAAATAAAGCTTTAACATTTTCTTAACATAAATTTAACCATACCTTAAAGCAATCTCAAGCCAGATTAGAGTACTCTAATATTGTGATGCAAGCATGCGCACAATGAAGATTTATTTAATCTGAAAGGGAACTCGTTATGTATTTGTCGAATCGCAAGACAGGTTTTACTCTTATTGAACTCTTGGTGGTAATCGCAATTATCGCCATTCTTGCTGCCATTCTCTTCCCGGTTTTTGCACAGGCCAGAGAAAAAGCACGCCAGGCTACCTGCGCCAGCAACCTGAACCAGATCGGCCTTGCGTGGCAAATGTACCTGCAGGACTACGATGAGCAGATTCAGTGCAATGGCGACAACACCATTCCCGGCGGCATAGACGGCACCGGCTTCACTGAAAGCCCGCAGTACCTGCTTACCCCCTACATCAAGTCGCAGCAGGTATGGCTCTGCCCAGACCGCTCTGAAACCTTCACTGCCAATTCCTGGGCAACCGACACACGCGCAACCGATCCTTCCGGCTGCTTCGACAACATCAATACCACCCACCACTGCCTGGGTTACGGTTTCAACGACGGACTGGTGAGCGACGGCGGCTATGGACTGCAAGATGCCAACACCACCGACGTTTATGGCAACGACCTCAATGTAGGCCGCGCCTATGCAGGCATAACTGCCCCAGCCTCCACCATTGTATTTGGCGACAGCTACGACAACCCTGACTACTCGCTGGCCCTCGACAACATTATGAGCCGCCTCGGTCGTCCTGGCGCTCCCGGTGTGTCTACCGCCTCCATCCGCCATTCGGGCATGTTTGAGTTTGTATTCTGCGATGGCCATGTAAAGCCCATCCACATGGTAGTAGCCAACTACAACGGCTATGGCCCCATCGGCCTGCCAGCCAACCAGACCGACGCACTCAGCTGGTGCATCGATCCCAACCAGACTGGTTCCTACCCCGGCGGCACCTCTGGCAACTATCCGCTGCAGGCCAGTGGTGAAACCTGCACCCAGGCCATTCAGGACCTGTACCACAACTCAACCATCATTCCCTAGTTTTGCTTCCGGCGGCTTCTGTACTTTCAGGTGCAGAGGCCGCTGTTTTTATGAAATGACGAGGAGAACTTTCATGCAAACCTTTTCAGGGAAAAAAATGATCGCATTTTTTTCTCTTTTGCCTCTTCTAATGCTGAGCGGATGTTCTGGCAACAGCGCACCTGCAGGCTCAGATGCCTCAAAACTGCAGGCAAACACCACCTCAGTATCTCAGTTGAAGGCAGATTCTGTGCGCAACGGTCTGCGGAAAAACAAGGCACGTGAAAAATTTCTCGCCCGCAGGGGGGTAGCTCCCTAAATGAGTTCACCGCTGCAGCGAGCCAAAGGCCCTGCCATTGCACTCCTGCTGATTGCAGGTTCGATAGCCGCCTATTTCTCGGTAAAAAAGGGAATGAAAATCTATTCCCCCTCCACCGTGCCCGCACTGAGCCAGAGTGAACAAAACGCCATCAACCAGTCGCGTTCACAGCTCACCGCAAAGCTGGCAGTTTCTACCCCGCAAATGATTCAGGAAGGCAAGAAACTGTATGCCTCCAAATGCGCATCCTGCCACGGCAGCACAGGGCAGGGCGGAAATGCACCCAATTTGCGGCAGCCTGGCTTTTCCCCGCTGCGCATTGCTACCACCATTTACAATGGCGCAGGCAATCGCATGCCTGCTTTCTCTCGTACAATGACAGAAGACCAGATTGCTGCAACTGCACAGTACGTGAAAACCCTTTACAAACTGCACAGCAAATCCTGATTACCTCAATCACTCTCGCCTCCTGATGCAAACTCGCCTGCTCAGGAGGCCGCAGAGTAAACTGACATGCAGCAATGCTTCCACAACTTTTCTCAGCTCTTCTGCAGCCTCATTCATTTGGTTTGCAAACATCTGCTTTACAGTAATTATTGTCTCATACTCTCCTCATAAATTGGGCAGTGCTTCTGCCTCACTGCACCTGCCTGAGGCCGCAGGAAACTCTTTTGCTTTGGTATTGTTTCTCACTGAGGTACACTATTCTTCCGCCCTGCCTGGCCGGGGTCGGCAGGAGATGCACGGGTGAAGCAGAATAAACACAATCAGCTACAAACAGCGTCATCGCCTCAGTCGGCAGGTCAAAGACTTCGCAGGCTGCGCGAACGAGCGCTCCCCCTCGACGACATCCCCGCTTCAGAGGTCATTCTGCGCAACTGGCGGCGCGATATTACCGCAGGCTGCTGCACCGGGGTGTACCAGGGCTGCGTTTGGGCTTTTGCCTTGCAGCTTGCCCGAGGCACGCTGCATGCTACTTCTTATCAGATGGGTCTGGCTGTTGCTTCGCAGGCGCTGGGCTACCTGTTTGTGATTGTATGGGCACACCAGATGGAAGGACGTCGCAAACTGCCCTTTGTCACCATTACATGGCTTTTCACACGCGGATGCTTTATGCTCACCCCCCTGCTGGTGCGGGGCGCCTATGCACGTGAATGGTATCTGTTTCTCATTTGCTACGCCCCCATTTTCTTCTCAATTTCAAACCCTGCCTACACCGCCCTCATGAAAATGATCTACCCGGCAGAGGTAAGAGCGCGCCTTATGAGCGTGGTAAGAATAGGCGTGGCCGCCGCAACATTTGCTACTGCGCACTTTATGGGACTGCTGCAGGAACAGTACCATGTAGATTACCGCTGGATTTTTTGCGTGGGCGGCATTTTCGGCGTATGCACCGCAATTGCCTTTAGCAGGCTGGAACTGCAGGAAGAAAAAGAAGAAGAGAAGCCCCGCTTTCAGCACTTTTTGCAGGATGCAGGGCGCATTCTGCGCTGCAACACTGCGTACAGACTCTTTTGCATTGGGGTGTTTCTGGCAGGCATGGGCAACCTTTGCGCCAACACCTACTATCCGCTTTACCAGGTAGACCGCTTTCACATTCTGCCCGAGCAGATAGCCGTCGTCGTTATGGCCTCTTCGGCTGCTGCATTGTTCGGCTACCCGTTTTGGGGCTGGTTCACCGACAGGTTCGGCCCGCTCACCACCACCTTTGTCTCGGTGGGTCTCAACAGCATGGTGCCGCTCTGCTATGCCTTTGGGCCAACCATTTCCTGGCTTATGCTGGCCGGTTTTCTTTCGGGTGCGGCACAATCGGGCGTAGACCTGGGCTACCTCAATTCTGTGCTGCTTTTTGCAGAATCAGACAGCGCCTCACAGTACCAGGCCATTCATTCCACCCTGTTTGGCATACGGGGCACGCTGGCTCCCCTGCTGGCCATTCCTCTGCTGCATCTGCTTCACTTCCACTGGCTCACAGCATTCTGTATCTGTTTTGGCGTTATTGTGCTGGGCGCTTCGGTGCAAACCCTGGCAGTAACGGCGCACCGCAACCAAATAGGCGCTTCGGCCTAAAATTCGCAGTGCATGGCAAGTGCATTCTGCAGCAGGCGAAAGTACTGCCGGTGGCTTATCTCCACCGCGCCCAGGCTGGCAAGGTGCGGCGTAAGAAACTGCACATCCATCAGCGCAAAACCGTGCATTCTCAGCCTGTCAACCAGAGCAGCCAGGGCTGCCTTAGAAGCATTGGTTTCATAGTGAAACATGCTCTCAGCCAAAAATGCTCCCCCCATCGCCACCCCGTACACCCCTCCGGCCAGCTTGTCCCCGTGCCATGCTTCCAGGCTGTGCGCCAGCCCCTTCTCATGCAGCTGGGTGTACACCGTGATAAAATCTTCACTTATCCAGGTTCCTTCCTCCCTGTCTGCACAGGCGCGCATTACTTCTGTGAAGCAGGTATCAACGCGAATTTCAAAAATGCCCCTGCGCAGTACCTTCGCCAGAGAGCGGGAGCAGTGAAAAGCATTCAGCGGCAGCACGGCACGCACCTTCGGCAGCAGCCAGTAAATGCATTCATCTGCAGAATCGTACATTGGAAAAACGCCCTGCTTTGCTGCTGTTATTACCTGTTCGGGGTTGAAGAACTGCCCCATGCGCAAATCCTTTCAGATCGGGAAGCAGCGATAGGTTTGAATTCCCATCACCGAGCCAAACACAGCCCATGCCGCCCCGGTGATGTAGTCACCCAGAATCAGGCCGATAAAGAAGGGGATAAACTTTCGATACGACTTCATGCCGCCATAACGCGTTACCAGCGCTTTAATCAGCCAGCCTATCATGGTAGCGCACCAGAGCCAGCTCATGGTGAATGTGCCCGAAAGGGCATACCCGATGGGGTGAAACGGCCATTCGGTGTACTGGCCGCGCATTACGTAGAGAAACACTGTTACCAGCATTCCCAGCACCACGCCCTCCATGCGGGGCAGATTGGGCTGCTTCACATTGTCCATCCAGTTTTGCATTGCGTTCCAGCCCTGCAGCCCCATGGAGGTGCGCCAGCTGTTTACCTTGGCAGAAGCCGCCCCATACTGGTAATATACCGTAAGCACCGCCGCCCAGGAAGAGAAGACGCCCACCACCACCGAAAGCACTAGCACCAGGGCCACATGGCGCAGGTTCATGCCTACACTTTCGCCAATTTGCATTGCCTCCAGCTGGTTGGGCATCTGGGTGGTGCGCATGTCTGAATCGCTCCAGAGCAGCATATTCATCCCCACCTGGCTTTGCGCACTCAGCGCCTGCGTGCCCCCTGCCGATTTAATGAGGGTGTGCACATTCATATCCGGCCCAAAACCCCAGGGCAAACCTGCTTCTGCCCGCATTCTGGTGAAGGTAATTACATAGCAGTAATAGAGCAGAAAATAAACCAGCGGCAGCCACCACACCATGCCAATGGCTATGCCAAAAGCAGTGAGCGCTGCAAAGCCGGCCAGCGCGCCGACAAGCGCCAGCGAGTAGGGCATCGGCTCATCGGGGTCTCTTGCTTTCTTCTCTTTTCGCTGAAAAATACTGGCCAGGGCGGCCTTCACATGTCCGCGCACCCCCCAAAGTGCAAACAGGGCTACCATAATGAAAGCCCCTGCCGACTGTTCGCCCAGGTAGGGCATTTCTGAGGCAGAAGGCGGCGCCCCAGGGTCGTGGTAGCCAAACATGGTTGCCAGCACGTTTTGCACTTTGCCAAACAAAAAGAAGAACCAGAGTGAAAAGGCTACATCCAGCGGCAGAAAATAGGTAAGCCCGATCACCATAGGGTAAAACGAGAGCTGCAGCGTGCCAATGCCGCTGAGCGGCGGGTGGGTAAACAGCGCGCTCAGGTCGAGGCGCGGGTCGGAGGGTTTGATGGGCAGAAAGGGGATGCTTGGGTAGAGGGTATTGAGCGAAGCCAGCGATTCAAGCACCACGGGGATGAAAAACCCTGCCCAGAGCAGCGGATTGGAAAACAGTTCATCTGCCCAGCCGTCACGCGTAATTTCCAGCGGAAGCGCCGTGATGGGGAAGCTCAGGCGTTCTTCCTGCGCCCATCTTTTTCTTATCAAAACGTTAATGCAAATCATAACCCAAAGCAGCACTACAATAAACCCGCTCCACACCAGCATCGGCGTAAGCCAGCCCAGTATGTGGTCGGCGCGCCAAAAAGTAGACTCGCCCGAAAAATATGCCTTCACCACCGACTTGTCTGGAAGCAGCCAGGGCCGCACATAAGGCAGCAGCTTTTCTTTCCAGTGATTTTCGGGGGTGCCGTATTTAAATACATCGGCCAGTGTAACGTTGAGAAACTGCATCATGCCTATGCCCGAAATGCCAATAGAGCAGGTTTGCATAATGTATATGTACATCAGCTCGGCCTGGGTAAACGCAAAACGGGGCAGGTAGCGCTTCAGCAGCCAGTTGACCAGCAGCAGCACAAAGAGGGCGAATACCACTGCGATAATGAGCGACATGGCGGCCAGGTCGGTGGCCTGCGCCACTATTTCGGTGTACTCATTCCAAAATGCCATCACCGGTATCAGCAACAGGCCGATAATCAGCGCCCGCGGAGTAATGCCCGCACGCTTGCGCGGAGCCGGCTGCCGGTCATCAGAATTTTCAGGCAGAGTTGCCACAGGGTTTTCCTTTGAAGGGGGGGCGCTTTATACTGCCCCAGTATTTTCTGATAAATTCTAGCAGCGGCTATTTTTCACCTTCTTTTGACTTTTTTCTGTTTATGCTGGCTTTTTATATTGCATGCATAATCCAGTAAAGCCTGCAAAAGAATAATACAGGAGAATTGCAATTCATTGCAGAATATACCTGTGCCTTGTAATTTCAAACCAAACGTTCGAGGAGGAACCTGCATGACAAACTCAATGCTTCGCATACTCAGTGGAGTTGCCTGCACTGCACTGCTGGCTGCTGCGGCGTCGGTCACTCATGCCCAGGGAAAAGTTACCGTGGAAGAACATGTAAACTATCTCAACCACCCCAACAATATCCGCATGAGCAACGGAACGGTTGAGCTGATTCTCAGCACAGACTATGGCCCGCGCATTATGCGTTATGCCTTTGCCGGTTCTGGCGACAACGGCAATGTGTTTGCTACACTCAACCATGTTGCACCATTGAAAACAGACCTGGGCAGCTGGTACATTCGCGGGGGCACACGCTTCTGGCATGCACCCGAAGGCATTCCGCGCACCTATGTGCCCGACAACACCCCCATTCAGTACAAAATCGATGGCAGCAGCGTTACGCTGATAGAGCCAACTGAAAAAGCCACCGGCATTCAGAAAGAGGCCACCATCACCCTGGCCCCGGAGGGCACTGAAGTAACAGTGACCATGAAGCTGATCAACCACAATCTGTGGCCCATTAGCTATGCCTGCTGGATGCTTTCGGCCATGCACCCCGGCGGCAAGGCGATTTATCCGCAAGAGCCGTTTGCAAGCCACGATGTGAGCCTGCTGCCTGCCCGCCCAGTAGTACTCTGGAGCTATACCAATATGGCAGACCCGCGCTGGCACTGGGGCAAAGAGTTTATTACTCTCACGCAAAACCCAAAAATGAGCGACCCGCAAAAAATAGGCATCATGAACCACCTGGGCTGGTCTGCTTACGACCGCGACGGCCTGCTGTTTGTAAAACGCTTTGGGGCGCACCCCGATGCCGTTTACCCCGACTTTGGCTGCAACAACGAAACCTACACCGACAACAACTTTCTGGAAATGGAGTCGGTTGGCCCCCTCGAAATGGTGCAGCCGGGGCAGAGCATTGAGCACACCGAACGCTGGTGGCTGTTCAACCATGTAGACCTGGGTGAAGGCGATGCCGGAATAGCCGCTGCCATGCAGCCTATTATTGCGCAGACTACCCCCGTTCCCTAACACACCCTGAGAGCATAGGCGGGAAGCGCTTTTTCAGCCTTCCCCCTGCTCTCGTGCCGCCTTTCTGGTTGACACAGGGCGGCAGGTTGATGTAGAATACAAATATGCTGGCGGTTGGCTCAGTGGTAGAGCGCTTCCTTGACACGGAAGAGGTCACTGGTTCAAATCCAGTACCGCCAATTTTTTCACGCCCCTGCGGGTTTGCCCCCTCCCCTTTCTGAACACAGCATATCTTCGCAGCCGAATAATGCAGGTGAGGCCCTTCCTCGACAGATGAAGAGATTGAAGACATTGAACGACTATTGCTGCGGTCACTGTTTCAGGCAATCATTGAGGCAGGAATGGAAGCACATACAATATTTGCGATTCTACAGCTGACCAGAAGGATATTGCAGAAGACATTACTCGTGAAGCGCTGGATAAAATGCGTGGCTATTCCATTGCCCAGCGTATATATGGCACCGTAGATTACAGAGCTGCCCGGTACGTTATTCTGCCCGATTTTATGGTCAGACAGGCATTTCTAACAGACAGCAAAGCCGAAAAGGAAAAACGCTCAGGCACTCTCCAGCTATCTCAAACTTCAATGCGCATTAGACAAACAAGGGCAGGTGCAGCAGTTGATGAAGCTGGATTACTGCCGCAATTCTCAACCTATGGAGGGGTATGCTACCTGACCACAACGCTGCTCGCTCACTACTACTATAACGATGCTGCAGGATACAATGACCTGAAAGAAATTACTGTTGCTGCTATACCAAATGGCCGCCTGCAGGCAAAAGACAACCCTGACGCAAGCACCAGCTTTTGGATGGCAGGAAGGAATGCCCCTGCAAGAGGTGAGGGGTTTCGCGTTCGCATATCATTCAGCCAACTCAGGCAATTTGCAAAATGGCGCGCGCAAACAATTCAGTATGATACTGAAAACAACCATGTTCTATATCAATGGGAAGAATAATTCATGACCGAATTTACCGCGAATGGCGTCTATCAGGGTGATGCCCGAAACATAGCAGACTATATTGCTCCTAACAGCATTGCTCTCAGCGTCTGGTCTCCGCCCTATCATGTTGGAAAAAGTTATGAACAGGATATCTCATTCATAGAGTGGAAGCATCTTCTGCGCAGGGCCATTGAGGGGCACTTTATTGTGTTGCAACCCGGTGGCTTTCTCGCTGTCAACATTGCCGATATTCTTTGTTTTGCAGATGATATCGATACCTCGTATACAAGCTGACAACGTTACCCGGCGCAAGCGTGCGGATATTACACGCGAACAGATTTTGCAGGTGATGGCGGAAAACCCGACTTTGAGAAGGCAGCATATCGCCGCCTTACTGGGATGCAGCGAACAGACCGTGGATAAACTGGTACAAGAATTACGGAAGGCTCAGGCAATCAAGAAAGCCTATAGTGCTGAATAGGCCATATACTGCACAGTTCTCTTCACAACAGTAAACATACATCAACAAGCTTTCCCGGTGTGCCACTGGGTATACTCAAACCAGCTTTTAGAGAGAGAATGCTCATGCCCTCTGTCTGCATACGCCGCACTGCTATTTTGCTCGACCTCGACGGCACCCTCACCGACCCTGTCGAGGGGATAACCCGCTGCATACGCCATGCGCTGGAAGGCATGGGGGCAGCATCGCCCCCGCTGCATCAGCTGCAGAAATACATCGGCCCCCCGCTGCGCCAAACATTTCCCGAACTGCTCAACGATGCCCGCCCCGAAACCGTTGAACGTGCAGTGGCATTGTACCGCGAACGTTTTGCCTCGGTGGGCCTCTTCGAAAACACCCTCTACCCCGGCATTCCGCAAATGCTGCAAAACCTGCACCAGCAGGGCAAAAAGCTTTATCTGGCCACAGCAAAGCCCCACCCCTACGCCCGGCGCATTCTTGACCACTTCGGCCTGGCCTGCTGGTTTACCGCCGTGTACGGCAGTGAGCTGAACGGCGACTACGATGACAAGGGTCTGCTGATACAGCGCATACTGCAAGAGCAGCAGATTCGCCCCGAAGAGGCAGTGATGATAGGCGACAGAGCTTTTGACATAGAGGCGGCGCACCGCAGCAACATTGCAGCAGCAGGCGTGCTGTGGGGCTATGGCAGCGCCGAAGAACTGAAGCAGGCGGACTATCTCTGCCGCACCCCACAGGAAGTAGAAAAACTGATTGAGGAAACCCCATGACCATTCATGAAGCGCGCACAGAGGAACAGATTCGAGCCTGCCACACCGTTATGGTCCAACTGAGGCCGCACCTTGCAGACCCCGATGTGTTCACCCGGCAGGTGCTGCGGCAAATGGAGCAGGGATACCGCCTGGCATTTACCATTACCGAAGACGGCGAGGCAGCAGCAGTAGCCGGCTACCGCATTCTAGAAAGCCTTTCGTGGGGCAAATACCTTTACGTAGACGATCTGGCAACAGACACGAGCCTGCGCTCGCAAGGGCACGGGCAGGCGCTGCTGAGCTACCTGAAACAGACTGCGCTTGATGAGAACTGCGGCCAGCTGCACCTAGATTCAGGCGTACAGCGGTACGAGGCCCACCGTTTTTACCTGCGAGAACGCCTGCTCATCACCGCCCATCATTTCGCAATAAAGCTGCAGGAGTAGCAGTTTCCCCGTGGTTTGTGCCAGTATAAAGCTGAGGCTCTGCCGAAGAATCGAGCATAACCTCGGTTCTGCCATCGCGAACTGCCTCTACAAGTACACGGGGCGCCAGCCAGGGCAGCATCAGCGCTGTGAAAAGCAGCGGCGCAACAATAATCTCCAGTCCGTCTACTGCCACATCAATCGGCATACCTACCAGCAGGGTGGCCAGCAGAGATTCGATGGGAAATTCTGCTGCCAGCAAAGCCGCCAGCAAAGCGCATGCCAGCCCTGTTGCAAGCAGTTTCGGGCGCACAGGCACCTGTTTGCTGCGCAGCAGCCTTATACCCAGGCGCACATCAAAAAAGCCGTTTGTACGCCGCTTCAGCTCTTTATGCACCAGCCGGTCACCCAGCAACTTCACAAGCATTGGCCACATGGTTTTCTCCCTGTTGCGTAACTTCGCACCTGTTTTTCATACGGAAGCAGTGAGGGGCAGGTTTCAGCGGCAGTGCAGGGTGCATTGGGCAGCAGCGTCAAAATAGATGATAGATCACGGCAAAAGATGCCGAGTAAATAAAAACCTGCCTCAAAAGCATCCTTCAGCACCAAAGAAGCGGCAAAGATGCATATAATGACTGGTTCTGCGTATTATTGTATAATATAGCAGGCACACAAAGCTCCTCTGTACATTGTGCAAGGGAGTTCATCGGTTATTTTGCGCCCCGCATGCCGGGGTGTCGTGGAGTATGCGTTGCAATGAAGATTTTGAGAAACACATTTCTCGCGCTGCTGCTGCTGCTGGCAACAGGAAGCGCCTACTTTACAGGGCGCAAACTGGGGGCCGGCCCGGCCGCTCTGGCAGGCAGCCTTCACCTGGCAGATGCCGGGCATGCTGTTCTGCTACAGAATAACCCCAATATCACGCCATCGCCCAACCTGCCCCCCGCCCAGATTTTCGCAAGCGTGCTGAACCATATTCACACAGACTATGTACGCAACTATTTTGGCGACCAAAACCTGAGCAATGGCGCATTGGAGGGAATCGTAACCGCTCTCAACGACCCCAACACACAGTACCTTGCGCCTGTGAGGGCTGCCGCCATGCGGGGCGCCTACCAGGGCAGCTACAGCGGCATCGGAGCCATGCTGAGCATTACCGATGAAAAAAAACTGGATGTAGATTACGACTACCTCACAGTAATGGATGTGGCGCCGGGCGGACCGGCAGACAAGGCGGGAATTCGGCCGGGAGACCACATTACCTACCTGAACAAGCACTGGATCATTGCCTATTCTATTCTGGCAGACGTAGCCCGCATTCAGAAAGAAATGGGGCGCACCCTGGTACAAAAACAGGCAGAACTCACCCCCATTGCCAACCGTTTTCAAACTGGCATATCGCTTTACCGCGCACTTCGGCGGCTCACCGAAGGCACAGGGACAAAACTGGGCATTACCTACACCCGGCAGGGGCTGGCAAAACCAGTCACGGTATCGCTCACTACAGCAGAAACCTCCGTGCCGCCCGTAGCGGCCAGCAGCCTGCCCAATAACGTGCAGTACATTGCCCTGCGCCAGTTCAACCCCCAGGCTGGAAAAGAGCTGCAGGCAGCGCTTGACAATGCCGGCCATGCACACGGCATTGTGCTTGACCTGCGCAACAACCCCGGCGGAGTCACTGCAGCACCCAATGCAAATCTGGATGGGTACAAAATGGCATGCAACCTGCTGGCAAGGCTGACCCGCGGCGGAGTAGAGGCGAGAATAGAGCGGCACGCAGGCAAAACAACCCCGCTGATCATTCACTCTGCCCCCAATGCACTGCATCTGCCGCTGGTGGTTATGGTGAACCGGGGAACTGCCGGCCTGGCAGAAATGGTGGCGGCAGCCCTGCAGGGCAGCGGTGCAAAACTGGTAGGAAGCCGCACCGCAGGAGATGACACCCTCTCGCTTTTTGCCAACCTGAGCAGCGGTGCCGCAATGCAAATCACTACCGCGCACCTATTTACAGCAGGCGGCGAAGACCTGAGCAAAGGACTTTCACCTGCCATACAGCTGCCCAGCAGCTCTGCAAATCCCCATGCTGCAGTGAATGCAGCTGCGGCCCAGCTTTGAGGAAACGAGGAAACAACCAATTATGACAGAAACCGCCGGCAACAAAACCAAACGCTCGTACTTCCTCCCAGCTGCAGTAGCCGTTATTTCCATTGCACTGCTAACCGGCTACCTGAGCAGCAGAAAAGCAATAGCGCGCGCCAACCAGAGAGTGAAACTGCAGCTGGTGCAGTTTCATGTTGAACACTCTACACTGCCTGTAGAAAGCGCTGCCAAAACACCCGCGGCAGTCAGCAAAAAAGATTCCCCACAAGAAGACTACCGTACCGCCATAGAGCTGCTGCGCACAAACTACTACGGCAAGCCAATTAACCGCATGCGTGTGCGCACTCTCACCTACAATGCCATTCGAGGCATGCTGCTGAACCTGTACGACCCTTTCACCAGCTTTATGACCCCAAATGAATGGAACCAGTTTCAAGACACTACCACCCGGGGCGACTTTGAAGGCATAGGCGCCATGCTGCTGGGCGAACCGCCCAACACCGTGGTAGAAATGCCCATCAAAACCGGGCCAGCCGAAAAGGCAGGCATTAAAGCAGGCGACATTATAGAAGCCGTGAATGGCAAACCCTGCACAGGAAAAAGCGTGGACGATGTAGTAAAACTAATCAAAGGCCCGGCAGGTACTACAGTTCACCTCACCATACTACGCAAGAAAAAAACCCTGCAGTTTCATATAGTGCGCGCACTGGTGAAACCGCCCATTGTGGAATACTGGATGGAAGACCCCAAAAACAAGATTGGAAGGGTGGTGCTGGATGAATTCAATGAACAAACAGTGGCACAGCTCAACCATGCGTTTGCGGCGCTGAAAAAGCAGGGAATGCGCGCCCTCATATTTGATCTGCGATACAACCCCGGTGGTCTGCTTACCATGGCAGTAAAAACTGCTTCCATTTTTGTACAGCACAACAACAAGCTGGAACTGAGAGACAATGCAGTCATTATACATGAGGGTTCGGGGTATGAAGAAGGGCGCAAACTGGAACATATACCCAGCCCTTACCACCCCATGCCGCTGGTGCTGCTGGTAAACGGCAGCACTGCCTCTGCCTCTGAGATTGTGTCGGGCTGCGTAAGAGATTATGGGGTGGGCACCCTGATTGGAGAGCGCACCTTTGGAAAAGGCTGCGTGCAAACCCTCTTCCCGCTGGATGACGGTTCGTGCCTGCGCCTGACTACCGCTCTCTACTTCACGCCCTCACACTACGACCTCAACTACAAAACAGATGAAGACCACCAGCGCATTCCACATACCGGCGGCCTGCTGCCCGATATAAAGGTAAAAGAATCGCCCAAGTGGACTCCTATGGATTTCAGCGACAAGAAAGACGATAATCAGCTGCATGCTGCAATCAGTTTTCTGCAAGACAGGCTGCAGGGCATGCCGCTGCAAACAGCGCTGCAAAAAGTGCGCGGCCAGTATTCACCCAAACCACAGCCCGTGCGCACTGCCATGAATGCAGTGGGTGCACCGGTGAAACGGTAACAAACCGCCAAGAAAGAGGAGGAGAATGAAAAGAAGCCTACCTGTTCTGATCACCTCGCTGGCCCTGATGTGTGCAGGCATTGCACTCGCTGCGCCAAAGGTATATCAGAAAGGAGACACTGTACAGGATTTTGCACTGCGCAATGCCCAAAACCGACTGGTGCACCTGAAACAGTTTCCCCATCACATCATAGCGCTCTGCTTCTACGGTTTTTATTGACCAATGTGCAATGAGGAGGCTCCTCATATGCAAAAAGAAGTATGGAAGGCATACCACAACGAGGGAGTGCAGGTAATAGGCATATCGGTTCCTGAAGGAATGAAAATGCCGCTCTCTCAACTGAGAGCCTTCAGAAAAAAACATGGCGTTACCTACCCTCTGCTCATAGACCCCAAAGGGGAAGTGGCAACCCGTTTCGGAGTAACCGCCATCCCGCTCACGGTGGTGCTGAATCGTCATTTCCAGATAGTGGGCAGCTCGTACGACTGGAAAGTGGTAAGAACCATGATACAGCATCTGCTTGCCCAGGAAGCAGCACGCAAGAAAAAGTAATTCACTCTGCAAAGCAAAGAGCGAAGAGACCCGGGTCTCTTCGCTCTTTTTACTTCAGCGCAGCCTGCGGCTAGCCGGCAGCAGCTACAATGGCGGCAAAGTCGGCAGCTTTCAGGCTGGCGCCTCCCACCAGTGCGCCGTCTATGTTTGCACGAGCCAGCAGGTCGGCGGCATTGTCTGGTTTCACACTCCCGCCATACTGTATGCGCACCGATTCAGCGGCAGCGGCGGCATGTTCACCCACAGCAGAGCGTATTACTCCGCACACTCTGTCTGCTTCCTCAGCAGCACATACTTCCCCGGTGCCAATCGCCCATACCGGTTCGTAGGCAAACACAAGCCCTGCCGCCTGTTCAGCAGAAAGCCCTTCCAGTGCAATGGCGGTCTGGCGCTTCACCACGATGTCGGTACGGCCTTCCTGCCTTTCTGCCAGGGTTTCGCCCACACAGCAAATGGGAAGCAGGCCGGCAGCCAGCGCAGCCTTGATTTTTCTGTTTACTGTGCGGTCTGAGTCGCCAAAGTGCGCCAGTATCTGTGCATCAAAGTCTGGCTCCGGCACGCCAAATCTTCCTCTTCGCTCAGAATGGCCCAGAATAACCGCCCTGCAGCCCACTTCGCGCAGCATGTGCGGTGCAATCTGGCCAGTGTAGGCTCCCTTTTCCTTCCAGAAACAGTCTTGTGCGCCCAGCATTACTTCCGATCCGGTAAGCACAGTACCCACGGCACTCAATGCTGTGAAGGGGGGGCATACCAGTATCTGGGCCTTTGCAGCCGGCAGCAGCGGCAGCAGTTCCCTGCAAAGCGCTACTCCCTCGGCTGGTGTGCAGTGCATTTTCCAGTTGCCTGCAATAATCGGTGTTCTCATAGGTTTTATTTCTCCTGCAGGGCTTCCACGCCGGGCAGTGATTTGCCCTCCAGAAACTCCAGCGAGGCGCCGCCTCCGGTGGAGATGTGGCTCATGGCGTCTGCAAAGCCCATTTGCTGTACTGCGGCAGCAGAGTCGCCGCCTCCAATAATGCTCACTGCACCGCTTTCTGCCAGGGCTTTGGCTACGGCTCTGGTGCCTTCGGCAAATTTGGCGAATTCAAAAATACCCATCGGGCCATTCCACACCACGGTGCCTGCCTGTTTCACCACGCTGCTAAAGCGCTGAATGGTTGCGGGGCCAATGTCTGCTCCTTCCAGGTCGGCAGGAATGGCATCTGCCGCACAGACTGCAGTATTGCAGGCTGCCTCGCCATCGGCAAACGGGTTGTGGTCGGTGGTAATCACATCTACGGGAAGCAGCAGGCGGTCTCCGGCGCTCTGCATTACCTCGCTGCAAAACTCCAGGTTGCTTTCATCCAGCAGCGACTTGCCTATTTCGTATCCTTTTGCCTTGAGAAAGGTGTAGGCCATTCCCCCGCCAATAATCAGGGTATCCACGCGTTCAAGCAGCTGGCGTATCACGCCAATCTTGTCTTTCACCTTGGCTCCGCCCAGAATGGCTACAAAGGGTCTTTTCGGGTTTTCCAGTGCGCTGCCCAAATAGTCCAGCTCTTTCTGCATCAAAAACCCCGCCACTCCCGGCAGCAGATGCGCAACTCCCTCGGTGGATGCATGCGCCCGGTGAGCGGTGCCAAACGCATCGTTTACATACAGCTCGGCCAGTGAGGCGAGCTTGCGTGCAAACTCGGCATCGTTTTTTTCCTCTTCAGGGTAGTAGCGCACATTCTCCAGCAGCAGCGCATGCCCGTTTTCCAGCGCGGCGGCGGCAGCTTCCGCTTCGGGGCCAATGCTGGTGGGGGCAAGCGGCACCTGCTGCCCCAGCAGCTGCGAAAGCCGTACTGCCACTGGTGCAAGCGTATACTTTGGCGTTATCCCCTTTGGTCTGCCCAGGTGGGAAACAAGAATGAGACGGGTGCCCTGCTGCAGCAGATATTGTATGGTGGGCAGAGCCGCTCTTATGCGGGTATCGTCTGTGATTGCGCCGTTCTCATCCTGAGGCACATTGAAATCTACACGGCAGAGAACTTTTTTGCCGTGTACCTCTATATCTTGTATTGTTTTCTTGTTCATGGGTGTTTTACTCCGCATATGCGGTAAGACAAAAAAGAGAGGGGCAGGATAGCTCCTGTCCCCTCTCTTTGCATCTGGTTCTAGAAGCCTTTGGAGGCTACGAAGTTGGTAATGTCTGCAATGCGGCTGGCGTATCCCCATTCATTATCGTACCAGGAGACTACTTTGATGAAGTTGCCGCCTATTGCAATGGTGTCGAGAGCGGAATAGATGGAGGAGTGCGCGTTGCCCTTGAGGTCAGTGGATACCAGCGGCTCTTCGGTGTACTGCAGAATGCCTTTCATGGCGCCTTCGGCATATTCTTTTGCCACTGCATTTATCTCTTCTACCGTGGCGTCTTTTGCCAGCAGGGCAGTAAAGTCTACCACCGACACCGTGGGGGTGGGCACCCGGAATGCCATTCCGCTGAAGCGTCCCTTCAGTTCTGGTATCACCAGTCCGACTGCACGTGCTGCACCCGTAGCAGCGGGAACAACGTTTTGTGCTGCGGCTCGCGCATCGCGCAAGTCTTTGGTAGCAGTGTCTTGCAGTTTTTGCGAGTTGGTGTAGGCATGCACGGTGGTAAGCAGACCTTTTTCAATGCCAAACCGGTCGTTGAGGAATTTGGCTACTGGTGCAAGACCGTTGGTGGTGCATGATGCGTTGGAAATCACATGGTGGCTGGCAGGGTCGTACTTGTTTTCGTTTACGCCAAGCACAATAGTAATGTCTTCATTTTTGGCGGGGGCAGAGATAATTACCTTCTTTACCCCATGCTCTCGGTGCGCCACTGCTTTGGTTGCATCGGTAAAAAAGCCGGTAGATTCTATTACGATGTCGCAGCCAGCCTTGTCCCAGGGTATCATGCCCGGATCGCGCTCGGCAAATACTGCAATTTCACGTCCGTTTACTACAAAGCTGGAACCTGCAGCGCTCACTTCCCCTTCAAACAAACCGTAAGTGGAGTCGTACTTAAACAAATGTGCGTTGGTATGTGTGTCGGTAAGGTCGTTGATCGCCACTACCTCTACTGTACCAGGGTGCCGCTGCAGCAGTGTGCGCAGCGCCAGCCGTCCTATGCGGCCAAAACCATTGATGCCTACTCGGACGCTCATGACAGGTATCCTCCATTGGAAAATATTTCAGGATTGCATCTAGATGCTTTCTCATGCAGTAACATTATATTGTAGCACTTATGCAACTCCTGAATCAACTGTTGCATCCTGCCCGCGACGGAATTGGGACTGCCAGACAGGTGCTGCAGCATAGGGATGCCACAGTTGATGATGAAGAGTGCAGACGTACCCGCCTGTGGCCCCAGGGCCGATGCAGCCGCTTGCTGCTGCTCCACAGGGTTGAAACCCCGTTCTATTATGCAAAGCCCCTCCTTTGAGGGCTGCAGACGATGAACGATATGGGCTGCCCTCCCTCCTGTGAGCTACGGGCGTCCCACCGCATCCGATCTGGCTTGCTGCCGCTGAAAAAAAAGTCTTGACAACCTGGTACAACTGCTGTATGATACGTTGTACCTGTTTTATTAATCACTCGTTTTATTAATCACTCGGCAGCACCATTTTGATGTGCTGCCCTTTACTCAACCTCTGCATGCCCTGTGAAGGAGCAAACTATTATGAGTGAACAGGATCGCAACCACGACGCCAACCACGGGGGGGGG
>DAIDHN010000015.1:54981-70234 GCA_027459665.1 Chthonomonadaceae bacterium | reverse complement strand
CAACACCCTACCAGGTACCAGCTTGACACCATATCTACAGAAATTCCCGTGCGCATAGAGCATACATCTGGGCATGGTGCTGTAGTCAACAGTCGTGCATTGCAAATGCTTGGCATTACCCGGGAAACACCAGACCCGGTCGGCGGGAAGATTGAGCGCGATGAGACTGGCGAGCCAAACGGCATACTGCTTGAAACGGCAGCTTGGCAAAAACTGGAAAGCATTGTTCCAGACCCCTCCAATACAGAACTGCAGGCTGCATTAAAAAGGGCTAACGCCTATCTTCTTGAACGCGGTATCACCAGCGCTTCTGATGCAGCAACCTCACTGGATGAGGTGTCGGTATACCATAAAGCGGTAATGCTGCAGTCGCTGCAGGTACGCGTAAATCTGATGATAGACTGGGCTGAGGTAATGAGCTCGGTTGACTTTCAATCCCCTCCCCGCCCGGCCGATTTGCAGCCTGGCATGGTATCTGGTCACAAGCTGCATGTTGGGCAGGCAAAAATCTTTTCAGACGGCGCAATCACTACGCGCACCTGCAAACTAACTGCTCCATTTGAAGGGATGCCTCTGAATACGGGCATTTTGATACACGAGTTGGAGCAGCTGCGGCATTATCTGATACAGGGGCATCGAAGAGGCTGGCAGATGGCTGTGCATGCAATTGGCGATATGGCTGTTGGCGAAGTGCTAGACGCACTGGCAGAAGCGCAAAGGCAGCAGTCTAGACCGAGACCGGGGCATCGTATAGAACACTGTATGCTGCTGGATTCTGCTCTGATTGCCAGATTGAGAAGACAGAACATCTGGAGCATAGGTCAGCCTGAATTTATAGCACGTCTGGGCGATGCTTACCTACTGGCCCTGGGTGAAGAGCGCGCCCACCGGCTTTCGCCTTATGCAACCCTGGAGGCGCAGCAGGTTGCACAGGCTTTCAGTTCAGACTGCCCTGTTGTGCCTGGCGCACCACTGGATGGCATTCTGGCCGCCATGCAGCGTACTACTCCCTCTGGGCATATTTTGAACGCAAATGAGCAAATAAGCGCTGAATCTGCCTTGCATGCCTACACAGCCGCCCCTGCATATGCAACCCGAACAGAGAATGACCGGGGTACTTTGGAGGTTGGAAAATGGGCAGACATGACGGTGCTTTCCTGCAACCCTCTCACTACCCCGCCCGATGAATGGTCACAACTGAAAGTCGCAGCCACCTTTGTTGAAGGCAGCTGCCTCTATGGAGAAGATGCTTTATGAAATGTATTCTGGTTCTTGAAAATGGCGCCGTTTTTCAGGGAGAATCGCTTGGCGCTGCTGGAACTACCAATGGAGAGCTGGTTTTTAATACTGGCATGACGGGGTACCAGGAAATACTCTCAGACCCTTCCTATGCAGGGCAGATTGTCACTTTCACCTACCCTCTCATTGGCAATTACGGCATCAACCCCCAAGATCACGAATCAAGGCGTATACAGGTTGAAGGTTTGGTAGTGAGAAACAGTGTAGATACCCCCAGCAATTGGAGAGCCGAGACATCGCTTCACCAATACCTCAAAGAGAACGACATAGTCGGGGTACAGGGCATAGATACCCGTGCTGTCACCAGAGCGCTGCGAACGCAAGGCGTAATGATGTCTACCATTACCACCGAAGAAACTGCAGAGGCGGCATTGCTGAGACTGCAAAATACGCCGCCATACGCCAGCAGAGATATGAACCAGGTAGTTACCACCACAGAGGTGTATCTTTGGAACCGAAGCTCAAATGCTCCCCTGCCTATTGCCCCGGATGCACCGCGCACCGAAACCAAACGCATTGCGCTGCTTGACTGCGGCGTGAAGTACAATATCTTGCGCAGCCTGGCACAATATGAGTGCGAATGCGTGGTTTACCCCTGCACAGCTACAGCAGATGAAATAATGAAATGTAAACCAGACGGCATCGTGCTCTCCCCCGGCCCAGGCGACCCTGCGCATTTGGGATATGTGGTAAATACTGTTAAACAGCTGATTGAAAAAAAACCGCTGCTGGGCATCTGTCTCGGCAACCAGATTTTAGGCTGCGCTTTCGGCAGCAAAACCTACAAACTCAAATTTGGGCACAGGGGAAGCAATCACCCAGTCAAAGACCTCAGTACCGGCAGAGTGTACATCACATCGCAAAATCATGGGTATGCAGTAGACCCCGATGGCTTGAAGGATGGAATGGAAGTAGCTTACCTGAACCTTAACGACGGCACTGTAGAAGGTTTGAGGCACAAACAGCTTCCAGTATTTTCTATACAGTATCACCCTGAAGCATCTCCCGGCCCAGCAGACAGTGCCTACTTTTTCCATGAGTTTATCCAGTCTCTCAAATAAGGAAGCATGCCGCAATGCCGCAGGCTACAGACAACCAGTTCAAAGGCAGTAAACCAGGCAGACGAAAATTCAGGCTTGGCTCACTCGTGCTGCTGCCCTTATTATTGCTCCTGGTGTTTATATCAGCTGCATTCACAACAAATCTCATCCCCTCAGGTTCTATGGAACCTACTCTCACACCAGGAGATGAAATTGCTGTAGAAAGAGTGTGGGCGGCTTATCCGTTTGGGTCTATGCCTGCAAGAGGAGATGTCATTACTTTTCATCTTACACCTAGCAGGCAAATACAGGACGACGTAAACAATGGTGTGCAGGTATCGAGCGCACTTTCTGCCAGCAAAGGCGTCCCCCAGTCCCTTCACCCGATTCTGCTGATCAAACGGGTGATAGGGCTTCCGGGTGACAAAGTGCAGCTCATTGGCAACACGGTATACATCAACGGTCGTCCCATGCCGCAATTTTATCAAACCATACCCACTCATCAATCTCCGCTGTTGTTTCCATATGCAGTGCAGACGCCGATTACCGTACCTGCAGGGAGAATTTTCGTACTGGGCGACAATCGCGATAACAGCGATGACGGAAGATTTTGGGGTACGCTGGCAAGAAACCAAATTGTAGGCAGATACTTGTTCGTACTTACCCATCGACGAATTCCAGGCGCATCCCAATCAACATCAGACCCTACCCAATAGAGAGAAGAAATCAGAAACACTATGCCAAAAGACAATACGCTCAACAAAGTTCTGGTCATCGGTTCTGGCCCAATCATTATTGGGCAGGCTGCAGAATTCGACTATGCTGGTTCACAGGCATGCAGAGCCTTGAGAGAAGAGGGTCTGCAGGTTGTTCTCATGAATTCAAACCCGGCAACTATTATGACAGATGCAGACATGGCAGACCGTATCTATATAGAGCCTCTGAATGTAGAATTTGCAACGCGCGTAATTGAAAAAGAAAGACCAGATGGTCTTCTGCCTACACTAGGCGGACAAACCGGCTTGAACCTGGCAATTCAGTTGTCAGAGGCGGGAGTGCTGGAAAAATACAAAGTCAGACTGCTGGGAACACCTCTGGATGCAATTCGCAAAGCAGAAGACAGGGAAGAGTTTCGTACTCTCATGCGTGCCATTGGAGAGCCTGTGCCTGAATCCTGGATCATTACCCATGAAAATCAGCTTACCGAACCGGCAGCCTCAGGCATATGGCCGCTCATAGTCAGACCTGCCTACACCCTCGGCGGCACAGGAGGCGGCATAGCCCACAATCGAGAGGAACTGTATGAAATAGCCCGCCGGGGCCTTACGCTTTCCATGAGGCATCAGGTAATGGTTGAGAGATACCTTGCAGGCTGGAAAGAAATTGAATATGAGGTAATGCGTGATGCCAATGATACTGCCATCACAGTATGCAATATGGAAAATTTTGATCCCATGGGGGTTCATACCGGAGACAGTATTGTGATAGCGCCCTCTCAAACCCTTACCGACAAGGAATACCAGATGCTGCGCACAGCCTCTCTCAAAATTATCAGAGAGCTTGGTATTGAGGGAGGATGCAACGTACAGCTTTCACTCGATCCTAACTCATTTGCATACTACATCATCGAAGTGAACCCCAGAGTCTCGCGCTCTTCAGCGCTTGCTTCCAAGGCCACTGGTTATCCTATTGCACGGGTTGCTGCAAAAATCGCCGTCGGTTTGAGGCTCGATGAAATAGAAAACGCAGTCACAAAACGTACGCTTGCCTGTTTTGAGCCTGCACTGGACTACTGTGTAGTCAAAATTCCCAGATGGCCTTTCGATAAATTCACCAGTGCAGATAAGCGCATTACCACCCAAATGAAGGCCACCGGCGAAGTAATGGCAATAGACCGCACATTTGAAAGCGCTTTTATGAAAGCCATTCGCTCACTCGAAATCGGAGTATACAGCCTCACCAACAAGACTGCAAATCTGCTGAGCGATATGGAACTGGAGGAGGCAGTACGCGTGCCAAATGATGAAAGAATATGGGCAATTGCAGAAGCTTTTAGAAGAGGCATGGCAGTAGAGGAAGTACATGGCCTCAGTGCAGTAGACCCCTGGTTCCTTAGAAAACTGGCTGCTATGGTGCAGCTTGAGATGAAACTGAAAACAAATGGGCGCGCCCTGGCGAGACTGGTGAAAGACGAGCAGGCTGAAGAACTGGAACAAAACCACCCTCTTGCTGTACGACTGCTCAGAGAGGCAAAAACCATAGGGTATCCAGATCGCATGCTTGCAGAGTTTGCCGAAGTACCTGAAATGAAACTGAGAGCGGTGCGCATTCGTCTCGGCATAGTGCCAGCCTATAAAATGGTGGATACATGCGCGGCTGAATTTGAGGCAGCCACTCCCTATTTTTATTCCTGTGCTGAGCAGGAGGATGAAAGCTAAGATGTCGCAGTATGTGCTTTCTACTGGAGAAGAGGCAGAAGCCAGACTACAGCTGGTTGATGAAGTACACGGGCCAGATACCGAACGTTTTTTGCTGCAGGCGGGTTTAAAAACCGGCATGCAGGTTGCAGAACTTGGCTGCGGCGCCGGCCTGGTCTCGGTAAGGATAGCTCGCAGGCTGCAGACGGCAGGTCAATTGACTGCAATTGACATCAATGCAGACCAAGTAGAAGTTGCACGGAAGAGAATTGAAAATGAGCAGCTTAAAAACGTTCGATTTCAAGTTTCCTCGGCTACCCAGACAACGCTAGAATCCAATCAATTTGACATGGTAACATGTCGTTTCCTGTTGATGCATTTGTCTCAGCCCAATGCCGCCTTGCACGAAATGATTCGCATACTTAAACCAGGAGGCATACTTGCCGTAGAAGAGGGAGACTTTTCATCACTGTTTTGCTGGCCGCCCGTGCCTGCATTTCAAAGATGCATGCATATATACCGCCTTGCAGGAGAGAGGCAGGGTGAAAATTTTGATATAGGGCAGTCGCTTTTTCAGATGATACGCTCTCACAAAATGTCAGATGTGAAAGCACAGCTGGTGCAGCCGCTTTACTCTGATGGAATAGGCAAAACACTGCCTCTCTGGACTTTGAAAGAATGTTCTCCTTTCGTTATCGAAAATCATATCGCCTCTAGGGAAGAGGTCGGAAAGTTGGCGGAAGAAATAAAACAGCTGGAACAAAATCCAGATGTACTCATGGGCATGGCCCGCATGACGCAGGTATGGGCAAAAAAGCCGTTTTCACTCACTGAGGCTTCACAATGAACATTACACTGGAAATGCTGGACAGGCGCATCGCTGTAAAAATGGCAGACCGCCTCAACACTGCGCCGTCTGATTTTCTAAGAGACAATATTCGCTGGCCAGGGATGCTGCCGTTTCGGATCACACCAAACAGTGAACGGTTTTTGCAAGTACTGCGCGCTCCAACACAGGAAGAAACCAATGCAAGACTGCAGCGGCTTGAAAAGAGCAGACTACAGCGTAAAAGGCGTTTTTTCCCGCTGCTCTGCACTGCATTCTCTCTGCCGATAGATGTCTGGTTTGCAGTATTGGCAGAGCATGCTTCCGGTACTGCCCTCTTTTCCTTTCTGCCAATGCCTCACCAAACCGTGCCCCTGTTCGCCTTTTGCGCCTCAGGGTATGCAGCTGGTTTGCTAGGGAAAATATATATACAGCACAGCGTGCCTTCCCTTGAAAATGCGCTCACCAGAGAAGAACTGCGCTGCGTGGTGCCGCTGCTCACTCTAACTCGCTGTGAAAGAGCCTACTGTGATAATCTTGTGCTGATTTCCAGTTTAAATACAGACCAGAGCACTGTTACAGATGCTCTGCAGCACATGCAGCGTTTGCTGGATGCAGACAGACTGCTGGAAGAACGCAGACGAGCGCTGATGCCAATTCTGGGGAGCAATCATCTATCTGGCATACAGGCTGAAATCGATCAGAAAGCGAGCCTGCTGCAGTCCACTTCAAGCACAATAGCAATGCAGGCTTGCCAGCAAAGCCTGACACTGCTTTACAAACGTAAGGAAAATGCGGAAGCGCTGCAGCAGAATCTTGATCAGATCAAGACACAGCAGGAAACCCTGCTCCAAACCATGCAAACCATGGGGTCTACCCTTGCACGGCTTCATCTTGCACCTCTCGGTACAGACAACCCGGCGGTACAGGAAGTTACAGACACTATAGAAGAAATGAACAGATACACCACTGCTGTAGAGCAGGCAGTACAGGAAGTTCTAAGCATGGGACTTTCACAATAACCAGGAAAGAACAACCGAAGATATGCAAACAAATAAACCACGCATCATGGTGATAGGTTCCGGGCCGATTCGCATTGGCCAGGGAATTGAATTTGATTACTGTTCTGTGCATTGCGTGCGTGCATTGAGAGAAGAAGGCTATGAGGCGCTGATAGTCAACAACAACCCTGAAACCGTCTCGACAGATTTTGATACCTCAGACAGGCTATACTTTGAGCCGCTTTTGCTAGAGGATGTACTCAATATACTAGACAGAGAGCAGCCTGAAGGCGTTGTTGTACAATTTGGCGGTCAGACAGCCATCAATCTCGCCAGTGACATACACAGCGCAGGCTGGAAAATACTTGGCAGTTCTCCCGCTGCAATTGACCTGGCAGAAGACCGCAACCTGTTTGAGAAAATGCTCTCAGAGCTTGGCATAGCCAAACCACCCGGCAGAGCAGTTACCTCGCCAGAAGATGCCCTGAATGTAGCAGAAGAGATTGGATATCCTGTGCTTGTTCGTCCCAGCTACGTACTGGGTGGCAGGGCAATGGAAATTGTCTACTCGCATTCAGAGTTGAAACGGTATATGGAATATGCCGTAGACGTTTCTCCACGGGCACCGATTCTGGTTGATAAATACGTACTAGGAAAAGAGGTGGAAGTCGATGTCATCTCTGATGGCACAGACTGTTTGCTGCCTGGAATTATGGAGCACATAGAACGCGCAGGGGTGCATTCAGGCGATAGCATGGCGGTTTATCCGCCGCAAACCCTCTCGCAGAATGTTATAGAGCAAATAGAGCAGACTTCCATCAGCATCGCACGTCGGCTTGAGGTGTACGGCCTCATGAACATTCAATATGTAGTAGACCATGAAACCGGTACTCCGCAGGTGCTGGAAGTAAACCCCCGCGCCTCACGTACTGTTCCATATCTCAGCAAAATAACTGGCATCCCTATGGTAAAGGTTGCAACCAGAATAATGCTTGGCAAGTCGCTAAAAGAACAGGGATACAAAACCGGCTTACACCCAGATACGGGCATTATCGCCGTGAAGGCGCCTGTGTTTTCCTTTCAGAAACTCAACCAGGTAGATATTGGGCTGGGGCCAGAAATGAAAAGCACTGGCGAAATTATGGGGGTTGATGTATCCTACCCGCAGGCGCTCTACAAGGCACTGGTTGCATCTGGCATCGGTGTTCCTCACAGCGGCAGCATACTGGTTACAGTGGCAGATTCCGACAAAGCCGAGTGTGTTTCCATAGTCAGAGACTTCGAGTCCATGGGTTTTCGAATATTTGCTACCAGTGGCACCGCCAATTTTCTGGTAAGACAGGGAATACAGGCGCACAGCGTGAAAAAGCTGCATGAGGGCGAGGGCAATATCATCGATCTCATTAAAAGCGGTCAAATCAGCCTTCTTATCAATACCCTCTCCTCAGATAGAAGAATCGAGCAGGAAGGCTCGCGCATTCGGCGCGCAAGCGTAGAAGCAGGAGTACCCTGCCTTACAAGTCTCGATACAGCTCGGGCGCTGCTGCTGGCAATGCATGCACACCATTCGGGTGAACAATTCGCTCTCTACCCTGTCAATGAATATCTGAGCGTATAAGATGGGAGTTTGCACATGAATAACAAGTCATTGGGAGCAATCTGCTTTTTGCTGTTTGGGCTGTTCATATCAAATTCAGTCAGGGCGCTTCCCATTTACGCACAGCGTGAGCACAAGCCATGTATCTACTGCCACATGAATGATTCCCCAAATCAGATTGATCCAATTACAGGTCAGAGAAATTCAACAACCCGCAATCCGAGGGGATTGTATTACGGAAACCATAACCATACTTTTGCCGGGTACAACGAACTGGCTGTAATGGGCAAGAATTCACCTCCGGTTTTTGATATAGAATGGATGCAAGATCTGCCTGCTGCTACAACACGCATTGCTGTGGCAAATGTTAAAGCAGACAAAGTAGCCAATCTGATCACGCTCAACTCTGTGCCAGGTGAACACGACAAGGCCCAGCTCAACATTCTGCACTGGACAGGCACTCTGTTTGCCTCCGATTTTTCTATGCCTGTGAATGGCCTGCCCAGCCAAATGGAAGTGCTTTCGCTCGGCAATGGCAAGGCTCCGGCAATACTCACCCAGGATGGTATGAGAATATGGCAGAATGGCGCTTTCAAATACTACCCTGCCCCGCAGCCACTCAACATTGTTGGCAAGATTACCACGCTGAGCGGTACACAGAGATTGGTTGTGGCACAGCCTTCCTCACCAGTCATGGCTTATAAAATTGACCCGTCCCACCCACAAAACTGGCTGGTCGACCCGATAGCTCCACCAGTATCCTCGCTTGTTCACCGGGCAGACCTGCATGCAAACACCTCTGAACTGGAGACCATTGGTCTCCCTTCGGTGCTTGCGCTGGGAGGAATCACCGACCTGTGGGATGTGCGAAACTTTGGCAAGCTCTTTCTCTACTACATCTCTCAATCGCAGATAGTCGGCAATGACGGCAAACCGCTCGGACATCCACAATCCTCAGTGGTATTCCTCGACCCAGCCTCTACCAAACAAAACAGCCTATATCAAACCCCCTCCATGCCCGGAACAATACTCGATGTGTCGCACCATGATCCGAGATCACCAGAGAAGAGAGGGTTGCTCATTCTTACAGATATTGCACCGGATGGAAAAGGAACCGGCCTCTATTTCTATCTACTGGACTAGAAAGCGTTTACCATGACCTCACAACCTTTGGCAGTAATTACCGGCGCAAGCAGCGGCATAGGCGCTGCCGCGGCTGTAGCACTGCATCGACAGGGATACCGTCTGCTTCTTGGGGCAAGGCGTGAAGAGCGGCTCGAAGCAGTTGCAAAACCTTTGAATGCAGAATGGAGGCCGCTTGACGTTACGAATACTGAGAGCGTACAATCCTTCTGCAGAGGCCTTGCTCAGGTGAATCTGCTCGTCAACAATGCTGGTGGCGCTCTTGGCCTGGATTCCATTGCCAATGCCTCTGAAGAAGACTGGCAAACCATGTACGATACTAATGTACTGGGCTTGATGCGCATTACCAGGCAGCTGCTGCCTGCCCTGCTGGCGGCAAACCCGGGACATGTCATAAATATCGGCAGCATTGCAGGCAGAGAGCCTTACCCTGGCGGAGCTGGCTACAATGCCGTGAAGTTTGCGGTGAACGCTATCACGCGAGTAATGCGAATGGAATGGGTTGGACAGCCTGTGAGGGTAACGGAAATTGCACCCGGAATGGTAGAAACAGAATTCAGCATGGTTCGTTTCAAGGGCGACGCAGAACGAGCCGGCAAGGTATACCAGGGGTTACAGCCTCTCACAGCAGAAGATATTGCCGATACCATCGTATGGGCTGCAACACGCCCTCCCCATGTGAACATAGATGAAATAGTGCTCAAGCCTTTGGCACAGGCCACGGCCACCCTGGTAGCACGCAAGCCTCTATGAATACGCTCTATCCTTTCTATCATGCAGCTAGAAACCATTCTGTATTCATCGATTTCACTGCTGAAACAGGCTGGCTGAAAATCACAGGTACCGATGCCCTTTCCTGGCTGCAGGCGCTTGTAAGCCAGGACTTGCGGAGTCTGGCTCAGACCGAGGCTGTGGTTCAGTCCTTCATCCTGCAGCCAACCGGTCAACTGCTTTCCAGCCTTGACTTCTACTTTCTCACCTCTGAGGGCATGGATGCACTCTCTTTTGACGGCAGTGATCACTGCATTCTTGCTGCCATGCCCTTGTCTCAATTGAATAGCGTTTGGAATGTACTGCAAAACTATCTGATCAACGAAGATGTGGAGTTGGATAATGTAACCCAATCCATTTCAATGGTAAGTTTGCAAGGCCCTGAGGCAAACAGCCGAGAATATCCATTTCCTTCCTATCTGTCAGATCATACCGGCAGCAGTGGCTATGATTTTCTTCTGCCCTATTCTGCTTTGCAAAAAATCTTATCTCAGGCAGCCAACCCTGTAATGGATGCTGCGCACAGAGAACTGCTTCGCATTGAAGCTGCTTTGCCTGCCTGGGGGCAAGAGTGGACAGAGAGCTTGCTGGCACAAGAATGCGACCCGTTGGGAAAAAGATATTCCACCAGTAAGGGATGTTACATTGGCCAGGAAATCGTTGCACGTATTGCTTCTCGCGGGCATACCAACCGCAGTCTTGCCGGACTGGTGATGAACGAAATACCAATAAACAGTCTTCTACACACGGCAGAGGGCAAAGAAGCCGGCAGAATTACCAGCACAGCGCCCTGTTCGCCCGCTGCTGAGGGCAAACATATTGCCCTGGCATACATACGCAATGAGTATAACCTACCAGAGAGTACTCTGATGGCAGACAGCATAAGCTGCCAGATCAGCCCTATTCCGTTTTATCGTTCCTCACTCAGAGCCTCTCAAGGGTGAGCGATCTGAACAACTGCAAATCGACTAGGACAGGCTACCAATTCACACCTGCAGACATTCTGCTACTCATTCTCATCAATGCATTCTGGGCGTTCTCATCGGTGGCCGCCAAAGTTGCGCTTGGCAGCGTCGGTCCCTATACTTTAACATTCTTACGTTTCATGCCTGCCGGCATTCTGCTTTTGATGTTCAACCAAAAGGATATTCGCTCTCATCCCATTGCTGCAGAAGACAGACTTACGCTGTTTCTGCTTGGCTTTATAGGGGTTACCCTCACTTATGTAATCTACTTCACGGGTCTGCGTCAGACTACTGCAACAGATGCCTCTCTGCTTTTCGCCTGCGAGCCAATTCTCCTTTCGTTATTTGCAACCCTGTTTCTCAAAGAAAAATTGACTCCATTGCAGTGGCTCGGCCTATGGCTGGGTTTGTTTGGCATTTGGCTCATTGCTGGTAAGGCTTCAGGAAACTGGCTGGCGCTGCTGGGATTATCTTGTGAATGTTTTACCGGTGTGAGTGCGAAGAAGCTCGTCAACAAATATCCTCCCTTTGTCATACTTTCCTATCAGATGATGCTAGGCGCTCTTATGGCCCTGCCAGGCTCGCTAATCGAATTGAGGCATCCCCACCCCATCGCTGCTACGGCTTTACTCTCCATTATTTATCTCAGTATGTTCTGTAGTGTTTTCTGCTACGCAGTCTGGTATAAGCTTATGCAGCGAGCACCTCTTTCACGCATGAGCGCTTTCATTCTGATTCAGCCAATGCTTGGCCCGGTATACGGCTATTTTTTGATGCATGACATAATCACAGCCGGAACTATCCCAGGCTGTGTGCTGGTTGTGTTTGCAATAATATTAACAAACAATTATGTCCGATAATAATATACCTGGGCAAATCAACCTCACTCCCTTCCTGCGCGCATATCGCACACATGCCTAAACTTTTTACCGAAGGTATCTAGACTTTTTTGTATGACTGTGATACAATTTCGCTTGTACACATTATTGTTTTCAGCCTGCGGCAACGCTGCAGAGGCAAGGAGACTTCTCTTGAATCGAGCTACGGGTGCGGCGCTCTTGCTGCTTTCAATATCTTTTCTCACTGGCTGCAGCAGCAATTCGCAATCAGGTTCCACTACTTCTCCCTCGTCAGCAGAAAATAAGGTGCTTCATATTGCCTGGGCGCAATGGAAACCCTCAGACTACCTGCAAACGCTCTCTAAAGAATTTACCAAGAAAACCGGCATCAAGGTGGTGGTAGATCAAATCCCATGGACCAACTATCAGCAGAAAATTGAAACCGATGTTTGGGCCGGCAAAAGCGATGCCTATGATTTAATCGTTGGCGACAGCCAGTGGTTAGGGATTGGTGCAGCAGATCATCAATATGTTGACCTGACCGACTGGTCAAAAACCAATGTGCCCTGGCAAGACTATAGCGACAACATAAAGCATTTCTACTGTGAATACAATGGCAAGATATGGGCGCTGCCATGTGAAGCAGATGCTATTGGGTTCGCCTACAGAAAAGACCTGTTCAACAACCCACAGGAGCAAGCGAATTTTAAGGCAAAGTATGGCTATCCGCTGGCGCCCCCCACTACATGGAAACAATTTGCAGATATTGCTCAGTTCTTTACCCGGCCACAGCAGCACCTGTACGGAACTGCGCTCTTTTATGCAGGGCCATCCACCTACGATGGTGTTACCATGGGGTTTATGCAGACTCTCTGGTGCCTGGGCGGTGATCTCTACAACCAGCAAACTCATCAAATTGAAGGGGTAGTAAACTCGCCTGCTTCTGTACAGGCGCTTAGCTTTTATGCACAGCAGCTAAAGCAGTACTGTCCGCCTGGTTCAGAGAACTTCTATTACAACGAAACCCTGCAGGCATTCAAAAGCGGTCAGGTTGCCATGGCGATGGACTGGTATACCTTCTTCCCAGCACTCACCGATCCCAAACAGAATCCATTTGCGCCAAACACTGGTTTCTTTGTCTCTCCCGCAGGGCCTGCAGGTCACTATATCAGCCTGGGGGGGCAGGGAATTTCTGTTTCGGCCTACTCAAAACACATAGACTGGGCAGAACAATTTCTGCAGTGGTTCAGCAGTGAGGCAGTGCAAAAGCAGTGGGCCACTATGGGTGGTCTCACCTGCAACACAAGCATTCTCAAATCTGCGGCTTTCCAAAATGCAACCCCCTTCAATGCAGAGTTTGCAGCAAGCGTTCCGTATCTGCGAGATTACTGGAACAACACAGCCTATGCACGTTTACTGAATATCACACAAACAGAGTGGAATGCGGCAGCATCGGGCACTGAAACTCCTCAGAAGGCAATGGACAATGTTGCAAAGCAGCAAACCCAGGTAATGCAGGAAAATCATCTCACACAGTACTAGATATACGGGAGGGGATGCACATCCCCTCCCTGACCAGCACGGAAAGCAAAGCGTTTGAGACTTCAAACAAAAGACACAAAAACTGGGCGAAAATTTCTGCTCAAAGACAGAAGTATTGCCAATTTGTTCCTGATGCCTGCATTGCTTTTGCTCATTGCATTCAATGTTTTTCCCCTGCTCTGGTCGCTTACACTCTCTTTTACCCATTACCAGGCTACAGGAACTGCCCCCATAGCCTGGGCTGGCACCACCAATTACCACAAGCTGCTGATGAGCCATGATATTTGGCAAGACTTTGTAAACACTGCCAGGTTCACTCTGCTAGCCGTTTCGCTGGAGTTATTCATTGGCTTTGGTTTAGCGCTGCTGCTCAATCGCACCTTCAAGCTGCGCAGCCTAGTAACAACACTTATTCTGATTCCCATGATGCTCTCACCAGTGGTTGTGGGGCTGTTTTGGAATTATATGATGCAGTCGAGTTATGGCGTACTGAATTATCTTCTGCAAACTGCACACCTTCAAAACCCTGCTCATGCTGCCAACTGGCTCAATGACAGAAACCTTGCACGCTGGTCACTGGTCATTGTAGATACCTGGATGTGGTCGCCCTTTGTTATGCTTATTTCACTCGCAGCGCTCAGCGCAGTGCCTCCTCATCTATACGAAGCTGCAAGCGTGGACAGGGCCTCAAGTTGGTTCAAGTTCAAAAACATCACCCTCCCAATGGTATCGCCTATTGTTACCATCGCTCTGCTTTTTCGCACAATAGACTGTTTCAAGCTGTTCGACCTGGTATATGTTCTTACCAGCGGGCCAGGCGGGTCGGCGCAAACAGTTTCTTTTGCGCTTTTCAAACTGGCATTCAACGATCAGCGAACAAGCTATTCATGCGCCCTTGCTTACATGGTGCTGCTGGTGATTATAGGTCTTGCAATCTTGTTCATACGCTACATTTCGAGAGTACGTGGAGAACTGCAGACCGACAGCAGCAGCCTGCTTCAATTTGTTGCTGAAAAAACAGCAGGCGTACCCTTCCTCAATGCCCTCACTTCTTATCCATCCAGGCTGGCTGTTCTCGTCATTGGGGTGATTTTTTTTCCTACGATCTATAGCATCCTTGGCACACCTGCCCGGGCTTTAACTTATATAAAAGCAACTGTGCATTATTTAATGTTGCACCCCATTTTGCTTATACTGCTGGTAGCTGCGTGTGTGTTGTTTTTCGTATGGAACCGCGTCCCTGTTCTATTACAAAAATCTGTTATTACGGTTTTAATTCTCATAGTAACCCTGCTGTTTATATTCCCAGTGTACTGGATAGCAGTTACAAGCATAACTCCAGCAACGCAAATTGGCGCCGGCACACCCAAACTCATTCCAACACATATGCAGAAACCAAATGCGATAGGTATGCCAGACAGCAAACTTACCTTCGGCGCTACATTCGACAATTACAGCGCACTGCTTTTTCAGCATGAGAACGATGACTCATCCGGCAAAATTACTGGTCCGTCTCCCTTTGTCTCTCAGCTGGGTTACAGTTTGTTCATAGGCATCACCAGCACCTTTCTAGCAGTTTTTTTGGGAGCGCTTGCCGCATATGCCTTCGCACGATTTCACATTAAGGGTGGAGGCGACCTGCTCTTTTTTATCCTCAGTACCAGAATGCTTCCGCCTATCGCAGTAGTCATACCCATCTTTCTGATGTTCAGAACACTGCACCTGTTAGGTACCGCAACCGGATTGATTATTCTCTACACAATATTCAATCTTTCGTTCTCTACCTATCTTCTCAAGGGGTTTTTTGACGATA
>DAIDHN010000015.1:0-54971 GCA_027459665.1 Chthonomonadaceae bacterium | reverse complement strand
GCACGAATACGATGATGCAGCATTGCTGGATGGGTATTCACGCATGCAAACTTTTATCAAAATATCTCTTCCACAGGCTATGCCAGGAATAGCAGCTACTGCAGTGTTCTGCTTTATTACTGCATGGAATGAGTTTGCATTCGCACAAATCCTTTCCAAACGAGACCCGCTCACAGCCCCTCCCAACATCATCAACCTCACTGGTTCGGGCGGATTGGACTGGGGGCTTACAGCGGCAGGCGCAGTTTTGTTTGTCATTCCAGTCATTTTATTCACCTTCACCATGAGACGGCACCTTCTTAGAGGCGTCACTTTTGGGGCGATCAAAAGATAAGCAAAGGATAAGAAAGCGCCCATGGCACAAATCGTTCTCAACGACCTCTTAAAAGCTTTTGAGCAAAACACCGCTATCAATCATGTTTCACTCACCATAGAAGACGGCACTTTTCAAGTGCTGCTTGGCCCATCAGGCTGTGGTAAAACCACCACCCTGCGCTGCATTGCCGGTTTGGAGAAAACAGACGGAGGGCAGATATTCATAGGAGATCAGGATGTTACCAGGCTGTCTCCTGCCGAGCGAGATATTGCAATGGTCTTTCAACAGTATGCTATTTACCCTCATATGACCGTGGCAGAAAATATGGCTTTTCCACTTCGAGCTGTTAAAACCCCACAGAGCGAAATCAATGTCAGGGTAGAAGAAGCAGCCAGGAAGCTTCGCATTGAAAAGCTTCTCAATCGTAAGCCCGGCAAGCTTTCGGGCGGTGAAATGCAGCGAGTTGCTATTGGCAGAGCCATTGTACGTAGACCGCAAGTCTTTCTCATGGATGAGCCACTATCCAACCTGGATGCCAATATGAGAGCCGAAATGAGAACCGAAATCAAACGCCTGCAAGTTGAACTTGGCGTTACCACAGTTTTCGTAACTCATGATCAGCTGGAGGCTATGTCTATGGCAGACAAGATAGCTGTGATGTATGGCGGTATCATACAGCAAAACGGCTCCCCTGCAGATGTATATGACAGGCCCTTCAATCTGTTTGTCGCCGGTTTTATAGGCTCACCCTCCATGAACTTCGTGTCATGTATACTTTCAGATGATGGCAACACTCTAATGCTGGAGGGTGAAATACCAATTGGCATTCAGGTTGCAGCAAAAGAGCGTATTCGCAGAGTGCAGACAGGGAAGCAGCTCATTCTGGGTGTTCGCCCTGAAGACATCAGCCTCAGAAAAGACAATCCGCCGGAATTTGAGCCATGCGAGGTTTACGTAATGGAACCGCTTGGGGCAGAAAATATACTAGATGTACGTTTGGGAAACCATTCTTTCAAGGTTAGAACTCCGCCAACCTTCTCTGCCCCCATAGGCGCCAGACTGTCTATGCGCATAGACCAGTGCCGCATGCATCTGTTTGATGCCGAAACAACTCTCAATCTCACCAATCCCGTTCGACTAATGGAAATATAATCATGCTCTCAGGCAGACTTGCACAAATTATGGAGGCCGTTTCAGTACTATTGCTTTTGTTTGGCATATACGGCTTATGTCAAAACTATACGCATAGCCTGTTTCATCCCGGTTTTGCTTCTCTGCTTGCAGGCTGGATAGGTTTCAATATATGGTCGCATCGGCGTCCGTTGCGTTCTCAGCAGGAGGAAGGGAATCCTCAATATACTGTGGACGGGCACCCTCCTATCGAAGCAACCATACACAAGTACGGTTATGAGCATACAAATGCTCAGCCAAAGTAAACTTGATAGCCCTGCACTGCGCTTCCAACCCACACACCCATCAGGCCCCAGGCAATACCGGCAGTTACGAAATGCCCCAAAACAAGCCCAAGAAAAAATGGCCGAAGGGTTTTGTACAGTTTCATCCCCCCATAACGCAGGGTAAGGCTTTTCATAATCCATACCACTAAAAATGAACCCCATATCAGGCTGCCGTAACTGCATGCCATGCAATACCCGATTGGGTGAAACCAGAAACCGGCAAACCAGAGCCGAAGCAGCCAGAGTGCAAAAACCAGGGCTGCACCAGATGCGGCAGCAAGACTTCTGGATACATCGGGCATCTTGGGGGTATGCATCCACGCTGCAGCACTGCTGTACTGGGTGGTAGATATCCAGTCTCCCCAAATGCCTCCTCTCAGCTGCAGGGCGCCATAATTGTAATAGGGCACGAGATGATTGTACCAACCCAGCAACAATCCTGCCAGTACAGCAAGAAACAAAGCCTGCACAATTTTCTGCGGACGTATCTCCGATTTTTTTGCGATCTCAAGTCCCTCTGACTGATACGCGGTCACTTCGGGATAATACCCTCTGGCTAAAAAAACAAACAGCGCCCAAACAGATAAATCAGATTTACCCGCTGCTTGAAATGGCGCAGACCCAAACACATTCAACATCACATCTTTTTGCATTTCAAAAGGAAACAACCAGATAAGCGGCACCCCTGCCTCGGCCCTCAGGCGTGCATAAACAGCTGCCACCGCTATCACCAGCAGCAGATAAATCAATGCCACCCACCACCCCATTCCTGCCGCCCACATAAAAAACCAGCAAAAGAAGAACCCGCATGCTATGCCTCCAAACATCCAGCGCGGTTTCATTCCCCCCAGCCCAACCCAATTACCTCCATGTACAGCCTTCTGCCATGCTGACTGTATATTGCGCCGGGCTAGCCAAAACATTACCAATGCCATCATCAAATAGGCGCCAATTCCCTGTGAACCCGAATAGGGCAGCTGACCAGGCGGAACGCCATGCGCAGCACCCCACACGGCGGTCAGTTTGAAGAGCAGGTAAGAAACCCACACAGTCAAACTGATCTCGGTAGAGACCAGAAAACCCAAACCGATCAATTCAGGTCGTATATGAAATATAAACGGCTTCATCTCGCTCCACGGCAGTGCAGTGAACCCAACGCCAAAATCTATTCTCTTGCCAAAAGCAGGCACAGAGGGCACAAGCGCGTGCAGTATATTCACACTGTCATACAATGCTGCTACCCCAAACCCCACCCACATGATTTTGTTGCGAAAAAAAGGAATTTCATTCGCTTCTCCAGTCATTTCAAGGGCGAGAGATGCCAATGGAAAAGAGAGCCTCTCATCCTCCGACCATGCACTGTAGAGAAGGCTCAAAAGCGAGCTGATAGTCCACCAAAGAGCAAGGAAGAAGCATATCCACAGAAAGATGGGCGCTCCCCATTGGCTCCAGGGAACCTGTCCATTGGCGCTGCCCTCGTAGATGCCCTTGATGATCTGAAGGTTATGTGGCACCAGCCAGTTGGGAAGATATTTGCGTACAAGCTGTATATTATTGGTTTTGTAATAGAATGGTGTGGCAATAAGACAGATTAGAAACTGGGTCACGCCTATTCCCATCACCATGCTGCTTACGGTAACAAACAGAAAAATAACCAGAATTTCTGACCGATGAAATGGTTTGCCTATCCGCAACAGGCGCATCAAGCCATTTGCACCCAACAGAAGCATAAGTGCTGTAATGCCTGGTATGGCAGGCACGCTTTCGGTAATCTGGGTCGCCAGCACCTCTATTTCGGACTGCCGCACCCAAAAACCAGCTAGCACCGTAAGTAAAAGCGCTGTAATCAACGCTCTTCTTGTCAGACCAAGGTCCATCAAATCTTGTGATCCGCCTGAGTTGCTGCGTATCATAAAAACCTGTTCGGGAAAATTATGAGTGCTTCTTTGCTCCCAGTTGTGAGTATAGTACCCACATTATAGAGTGTTTTGCTTTATTGACTGATAGATGCTCATCACAGACAGCAGAGAAATACTCTGCTGTCTGTGATGTTGAAGTTATGGCAGTCGGTAGCGCCCGGGGCCGGTAACAGTTTTTTCTCGCGAGTTTGCTTTCAACAGCGCGGTCACACCTTTGGGCAGCAGTACATACCCGCTAAGGCGTCCTTCCTTTTGCTGTACTTCCACTCTCAATATGCCATTGGGTGTGGGCACATCTCCCTTCGCCCAGTGCAGATAGCCTAGTTCTGGCTGTATCACTGCAGTCGAAAATGCTGCACCTGTAGGACGTACGCCAAGAACTCTCTCAGTAAGCCATGCAGTCACTCCGCTTGACCATCCGTGGCACAAACTCACAAAGTAGCCCATACCATTGTCAGCCTGCAGGTATTTGTGAAAATGCTTCTTTGGCCAGCTCAGGTCATATCCCTCCCAAAAAGAGGTAGCCCCCTCAGCAAGCATTCCGCCCCAAAAACTGCGTGCAAACTGCAGCGATTCAGGGGTTTTACCACAGTCGCTCATGGCAAAAAGTACGTAATTGTCATAGTAGGGCGTAGCTATTTGATTCCATGCAGGGCTGTTTGGCTGGAAAACAGCCTGATAGATAGAGCGGCGTTCTGCCGGGGTTGCTACCCCTGCAAATACCGCCATAGCATTGTCTTGCCTTCTATTGCTGAAAGCACCGAGCTGTTTCTGCCAAAGGTAGTCTTGTGCAGAAGCAGTTAACATCTTTGCCTCTTTCAGAGCTTTATCCTGAGCATTCTTGTCACCCATCACTGAATATAGAAAAGCGGCGTCTTTGAATGCACGAATATAATACATCTGGGTTGCCGAGCGCGTAAGTGCTCCATCCGAATTGAAGCCTGGAGACCAGTCAACGTAATCCCAGGCATTGTGAGAGTTCGTGAAAAGCCCTTTGCTGTTGATGTCCTGAGCCATATAGCGCAGCATGGAGCCGAGCAGGTCGTGCTGTTTCAGAATGTACGCGCGATCCCCCACTCTTTTTTCAAAATCCGACAACCCTACAATCCATGCTGCAGAATACCCTGGAATGCCGTTTACATAGCCAGCCGGCAGTTTTGTTGGCGGCCTGTTTCCCTGTGCATCATCCCGCAGCCGCTGCATGGTTTGTTCCATCAGAAATTTGTCTGCAAACACATCGTCAATTACTCTTCCAGAAACCTGTAAATCACCCATCCATCTGGCCCGGTCTCTTTTGGGTGCATCCCATATGTATTCCTGCATGCACAAATGAGCCGTGTAGGCACCCGTGTACCAAATTTTGTTGAGAAGCGGATCAGAGCACTCGAAAGCGCCTTTGTACTGAACAGGGTAGTACTTGTGATCTACCTGTATGGTAATTGGCACAGTCTTGCCGGCAGGAGCACCGGTGAATTCAATTTTGGCATAACGAAATGCAGACCATGGGGTAACTGCCGGCATGCCACGGTCGGCAGATACCTTATGCACGCCTCCCCAGGGGCCATGCACTGCTTCACCTTCCGATTCACCAGTACCTATGCCCATACTCACTGCGTCTGGTGAAGTAACCTTGACCCGGCCAGCAATTTCCTGTCCAAAATCCACTACAACAGAAGGGTTTTTACCACCAGACGGCATTTGCAGAACCAGACTGTCTGCAGAGACCCTGCGCAGTTTTCCTCCTGCTGCATCCACATGAAGAAATGAAGTAGGTGGCAGAATTTTATACCGCAGGTAGGGTGCGCTGCCGCCAGGCCATCCTGACACAGCAGTGCCCCAGGGGGAAATTCCGTATTTACCCTCCACATTCACCTTACTGTAGGAGGAGACTGGCAGCTGGGGTGGAGTATCTTCACCAGCTTCGGGCAGCCCCGTAATATCTGCGCCCTGCCAGTTCTTGCCGCTTGTAAACAGGGTGGCATTACCAGCACGTATTCCAAACAAAACACCAGCAGACCCGCCTGCATTGATGGCGACAATCACCACATTGTTTCTGCCTTTGTGAAGCAAATGAGTAATGTTCTTCTTGTGCAATATCTGCCACACCAAATCGTTTCCAGCAATAGGCTGCGAAGAATCGCACTCTTTGCCGTTAATGAACAGCTTGAAATAGTTGTCGGCTGTGGTAAAACTCACTGCCTCCCTGGGAACTTCTTTCAAATCAAAGCTGCCGCGCAGCACTACCGTCTGTGTATCCTTCAGCGAGGGGGTCCATATCCAGTCTGCCGGCAATGGGTAAGAACGTCTGACAGCACCTGCTTTCACACCATAAGTAGGGTCTATCGTAGGCGGCTTGTGTGAGTAAATAGAATGCATTCACCTCTCCTCTTTTTTATTTATCTTTCCAGTATTCCGTAGGCGCGTACGAAACCTATGCACTGAGCTGCATCCACCACATTGTTTTGCCAGTTGTACTCGTACTCTACAGAAATATGCCCGTCAAAATGCTGATGCTGCAGTTCTCGCAGAATGGCAGGAACATTGGATACCCCCATGCCATAGGGAACATCGTGAGCAGATGGAGAAAATCGATTCAGGTCTTTGAGGTGAGAGGCAAGCACTCTGCCTTTCAATATGCGAAGAGCATCTACAGGATGAATGCCCGAACGTACCCAGTGACCAGTATCCGCACATGCCCCCATCCTTTTGTCCCTACCCTTTACCAGAGAGAGCACATAATGGGGGTCCCAAAATCTGTATCCCGGATTGTTGGGCTGTTTGGGGTGGTCATGAATAGCAATTCGAATATCGTACTCTTTAACCAGTTTCTCCAGAATGTCCATAGCGGCAGGGTCTGGTTCACAGGTAATGGTACGCAAACCCATCTGACGTGCAAAATCAAATACTTCACGGCACTGTTGCTCAGAATTGGGGAATCCGGTCACGCCATAGGCAACAGCGAGCAAGCCGGCTTTTTGCAGTGCAGTCTGAATCTTTTGCACCCATGCAGAACTCAATCCTGGTCCCATTCTTGGGCTGCCAGCCTCCTTGCTCACCATCTGCCCAGGAAAAAATTCAATGACTTTCCCGCCTGCCTCTGCAGTGCGTTCAATTGCCTCCAGGGTTGTATAGACCTGGAAGGTCCATGCCTGGCAGCCCATAGCCCAGCCGCTTACACGGTATGCTTCGGGTATAGAATCTGCCGCTTTAGCATCACTAACCACCGACAATCCAAGTCCCATGGCCAGTGCAATACTGCCTGCCTCTCTCCTGGAAAATTGCATTGTTTTTTCCTTTGCTGCTTTTATTTTCTTTCTTTTTCTATATCAAAAGAGTTTTTTCCTTCTTTTATCTTCACCTTACAGAAGCTGGAAGTTGATAATGAAGCTTGCGGCAGGCAGCGGCAGAGCAGTCTGACATAAAAGTTATGCTTTATTTTCTTTTTGGCCGCAACACTCCATCGAAGAAGCTCTCGCACAAGCCCAGATAAATGCCTGGTTGACTTCCATTCAGAAACGCATGGCCAGCCCCGTACACACCGAGCAAGGTAGCGTTATCTCCCAGCTTATGCAGAGCGTCTGCCAGCTCTGTAGACTGGGCATAGGGTACAAGATTATCTGCTGTGCCATGCAGTATCAGAAAAGGCGGTGCGGTCTTGTCTACATACACTATAGGAGAGCTTTTTCGAAACACTTTGGGGATGGTGGTCGGTTTTCCATTGAGAAACGCCTCCACAAGTGAGATTGCGAGGGGTGAGGCGGTTGACAAAGGCTGTGTAAAATCTGTAGGGCCGTAAAAATCTGCAACTGCTTCCACCCTGCTGCTGAAGTTTTGCAGGGGGGCAGATTTGTCTCGCGTATCTCGCAGGCCAAGTAGTGCTACCAGGTATCCGCCGGCAGAATCGCCCAATGCACCTATGCGTAATGGGTCTACATGGTATTTTGCAGCATTGGCTCGTAGATATCTTACTGCCAGCTGACAGTCATCCAGTTCTGCAGGGTAATGATATTTGGGCAGCATACGGTAGTTGATGGTAGCGCATACATACCCATGCCTGGCCATCTCCTGGCACATTCCTGTATAAAACGTCTTGTCTCCAGATATCCAGGCGCCGCCATGAATAAACACAATGGCAGGATGCGCTTTTACCGTCAATGGAGAGTACATATCCATGGGCAGTTTGACGCCATCCATCACACCATAAATCACATTGTGCTGCACTGTTATGTTGGCATGTGGTTTGGCTTGTGCTGCAATAACAGACAACGAAAAAAGCAGCGCACAGGCAGAGAGAGAATGTCGCATGAGCATTTGATAGGTCACTCCTTGGGGTTTCTCATATCACTCGCAGGTTAGATACAAAACATGCAAATTCCTGCTGCTAATAAGCATCCACCAGAAGATCAGGCGTTCATGCGGGTAATTAAATTATGATTGAGCTGATATACATGCTCTGCCTAGTAAGTTTGGGCTATGTTTCCTTTTTCCAGTAAGGCGGTCATAGGCACATACCCTGCTGAGGCCACAGCAAGAAAACTGACATGCCTGCCGTGCCAATATGCCAGCGTTGAATCTGCAGCGGGCATAAGCTGCAGAGAATGATCCATTGCAGCACCGCTGAGATACTTGTTTGGCATAATGTACAGTGTAAAGCGTTTGCCGTCACAGCTGCCGCACAGACAGGCAATTTTTCTGTTTTGCACCACCCTGTAAAATGCCGGCGTTTGATCCCAGGGCAGCAGAGGCAGTGCAGTAGAAACGCCCAGAAATGCTGGAAGAGTTTTCACCGGATGTACTATACTGCTCAGCACAACACCAGGCTTCATACATAACTCTGCTGCCTGCTCTACAGAGGGTATGCCGGATTTGCTCGAATGGCTCCACCCCCCCTGGCTCCTGCCCAGCAAATAACCGGTACCGAGAAAAGCCAGGCACAACGAGAGCCAGCGCCACCACGTTTTTTTTCGCATCTGATTTGGCGCCGGCATGCCGTGCAGCGCCTCCATCACCCTTTTTCCAAAGTCATCAGGTGGTATATAATCAATTTTGCCTGTTCCCATCACCAGCTTAATTGATTCGTTGAGTGCATTCAGAGCTGATTTACATCGTGCGCAGGCTTGCGTATGACTTCGCACAATACGCGCCTGCATGGGGCGAAGTTCACCCATAGTAAATGGAAGTAAATTAGGTTGTACATAATAGCATAAGATCATACTGTTGGTTCCTCTCTCTCTGGTTTCAAAATCGACCTTAGCTGCAGCAATGCCCTGCGAACACGCGAAGAGGCGGTTACCAGAGGTACACCTAATGTCTCGCCTAGTTCCCGAAAAGTCAATTCCTCCTGCATCCAAAGAACCAAGGCAGCTTTCAGGCGAGGTGAAAGCGTGTCTATGGCTTGCTGAATTTTTTCAGCTTCCTCTGAAAGCTCTGCTAGTTGCTGCAGGCTCTTTCCAGATGATTGGTGCTCGCCTACCGCATCTAATGAAACCTGTTGATCGATTAATCGGCTTTTTTTATGACGAATCATATTGATGCAGGTATTCGATACAACTCGATAGAACCATGGCGCAAACGGTCTGGTCGGCGTGTAATGAGCCAACTGCTTGTAGGCGCGTAAAAAACATTCCTGTGCCCAGTCTTCTGCATCTTCCTTGTTGCCGGACATTTGGTAACAAATCGAATACACAGATGTTCGATAGCGTGCTATCAGCTCTTCATAACACCCATGTTCTCCAGACGCTGCAGACCTCGCAAGGTTTTCATCAGATACTTTGGTCAAGTGTTCACACCTTCAACCTTTCCATACTTTTTACATAAATCGTTAGTATAATGATGCAAAAGGGCCGAACTCTAGAGCAAATGCACAAAACACTTTTCAATTTTTGTATAGGTAGCTGTCTGCATATTGCAGGCAACTACTATTCCAATCTGGAGGTAAGTTGTGAAACACTGGAAGTTCACTCTGCTTGGATTGACAATGGTCCTGGCTCTTTTTGCCTGGACAGTTTCCCGCTCTCATGCGCAGGATCACCACAAAATGGGAAAAATGCACATGATGATGCACAAGTCTAAAGAGGTCAAACAGGCAGAAGCTCTTGTGATGAAAATCAAAAAATCTGCCGAAGCCAAAGGTATGTACAATTGCTGCCTCAAGCATTCATGCAACGACTGTGCTCTGGCCATGGGCATGTGCCCCTGCGGCAAAATGCTCTCCATGGGCAAGCCCGTATGCAACGAGTGCAAGGGTGCATGGTATGCACATGACGGCGATATCCCAGGCGTCAAGCCAGATCAGGTAAAAACCTTTCCGCGTGGAATGAAAATGTAGCTTTCTGCATAAAACTGGCGCTCAGTATCAATGTACTGGCGCCAGTTTTTATTTTTGAGCAGGATACTCTGCAGCACTTCATTAACAAACTCACAGAACTGCATAAGTTGTGTTAAAATGATTTATCTCTCAATTTCAAAGTGAAGGGTGTATTCATATGACACAATCTGCACCAAAATTCGACGCATTGAAGCCAGGTGAATATTCTCAGTATCTCTACAAGGCATCTGCCACTGTACCACTGCTGAATGATTTGCAAAGCGTTGACGACGAAGCGCTGACCAGATACCATGAAGACGGCTATCTGGCTATAGCCAATGCATTCACACCTGAAGAGGTAGATGAGATGAAAAATGCTCTGCATGACCTGGTAATGGGAAAATATCCTGACTTTGAGCATTTGGAATTTGAATGGCATGCAAAAGATAAACTTTCACAGTTATCGCATGAACAAAGACAGGATGTAGTGCGCAAACTTATGTATTTCTGCAATATCGAACCTCGCCTGCATGCTATAGCTTTCGCACCAAAGGTAATACTAACTGCCGAGAAGATACTTCATGCTTCGGTAAACATGTTTCAGGATATGGCCCTTTTCAAATCCCCTCTGATTGGACGGGAAAAGCCCTGGCACCAGGATCACGCCTACTTCAACCTGCTGGAAGGCACGCCAGTAGTGGGTTTTTGGATTGCACTTGATGAGGCCACCCTGGAAAACGGATGCATGCACTTCTTGAAAGGTGGACATAAGCAGGGCATAGTGCCCCATTTTCAACGAAGAGACTGGCAAATTTGTGATACAGAAATGGAGCATAAAGACTGTGTAGCTGCCCCTCTTCCTCCTGGAGGATGTCTGATATTCAACGGGCTGACACCTCACGGCACTCCGCACAACACCTCGCCGCTTCGCAGAAGAGCGCTGCAGTTTCATTACTGCCCGTCAAACGCACAAAGAATCTCTACAGAGGAACGCATGCAGCTCTTCGGAAGCGAAGGCCGAGATGTTTCCTGCTAACAAGATGCAAAAGGTTTTCAGGCTGTACGCCAGTCTGCATTGCCTCCCACTACGCTGGACGTCTGGCTCTTGCCCGATAGATCAAATCAGCATAGGCAGCGCATCTGTCTGAGTAGTAAACCCGCGCTTTCGGACAGGCATCTATGAGGCACTGCCTTTCATTTCATGCGAATGCCTCACAGACACAAAAGGAGAGCAGGCAGCGTGTAGTGCGGTCAATTGCAGTAGCTGCGAAGAGAAATTGCCCTTTTTTTGATGGACGGTGTACAACTCGTTCAACTCGACAATCGCCCCCCCTTGGGGCAAAGGGGCAGGAGGCTAGATGTTTTCTTCCTGGCGTAATAAGAATTCGCCGCCGCCACTTCTTGGGTGCTGGTATTCATGTAATAAAGAAAAACTAGGCAATGTGTTTAGTGTATACTATTGCCTGAGTATGGTGAAATGTCTGCGTATATGAATGCGCCTGCTATTTTTATACTGTGAGGAGATTAGGTGAATGCCGAAAAGATGGCAGAAAGCCATCATCGTGGGGGCTTCTTCTGGGATTGGAGAAGCCCTGTCTAGAAAACTGGCACAAAGCGGCTGCTCTGTGGCAATGGTGGCACGGAGAATAGATACCCTGAAGCACATCGCTCACGAACTTGATTCCAGCAGTTGTCCCACCCCTCTCTGCTATGAGCATGATGTGCACGATCTGGAAAACATTACTGCCTTGTTTCAGCAGATTTGCCACAATCTGGGCGGGTTGGACCTGTTCATTTATTCTGCAGGTGTTATGCCCGCAGTACATCCCGAAAAATCTGATTTTGCACTCGACAAAAACATCATAGATACCAATATTCTCGGTGCAACAGCATGGCTCAATGAGGCGGCAGACCGCTTTCAAACTGCACAAGCAGGCACACTGGCCGGAGTCTCATCGGTTGCGGCAGACCGTGGAAGGCGATCCATGATTGCATACGCAGCTTCCAAGGCTTATATGGATACTTACCTGGAAGGTATGCGAAACAGATTGAGCAGATACAATGTAAAGGTCGCAACCATAAAACCTGGGCCAGTAGACACCCCGCTTCTTGATCAACTGGATAAAGGCCGCTTACCAATGCTCATCTCTGCAGACAAGGCAGCTGAAATAATCCTCAATGGGCTGCATCGAGGTGGAGAAATCTACGTACCCGGAAAGTGGAAACCAGTGATGAAACTCATTCAATGTGTTCCATCTCCCTTGTTTAGCAGGTTGAATTTATGAGTGCCAATACCCGTATCCCCTCTCCAGATCAGCTGGAAAAAGTCGATTCCTGGGGTATGCAAACAAGCTGTATATCCTCAGTCTTCCGCCCCTCCCTTCCAGAACAAATCTCTGATATTTTTCAAACTGCATTGGCGGCACAACAGAATATCGCCTTGCGAGGAGCCGGATGCAGTTATGGCGATGCCTCGCTGAATGCCGAAAACATCATTCTTGACTTCACCCGAATGAACAGGATTCTGGCATGGAACCCGCAAACAGGCGAAATAACTGTTGAACCAGGCGTTACCCTTGAACAGCTTTGGAAATACTGCATTGGAGATGGCTGGTGGCCGCCGGTTGTATCGGGAACCATGCGGGTTACGATGGGTGGAGCGGCAGGGATGAATTACCACGGAAAAAACAACTTCAAGGCTGGCCCTGTAGGCGACCACATACTCAAATTCCAACTGCTCCTGCCAACTGGTGAACTGCTTCATTGCAGCCGCGAGGAGAATTCAGATATATTCTTCGCAGCCATTGGGGGCTTTGGCATGCTTGGCTGTTTTACCAGCATAACCATGCAAATGAAAAAAATTTACAGTGGCATGCTCGAAGTATACGCATTTGCTACAAACAATTTTGCTCATATCATTCAGGAATTTGAGAAACGCATTCCGCAGGCAGATTATCTGGTTGGCTGGATAGACTGTTTTGCGAAAGGAAAAGAACTGGGGAGAGGCCAGGTACATGAAGCTCATTATCTGCAGCAGGGTGAAGACCCCTTTGCAATGCAAACGCTGAGGATAGAAAAGCAGGAACTGCCAGATTCGCTCTTTGGCATACTGCCAAAATCGATCATATGGAGGCTGATGAAACCCATAGCTCACCCTGTGGGCATACAGCTTCTCAACATGCTTAAGTACAAAGCAAGCGCTACACTGGGTAATCACAAAACTATACATCAGTCACATGCAGCATTTGCATTCCTGCTTGACTATGTACCAAACTGGAAAAACGCATATCTGCCTGGAGGATTGATACAATACCAAAGCTTCATTCCTGAGCAAAACGCAGAAGAATGCTTCAAAGCTCAGATAGAACTTTGCCAGAGGCGAAAAATGGTGCCCTGGCTTGGAGTCTTCAAAAAGCATCGTAAAGATGACTTTCTTATGTCTCATGCTGTAAACGGGTATTCACTGGCGCTCGACCTGCGTGTTACTGAAAGAAACCGGGAAGCACTCTGGCAAATGGCGCAAGACCTCAATAAGATCGTATTGGCATACGGTGGAAGGTTTTACTTCGCCAAAGACAGCACTCTCACTTCAACCGATGCAGAGGCCTTTCTTGGACGCGATGCCATTGAAAAATTTGAAAGTATCAAACGCAGATGTGACCCTCACAACCTTTTGCAGTCAAACCTCTCCCGCAGGCTTTTTCCACTGTTGAATGTAGTTGAAACAGTACAGCCTCATGTAAGCGAAACTGCTCTATGAACAGCCTTGCTGCGCTCATTGAGGGTGTACGCCCCAGGCAGGCCGCAAAAAACCTGTTTGTTTTTGCAGCGCTGCTCTTTGCAAACCGTTTTGCCTCACCCCAGAGTGTGCTTCAATGTATCGCTGCTTTCTTTCTTTTCTTTCTTGCCTCAGGAAGTATCTATTTATTCAATGACATACTAGATGCCCAGCAGGATAAAACTCACCCTGTAAAATGCAAGCGCCCTATAGCATCAGGCAGAATTTCTCCACAGCTTGCTGGGTTCACCAGTTTCCTTCTTGCAGGCACAGCTCTCATTTTGGGCTGGCAGCTTGCTGTCAGGTTTGAAATCTGCCTGCTTACCTACCTTGTACTGCAAATTTCGTATTGTGTTTGGCTGAAGCACATCGTACTGCTTGATGTGTTTGTGATTGCTGCGGGTTTTCTGCTGCGTACTGCTGCAGGAGCATTTGCGATACACGTAACACTTTCTCATTGGCTGCTGCTGTGCACTCTTCTACTCGCATTGTTTCTCGGTTTAGGCAAGCGTCGCCAGGAACTTACTCTGTTAGGCAGCAAAGCTGCAGATCACCGGTCTATACTATCACAATACAGCATTTCTTTTCTCGACCAGCTCATTTTAATGGTTGTCACCTCTACCCTGGTAAGCTACTCGGTCTACTCAATAGATTCACCTACTGCACACCAGCATCCACACCTCTGGCTGACTGTGCCGTTTGTGCTGTACGGCATTTGCAGATACATGTATCTGGTCTATCAGCATGGCTGGGGAGGAGCGCCTGAGGAAGTGCTTATACAAGACAGACCGCTTCAGTGCGTCCTAATACTATGGGTGTTAGTATCCATATCGCTTTTTCTATTCGATCATGCAACAGGCGCTGAAGTAGCGCAAGGGATAAAGAGCAGCATGCGCATTCATTGATATGCACAACTTTGGCAGGCTTCGCCATGATGCTCAACAGTTTCAGAAAACAACAGGGGTTGAGCGTATCAGACCCATCTTGCCAAAATATTCTGAATAGATTATAATCTGCCATACTTCCTGAATCTTATTCTTTGCGGTGAAGTAATCTGGCATGGGAGAGAATATGTTTTGTAACGAGTGTGGAACCAGAAACAATGAAGATAGCAAGCACTGTACACATTGTGGTACTACTCTGAAGGCAGATACTGGCCCAGAACCTGTAGACGTACTATTGGAACATTCGTATCAGGCGAAACGAAATGGCGATACAGAAAAGGCGCTGGCGCTCTGCAAGCTTGTCCTCATCAAAAACCCAAATCATACTACCGCTCTAGCTTTGATGGGGCAGTTGTACGAATCTCTCGGAAACACTGCAGAAGCCATAGCAGCATTTGAGCAGGTAGTACGCCTGAACCCGGGCAGCGTTGCCGACCGAGTTAGATTAGATGAACTCAAGGGCGAGGGTAAGTTCACCAATTCCCATCCTTCTGCAACAGACACAATATTTTATCCTCAGCAAAGAGACAATACGCTTCTCACCATTTTGCTTGTCACAGTATTGGTTCTTGCTCTTTTGGGAACCGGGGCTGCGCTGGTTATTGCCTTGTATCAGCATCAAACGCGGCTGGCGCAAACTCCAGCTAACCTGCCAGCCCAAACAGCATCTCGTCTTCCCGCTCCTTCCCAATCGCGAAACAACGCTCCCGCACCCGCTTACCCTCTCACTCTGCCGCCCACAATCATTTACGCGCAACCTCCTGCACAACAGTCCCCTGCCCCTGCAGTCATTACACCGCTGCCCTCAATTACACAGCCTGCAAAACAGACTCCAGTCCCTGCGCCTTCTCACAACCATACGGCGGCGGCCTCGCCAGAGCATTTGGTAATCGATGTTGGGTCATCTCATTCCAGCCACAACACAGCGGCGGCGGCCCCCTCGCCAGCCAACAGCCACATAAGCATCAGTGTGGGAGGCAGCGCCGGCACACAGTCGCTTCAACCAGACCACACTTCCCGTTCTTATCTCGCCATGGCAGAAAACGAACAGCTTGCCGCACATTACAGAAGAGCTATCTCTGCCTATCAGGATTCACTCCCTACCGCAGGAGATGAAACAGGATTTATCTATCAGCAAATTGGGGCTTGCTACCAGAAGCTGGGAGACAGTTCTATGGCAGTTCAGAGCTACCAGAATGCGATAGCTTCATACAATAAACTGATCAATGCAAACCATCAAACCACTCAGGCAAAGGCTGGCATACTCGTGTGTGAGGCCAGCATAAAAGCATGTACGCCATGAAATACTCATTCATACTCTTTGCTCTCATTCTGCTTGCCCCCCCTGCCAGCGGGCAGAAATACAATTTGCTGCTTTCTGTACACTCAGATCAGAATTTGTCTGACAAAGAGCAAACAGAAGTTGATCAATTCAATGACCTGCTTCTCAGCGGTCTCATGCTGCATCACAAGTTCCATGTGTACAGCTACTCGCCAACAGGCAAACAGGTAGGCAAACTGCTGGAAAACAATGTACTCTCTCAAACAGCTCTGGCTCAACCCTATTCTCTGCAGGCTCTACAACAGGTAGCTGCGGCTCTTCATATTGAAGAGGTTCTCGATGTAACGCCTTTTTTCACGAAAGGGGTCATTCAGGCCACCGTGCGCATAGCTCATCTGGAAGGTGCAGGAGACTGGCAGGTTAATTTCACCAACACTATGCATTTACAGAATCTGCCTGCCATGCATAATATGGATGTTACGCGCAGGTCAGACCTGCTGCTGGCGCTTATGACAGATCAGATCACAGGTGATATAGGTATTCCCACTCACTATGCCGCAGCTCTGTCGCCGCATGTACAGGAACATATTATTGCAAAAACAAAGTCAGACTCCAAAACACAAAAACCTGCTCAAAATTCTGCCCCCCAGGCATCTGCAGTAATGCAAAACGGCATTCCTGGTCTTCGACCGCCCCTGCTTTCAAATACCGTTCAGGGAGAATTTACGCGACAGGCACAGCTCGCAGGAGAAAATAAAGATTACCTCGGGCAGGCAATGCTTTTAAGGTCTGCTATCAACCAGCATCCTTTTAATGCAAAACTGCGCATTCAATTGATTGAAACCTACCAGAAGCTAAACCTGCCTCAATTGGCGCTGGCGCAGGTAGTGAATGCACAGGCGCTCATGCCTGCAAATAATACGCTGCGCCAAATCTATGGCAAAACATTACTGCAGGATGGCAATACCAAACTTGCAATGCAGGTACTGCAGTCGCTTGTTATAAAAAGCCCTTCAGATCCAGATTCCCTCATGGCTCTTGCAGATGCACAGGTGCAGGACAATCATTTTGGAGAGGCATTGATAAACTACCAGAAAGCTTCAGCCATAGCACCCGACAACCCAGTACCACATCAAAAAATGGCACTGGTATATGCTCTGCAGGCTGAAGGAACTCCTGCTGCTTATCAGTCTTGCCTCAAGGAAATACAATCTGCCAGGTCACTCATTCCTCCTGCAAACACGGTGCAGTACAATAAGGAGTACAAATCCATTCTTCTCCTTATGGATGCCCGTTTGCGTGACATTGAAGATTCTGTTGAAAACACGTATCAATCGGCTGTACAGGGAACTGTAACCAATGCTGCCCTCCAAAGAGCTGTTTCCGATCTGGGAGATCGAACCGCCGGGGCAAGCACTTTTCTGCAGAATTTACCCACTGCCGCCGGGTATGAAGCAGCGCAAAATCACTATTCTCAGGCCGCGGCTTTGCTCATACAATCTATTGCTTCCCTGCAAAATGCTCTCAATCATCCCGATACTCCTCTGGAGGAGATACGAACTCCACTTACATTAGCTCGCATGAGCACCATCCATGCTCTCAACAGAGGCAGACAGCTGCTCGATACAAACAATCCTGCTTCTAATGGAACAAAAAACAACAGCTATGTAACGCAGAATTAACAGGAGCGTACGGTTCTGAAAACTTTTTACCTCTTACTGTTCTGGGGGTTGCTCTGTACTGGAGCCGTTTTCACACTTTTAGGTCTGTGCGTTACATTTCAAAGGTTCATCTGCTGGAGAAAAGCAAGAGCCTTTGCAGCACAAGACAAACTGGTGCAGATGCCTGCTGTTGAGAGGGGTATGCCTGGCTATATTGCAGTTGAACTGACTGCACCTGCAAAAGAACGAGTTCCTTTGTATGTATATCAGATAAACAACAGACAAATTACTTTCGCTATACAAGGCGGCCATACTCCCGCATGGCTCGAAACAGGGCATCATTTCGTTGTAACCCTGCAGTTCAAAACCGCTGTGTATCAATTTCCATTGGCTGTACGCACCATTCAAGTGCATGAAAACCAAGTTTTATTCAAGGGCATACTGCCAGAATGGGCTGCACGCGTACAGCGGCGTGAGTCGGTAAGAGCGGCCATAAACATGCCTGCCACCGTACAGACTCATCCTCAGCATACACCTGCCAAACTGCCTCAAGTGCAGCATTGTATTGTACAAAACCTTTCAGCGCTGGGCATGTGTATCGAGATTGACTGTGCCGGCAGCCCAGCCAAATGTGCAGATACAATGGAGATGTTGCAAAAAGATACCATTGTAGCTGTGCGTCTCCCTATTCCCGCACTCACAAGCAGCGGATTGCTTGCAAAGGTGCTTCAAGCGGAAAGGAGCGCGACACATGGCGGAATATCGGTGAGAGCAAGATGTCAATTTCTTTCCCTTGCTTCCTGGGAACAGGAATTTATTGTACATGCCGTATTTCAGGCTCAGGCTCAGGCAGGCAGGGCTTTATTGAAACGAAATTCAGCTGCATGATACGTGTTGTACAGGCAGACTTCTAACCCTCTGCCTGTACAGTAAACAATCTGGCAAATCTATTTGCTTCCAAACCAGAGGTCTATCTCATACTGTGCCGACTCAGGCGAGTCGGAACCATGTATAAGGTTTTTCTGCAGCTCTGCAGTGTAATCTCCTCGAATGGTACCGGGCAGAGCCTCCGCTGGCTTTGTTGCACCAATCATAGTACGTGTCAACTTGATCACATCGGGTCCTTCCCATACCATGGCAACCACTGGCCCCGATGTAATAAAGCTCACCAGTTCTCCAAAAAAGGGGCGTTCACGATGCACAGCATAGTGTGCTTCGGCAAGAGTACGATCTGGGGTGAGCATCTTCATTTCCTGCAGTATCAATCCCCTGTTCTCAAAACGTCGTATTATTTCACCTGTCAGCCTGCGCTCCAAACCATCGGGCTTGACCATTATGAAGGTCTTTTCCATCTGGCAGCAATCTCCCTGTAGAGTTTTGGCAGTATTAGCCATGCCAGTATAGCACACATAAGCTTAACCGGATGCATCGCTGCGGTGCAGTTTCAAAACCTTTTCATCTGTCACCACTGCAGTATAAGACTGTAACGCCTGCAGCAGATCATTTGGGTGAGTGATTGTGGTATCCAACTTGCACCCATCGGGGAGAGGCAGGTGGTTGAGTAAGTGTATATGCAGGGTATTAAGCCCTGCTTCAGCAGCCCACCCCAATGCCTCAGGAGCATTATCAACCACAAGAGCCATGTTTGGTGAGATATGCAAATCTTTGCAAATCAATGTATAGTATTCTGGTCCTTCTTTTGCACAGTCAATCAGGTCTGGGCCGTACAATCGCTGAAAGCAGTTTAGCAGACTGGTATTTTGCAAAGCGGCATGCAAATGCCTAGATTCGTTGCCAGAGGCAGTGTAAAGCGCTATTCCGGCGTCTGCAAGTCGATGAATTGCAACTTCCATGCCTGCAAAAAGCGCACTACATTGAGACAGCGCTTTCGCGTGTGCACGCTTCAGGTACTGCACCGCATTCGCAGGCGCCTCCATTTCTGCACCTTCAAACAATATCTGGGCGGCTAAATGTCTCGAATGTTTCAACCAGGCACAGTATCCGGCCAACGGATTATGCAGAAAACGAGACATGTAGTCAGCTTCTATTGCCACCAGCATCAGCTGTGCACTGTGCGCCCACACCTCCTGCTCTCCGCCAAAACTCTTGCGCAGAATACCCCCAAGCACTTGTGTATACTGCTTATAAAAAACAGTGTATTCGCTCAATGTGTCATCAAAATCCAGCAAAATAATCATTCTGGTAAACCTCTGTTGCATATAACAACAACACTGCACAGCAGTACAGTATAAACCTATCACCAGCCAGGTGCGGGGTATGCTAGGGCATGCCTGCCCGCCGAATATTCCTTTGCTTTGCTAAATGGTATACTTCTCCTTAAATCAAACAAGTTTTGTGGAGCAGCAAATGTCCACTTTCAACGAAGAAAGCATCGCTCCCGATACAGTGGGGCTTGTGCAGAATGCCAGATCGCTTGTATCCCCTTCCCGCTTTGCAGGCAGAAAAGAAAGTATAGGAACCCTGCTCTATCTTCTGCAACTGCAACATCCCGATAAAGTTTTCCTCCTTTATCCAAATCCAGATGGAAACCTTGAACAGTACACCTGCCGGCAGATTTTCCAACAGGCTGTGTATTATGCCAGTGTTCTAAAAGAATACTACAAAATTGCCCCCGGCGATATAGTAGTTACTGTGCTGAACAGTTCAACTCATACAGTTTTTTTGTATTTTGCTCTCTGGCTCATTGGCGCTGCAGTTTCACCGGTCAATCGAGAGGAAGAAGACAACCGTATATCCTATATACTGCAAAACACCAATGCAGTATGCTGCATTACACTGCCCGAACTTGCAGAGCGCACAGCCCCGCTTTGTCCTGAACAATGCAAACTGCTCACCATTGGCGCTTCAGATGTACCAGATTCTGATAATCTGTTTACACTAATACCCACTCTCAGCATACATCATTCAGAAATCAGTCTGGATCAGACGCAAAGAGCGCTCATTGTATATACATCTGGCACCACAGGCCCTCCTAAAGGCGTAGAACTGGATCAGCGCAACCTGGTTATAGATGCGCTTAGCATAGCAGACTGGCATCATTTCACCCAGTCAGACCGTGCGCTCAATGTGCTGCCCATACACCACGTCAATGGCATTGTAGTCACACTGCTTACCCCTCTGGTTTCTGCGGGCAGCGTAGTTTTGTCGCCCCGTTTCAGCGCGGCACACTTCTGGCGCCATGCTGCTGACTATCAGTGTACTTGGAGCAGTGTGGTACCCACCATACTTGCATTTTTATCGCAAAGAGCAGACAATCTTGCAGAGTACGCACTGCAGGGCTTCAGACACATTGTATGTGGCGCTGGTCCGCTCACTGTGGAGGTAGCACGAAAATTTGAAGATACGTTCGGCATCAGAATAATCCATGGATATGGACTTTCAGAAACCACCTGCTACTCGTGCTTTCTCCCAGCCAGCCTGCCAGAGCAGGAGCACAATACCTGGATGAGAACACACGGCTTCCCCTCTATAGGGTGTGCTCTACCTGTAAATGAAATGGCAGTTTTTTCAACTGAGGGTATCGCAATGCCGCCAGGTGAAAGGGGCGAAATTGTAATTCGCGGTGAAAATGTGATGAAGGGATACTATCGAAGAGCTGATACAAACAGGGAGGCATTTGCACACGGATGGTTTCATTCTGGGGACGAGGGGTTTTATTTGGAGAATGATGAGGGTAAACGCTTTTTCTTTATCACCGGCAGGCTAAAAGAACTGATTATTCGCGGCGGTGTGAACTACTCGCCATTCGATATAGACGAGGTTCTAAACGCCATACCCGGAGTGCGCACTGCACTTGCAGTAGGGTTTGAAAACGAGTTCTATGGTGAAGAAATAGGGGCTTACGTTGTTTTACAAGAGAACACTCTGCTTACAGAGCAGGATATTCTTACTCAGTGCAGAAAGCGTCTCTCTTTTGCCCGCAGCCCCAAAGTGGTACTGTTCGGTACTGACATTCCTGTAACATCAACTGGTAAATACCAGAGGAACAAGCTAAAACCCTATTTTTCAAACTGGAAAAATACCCAGTTCAAAGCCTCTGGCGCCCCCTCAGCTTGATCAGGAGAATCAGTCACCGCACCCAGTTCACCCTTCCAGCAAAAGGGTTTCAGGGTCTTCCAGCATTTCCTTAATTTTCACCAGGAAACGCACTGCATCTCCTCCATCAACGATTCTGTGATCGTAAGAGAGAGCAAGGTACATCATAGGTCTTACTGCGATTTCGCCTTTCACAACCACGGCCCTCTCCTGTATTTTGTGCATGCCTAATATTCCAACCTGGCTGCCATTCAATATAGGAGTAGACATAAGCGAGCCATACACTCCACCATTGGTAATAGTAAAAGTGCCTCCCAGCAGTTCAGTCAGAGAAATTTTTCCCTCTCTGGCACGTTTAGCCAAGTCTGCAATCTCTTTTTCAATTTGTGCAAAGCTTTTGCGGTCGGCATCTCTCAAAACCGGCACCATCAATCCCTTGTCTGTACCAACTGCAACGCCTATGTCATAGTACAGTTTTTTAATTACATCTGTGCCCTGAATTTCAGCATTGAGATAAGGATATTCCTTGAGTGCCCCTACAACGGCTTTTGTGAAGAACGACATGAACCCAAGGTTCACACCAAATTTTTCACGAAAACTCTCTTTTCTTCGTGTGCGCAGCTGCATGATTGCGCTCATATCTGCTTCATTGAAGGTAGTGAGGCGAACTGCTTCTTCTTCAGACTGTTTGAGGTTGCGTATGATAGTGAGGCGCAAGCGTGAAAGTGGTTCACGCTCTTCTTTACGATTCAGTGCTGCCGTCAGCGCTGGGAGAACCGGTGTAGCAGCTTCTACGTTCTGTTTTGCTGCAGGCGTGGCAGGTGCAGCCGAACTGGCCGCTGCAGAAGTCTGAGCATGGCTTGCATGTCCTCGCACATCTTCTATGGTGACTTTTCCGTTGACTCCGGTTCCATGTACATGAGACAAATCTATTCCCGTAGCTGCTGCCATTTTTTCGGCAACAGGAGTTGCAGCCGGACGCTGGGTATCTGCAGATGAATGTTCCTCTTTTGGGATGGGTGGCTGTGCATTGTTCTGCACTGTCTCTGCTGCCTGTTCAGACACATCAACAGTAGCAAGCAGTTCATTGGGGCCAACCACATCTCCTTCAAGGTGCACTATGCCTGCCAGTGTGCCGGCAACAGGAGCATATATTTCTACATTCACCTTATCGGTAGCGAGTTCGGTAATTACTTCATCCTGCTCTACTCTGTCGCCAGTCTGCTTATACCATTTTCCAACAGTAGCTTCCACTACCGATTCTGCCAATTGTGGCACTCTGACTTCTACAGACATCCTGCTTATACTTCCCTTCTCACGATGAGGCTATTTCACTGCTCTCAGAACGCTGCGTCTATGTACTGCCGGCTCTTTAACATCACTGAGAGCCATAGAAACAATGTTTTCCTGCTGCACCCTGTGTCTAGGCAGTGAACCTTCTGCCGGGCTGGCGGATGCATCTCGACCAGTATATTGGATGGTTCCATTCCATTCAAGCATGTGCACTATGTTTCTCAGGCGGGGTTCCATAAAGAACCAGGCGCCCATGTTTTGCGGCTCTTCCTGCAGCCAGCATATTTCCTGCAGTGCAGGGTAGTCGCGAATCACATCCATAATTTCCCTCTCAGGGAAAGGATACAGTTGTTCAACGCGAACTGCAGCAACATGTTTGGCATCTGCATATTCTTTACGAGGCTTGTTTCCCTGTTTTGTCAAATTCATATACACTTTGCCAGTGCACAGTATCAGCCTGGTTATCTGGTCGGCGCGCTTCATCGCATCAGCATCATTGATCACAGTCTGAAAACTGCCCTCTGTCAGGTCGCTCAGCGATGAGGCAGCATTTTTATCTCTTAAAAGGCTTTTGGGTGTAAAAATAACCAGTGGACGAGGTACGCTTTCAAGCAGTTTCGCCTGCCTGCGCAGTAGATGAAAATATTGCGCAGCAGTTGTACAGTTGGCGATACGCATATTGTCTGAGGCAGTCAACTGCAGGAACCGTTCTACGCGTGCACAGGAATGCTCCGGCCCCATTCCTTCATACCCATGAGGAAGCAATACCACAAGCGATGGCGTCTGTGCCCACTTTGCCCTGCCAGAAGCAATAAACTGGTCGATTATCACCTGTGCGCCATTGGCAAAATCGCCGAACTGCGCCTCCCACAAGGTAAGCACGCCAGGGGCATGCATGCTGTACCCGTATTCAAAACCCAGTACTGCATTTTCCGACAGCGGGCTGTTGTAGATAGCAAAAGAAGCTTTAGCCTGGGGCAGATGCTGATGAGGCACATAGCGGGTACCATGATCGCTGTCGTGCAGTACCAGGCGCCGCTGATCAAACGTACCCCGCTCTGTATCCTGGCCGCTCATGCGCACTGGTATGCCTTCCGCTAAAATAGAGGCTATGGCAAGTGCTTCAGCATGTGCCCAAAATATGCCACCCGGTTCATGCAGAGCTTCTCTCCTGGGCTGGTAAAACCTTTTTTCAGCATCAGGATTCGCTGCAAAATCCTCTGGTCTATTCAGCAGAGCCTCATTCAGCTCTTGCAGTGCGGCAGCACTGATAGCAGTTTCGATTTGTGAATGGTGCCCAGACTCATATTTCTCATCCAGCGGAAGATGCTCTTCAACCTCGGCATGTTCGAGGGCATTGCGCAGCTTTGCTCGCACGGTATTCACCATCTGGCTGGCTTCATCCCGGCTAACCAAACCCTCTTTTTCCAGTTCTCTGGCCCACACTTCACGAGGTCTGGGATGCACATCTATTCTGGCGTACATGCGCGGCTGTGTTGTGCGCGGCTCATCTGTTTCATTGTGCCCATAACGCCGGTAGCCTATCAGGTCTATGAGAAAATCCTTGCCGAACTGCTCTCGGTAAGCGAATGCCATTTTTGCCACAGCAATACATGCCAGCACATCATCTGCATTCACATGAACAATAGGAATTTCAAACCCTTTTGCAAGGTCACTGGCATAAAGAGTAGAGCGGGCATCTTGCGGCAGAGTAGTGAAACCTATCTGATTGTTGATGATGATATGAAGAGTGCCGCCAGTACGATAGCCTGGCAGGCGGGAAAGATTGAGGGTTTCAGGTACAATGCCCTGGCCCGGAAATGCCCCATCGCCATGAATAAGAACTGGAAGCGCCATGCCTGTGTCTTGCAGAGGCTCGCCAGGGTGTTCGCGTTTTTCCTGCGCAGCTCTGGTGTGACCTTCCACCACCGCACCCACAAACTCAAGATGACTTGGGTTTGGCACAAGCGTGATGGGCATCTCTGCTATGCCAGTTTCCTTAAATGCACGTTTATAACCCAAATGATACTTCACATCGCCCGACCAGCCCTGCAAATGCCCTGCCGAATCACCAGGGGTACCCATGCCAATGTTCTTTTTGAACTCGCCCATAATATCTTCGAGCGGCTTACCCAGAACATGGGCTAGCACACTCAGTCTGCCGCGATGCGACATACCCACAACCACCTCACGAAAACGGGAGGCTGCCGCCAGCCTGATCATTTCATCCAGTATCGGCACCAGAGAATCATTTCCCTCTATAGAGAACCTCTTTTCTCCCTGAAAGTTTTTTTGCAGGAAATCTTCAAATATATCCACTTCAGTGAGCCGCATAAGCAGATCACGTTTCTGTGTGGTATCTATGCCTTCAAAAAAACGTCTACTCTCGGCAGCATCTCTCAGCCAGTATCTCTCTCGTGCATCTTGTATGTGCTCATCTTCATACCCAATTGAGCCAGAGTACACCTGTCTGAGGCGAGCAATGGCCTCTAGTGCGTTGGCAGCACCCACAGCCTGCGGCCCTCCCACAATGCTGGCAGGCAGCAAAGCAAGGGTTTCATTGGTCAAATTGTGGGCTACTAGGTCCAGCTCATGGTTGTGCATGGGTGAAACCGCCAGAGGATTGATATTTGCTTCCAAATGTCCCCTCTGTCGTATGAAGCGAGCTAGGCGGGAGGCTGCCATAGCTGCATCTAGTGGAGCAGAAGTAGTAACGCCTCCAGCAGGGGCTGCTTCGCCAGTTGCGGGAGGTGGTTGTACTGGGTAGTTGTCAAAAAATGCGCGGGTGGCATCATCAACGGTGCCTGGATCATTCAAATACTGATGGTACATTTCCAGAACGAAAGCCTGGTTTGCACCCTGAAACAGATTCAATTCGCTCATAATGCGCTCTGTTCTTCTTTTGAGTTGAGACGGGTGTGGAACACACCCTGCTCATTATGCAGTGTTTTTACATATTACCGCTATTATATGCAGGAAGTCAACTTTTCCGCATACAAAAACATGTGTTCACGCAATCGATTGTTCCTATCGAAACTAATTTACAAATACGCCCCAGGGTGTAAGAAAAATGTCAATAACTCAATCTCTTTATACATTTCTCAAAAGCCCTGTTATTCGCACCCTGCGGGCTGGCTGACTGCAGGCCAGTTTGGAGATGAGAATGCTGTGCTGATCTGCGACATTGCATTAGATGCAATAAAGTAAAACCAGCTCGTATTTTTTCTGATGACATCAGTTCGGCTATGAAGGATGTTCCACTGCCTCATCAACCCCCGCCCCATTCTCAGAGGCAACCACTACATCCAGCCCAGCCTGTTCGAGCACCCTGCATTCAGTACTTGATATTCTGGCATCGGTAATCAGAATATCGGCGATATTCAAGGCTCCTATCAATGCAAATGCCACCTGACCAAGTTTACTTGTATCTGCTACTACTACGGTTTCCCTCGCATGCTGATGCATGGCAAGCTTCATCTGGGCAGCATCAAAATCAGATGCAGTGAAACCTGCGGATGGATGCACTCCATTCACCCCTATAAATGCTACGTCACACTGCACTGGCTCTAGAAACCTGCAGGCCAGCGGCCCCATCAGCGCTTTGCGGTGCGCCTGAAATACCCCGCCAATCAATACAACTTCATGCCTGCCTGTAGCCGCCAGCATTTCAGCAGAGGCAGGTGCATTGGTGAGAATAGTCAAATTGCTTTTTTTGCAGAGCAGCAGGGCAATTTCAAAGCAGGTGGTGCCGGCATCCAGCAAAACGCTGTCGCCCGTGCGTACACGCTCAACTGCCGACATGGCGATCTGCTGCTTATAATCACGGTAGAGTATCGCACGTTCTGCATAGGGCGGTTCGTAGCGAGTTTCCTCAAGCCGCAGCGCCCCGCCATGAGTGCGCCGTAATACTCCCCGTTCTTCCAAACGGCTCAAATCGGCACGTATTGTAGGCAGGGAAACACCCAGTTCACGAGACAGTTCCTCCACTCGAACCTTGCCGTCCCGATGTAGACATTCCAATATTACGGTTTCACGCTCTTCTGCAAACATAATGCCTCCCGTTTAGTTTTCTATCATTTACGATTTCTATTGATTTTTTTGTTTTCATACAGTAAACTGATTTCAAAACTTTTGCTGAGGAGTGCTTCATGCCGCGTTCACTGCCCATACTGCCCCAGAATGTGCGTCAACCTGAACAGCTTGAGCTGCAGCCTATCCCTGTCAATCAATATCAAAAACCAATGGAACAGGAATTTGCAGCCTGGCCACGAGAAGATATTCTCCGAATATTTCGGGATATGCTCATCATACGTACTTTTGAAACCATGCTGGACGAAGTGAAAAAACAGGGCAAATACTGCAACACACCCTATAATCATAGGGGGCCGGCTCACCTCTCAATAGGGCAGGAAGCTGCTGCGGTTGGGCAGGCTTTCCATCTTTCAAGAGAAGACCATATCTTTGGCAGCCACAGAAGCCACGGGGAGATACTTGCCAAAGGGCTTTCTGCTATAGCAAAGCTAAACGACAGCACCCTGCATGAAATTATGGCACATTCTCTGGGGGGAGACACTCTGAGAGCGCTGGAAAAACCTCTGCCGGAAGAATCGCCCTACACACCAGACACAGTTCAGCAGCTTGCCACCGATTACCTGCTTTATGGCGCGCTGGCTGAAATATTCGGGAGAGAGGCAGGTTTCAACAGAGGGATGGGCGGTTCGATGCATGCCTTCTTCATTCCGTTTGGAATCTACCCCAACAATGCGCTGGTTGGAGGTTCTGCAGACATCTCTGCAGGAGCTGCACTCTATAAACGAGTAAACCAGAAGGCAGGCATTGTTGTATGCAATATAGGTGATGCCTCAGCTTCCTGCGGCCCTACCTGGGAAGCACTTTGCTTTGCTACAATGGAACAATTCAAGACTCTCTTTCCTGATAATTACAGAGGCGGCCTGCCGCTGCTTTTCAACTTTGTCAACAACTTCTATGGCATGGGCGGGCAGCCTGTGGGTGAAACCGGCGGCTTTCAGGTACTGGCACGCATTGGCGCAGGCCTCAATCCCGAGCAGATGCATGCTGAACGAATAGATGGTTTCAACCCCTTTGCAGTGATAGACGCCATTCAGCGCAAAAAAGAAATTCTGCTTAGAGGAGACGGACCGGTGCTGCTTGATACAGTTACTTACAGATTCAGCGGCCATTCTCCATCAGATGCCTCTTCTTACCGTGAAAAAAATGAAGTGGATCAATGGCTCAAGGCCGACTCGATCGCCAATTATCGCCAAAACCTGATTCAGCACGGAATCTATACCGAAGCAGAACTGCAGGCAGAACAGAACCGGGTTGAGCAGGCTGTGCTGCGTGCGTACAAAAGAGCTATTCACCCCGACCTTTCTCCCCGCGCTTCGCTGCACTCTGTTGGAAATCTGCTCGAAAAAACTACTTTCTCCAATCAGAATGAACTCTCTCTCGACACAAGCCGTAAGCCCGTCACCTGCCTTGAAATACAGGATAACCCCAGAGTGCAAAAGCTGCAGTCACGCAGCAGAACAGGTTTAGGAGAGGATGGTTTGCCGCTGCCCAAACAACGCTGCATTGGCATGCGCGACGCCCTTTTTGAAGCCATCATCCACCACTTCCACACCGACCCTACTCTCATTGCATATGGCGAAGAAAACCGTGACTGGGGGGGAGCTTTCGCTGTGTACCAGGGTCTTACAGAGCATCTGCCCTACCACCGCCTCTTCAACAGCCCCATCGCAGAAGCTGCCATTGTAGGTTCTGCCGTAGGATATGCACTGGAGGGTGGCAGAGCACTCATCGAACTGATGTACTGCGACTTTCTGGGCAGAGCCGGCGACGAGGTCTTCAACCAGCTTGCAAAGTGGCAGGCAATGTCTGGCGGCGTTCTGCAAATGCCAGTGGTGCTGCGTGTTTCGGTTGGGAGCAAATATGGCGCTCAGCGCAGCCAGGACTGGACAGCCCTATGCGCCCATATCCCTGGCCTCAAGGTCGTATTTCCTGCTACCCCTTACGATGCAAAAGGTCTTATGCATTCGGCTCTCAGCGGAACAGACCCCGTGGTATTCTTCGAAAGCCAGCGTATCTATGACCAGAGCGAATTATTTCATGGTGAGGAGGGTGTGCCATCAGAGTACTATGCTATACCGTTCGGTGAGCCAGACATAAAGCGCAGTGGTACGCACCTAACCATCCTCACCACTGGAGCGGCACTCTACAGGGCGCTTGATGCTGCACAAACGCTCTCCAGCATGTACGAACTGGAGGCAGAAGTAATAGATATGCGCACTCTGGTGCCTTTTCAGTATGACAAAGTAATACAAAGCATTCAAAAAACCGGGCGAGTGCTGCTTGTAGGCGATGCCTGTGAACGAGGGTCATTTTTGCATACTGTTGCTTCTACGCTTACACGCGCAGCTTTCGATTATCTGGATGCCCCGCCGGTGGTTCTTGGAGCAAGAAACTGGATCACGCCGCCCGATGAGCTTGAGCACGAGTACTTTCCATTTCCGCAGGATATTCTGGATGCCATACACCAGAACATTGTGCCGCTTGCGGGTTATGTGCCGCAAAAGCCTGGCGATACAGCGGAAATGTTGCGCAGAAGCCGCCTTGGTATTTAGAAGTGTGGTAGTATAGGCGGCGGCGCGCCTACGCCCGGGCCGTTGATTGCCTGTACATCATCGGCCATTGTGGTTGTATATACCACGCTCCCGTTGTACGCCGGCCTGGAAAATATATTTCCTGGCCCCAGAGAGTACTGCCACAGCATGTGCCCTGTGGCAGTATCTAGCACACACACGTTTCCACGAACCCCCATAATGGCAAATGAGCGTGCATCTGGTGACAGGGCAGGTGAAGAACCGGATATTTGCTGCCCTGTTTCCTGCACCCATTGAATGCTTCCATCTGCTAGATTGAACGCATAGATTTTTCCGTTTTTTCCCTCGTCGGGCAGTAGTACAAGAGAGTTCTCCACAGCTGGCGAAGAATTTCCAAACATACCATTGCCGGCACTGCCTCCTGCCTTCCAATCTGTTGTGCCTGTAGCAGCATTCAGACAGTGCAGCACGCCGTCGCTGGTGGCAAGCAGCACACGGTTATCAGATACAGATGGTGAGGAAACATTGTTTGATTCTGGATAGGGTGCATTCCAATTTCTCTTCCATAACAGACTTCCGTCAGAGGCATTCATAGCATACAGACTGTTTTTGCAGTTAGCCGCATAAAAATGTGTTCCATCGGTAACAGCAACTCCATAAAAGAAGCCATGAGAGGGCTGTTTCCAAATCAGTCTGCCCTTTTCAGCTGATATACCCCATATCATCCCCCGGCCGCCAACACACACAATTCCCACTGCTGCAGATGGTGTAGACAATAGCGGCTCTCCCGTATTGTACTTCCACTGCATACGCCCGTTCACCGCATTCAAAGCATACAAATATCCATCTGTGCTGCCAAAATAAATTGTGCCCTGGTACAAAACAGCAGAACCTGCCAGAGGGCCGTGTGACCGAAACCTCCAGGCCAGGCTGCCATCACGCGTACGCAGTGCATAGCAAGTGCCAGTGAGGGAGGTTACATAAAGCAGACCCTTTGCCAGCAGAGGGTTGGATACTATACTGTCTGGCAGATTCACTGCCCACCTTCTGGTTGGCCCTTTGTGGCTTCGCTCCACCTCGAATATCAGCTCATCCTGCAGTATTGTTTTGTTGCTGGTAGTCAACAACACATCACAGGTATGCACGCCTGCCCCTATGCCCTGTGTATAGAACATTCGTTTCCATATGTCTCTGGCATCCTGCATCATCTCATGCCATCTGCCGTCATCTACTCTGCATTTTGCCCGTTCCCCATCGGGGTTATCGCTTGGCGAGCGGGGATCAAGCAGCGCTGCTGCTCTCCTTCGCGCCAAATATGGATTGTCTGGGTCATCCCAGCCAGCCTGAAGCTGCGATTGCAGCGGCTGCAGTGTTGGCACAGATATCTGAATGCTTTGAGTATTTTCTTGTAGTGTACAGCGTGTCACAGTCACAAGGTGGGGTTCTACACCCACTTTTAAATAAACCCCTTTATCAATTCCAGTACTGGTAATGGTGGGTATGCCGTCGGTATGCCAGAGGGCATTCTCGCTGCCCTGGCCGCAAAACAGACAGATTACATTGTGCCCCTGCAGTAAATGACGCAAATCGTACTCATTGTCCAGTGGTCTATGCAGGGGACCGTTTGTGCCTATGTGGTGGTAAAGGGCAACAAATACGGGCATTTCTCTAGGGATTCGCTTAAGGTCCTGCTGAACAAACTGCAATTCTTCCTGCCCCAAATGTCCTCGCTGGTGCAGCATGACTGTGCTGTCTAACAGTAAAAAATGTACTCCGTCATAATCAAAACTCTGATACAATTTGCCAAAGGTTTTTTGAAACAGATTTTTCCCTTCACCGCACCACTCCACATCTCGCGTGCCGGGCAGTGCATACACTCCAATGCCTGCGTTTTTCCAAGAGAGAATGCTTTCTGCACTTTTCTGGTACTCTGCCCTGCTGCCTCGCCAGGTTTCGTTGCCGCATTCAATTACAAAAGAAGCGCGAATGCCAGAATTCTGCACTGTACTCAACAGATGGTGCATTTCAATATCAGATTTGTTTGAATGCTGCATAATGCCTGACAGCACAAGAAAAGTGAACTTTTTATGGCTTATCGCCGCACTGGTTCTTCTTTGCGCCATATTGATTAAGACACACAGCAGAATAACCATGCCAAACTTTCGCATGGCGTCTCTCCTCTCTTCAACTACCTGCTTTTATGCAGTATACCTGCGAGAAGCAGCACGAAATCTCATCTGCGTGTATATTATATGCAAGGCTATTAGCATGGAGGATTTGCAAACATGTCTCAGGCACAAAACAATGCACCTAATACTCATCCGCACATCACGGGTTCATCCTTCAAACTGGTTACTATAGCAGGCATACCTATACGGATTCACTTCACCTTTTTGCTGCTGCTGGTATTTATTGCTGCTTCTGGCATTGGCAGTGAGGCAGGCAAAACCACAGGAGCCATACTTTTTGTTCTGCTGCTGTTCACATGCGTGGTACTGCACGAACTGGGCCATGCTCTTGCAGCAAAGCGCTACCACATTCGCACCCGCGATATAGTTCTCTACCCCATCGGTGGTATTGCAAGCTTGGAAACTGCTCCTTCACAACAAAATGAACTGTGGATAGCTCTGGCTGGACCAGTGGTAAACCTCATTCTTGCTATTGTTTTGGGTGTCGCAATGTTTTTTGTAAAGGTAAAAACAGGGTTTACAGCACAAATGATTGGAAATTTGAGAGACGCCAATGCTGTGCTGTTTCTCTTCAATATGATTCCTGCATTTCCCATGGATGGCGGGAGGGTGCTTCGCTCTCTGCTTTCACGCAGAATGAATGAACTCATGGCAACTCGCACTGCTGCTGCCATTGGCCAAAGTCTGGCTCTGCTGGGCGGCTTGTATGCGCTTTTCACACTCAATCTGCTCTTCCTTCTGGTAGCAGTTTTCGTCTATATGGCTGCAGGAGCAGAAGCCAACTCACTTCAAACCAAAGTGCTCATATCAGGCCACTACGCACATGAAGCCATGATAAGTCAATTTCATACGCTTGAACTCAATTCCAGCCTAAAAAACGCATCTGAACTTATGATGGAAACCAGTCAGCATGACTTCCCCATTTTCAACGGAAACGAAATTGTTGGCTTGCTTACACGCGAAAACCTGCTGCGGGGGCTGGCGGTAGAAGGCCCTGCAGGCTATGTAGCCGCTTCGATGCAAAGAGACTTGGTAAAGCTTTTACCCAGTGCAACCCTAGAGGAACTGCTGATGCAAATGCCGCAAAACGGGGCTGTACTTGTGATGGATAAGAATGCGCTTCAGGGCATTGTTACCAGAGAGTCGCTGATAGATTTTCTCAGCCTGCTGCAAATGAGATATGCCGGATCAGGCAGCAGTTGAGCCTGCTACCAGCTCCCATGTACACTTGTGTCTCCTGCTTTCTCAGCCTCAAGAAAGCGTTCAGCCTGTATAGCAGCCATGCACCCCGAGCCTGCAGCGCTGATTGCCTGTCGATATTCTGAATCCTGAACATCTCCGCAGGCAAAGACTCCGCAAACACTGGTGCGAACATCATGGTGAGTAACAATATAGCCTGTTTCATCCAGATCGAGCTGACCACGAAAAAGGTCTGTGTTTGGTTTGTGACCAATCGCCACAAACAGCCCCTGCACGGGCAGCACAGAGGTTGCACCTGATTTCAGGTTGCGCAGGGTAAGAGCAGTAACACATCCTTCAGCAGGATCATGTATTCGTTCTACCACCGAGTCCCACACAAAATGTATCTTCTGATTGTCCATAGCACGCTTCTGCATTATTTTTGAAGCCCTCAGCGTATCTCGCCTATGTATTACTGTTACCTTGCTGGCATGATTGGTAAGGTAAACTGCTTCTTCCATGGCGGTATCACCGCCGCCAACCACAGCTACTTCCCTGCCACGAAAAAAGAAGCCGTCGCAGGTAGCGCAGGCAGATACTCCTTTGCCTCCCAAACCGCCTTCGTGTGCCGGTTTTTCCTCAGGCAGACCAATCCATTTGGCCGAGGCCCCCGTTGCAATAATCAAGGTGTCTGATTCATAGCTGGCATCTCCCACCCAAACCTTAAAGGGGCGCTGACTCATGTCAACCTGGTTCGCAATATCTTCTACAACTTCTACATCAAATCGCAGCGCCTGTTCACGCATGATTTGCATTAATTCGGGGCCTTGTATGCCGTGTACAAATCCGGGGTAGTTTTCTACCTCTGTCGTAATCATCAGCTGCCCGCCTGCCCCCAGCAGTTCCTGCCCCCGCCCTATCCCGCCATCTATCATCAGCGGCTTCATGCCGGCACGCCCGGTATAAAGCGCCGCAGTGTAGCCAGCCGGACCCGAACCAATAATTATCGTACTGTATTTCATGTCAAGTATCCCCAAAATCTGTGGTTATCTGTTAATGAGAAACGGAACAATCAATCTCTTCCATTCTCATTGTGAGCATACTCGCTAGAGTAGTTGGGCGGCTCTTTGGTAATCCATACATCATGTACATGGCTTTCACGCAGGCTGGCTCCTGTTTGGCGAATAAATCGTGCATTCTGTCTGAATTCTTCCAGGTTATGTGCTCCCAGGTACCCCATGCTAGATCGAATACCGCCCAGCATCTGGTAGAAAGTATCGTGCAAAGCGCCTTTATAAGGAACTCTTCCCTCTACCCCTTCTGGTACATGCCGCACCCCGCTGTCCTGTCCATACCTATCGCTTGAGCCTTCCTGCATTGCGGCTTCGCTTCCCATGCCTCTGTAGTCTTTGTACGCTCTGCCCTGATAAAGTATCACACCACCTGGGGCCTCGTCTGTTCCGGCCAGCATGTTGCCCAGCATAACGGCAGATGCTCCGGCTGCAAGCGCTTTGCACGCGTCACCGCTCCAGCGTATGCCTCCATCTGCTATCACGGGTATTCCATATCGCTCGGCCGCTGCGGCGCAGTCCATCACGGCTGTCAGCTGCGGCACGCCTACCCCGCTCACAATGCGCGTGGTGCAAATGCTTCCTGCTCCCAGCCCCACTCGTATGGCATCCGCCCCTGCTTCTATCAATGCGCAGGTAGATTCTGCTGTAGCCACGTTGCCTGCCATCACTGGCAAATCCGGGAAAGCACGCTTAACCGCAGTAAGGGCTTCCAGCACGCCGCGTGAATGACCATGTGCGGCATCTATGACGATCAAGTCTACACCTGCTTCCACCAGAACTGCCGTACGTCCTACTGGGTCGCGCAGTGGACCGATTGCTGCACCGCAGCGCAGACGCCCCCGGCCATCTTTGGTAGCATTGGGGTAATCTCGCACTTTCTGAATATCCTTGATCGTTATTAACCCCATCAACCTGCGTTCTTTATCGACAATGGGCAGTTTTTCTATGCGATGCTTCTGCAAAATCTCCTGTGCCTGCTCCAGTGTAATCCCGGGAAATGCAGTCACCAACCCCCCAGGCCGAGAGGTGTCGGTTGTCATTACTTCTGCTATAGTGCGCTGGTAGTTGGTTTCAAAACGTATGTCTCTATTCGTAAGTATGCCAACCAGCACACCTGTTTCCAACTCTGTAATGGGCACGCCAGATATGTGGTACCTTTCCATCAAGTCAAGTGCATCCTGAATTGTACGGTCCGGCTGCAAGCTGATAGGGTCTACTATAATGCCATGTTCCGACCGCTTTACCTTGTCCACTTCCTGTGCCTGCATAACAGCCGGCTGGTTGCGATGCAGTATTCCAATTCCCCCTTCTCTAGCCATGGCAATCGCCATTCGGGCGCCCGTTACTCTATCCATTGGGGAGCTGATAATGGGTGAGCGCAATAGAATATCACGGGCTATCACTGTACGCGGGTCTGCTTCATCAGGGCGAACTGAACTAGACTGAGGCTCCAACAATACATCATCAAAACTCAGTCCTTCTCTCACTACTACAACAGTTTTTTCAACAATACTCTGCATTGCCTTGCCTCCTGAAAACAATGTATCATATCCTTTTGTTATAACCGCAGAGTATACAACACACAGTATCGGTTGTCAATGTTTTTTCAGAACTCACTGCCTGATTACCTAACTTGGCAAAAAAGGGTACATTGAATAAAAAATCAATGTGTATATCTGTACAATACGATGATGAAATATCTTTTTCAACCAACACAAACACTATTCAGAGTTCGCTACGCTGAATGCGACCCGGCTCGCGTGGCACACCACTCTTCTTACCTGCTCTGGTTTGAAGCAGGCAGGGCTGACCTGTGCAGGGAACGAGGACTGGACTACTGGGAAATGGAGCAAAACGGTCTTTTTCTGCCAGTTGTCGAACTGCAATGCAGGTATTTGATGTCTGCCCGCTACGATCAAAATCTGCTGCTACTTACCACAATCACCGAGATGCGGCGCCGTGCAGTGCGATTTGCATACAAAATTTATTTCGGCCAAACCCTGCTCGCAGAAGCGGAAACATACCAGCTGCTGGTGGATGTAAATGGCGCTCCGCGAACCTGGCCACCGCATCTGCTGCAGCTTCTCACTGCCTCTGGCACAGGCAGTCAGTCATGAACCTTCCTCCCCTGCAAATCATTCAATCAGGCATATTACCCTACCAGTCTGCATGGGAACTTCAAAAAGAATTGGCAGGTTTGCGCCAGCAGAACTCTATTCCCGATACGCTGCTGCTTATGCAGCACCCTCCTGTCATCACCCTGGGAAAAAGCGCTCATGCAGAAAACCTTCTGCTAAACAGAGTGCAGTTAGAAGCAAGAGGCATAGAGGTGTTGGAAAGCGACCGAGGCGGCGACATAACCTATCATGCACCAGGCCAGTGCGTAGGTTACCCTATTCTTCATTTGCGGCGCCCCCCAAATCAACCGGATGTACATGCCTATATGAGAATGCTGGAAGAAATTCTGATACAAACACTGCATTGTTACGGCATTGAGGCAGGCAGATTTACTGGCTACACAGGCGTCTGGACAAGTGTTGGGTCTGAATACCGAAAAATTGCTGCCATGGGTGTGCGAATCAGTCGATCAGTTACAATGCATGGTTTTGCTCTGAATGTAAATACCAATTTGCAAGGCTTTGAGTACATTGTACCCTGCGGTATACAGGGGTATGGGGTTACTTCTATGCAGCAGATACTAAAGCAAACCTTGTCGCTGACTGAGGTAGAAGGCCAGATTGCAAATAAATTCGCTCACATATCTGGCCATTCTCTGGTTTACCCTGCAGCCTTTAGCTGACTGACTGACTCAGCCTTTTCAGCTGCTCCCCAGCCAGTTCCTCATGAGCCTCTCGCAGCATATGTATCACTCTTCGAGGAAATGGACTCTCTTCCAACAATGGCAGTAGTTCATCTTCATCGATTTCGCCTGAATTTCTGCCCGGCACCCAGTGGTCTTCTCCAGTGAGCAAGTTATAGCGTCCCTTAGCCCATTCCATCAAATCAAGCGCTTTGCCAAAAGTATACAGTCTGAGTATCTCCTGCACATTCACCCCGCCGGGTGTTTCGGTGTATTCTGGCAGCCCCTTCCACCAGCCGTTGACCCACTCCTCGCCAAATTCTGCTTCCAGCGCACCCTGAATGTTTGCGAGCGGCTGCACAAGCGCAGCTGATACATCCGCTAGATACGGCAGAGCTTCAACGTGAGCATCGAAGTCGGAAGGACGGGATGCCCCAATGCTGAGTGTGTGTACAGTGTGGTGGCTTAAACAAAACAGATCATTGAACTGCATAGGCAGCAGAGGAGAACAAAGCTGCTCCATCTTTGCAGATGGTTTTTGCAGCATTCCTCCCTTATCAGTTGGAGATATAATGAAAACACCCATATCACGTTTTGCAGCAGCCTCAACTGCCGGTGTGTTGATAGGGTTCACATAGTACCAGTGCAGATTAAGGTACTCAAACACATCGCTCTCAATTGCTTTCAGTATCACACTGCATGCTCCATGCGTGCTAAAGCCCACATGGCGTACCCTGCCTTCTTTCTGCAGCTTGCGCATTGCTTCCAGGCAGCCGCCTGGCTTCAAAATATGCTCCAGATGTTCCAGCGTATTCACACCATGAAAAGAGAGCATGTCTACATATTCAAGATGGAGATATGCCATTGATTTTTCAAATGTGTTCACAAATTCAGCAGCATCTGCGCGCGGCCCAACTTTGGTTTGTATAATCAGTTTTTCCCGCTGTATACCCGGCAGTATGCGGCCAAGCTGCATTTCACTGGTACCGTAACCACGAGCGGTTTCTATGTGATTGATTCCAAGTTCCAGGGCACGATGAATACAGGCTTCCAGATTCTCCTGCTGTTCCAAAGGAATCTCTTCTGGCGCAGCATCCTGCCATTTATACTGGTACCGCATTCCTCCGCAGGATAACACTGGTATCTGTAGATTGGTACGCCCAAAACGGCGCCTCAGCATAGCTCACTCCCCTCTTGTAATATTTCATGCAACACTATTATTCAGCGCCACTCCTCGCAGCCTTCAAAGGGCATATGCACACCCTCTATATAACGGGGCCGCGGGTTGTAGTCATTCACTCCTTCTACAGGTTTACCCTGCAGTAGGTAGGCGCTTTTCCATCTCCCCTCAGGGGTCAAATTGTACCCGCTCACGCATATGCGCGTAGAAGTTGGTATGTATCGTATTGTCAGCCCACACCTTCGTTTCTCTGATAGATTAGCATTGGAACCATGAATTACATTGGGGTGATGCACAGACACGCCGCCAGCAGCCAGAATACAATCCACTGCTCTAGATTCATCCACCCACTCATCGTCTATGGCTGAACCCAGCACGCTTTCTTCCTGGCGCGGCTTCATGCTTTGCAGCTCCGTGTTTTGTGTTCCAGGTATCACCCTCATGCAGCCGTTTTCCGGGGAGCTGTCATCTACAGCAAGCCAAAGTGTAATCACTTCCATTGGCTCAAGCGGCCAGTAGCTTCCATCTTGATGCCACAACACCTTGCGGCCGTCTCCTGCCGGCTTGCATATGTAGTGAGATGCAAACAGGGCAATGTCTGAGCCAATAAATTGTTCTACTATCTTCAGCAGCCTGGGGTCGCTTACCAGGCGCACCCAGAATGGATCGTTGTACACAAGATCGCAGTCCAGTGCTTCTGGCCGCCTGCCAGGGTTACGCTCCATTAGCCAGGCAACATGCCTGCCAGCCTCTGCCAGCAGTTTCTTATCGAGTACATTTTGAAACAGTACAAAACCGTCTCTCTGATAAGCGTCATACGCCTCTGTGTGATTCATTCCCGCCTCCATTGCAGCACAGGCTATCTTTCTGAAACAGATTTCACCGATTCTGCACATAGTGTACCTGTGCTTGCACGATCAGATTACTGCAACGCAGGTAACCAGGTCTATAGTATCCTTCAAACCTTCGGCCAGCATTGGGGGCAGTGCAGTACGGGAAGCATCTGCTGCGACTGGTTCATATCCATCATTCGCCTTATCCGTTCAGCACTGCACTCGCAGTCTGCAAACTGATGCAGCCCCCAACCGTCTACAAAGATACGGCCATGTTTACCCCCTAGCCCATGGCGCTGTACCTTCTCCAAAGTTGCCAGAGAAGGCGGTGCGTACTGGCCGCAGGCATGCAGCGCCTCCATTGCGCCATTACCGCCTCGTACTGGGATTAGACAGCAAACTTCCGCTCCTGCTTGCAGTGCGAAATCGAGCGAACGTTTTGCCCATTCCAGCCCTTGTATTTCGTTGTGAAACGGCGGGCGAACCAGCAAAAATACTCGTATGGCAATGTTTTCACTTTGCAGCAGTTTGCATTTTTCCTCAAACTGCTGCAAAGTGAAGCCTTTGTTCAGCTTTTCAAGTGTAGCGCCATCTGCTGTTTCCAACCCCATGGCAACCTCCAGCTTTGCAGTCAGCATATCGCGAAACAAGAGTGTGCGCTGCCCAATGAGCCTCGGATGACACTCTACTATCACTCTCTCAAAGCCTCTTACTTTTTCGGCTATAGCTGCATAGTCGGAAACTGGAATGGCGTGTCCGTCAAAAAAGCTGCCTGAATTGTACAGTTTTATCCAGTGTGCCGGGGGAAGCCGTTCAAGGGCGTAATCTATCTGTGCAGGCACTGCCCCCAAAGGGGTGTCTGAATCAAGAGTATCCTTCCATAGGTCACACATCACACACCGAAATGCACACTCTTTGTTTGCAATAAAAAGTGTATTCACGGTGACAGGCGCCAGGTTTGGACCAATCTCCTCTTCATGCAGATAGTGTACTGGCAGCCAGGGAGAAAGGAGATTTTTCTCTCCTCTCAGCCCCTCTATCCACAATTTTCTATCTCTGGTGCCTGCAGGGTAAATCAACGCGAACCGGTTCCATCAGCAAAAGCTATGCTCAAGTCATTGCCAGATACGCGCTCACCTTCAGGGTTCCAGGCGTCGCGCAGTTTCGCTTCCCAGTTTTGCAAAAAAACCTGTCTGCACCATGACTTGGAAACCCGCCATTCTCGATAGGCATCTCCGCCTGCGCCATCCTGAAACCTTCTCTTGGGGCAGGTTTCCAGTTCAAACCCTGCCACGGCTTTCAATCCCTCGCGCACTACATCGCTTTTCAAACTATAAAGCCGCTCCACCGATCCATCGCAGAGAGTGCTGAACGGAATTGCAGCGGCTGCAGCAATGACATTGCGGCTGGTATAGGGTGAGTACGCTTGAAAACCATAATGCTTTCCTGGTGCATAGGTGCGCACGTAGCTTCTGGAGAGTCCGCCTGTGTATGTAAGGCTGTGTTTCATGGCATCTACTCCCCAGCCTTCAATGTAAAGCAGCGGGTTTCTGAGTACGCTCGACAGTGTTAGGTCAGAGTCTTCCAGCGGATAGTCTTTCAGATTTTCATCGCCCCCATCTCCATCAAGCAAATATTTCATTTCAGGATAACGTTCACGTATCCCTTTGAGCAGTGCAAGCGCCATTGCGGCACACTGCACATCAAGCGGATGATAGTCTTCTATTACCGCAATAGCTGCCTTCAAATCCACTTCATCCGGGTTGGCTTCCACTCTCTCCCAACAATGCATAAGTCCCAGTGAGCGTACCATATGCTCTGCCTGCAGGGCATCTTTGCCACCACCCAGGTCAAGTGTAAATGCACGCACAAGGTCTGGGCTGCGTCCAAGCTGCTGCAGCGTATGGCGTGCAAGCAGCCAGACAGAGGCGCTGTCTGTCCCTCCAGAAAACGCCAGTGCAATTGGCTCATTCTCTGGCAAAGCCTGCAGCCAGTTTTTCAACCCTTCCAGTGCAGCATCAATATAACTTCTGCCACACACACTCAGGTCTGCAGGTGCGCTTTCAGGTGCCGGGGTAAAAAAACGCTGGTAGCGCGGAGCCGGGTCTGGGCAGCCAATCTGGTCTATTTCCACTAAATAGTGTGCAGGTATCATACGTGTGTATGAAGGGTCAAACTGCCAGCCTATTTTATGAGCTGTACACCAGTCAAACAGGGTTTCAATGCGATCAGAAACTATAAGAAATGGGCCATGAAACATTTTTGCCACGAAATAGCGCAGTGGAAACCCAACTGTTCTTGCCAGGCGAACTGTCTGCCCCTCACGCGCCACTCCTGCAAAATGTACATCGCTTCTTTGCAAGCCCTCAACATCTGCGTTTTCTATTGCTGCTGCTATCTCATCCGCATTGCCTCCAGGTGCTGCTACGGTGCCCGACAGGTCAACCAATCGCTCTATTCCCTGTAACATCCTCTTCTCCTATTGATTACCTAAGTTATTGAAACTCTTTTTTCTTTCGTTCCGCCTTATCTCAATTCCTGCTTTTCTACACTTTCCAGCGTTTGCGTGCAGATTCCATGCTTTCTACAGGGGTTTTGCCCCAGGCATAATGTGCCGGCGGGTTCTCGCCTACCCAGCGTGGATCTACGGGTTCATCGGCACGTTGAAAACGAGTATCTGTGCTAATACGAAATTTTTCGCTCACATTGTTGAAAGATGCATGCATGGTGAACATGCCGAATATAAGCACATCCCCTGCATGAAACTCTGTGGTAAGCCATTTGCCTCCAAAACGCTCAACCAGCTCTAAAGGGTCATTGCTGAAATGCCCTTCTACATTGTCTCTATCAACATCCATAGCCCCGTAAGTAGCACGCAGACGTTCAAAAGATGCTGCGCTGTGAGAACCCGATAGTATTGCCAGCGGCCCCATATCCAGCGTCACATCTCCTATGGGCATCCAGCAGGTGTATAGGTTTTTTGTGCCCTGCCCCATGTACACAATGTCGTAATGTGCGCCAGTGAAATCTCCCGGCACAACAACTCTCAGCCATTTGAAATCAAATGTGAGTATGTCTCCCTGCAGAAAGCTGCCAAAAAACCCCATTATTTCAGATGACTCAACCAGCGCAAGAAACTCTTTTGAATGTGTTACAGCCTTGTTGCCACCCAAAAACCCGCCTCTCGCTCCATGTGCAGGCACTGCCTCATTCTGTGGCGCCTCATCACTCAGCTGCCCATTTTCTCTCAATTTTTCCAGCAGGTAGGCGCGTGTCCTTTCAACATTCTCTCTATGCTGCAAACCTCGCAACAGAAGATAGCCATCTTCCTGCATATGCTCGCGCAGCATCTGTACATTGCCTGTTTTCCACTCTGTGGCCCGCAGCTCACCCACGCTGCTGCTCTCAAGAACCCTTTTCCCCATTTTATAAGCCATTCTAATCTCCCTGACTTTGCATATGCATGTCTTTCAACATTCTGAAACAGGCATACCCAGCTCCTGTGCTTCCGTATCCGCCATTTTCGAGTACGCATGCAAAAGCGTACTGTACAGGAACAGTGTCTGAGCCATTGCATGGAGCAAGACCCACAAACCACGAATCTGGCTTCTTGCCGGCAGCCAGCTGTGCTGTGCCTGTTTTACCTGCCACCGGATAATCCAGCCCGCTGAATATTCCTGCTGCAGTGCCGCGCAATACAACGCCGCGCATCATTTGCTGAATGTATGCAGACCCCGGCAGAACTGGCTTCAAACTGGATGCATGCATGACAGGCGTTTTATGGCGCGAAACTTCCTCTACTTTCAGCAGCAGGCAAGGTTTCCAGCGAATACCAAAGTCGCCCACTGCTGCTGTAATTGAGGCCATTTCCAATGGGGTTGCCAGCATTTTTCCCTGTCCGTACCCTATATCAGCCAAATCAGAACGAAAATCCTCTGCAGCGGGTATATGGGCAAATCCCATTGAGATCAGGAAGTTGCGAAAAACCTTCTGATTGAGCTGCACGGCAAGATGAGAAAAGTAAATATTTGATGAGACTTCAAAAGCACGGGGCATGGTAAGCATGCCAAATGCAGGGTCATGCACATCATCATGTATCAGCCTGCTGTAGGTTTGTCCGCCAATATTCCATTTCACTACGCTTGTTTTATTGCATGCAACTGCATATTGCAAGGCATTGGGCAGATACTGCAGAGCGCATGCTGCAGTTGCAATTTTCATGGTCGAACCAGGTGGATATAGGCCCTGAGTTACACGATCAACAAGAGGATGTCTGCTGCTGTGCTGAAGCTGAGTCATCTCTGCGGAATTGTAATGATTCACGCTCCATGCCGGCAGCGATACCCAGGCCAAAACCTGCCCTGTTGCAGGCTGAAGCACTACCATGGCTCCTCTATGCGTGCCAGCCTTCATGCATGCTGCTGTCAAAGCATGCCATGCAGACTTTTGCACATTGGAATCTAGAGTAAGCGTAACGTTGTCTGCCTGAGGCGGCAGATACCAGGGCATATAACGATTTCTATAGTAAGGCAGCAGGTCGGCCAGGGTTTTGTAGCCTCGCAGCAAAATATCATATTTCAGTTCTGCTCCGGTCGGCCCGCCGGTCATTTTGCTATTCATACCAACTACATCAGAAGCAGCTTTGCCAAGCGGATAGTAGCGCCCCTTGTTGAGATAATAACGATATGCGGTTTTGTCGGGCAGAATACTGCGCATTTCTGCAGGGTTTGAAACAGCCAGGTATGCCCCGTTTCGATCTAAAATGGCACCTCTCACAATAGTGCCTGCTACCCAGAGCAGTCTCGGATTTTCATGCGCACGTACTTTGCCATCTCTGTCTGGCGTATTCACCACATGTACGGCAAATTGGGATGATTGGAAAAGCTGCAGTTGAAGCATCCTGCCTACACCTGCCAGAAGCAGTAGCGCTGACGCAATCATCGAACCTGTAAGCAGCGTCATTTTTCGCACCTTTGGGATCAAAAACGGCGTTTTTTGTTCGGTGGCAGATATAGAAAGCAGCATTGCCAGCGCTGCAAAGTCAAAAAGCAGCGCACTGTTGCCGTACGCAAAAAAAGGCAGTGATAAGCCAGTGAGCGGAGTTAAACCAGTTACGCCAAAAACAATCACCACACTCTGTATTCCCAGCAGGGCCGATAAGCCCAGTGCTATGGCTCTGTCTTGCCATAATTCGGCTCTAATTGCAGCGCGCAGACCACGTGCTGTCAGCAAGGTAATCAGTCCCAGCAAAAGCATCACCCCCGGCCAGCCAGTCTGTTCTGCCCACGCAGCAAAAGTAAGGTCATCCTGTGCACGAGGCAGAAAATGACTCAATCCTAAACCAAGCCCGCTCCCCCAAAACCCAGATGATGACATTGCCCAAAACGCCTGAGCCAGCTGCATACCCTGTGGATGGCTGTTTTTGAACGGGCTGAGCCACATATCTACTCGTACCGGAAAAAAACCCGCATGAAAATGGTAGGCCATCCATGCTCCAGGCAGAAGCACCAGCACACCCGCGGCAAGAATGCGTATTTCACCCATACTCACAGCAAGCTGTGTTGCCAGCACCAAAAAAAGAACAAGGCCCGGCCCCATATCACGTGAGATGAGAAAACAAAGAAGTAGCGCGCAATACAGCGCCATGCTGCGTCCGGCAGTTCCACGCAGTCGTGATATATGAAAATTGCGCAGCAGCTCATATATTTCATTGCCTGGGTCTTCCATGCTGCCCACTACACCGGCGGCAAACAGCACCGCAAGCAATTTGGTGATTTCTACTGGCTGAAAACCTAGCAGGCTCAAGTGTACGCCTGCCGGACCATGGCCCAGTATAAACACTGCCACATAAAGCAGCAGGGCTGCAAGCCCTATTCGCAGCGGATTAAGCAACAGCCACGCTCTCGACCTGATGCGAACCAGCAGCAGCATACAGATTTCCCCTGCCGTGATGCCAGCAAGCTGATGCAAATAGAGAGGAGTGCTTTTCAGAGGGTTGCGAAGAGTAAACAGCAGAACCACGCTTAAGCCAGCCAGCAGCAGTGCGGCAGGAAGCATAAAAGGGTCTGAATTGATTTTTAGTTTATAGCGTGCCAGCAGCGGTATAAAGACCAATGATGCCGCCAGCCACAAACTCACCAGCATCCACTGCACTTGCTGCCCGCCTGCCGATCTTACTACAGCATACCTGCGCCAGTGCAAAGGGGTCGATACCGATTTACCTGCTGCTTTATGCAGGGCTTCAGTAAAAAAACCAAGTGAGCTAAAGCCGCCCTCTTTAGCGCGAATATCCTGTACTGCCTTTGCAGTGTAAAACGGCAGGTGAAAATGCGAGGCAATTTCTGCAGAAGTAGCCCGGTTCACATTGAACAGATTGGTTGTCTGTACATTCAATTGGGCAAAACCCGCTGCTGTACAGGCCAGAAGCAGCAATGCTGCCGCAGCTAGCGACAGCATTAATTCTATACGATCACGCTGCATTGCAGTGCCACCGGTTGTGCGTTGCAAACCTACTATGCCAAATTGGAAAAGCGTGTGCCTTTTGGCACTGATGTATCATTATGATGCAATGATTTCAGCCGCCAAGTTTTTTGCCGAGAAGAGCAATAATGATTGCTATTCCAAAAAAGAGAATAGCAGAATTGCGTGTCCACTCATTCAGCTTCTCTTCTTTGCCGGCTTTGCCCTTGAATGCAGACTGGGTTTTAGAGCCGATCTGACCCTGCAATCCATCGTTTTTGCTCTCTTGTATGGCAATGATGTAAATCAGCCAGATGGCGATAAGTACATCTGCACCGATGAGTATAGAGTGCAGTATGCTCAAAAAAGAATGCATTGTATAAATTCATCTCCCTGCTTGGTTATATTATTTGTTTTTTTCCTGCTCGCGGCGCATCTCTTCCTCTACCCGCCGCCGAATTTCTGCCTCGCGCTCTTTTTCTTTTCGCAGTTCATCGTCAGCCACATCTCCCTCACGCAGGCCGCGCTCAAATTCGCGCTTTCCACGCCCCAGGCTGCGCATCAATTCAGGTATCTTCTGTCCTCCAAACATAATCAGCACAAGTGCTATTATTGCCACCCAAATGTATGGGTTTTCAATGTTTGCCACGGTAACCATAGGTCTCTCCTATACACAGCTTCCTGCGTTTTTTGCCGCAAAGCCTGCGGCATCACGATCAAGTTCTTGGTTCAGTATGATCTGCTGTCCGAACAGCAGGCAGCTTTGCCGCCTCTGTGCCCTGCCCTGTTTGTTCCACCCCATGCTCCTGCATGGCAGGCGAGGCAAAATCACCCACATGAGAGTTTGAAGACGCGGTGTTCTTTTCAAACTCCTGCTGCGCTGCATTAGAAGGCGAATTGTATTCGGGTTTTACTGCAGATGCCGGTATTGGATTGCCATAACTGTCGTAGGAAACCGGGCGATATTCTGAATTATATCGCTCCACATCGGCTTCCGGGTCATCCAGTCTGAAGTTACTGGATAAATCTACAGTGTATCGCTTAAACTCGCGTATTCCACGCCCCAGCTGCCGCATCATTCCGGGTAGTTTATCTGGCCCAAATATCACTAGCAGTACCAGAAAAACGACTGCGAGTTGTGCAGGACTGTCTATAAAACCGAGCAGCATCTTTTCATTCCCCATCTCAAAGCTGTTGTGCACTATAAGCGCTATACGACTGCAAAGTGCTGCAATGCACCATCACTTCTCGCGCTTTCTGTACAATGGCTTCTCTGGTACATAAGCCTGCACCTACCAATTCTGCATTGGCAGCGCCTGCCCCCAGTGCCATGCGCAATGCCTCACATGCACTCTCATCCCCCTCACCCAGCATCCACGTGCAAAGCAGGGCAGCAAGAAAACTATCCCCCGAGGCAACAGCGCTTACAAACCGTATTGCAGGAGAAGAAGCCACATACAGCTTGTTGTTCCACACAAACACGGCGCCCTCTTCTCCCAAAGTAATCACTACTGCGGGTATATGATACCTCTCTTGTACAATTTGAGCAGCATGCACAGCATCATCCCTGCACCCAATTGCCATGCCTGTCAGATATTCTGCCTCGGCACGATTTGGTTTCAACAAAAAGGGAGAGGCTTCAGCTCCCCGTATCAGAGCGGTCCCACTGCTGTCAAGCGCAGTCTGCACTCCATGCGACTTTGCTATCTCAGTAAGAAGCGCATACATCTCATCTGGTGCGCCAGGAGGAAGGCTTCCGCACAATGCTAGCCACTTGCAGTTGTTCTCTGTAAGCAGACGATCGACCAGGGCAAAAAGTTTGGCTGCGCCGCTTCGAGTGAGTACTGGCCCTGCTTCATTGATCTCTGTCTGCGTGCAATCTGTCGTGTTCACAATAGCGGCACAGGTGCGCGTTTCACCCTGTGCCCGCACAAAATCATGTGCAATACCTTCTTTTGAAAGTGCTTGCAGAATCATTTTTCCTGTCGCTCCGCCGCATATGCCTGCCGCTACAGCATTGCATCCCAGTGTCTTCAAAACACGTGCCACATTCACACCTTTGCCGCCAGCCAGCGTATGTGTGAGCAAAGGGCGGTTAACTTTGTCAATCTGAAGCTTGTCTACCTGCCAGGTTTTGTCTAGGCATGGATTGGGGGTAACGGTGAGTATCAATGAAAATCCTGTGAAATTGCTTGAGCATTCTGAGGCTGCAGCTGCATGGCTGAAGACTAGGTAACTTGTTTCATAGTTTACCACAGCTTCTGTTTTACATAATAGAGTATGCAGACTAGAGGAGAAATACCTTAAAGCATACTGATCTGACCTTCTCATGTCAGATTGAGTTAGGGCAGATTTGTTTGTCGCTCTGCATCTACTGCAGCAGTTTCACATTCATTGTATGCATTAGAAACAACAGCATATCCATCTCCATTTGCTGCCCAGGCAAACAAGGTGAAATGGTTCTTGTCTGAAGTTTCTCGCATTTTGTTGCCATCTGCAGTTACTTTATTCAACGAGCGGAATTCAGTATGAGCAGGTGACACATATATGGCCAGATGTGCAGTGCCAGAAAGATAAAGCAAACGCCCCATTTTCACTCCACCAACCTGCACCACATCCGCACCATTGAGCTTTGCTTGAGAGAGAGAAAGATCGATCGGCAGCACAGATGCATGTAAATGGTCAGACAGCCACTTTGCTGCAGCAGCAGGGTCGCGGCTCTCATAAACAGGCTCACTCTGGCTGTTGTACCACTGCCGATAATTCTGCAGCGTCTGTTCTGCCGGAAATGCGCTGGAGTGATTCAATTTTGCCCATACCCCGCCAATGATCAGGCACGCTGCCAAAATGCTTGCAAATGCTGCCTGCCACTGCACCATTCTCTGTTTGTGGCTTTCACGACGCTTGAGTTCTTTGGAAACATTGCGCCACAGAGAGGGGGGAGGAGTGATACCCGAATGAAGCTGCCGCAGTCTGCGCAGCGCCTTGCTTACTTCCCGCTGAACTTCTGCTGCATGCCGGCAACGTGAACATTGAGCGATATGCTCATCACACTGCTGCCGAATCTCCAGCGGAAGCTCTTCTTCCTGCCATACTGCAAGGTTCTCTTGTACAGTTTTACATCGGTCTTCCATCTGCTATCCTTGCCTCAACGCATTTCTATCTCAGATTGTTTTCCAAGATACTGCCGAATCTGAAACCGCCCCCTCGAAACACGTGATCGTATGGTTCCTATCGGAACATTCAACGCATCTGCTGCTTCCTGATAACTCATCTCTTCCATGTCTACCAGCAAAACTGCCAGCCTGAATTCATCTGCTAGTGCATCAAGCGCATTTTGCAGCTGTTCTTCCAGCACATGCGTCATCAACACAGCTACCGGGTCGTTCTCTTCAGACGCCGGAAACTCCCATATACTTCCATCCGCACCCATCACATCAAATGAAGTTGTAAGCGGTCTTCTTCGGCCGCGCTCACAGTCGTTCAGATAATTGTTGGTTAGAATTGTAAACAACCATGCTCGAAAATTGGTTCCCGCTCGAAAAAGCTCCATTCGCTCATAAGCGCGTATCAAGGTGTCCTGTACCAGGTCTTCCGCCCACTCCCGCTGTCTGGTCATGCGCAGCGCTGCCTGGTACAAAGGCTTCATATAGGGTTTCGCCAGCTTCTCAAACTCTTTGCGCTTGCTCTTTTCAAAAAATCTCATCTTGTTATTCTGCCCTGGCATCAGTACATTTTGTCGCTCGTGAACAAACCTGCCAAATGATGCATAAAACTTTTTGCAAATATCTTGGCTCAAATTATTTGCAAAACTTTAACATGGCAGAACCTAAACTGCTCATGACACCCTGCCAGACTGCCTGCTGCAATTGACTTTCCATACTGAAGACGGTACAATCATACCAAATCCTGCCTCAAAACTGTGCTGTTTCTTCAATTTGTACAGAAGGGAATTTCAATGTCGATCGTAGATATGCCAGCTTCACTCGATTCTGAATTTGTCTCTACCGCTTCCAATTTCGAACGCCTCCGTGAAATAGACCCGGAAATATACTTGCTTACCTGCCGGGAAGTAATACGCCAGAGCCAATACATACGCCTCATTCCATCTGAAAACTACACATCTGCTGCTGTTATGCAGGCTATGGCTACCCCTTTTTGCAACAAGTACTCTGAGGGATACCCGGGGAAAAGATATTATGAAGGCAACGAAATTGTAGATGCCGTAGAAAATCTCTGCCGCCAGAGAGCATGCAGCCTTTTTGGAGCTGATCATGCTAATGTACAGCCCAACAGCGGGTCTCCCGCCAATATGGCTGCCTACTACGCACTTATGAAACCTGGCGACAGGGTGCTGGGTATGCACTTGCCAAGCGGAGGCCATCTTACCCATGGCTGGAATGTCAACTTCAGCGGCATTCTCTATCAAACTGCTTTCTATGGTTACAACCAGGAGCAGGGGGTTACAGGCATGGACCCCGAAACTGGAATGCTCGATTACGAGGAAATTCGCCGCATCGCCCTGAAATTCAAACCCAATGTTATTTTTGCAGGTGGAACTGCTTACCCTCGCATATGGGATTTTCAGCGCTTCAGGCAAATCGCCGATGAAGTAGATGCCTACCTGGTTGCAGATATCGCACATATCAACGGTCTCATCCTGGGCGGAGTGCATCCTGATCCTGTTCCCTATGCCGATGTTGTCACATCTACTTCCCACAAAGCAATTCGCGGCCCCCGTGGAGGTTTTATCCTCTGCAAAAACAGACCAATGAAAGATGACCCTGCAACCAGCCTGCCCGATAGAATAGACAAGGCCGTCTTTCCCACACTGCAGGGCGGCCCGCACAACAATACCATCGCAGCACTGGCAGTATGCTTTGCAGAGGCAGCTACCCAGGAATTTAAAAGTTATGCGCAGCAAATCGTTGCCAATGCCAAAGTGCTGTCTGAAGCACTGATCGCAAAAGGCTGGCACCTGGTAACAGGCGGCACAGATAACCACCTTATTCTGGTAGATGTAATGCGATCTAAAAAAATACCCGGCAAGCCTTTTGCAAAAGCTCTGTATGATGCAGGGCTTGAAACCAACTTCAACTCTGTTCCCAATGATCCACGCAAGCCTTTTTCACCCTCTGGCCTGCGTATCGGCACACCCGCAGTTACATCCAGAGGCTTTGGAGAAGAACAGATGCGCCAGATTGCTGATTGGATGGAGCGAACTGCAACGGCTTGTAAAAAAGAAGGTAAAGAATACCACTTTGACCCTGCTGCAATAGCTAAAATACGTGCGGAAGTTATCGAACTATGCACAGACCCCCGTTTCCCTGTGCCGGGAATAAGCATCTAATCAGACTTCTACTAGATTGCTTTACATATGAATACTACTTCTCATATAGATACTAACAGTGCGGTTTTTCAAAAAAACCATGCACGCTGCTGCCTGCTATTGGAAGAACTGCGTGCCTACCATGCACGAACAATAGCAGGAGGCAGCGACGAAGCTGTAGCAAAGCACAGGGCAAGAGGAAAAATGCTCCCAAGAGAACGTATTCATGCCCTGCTTGACCCAGGCTCCCCGTTTCTGGAGTTCAGCCCGCTTGCAGCACATGGTCTCTACGACAATACTGCACCCGGTGCCGGTATTGTGACCGGCATGGGCATGGTGTCAGGGCATCTCGCCGTTCTGATAGCAAACGATGCTACTGTAAAAGGCGGTACCTACTATCCTATGACGGTAAAGAAGCATCTGCGCGCACAGGAAATCGCGCTCGAAAACTATCTGCCCTGCATCTATCTCGTCGATTCTGGTGGCGCATTCCTGCCGCTGCAAGCAGAAGTGTTTCCAGACCGTGAACATTTCGGGCGCATTTTCTACAATCAGGCCCAAATGTCTGCAAAAGGCATTCCGCAAATTGCCTGCGTTCTGGGCAGCTGCACCGCCGGTGGAGCATACGTGCCTGCAATGTCTGAACAAACTGTGATTGTAAAAGGCAACGGCACCATTTTTCTTGCCGGCCCTCCCCTGGTTAAAGCTGCCATTGGCGAAGAAGTCAGTGCTGAAGAACTGGGTGGAGCCGATACTCATACGCGCCTCAGCGGGGTAGCAGATTATTACGCAGAAAACGAACAGCAGGCACTTGAGATGGTTCGTGAAATTTGCCAATATCTAAAAGTGTCCGATAATATTTCACCGGGAAAAATTCAGTCAACTGAACCGCTTTACCCAGCACACGAAATCTATGGCATTCTGCCCGAAAACCTCAGTACGCCATTCGATATGAGAGAAATTATACTGCGACTGGTAGACGGCAGCATTTTTCAAGAATTTAAACCGCGCTATGCCAATACCCTGCTTTGCGGTTTTGCTCACTGGATGGGTTATCCAGTTGGCATTATTGCTAACAATGGAGTGCTATTTTCTGAAAGCGCTCTCAAGGGCACCCATTTTATAGAACTCTGCTGCAGCAGGAATATTCCACTCGTCTTTCTGCAAAATATTACGGGGTTCATGGTAGGGAAAAAAGCAGAACAGGAAGGCATTGCACGCAATGGGGCAAAAATGGTGATGGCAGTGGCAAATGCGTCTGTGCCCAAATTCACCGTAATTACCGGCGGATCGTTTGGTGCGGGCAACTATGGCATGTGCGGACGGGCCTTCTCACCCAGGCAGCTCTGGATGTGGCCCAACGCCAGAATATCGGTGATGGGAGCAGAACAGGCTGCAAGCGTTCTTCTCAGTGTAAAAATGGAACAGCTTGCCGCACGCGGAGAAAGCCTCTCCCCCGAAGAACAGATGGCTCTGCGCACACCTATTTTGCAAACCTATGAACAGGAAGGCAGCCCCTACTACTCTACTGCCAGGCTGTGGGACGATGGCATACTCGACCCTGCAGACACAAGAATGGCGATCGGCCTGGGGTTGGCAGCTGCTGCCCATGCTTCTGCCGAAGCAACACGCTTTGGGGTTTTTCGCATGTAATCCAGCCAGTCTTTCAGTCCAGACCTGCCTCTGCCTTCTCTATGGCGGCAATCAATGCACCAGCCTTGTTCAGGCATTCCTGATATTCTTGTGAAGGCGATGAATCGGCTACCAGCCCTGCCCCGCTCTGCAATATAGCGGTCTGACCATCTATCATCATAGTTCTTATGGTAATTGCCATATCCATATCGCCGTTGTAGCTGAAGTAACCCAGGGCGCCGGCATAAAAACCCCGCCGCAGCGGTTCCAGTTCATCAATAATCTCCATTGCTCGCACCTTGGGCGCGCCCGAAACGGTTCCAGCTGGAAAAGAGGCTCGCAATACATCATAGCAGTCTTTATCAGAATCCAGCTGCCCGGTTACATTGCTTACAATGTGCATAATATGCGAGTATCGTTCTATTGTCATCAGTTCATCCACTCGCACTGTTCCATAACCAGATACGCGGCCTACATCGTTTCTGCCCAAATCTACCAACATAATGTGCTCTGCCCGCTCTTTCTCATTGGCAAGCAGTTCGCGTTCCAGCCGCTCATCCTCTTCGGCAGTAGCCCCGCGTGGTGCTGAACCGGCAATAGGGCGCAACCTCACAGTTTGATTTGTTACTGTAACCAGTATCTCCGGCGAAGAGCCTATCAGCTTCTTCTGCCCCATATCCATATAGAACATGTACGGCGAAGGATTTACAGCACGCAATGCGCGATACAGATCAAACGCAGGGGCAGTAAACTGCACCTCAAACCGCTGCGAAAGCACTATCTGAAAAGCATCGCCTGCAAGTATATATTCCCTGCATCGCTCTACTGCCGCTTCATAGTCTGCACGGGGGGTAAGATGTCTTACTTCCGGCTTGCCGCCCTGTCTGCTGCCTTCCTGCATTGCCGCATCGGCGGCGCTCTTAAGCCTTGCAACCAGTGCATCGATCTTGCACACTGCTTCCTCATATGCCTTCTCTGCACTATCCTCTACATAGGCATTGCATAAAAACAGCATGCGGTGCCGAACATGGTCAAAAATAACAAGCGTGTCTGTAAAAAAGAAACAGGCATCATCAGTTTGCAGAGTATCGGGGTGGTTATCAGGTAGTTTTTCAAAAAACCGCACTATGTCATAACTAAAAAAACCCACCGCCCCACCGCAAAAACGAGGTAGATCAGCCCGGGAAACAAAATGGTACTTGCTCATTTCACGTTTCAGCAGAGAGAGAGGGTCTTCCCCATCAGGTATCTTCTCTGTTCTTACCTCCCCGTTTTCCTCAACCCACACATCTCTGCCGCGCGTGCGAAGAATAAACGAAGGCTCTATGCCAAGTATAGAATAACGCCCCAGGCTTTCGCCGCGTTCTACACTTTCCAGCAGAAAAGAATTGCGCGAGTTCCCACCGGCAGTCAGCCGTTCAAAAGCAGAAACCGGGGTCAAACGGTCTGCCAGTATTTCTCGTGTTACTGGTATAAGGTTGCCTTCTTTGGCAAGCTGTTTAAAAGTCTGTAAATCTGGTGTATACATGGTTGCTTTATTCTACACTATCACGCCTCACTCCTCCACACGTCAAAGTGACAGCATGAGAGAAAAAGTCTGCCTGACATAGTACAGGGCCGCCATGTAATTTCTTACACAGCGGCCCTGCGCAACAAACATGCCGCAGGCTAGAAGTGTACGCTAACCTGTGATGTAAGCACGTTGGCGTTGTAGCTGCCGGTACTGAAACCGCCATGCTCGTTGTTGAAGCTGATCAGCTGGTAGGCTACGCCAAGCGTAGTGCTGCCAGCCAGATGCAGGTTGGTGCCGAGAGTAATGTACTGCTCTACTGGGTTGGCACGTGTACCGCTTGCAGATACGCTGCCTGCCAGGCTGTAGATATCGCCCTCATAGTTCACCATCAGGTCGATCTTCTTGTTGAACTTGTAGGTCACGCCTGCAGTTACATCTGCTACGCTGCTGCCGGTGGTGAAGCCAAGCCCCGGGCCGTACACGCGGTTGCGAGCGCCGCTGTAGTAGGTTCCACCCAAATTGAGTGCAAGCTTGCTGCCCAAATTGAAGACTACGTTGGCATATGGCCCCTGCACGTTGGAAGGAGAATACCAGTTGCCAATACGCCCCCAGCTGCCTGCAGACGCAAAACGCGGGTCAATGTAGCGGTAGCCCAGATTGGCGTTCACACTGCCAAACTTGGCTGCAGCATTTACCGTGTAGGCGTTGTCGTCATCGTTTGATAAACCGGGTGCGCCCGAGCTGATGTTCTTCTGCGCTACGGTTTTGGCTACTTCACCGGTGATGGTGACGGGGCCGATTTTGTGCAGACCGAAGTTCAGACCATATTCTACTACGTTCTGGAACGGAGCCGCTGCCGAAGCGCTGGTGCCAAAGTCGATGGCGGTAAGGCCAAGGGTCAGCACATGAGCGATGGGTACGCCAATATGAATACCCAGCGACTGGTTGGCCAGGTCCTGCCCCTGTGCAGCAAGCCCAAACGGCTTGGCAGAGGATGCAGCGCGCGGGCCGAAGGCTGCACCTACCAGAGGAGCATTCAGCACTGCGCCTGCGGCGGTAGTGGTGGTGGTCTGGTAAGAGCCTACGAAGAACTTGGTGTGTACGCTGCCGTACTTTTTGGAGATCATGAACCCGTCGGATACATACTT
>DAIDHN010000014.1 GCA_027459665.1 Chthonomonadaceae bacterium | reverse complement strand
AGCCAGCGTGAGAGGTCTTCCTGCTTCCAGCCGGGACATGTCGAGCAGCTCATTGATCATATCCAGCAGTCTGTCGGCATCAGTTTCAATTGCCTCGTAAAACTCCTGTATAGATTCTTCGGGAAGGGTATGTTCTTCATCTGCACGTATGGTCTGTATATACCCGCGAATGGTGGTGAGTGGATTGCGCAGCTCATGTGCTACCATGCCGATGAAGTCTGATTTGAGTTTTGATGCTTCTTCCAGTGCCAGGCGTCTGGTTTCCTGGCTGTGCAGTTCATCTTGCAGTTGCAAACGGTCTTCCAGTGAGCGCTGCAAGTTTTGGTAGAGGCGTGCGTTTTCTATGGCGATGGCAGCCTGATTGGCATATGCATTGAGAAGCGAGAGGCCCTGTTCATCAAAGACTCCTGTTTTCAGTCTGTTGTCTAGGTAGATGATGCCTAGAAGCTTGCCCTGTGCCAGAAGGGGCACGCAGAGTACCGAGCGCAGGTTGTGAAACTGTACACTTTGTCTACCTGCAAAGCGCGGGTCTTCCATAGCATTCATCGAGACGATGGCTTGTTTGGACTGCAGCACCGATTCGATGATAGTTCTGCTGATTTCAGCGCTATTTTCGCCACTTTCCGAACTGAGTGTTGCCTCCAGGGCAGAGCGTTCAAGATTGTGAACCGCTTCCCCCCATACTCTGCCGGTTTCTGTATCTACCAGCAGTACAAAGCCCCTTTCTGCACCGACAAAAGTGATTACCTGTTCGATTGTTGTATCAAGAACCTGTCTTAGTTCGAGAGAAGAATTGAGCATCTGACCCAGTTTCAACAGGGTTCTCAAATGGTCGTGAGAAGGCGGCATAGGCGATTGCGAGGGCTGTTTCAGACCAGACATCTGTTTGAACTCCTGTGGTCAGCGTAATGTAGCTGTTATTGATACAGTAACAGTATGATAGTGTGACTAGGTTCCTGAGTAATTGGTTCCCTGTGCAATTTACCTGCATTTGGCAAGTTAGGGCTGTACTCTATGCAGGTGCATGTGATGAGCGCTGTGTGCGCTTTCAAGGTTGACGACAGGGTGAATTCCTTTTCTTCTGTATATGCGTACTATGATATGCTGACCGGGCAGACTTGTTTGAAACTGAGTGCGAATTCTGCCAAAGATGACTTTTGGCTTGACGCTCCCCGGTAATTCCTGCGGTTCGCGCAGCTGGAGATGAGGGGGCGCCAGCCGCAGAGGCTGCGATGAGGCTGCCACAATAAAAAAGGGCGTATGGTTCAATCTGGGCGGCAAAATAACGTGCACTTTCCCTGTGCCTTCTGGCGAAGGGATGATGTGGGCAGGCGCTACCCTCACCCTGTCTGCACGGTCTCCTCTGCGCGTGACGGCATACAGCGCCAAGAACTGAGGCTGATTTACCTTGATGGAAATCTTCACCCTGGCAGGCTGATGCGCAGTTGCAAAGTGAGAGTGAGCAGGTACCGCACTGGAGAGCAGTGAGGGCAGGATTGCATCAGAAACAGGTACATTGGCAGCCGGCTGCTGTTTTTGACTGGCAAGCTGCTTCTGCAGCTTTAGAATCTCATTGTTTTGTTTTTGCAGCTGCACCTCTATATTACGTGATGCCACAGCAGGGGGCATTGGCTGTGCGGGTTTTTTTGCCGTAGTTTTCGCTGCATACTGTTTTTTTCTGGTGTTTGGGTGTTCATGATGTTTTGGCACGGATTTATGAGGATGCATCTGAACAATAGTTTGCATGTTTTTTGTAGAAGCATTTTTTGAACTGTTGTTCAGTATGGTGTATGCAAGCGTGCAGCCAGCTGCAATAAATGCCAAGCCTGCCGCAATTGCAGTAGCACGATAACCTCGTGCAAAAGGCAGGCGGTTTACTGAACGGCTGGGCAGAGTTTGAGTAACAGCGTTGGAATGTGCTGCCTGTTGCTGGGGCAGAGGGAGAATGTTATCTGACTGCTGTGCCTGCAGGTTTGCGCTTACTTGTGCAGCAGAAGCTGGCCGGTTTTGAGGTGAAATTGCAAGCAGGCTGTCTACTGTGTGTGCAACAGCTGGAGAAAGCGCCGGCTGCAGGGTTAAAACCGGGGAAGGGGTATCGGTGAGTCGCTTTACCAGCATTGCCCCAGGATTGTCGGAGGCAAAAGGCAATAAACCGGTGAGCATTTCATAAAACACAACGCCAAGCGAATAGAGGTCGCTTCGTTCATCCAACGGTTCATCACGCAGCTGTTCTGGCGACATGTAGGCCAGGGTACCGGCAATGATGCCGCTGTGGGTTTGTGTGCTGCCAGCCAGCAGGCGCGCCAGGCCAAAATCCATCAGTTTGAGCGTGCCTGAGCTGCACACAAAAATATTTTCCGGTTTGATGTCTCTATGCAGAATTTTGCGCTGGTGGGCAGCATGCAGCGCATCGCACATTTGCAGTGCTGCAGTAATGAATGGCGGTGTCTGTTTGTTCTGCATGGCCTGCCGCAGCGATGCGCCCTCTAAAAGCTCCATGACTATGCAGATATTGCCTGTTTCAGGGTCATCCAGCAAATCATGAATAGTTACGATGTTTGGATGGGTGAGACCTGCGAGAGAGCGCGCCTCTCTGAGGAATCTGGTTCGAGCCTCATCACTTTGCATAAGATGAGGCTGTATGGTTTTCACGGCAACAGTGCGCTGCAGCAAAACGTCTTCAGCGCGATGCACTATTCCCATGCCGCCCTCACCGAGGCGCTGCTCAAGCCGGTATCTGTTGAGAAGCATACTACTCATAATAATTCAGTGCTTTCCCCGACGTTTTGCCCACTGCAACGCATGATAGGTGAGAATGATGTCTGCACCTGCCCTGCGAAAGGCGGTGAGAATTTCGTCTACAATACGTTCTTCATCAATCCACCCATTGGCGGCTGCTGCCTTCACCATGCTGTATTCTCCCGATACGTTGTACACAGCCAGAGGAACCTCAAAGCATTCTCGCGCTTCACGAAGGATGTCTAGGTAAGCGAGGCCCGGTTTTACCATCACCATATCCGCACCTTCCTGAATGTCGAGTTCTATTTCTCTCAAAGCCTCTCTTCGGTTGGCGGGAGCCATTTGGTAGCTTTTTCGGTCTCCTGTTTGCGGTGCGCTGTCTGCCGCCTCACGAAACGGCCCGTAAAATGCACTTGCGTATTTTGCACTGTAGGCAAGAATTGGTATATGAGTGCGAGATGCCTCATCCAGCGCCCTGCGTATGGCTGCCACTCTGCCATCCATCATATCTGAGGGCGCTATGATGTCTGCCCCTGCCTCAACATAACAGACGGCAGCCCGGGAAAGAAGTTCCAGAGTAGGGTCGTTGAGCACATCGCCATTCTCAAGCACGCCGCAGTGGCCATGAGAAGTGTATTCGCAGAGGCATACATCGGGCACTATGAGTATAGAATCGCCAACGGTTTTGCGTATCGCCCTGATAGCACGCGGCACAATGCCTTCAGGGTGATATGCCTGTGTGCCCAGGGGGTCTTTGTGCTGAGGAATGCCAAACAGCATGACTGCTTTTATACCCGAGGCGGCTGTTTCTTCAACCGCCCTGCACAGGTCTGGAATGGTGTAGCGCCAGATGCCAGGCATGGAGGGTATTTCCCTGCTTTCTGCTTCTTCTGTGACAAACATGGGGTAAATAAGGTTTTCCAGATTTACTCTGGCTTCGCTTACCATATCGCGCAGCAGCGGGTTTCGGCGCATTCTGCGCATTCTGACAGTCAGATGTTCCATCTCGGCCTCCATGCCATTATTGGTGGCATTATGCCTGCACTCTGGCAAAAAATACAAGGCTGTGTCGAAAAGAAATTACCGGATGGCATATGCTGTCTGCACAGGAGGAATTATTCCCCCTGTGCAACTTTGATCAGTGTGGCGCATTCTGCAAATTTAACTGCTAGCTGTTCCAGAGCGCTTTGCAGCGCTGCTTCATCCCAGTTAAGCCATGCCTGTACTTCTGCAATGAGTTCGGGTGGCACACTGTGCTCTGATGCTGTATACCCTGCCTTCCAGGCAAGCCAGTCTGCTGCATGTGTACATGCTGCAATGTCAAACTGGTCAGTTTGGCGCACCGGGTCATGGTGTCCGCCAATGCCTGCAGTGAGGTGAGTAGGGAAGTTCCAGAACTCCGCGATTCTTTTGCCAACCAGGGCATGGTCTATGCCAAGCACCATAGTTTCCGCCTGGTTTGACATCTTTCCTTCTCGTGCAGCGAATGCCATAGCCACCGCATACTGCACAGGAAAATAGCTGTCGAGGAACAGAGTGCCCAAGTCGTGCAGCAACCCTGCCGTAAACGCTTCTTCGGGGGCTAAACGCGGTTTTCCCAGCCTTTTTGCGGCAATGATCTGCCCTGCAATTGCCGAGGCGACGCTGTGTTCCCAGAATTTTGTTCTGTTGAGACCATAGGGCATGCTTTTCTGCCCCAGTGCGCCAAAGGCAGAAACTCCCAGTACCAGATTGCGCACTGTGTTGTAACCCAGTATCACAATGGCATGAGTGAGTGTGCTGATGCGCTTTGGAAAACCATAGTAGGCAGAGTTTACAATGCGCAGCAGTTTGGAAGAAAGGCCCTGGTCCATGGATATGAGACGGTTAAGCTCTTCTGCCGAGGTTTCCGGATTGTTGACTGTTTCCATTACTTTGACCACTACAGCAGGTAGTGGAGGCAGATCAGACATCTTCTTTTCAAGTGTCTGCTGGAAAACGGCTCGGTCGATTCGTATGGATTTTATGTCAGGCGGCATATGCCAGTCCTTTCCTTTCAGAGGCCATTGTCATAATGCCCTCGATGTCTGCTATCAACGCCATCTGTCCATCTCCCATGATGGTACATCCCGATAGTCCTCTGATGTCGCCAATAAATTTTCCCAGTGTTTTTATAACTACTTCCTGTTCTCCCACCAGTGCATCGACAACGAGGCCGATCTGCCGGTCTCCAGTTCCCACCACAACCACATAGATTTCTTCCTGCGGCTGCCTGTCTGTATACACAACCGCCTGCATTTCCTCTGCTTTGTGATGCATGGGGAAGAGGTCATGCATATTCACCAGAGGCAGCGTGTGTTCGCGCAGAACAATAGTAGGCTGCCGTTTGACCTTGCGTATTGATTCTCTGCTAATCAGAAGTGTTTCCACCACGCTGTTGAGCGGGAGAGCAAACACCACAGCATTTACAGTGACAAGCAGGCCGCGTATAATTGCGAGCGTAAGCGGCAGTCGTACTGTAAACAGACTGCCTTCGCCTACCTTACTTTCTATTTCAACAGTGGCGCCCAGCTTTTGCAGGTTGCTGCGCACAATATCCATACCTACCCCGCGCCCTGAAACATCTGTGACTTCTTTTGCTGTTGAGAAACCTGAGGCAAAAATCAGGTTGATGGCTTCCTTGTCTGTGAGCCGTGCGGCAGCTTCTTTTGTCATGATGCCTTTTTTAACAGCGTTTTCACGCAGTTTGTCGGGGTCTATTCCCTTGCCGTCATCTTGCACTTCAATAACAATATGGTTTTCCTGGTGCCTTGCTCTCAACCATACGCTGCCTATGCGCGGCTTGCCTGCCTTGTCTCTTTCTTCAGGCATTTCAACCCCGTGGTCTACGCTGTTTCTGAGCATATGAATGAGTGGGTCTCCTACAACTTCAATCACAGACCGGTCTAGTTCTGTGTCTCCACCCTCCATTACGAAGTTGATTTCCTTGTTCATTTTTTGCGCCAGGTCTCGTATCATTCGCGGGAAGCGGTTGAATACGCTGTCTATGGGCAGCATGCGCGCTTTCATGATTTCATCTTGCAGCTGATCTGAAATGCGCCCGACATGTGCTGCTGCCTCTGTAAGGTGTTCCATGGCAGGCAGGTTTCCCGCTACCAGTGAAATCTGGGTGCAGAGCTGTGCTATGCGCGTGCGGTCGATGACGAGTTCGCCAATGAGGTTCAGCAGGTTATCGAGCCGGGTAACATCTACGCGCACAGTTTGAGGCTGGGCAACGTTTTTTCTTGCAGCTGCTCCCGCCTGTGTTGCGGCCGTTGTCTGAGGAGCCTGAACGGTTTCAGCGCTTTTTGTTTCGGTTTGAACCATTTGCCCGCTGCTTGGATGCTGCGCGTCTCTCTCTTCGAGCCAGGGTACAATAGTGACCATGCGTATTTCGTTGAGCTTTTGCATGGTTTGCTGCAGAATTTGTTCGTTTTGTGAAGCCACAATGACTTCAAACTGCAGATCAAACTGCTCATTTTCAAGAGCATCTTCATCTGGGAAGACTGCCAGGATGGAACCAGCATTCTCCAGTGCCTGCAGGGTCATGAGCGCACGCACTGATTTCATAACACAATCGCGTGCGACTTCAATTTTGATTCCAAACACGCGGAGATTATTGGCAACCGCTTCACGGTAGGCAACGTATCCGGTTTCGCTCAGCGTAATATGGAGGGCAGATCGGTCTGCCGAATCGGTATCTTCCCACGGCTGGCATTGGGTAAGCGTAAGTTCTGACAGCGATTCTATTGCCTGCTTCAATGCTGCATCAGACTGATGCGTAGCCACAACCGCCTCGAAGCAATGTTCAAACTGTTCGTTTTCGAGGGCGTCTTCATCTGGAGAAACAGCAAGCAGCGACGCAGTTTTCTCAAGCGCCTGCAGTGCCATCAGTGCCCGCACGCCTTTCATTGCACTATCTGCTGCTACAGAAATTTTGAGACCGTAAATGCTGCAGCCTGTTGCCTGTGCATCTCGCATTGCGTTTTGCTGTTCGGGCGACAGGGCTACTTTCCATTCAGCACTGTGCTGCTTTTTTTCTTTTGGCGGCGCCTTTTTTTTGCCTGAAGCCGCGGGGGCAGGGGATGCCTGGCCAGCTGGTATTGCTCGCAGGCGTGTAACCAGCGCGGTGGTATCTAGGTCGGTGGAAGCTGTAGAGGCGACTTGCTCCATCATCAGCTTGAGTGCATCCAAGCCGGCAAACAATGCATCTATGAGAGGAGTGCTGACAGTGAGACGGCTGTTGCGCAACTCGTCAAACAGGTCTTCCATGGCATGGGTTAGCTCTCCCATGGAAGTCAGCCCCATGGCGCGTGAGGAGCCTTTGAGCGTATGAGCGGCACGAAAAATTCCCTGCAGCAGTTCGGGTGAAGCCTCCTGCTCCAGCCTTAAAATGTCTCTTTCCAGCAGCTCCATTTGTTCGGATGCTTCCTGGAGAAAAACCCCCAAAAATTGCGCCATATCCTCAGACATTGTTCTCTCCTCTCGATGTGGAATATAATTCAGGCAGCCAGCGCATCTTCCTGTCTTAGTACATGATGCAGATTCAATAGAATGATCAGCTGGTCGTTGTGCTTGCCAACTCCTCGCACGCAGTCGGCATCTATCGAGTCGATGAGTTTGGATGGTTTTTCAATAGTGTTTTCTGGCAGTCGCAGTACCCCAATCACACTGTCTACTTCCAGCCCCACCGTGTATTCTTCGAGGGCAACCACAATCACCCTGCTTTTTGTAGAGTAGTCTGTAGCGGGCAGACCAAGCCGGCTTCTAAGATTGAGTATAGGCACAATGCGCCCCCTGAGGTTTATGATTCCTTCAATGTCTTCCGGGGTGCGCGGCACCTGAGTGACTGTCTGCCTGCGTATGATTTCCTGAATCACTGCTATGTCTATGCCGTAGCATTCATCAGAAAGATGAAATGCAACGATTTGTTCCTCCTGCACTACTGCTTCCTGATTTACTGTTGCCATGATTGGTATCCTTGCCAGAAAGTTTTATACCGGCAATCTGTTATGCTGGTATGGTATCGGGACTATTTTCGGATGCAATGCATGTTAACTTTAGCAGGTGTGCAATAGAAAAAAAGCCGCATCCTGTATAGAGGATGCGGCTCTGAGTAGTGATTTGCCTAACTACTTCTTGGTTCCTGTTCCGGCAGGGGGTACAGGGTTATCGAGAGAGGGTGCTCCCGGCTTTGCAGCAGCCGGCGGGTTGTTCTGGCTGTCTGATGAATTGCTGCACCCGCTAAAAGGAAACGCTGTGCACAGCAAGACTGCAGTCAGAATGACGCGCCTGGTCAGTCTGTTCGCGTTCATTAGTTGGGCCACCATGTAACAGCCTGATTTACCAGCGCGCCAATTTGTCCGCAGGGAGTGGGGGCCAGACCATAAGAAGGAGTGAGGTTGATTATCGCATTTGGGTCTGCGCAGTAATCTGGCCAGAAGGCAGAGTTGCTTGGCATGCCATAGCGGTGGCCGCTTGCAGTGTTTCCAAATTTGAAGATGACTGCTTTTGCATGCCCGTCGGCGAAAGCTACGTTCCACTTTCCGCCATGCCGCACAGATCCGTTGCTATGCCCACCCTTGTATGAGTCGAGTACCCAGTCCATGCCCATGGTAGGTCTGTAGGTATCGTAAGAGTCGCTGTAGACAAAGGTGTCTGCCGGAGAGACGATGCCTGCATCAGATACGCCGCCCTGGTACTCTGTTCCGTCTGGCGCAGTGACCTGCGGGCCATGCAGCCCGCCGCCGGCATAGATGAGCGGACCCCAGTTGTAGCCGTAATTTGTGTGGAAGTTGGCCGGTTCGGGAGGCATTTTGCCTTCAGTTACGAGACAGGTTGGGTAGCTGTCACCCTGAGTATCGCCGCCGCTTGGGCACTGGAGAATCTGGATGTCTTTGTAGTAGGGATAGAGCTGGGCATATTCAGCTGTGCTGCACTGTCCTGCTGCTCCGTTCCAAATGGTCGGAAAAGTTTCGTCATAATCCTGCACATACATCATAACCGACAGCCCGAGCTGTTTGAGGTTGCTGAGGCAGGATGCGCGCCTTGCCTGTTCACGAGCCTGAGCAAAAACTGGGAAGAGAATCGCAGCAAGAATTGCGATGATGGCGATAACCACCAACAGTTCGATGAGGGTAAAAGCACTGTTTTGTTTGCGCCGATTTCCAGCGAGCATTGTTTGGTGCTCCTTTGTTAAGAGTGTTGTAAAAACCTTATTGCTCAATACAAGAATATTGTGTAGCTTACAGGGTTAAGCCTGTGTTAAGAGAAGATTAATTTTGTGTAAAGAAATGGGGGCGTATTCCACTGGCTATTGTGTGTTCGTTTGGTGTTTTTTCATCAGATTAGGAACTGGGTTGAAAGAGGTGTAAAAAAAATTCAAAAAACCCATATTGCTGGAACAATGAGTATAATAACATACGTAGATATGACTGTAATGCACTAAAGTTATATTGTGCAAAGTGCATTAGCTAAGACGACCATACAAAAATTACTGGAGGATTACCATGAACAGCAACCATGTACCCACCATTCTTCGGCATTCAGAACCGATGACTCGCCGAAATAGCTGGAATGAATTTGAAACTGTGCGCAGACAGATGGATGACCTGTTCGCAGGGGTAATAGGTTACACACCGGTGGCCAGAATTTTGAATACCGGCACCGATATTGAAATCTCTCCTGATGTGTTTGAAACAGAGAATGAACTTGTCTTTCTGCTGCCAGTGCCAGGAGTTGAACCGGATGACATTCAGGTAGAGGCTACAGCCGACACTCTGTTGATCAAAGGGGAGCGTAAGCCCCTGTATCAGAAAGAAGGCGCGGTACAGCACCGCCAGAGCTGGTGGTCTGCCCGGCAGGGCAGCTTTACGCTGAATTACAACCTGCCCTTCGAGATCAATTCGGAGGCAGTGAGCGCACACTACCACAATGGCATACTGGAACTGCATCTGCCCAAAGCAGAGTCGGTTCGGCCGCGAACTGTGCAGGTGCAGATAGCCGGTAAATAGAAACCTGCTGACTGTTTACTTTTTCGGGGAGAGCAAACGCTCTCCCCGAACTGTTTTGAATGCGTAAAAAGCCTGCTGTATTATAATTCGCGCACTGGGTTGAAATGCTATTGCGTGTAACCGGGGTAAATAGATTTGATGCATGAGAACCAGGGCCGCTGCAAGGTATCGTAAACTACATGTTTTACGTGCCCGTCTACCCAAAGGGTGCTTGACCCATTGCGATGCAGCAAATGAAAATGAGTGCGGTACTCTCCGTTTGGAGGTGTGGCAAGCCAGTTAGGTGACTGTAAAAAGTTGCATTTTGGTTGTGGGTTCTGGTGTTCCCAGAGCAGCAGGGTTTGTGCGGGTTCTTCTATCATGGCATCTGGGGCACCAATATCTGTTTCCAGGCCAGTTGCGGGGTCTATGTGAATCTGGTATGCAGAGGGGCCAAATTCATTGCCTGCCGCTCTTGGGTTTACGCTGTAGTAGCTGGATGGCGATGCCGGGTTGAAGAAGTTGAGAGCCAGAGCCATTTGCCAGCCTGCAGGAAGATCGGGGCATCGTTCTACAGCAAGTGTTTTGAGGTATGGGTCGAGCATTCCCGGGTGGATGGGGTGTTCCGCCGGTTTTGTCATGTCTCCAGGATAGCCGATGTTGTTGTTATCGTAACCAATCCAGGGTTTAACCGGTGAATAACCTGGGCCGAGGTATTCTACCGCCTGTGCCCCAAACCAGCGCATATCATAATCTTGCAAATAGATGAGTGCTGCCATGCCGATCTGGTGCATGTTGCTGAGGCATACTGCCTGCCTGGCATTTTCTCTTGCCTGTGCAAAGGCAGGAAAAAGTATTGCAGCCAGTACTGCTATGATGGCGATTACTGTGAGCAGTTCAATTAGCGTAAAGGCATAGCGCTGCATAAGGCGTTCCCCCTGCCTAATTATACAGTTTGGGTTGGTGCATTGTTACGAAATGTTTATTTACGCAAAGAGTATGAAAGAGTGCAGCGTGTTTTTGCTACCAGGTGAGGCGTGCAGAAAAGTGGTTGTATGTAAAACGCCGCAGGCTGCAAGCCTGCGGCGTTTTCGAGAGAGATAAGTAAATAGAATAGCGTTGTCTGTGCGTCAGCCAATCATGCTGCGCACACCGATTGTGAGCTGGATGCAGCTTCTGGTCTTTCCCGCAGGCATTGTCTGCAAAATTCGCTGAGTTTGAGTACAGCGTTGCGCTGCTCGGGCGTCAACTCTCCACTGCTCGTCATTACGATGTCAAGCAGACCAAATGCTTCCTCTTGAGTGAAGCACATTCCTGATTCGTACTTTCTATCTTCCACTTGAGCCTCCTTTCCACTCATATCATCTGAGGCATGTTCTTATGGTCATATGTATGTATTCCATAGTAATCGAGCGTTTTACCATGAAATTTCCGCATCTCTATAATGCGGTGTTACTCCGTTAGACGCCAGGTTTGTTTTTTTTGTTCTCAATATTCGCGAAACTGTGCTTTTTTTTACAGGGAACCTGTAAGATATGTTGCATCGTTAAGAAATTGGGGCGCTTTTGGTATACATTCAAAACAGCCTACAGGAGTAAAAACAGCTATGAGCATGAAAGAGTTCCATCTTACCGAAGAAGAGTGGCGTAAAAAACTTACCCCCCAGCAATACCGCGTACTAAGAGAGCAGGGCACTGAACCTGCTTTTCAAAATGAGTACTGGAACAAACATGAAGATGGCACCTATTGCTGTGCAGGGTGCGGTGCGGAATTGTTTCGTTCTGCAGAAAAATACGACTCTGGTTCTGGATGGCCCAGTTTTTGGGAAGCCATAGACCGTAGTAAACTTGCTCTGCTGGAAGACAGGAGCCATGGAATGGTGCGAGTTGAGGTACGGTGCGCGCGCTGCGGCGGGCATTTGGGGCATCTGTTTGACGATGGGCCGAACCCAACAGGAGAGCGTTTTTGCATGAACTCGGCATCGCTTGAGTTTCAAACAGGTAAAGAAGGCGAATAAGGGAGACTAACGTGGCATTTTGCGAACTGAAGTACTACAGCTCTGCTCTGCAGAAACATACGGCAGCGAGCATTCTGCTGCCAGAGGGAGATGTGAAGGGGCCTTTTCCGGTTTTGTACCTGCTGCACGGCCAAAGCGATGATCACACCATCTGGTGCAGACGCACTTCTATTGAACGATATGTAAGTGGTTTGCCATTGATTGTAGTGATGCCTGATACAGGAAGGGGCTGGTACACAGATGCTGTACACGGTCCGGCGTGGGAAACCGCGATTGTGCGCGATCTGGTGAACTATATAGATATGATTTTTCCTACGAAGGCAGAACGCAGCGGAAGGTGTTTGACTGGCCTTTCTATGGGAGGATATGGTTCTTTGAAGCTGGCGCTGAAGTTTCCCGATCTGTTTTGTGCGGGTGTGAGCCATTCAGGTGCTCTGACATATGCACATACCCAGTTTGAAACCCTGCGGGATGAAGTGTCAGACTGGGTGAAAGAAATGCGTCTGATACTGGGTGACAACTATGTGGGGGGCGACAATGATCTGTTTGCACTTGCCAAAGGGCTGAAAAAGAAAGATCGCCCGTCAATACGCATAGACTGCGGCACGGAAGATTTTCTGATTGAGGCCAATCGTTTTTTTCATGCATACCTTACTGAGATAAAGTACACTCATGAGTATCAGGAGCATTCGGGGGCGCATACCTGGGAATACTGGGATGATCATATACAGGATTCTCTTAAGTTTGTACTCAAAAGCCTCGGGTTGAAAAAATAGATGCGGTCAGCGCCAGAGCAGGCGTGAGTGTTCAGTTTGCTCTGAAGGATGTTGTTTTATGAAGTCTGCCGGCCCTTGCCGGCAGACTTTTTGTGTACTTTCAGGCTTACATCTGCAATAACCGGTCTGTGATCAGACCCTAAGGCGTTGCCCGTTGTAAGCCAGTTTGCCTGCCATCCCCTGCCTGTCAGTATATGGTCTATGCGCATAAAGGGAGTATGCAGAGGCGTGTACTGGCCATATGTATAACCATAACCTCTGCCCGCTTGCAGAAACGCATCATGCAGACCAGCCGCAAAGCAGTTTCTGAGAGCCAATGCCCAATCGGTTGAATTGAAGTCGCCTGCAACCAAAAGCGGGCCATGTTCGTGCAGCAAGTAGTTTTTTAATCTGGCAGATTCTTGCAGCCTCTCTGCAATATTGTGCAGCATGTGTGCTGTGTGCCCGGTTTTTAAGCTGAGCAGACCTTCACGCGGCGATCTCAGATGCACATCGTATACTGTAACTGGCGTACCGTTTGCCATCAGTGTTGCTCGCAGGCAGCAGTGCATGTCTGGATTTGTATCTCCCGGCATTTGTTCTGTATTGAGAATGGGGAAGTGTGAGGCAATAACAAACTGATAGTCGTACCTTACATTCCAGCTTTTTAACAGTTTTCCCACTATTCCCTGCAGTACGCCCTGCTGATCCTGCATGAGTAAAATATCAGGATGGTAACGGGTGATGTCTGCTGCAATGGCTGCTGCATCCCTTCTGCCACCTTTTACATTGTATGTCATGATTCTTATGTGCAGAGTGCCGGGGGTAGGTTTGGGAGGGAAGCGCCATTGAAAACCCATGAGCGGAACTGCAACCCAAAAGAGGGCAAAGGCAGGCGCCCAGAGCAGTTTGCGCGCTTTGAAAAATGTAACTGGTGCAAGCAGCAGCACAGGAATGCCCCATGCCCACTGGGGCAGGTACATGTTGACTGCTCCCAACCAGAAGCGTTCGGGGCCAATCAGGTTGCACAAAGTAGGGATCAGCAGCAAAGCAGTGTAGACTACCCAGAGCACTGCAACCAGAGTATGTATTCGATTACTTTTGGCTTTTCTGCTGCGCACGGGCACTTTGCCGGATGGAACTGATTTTCGTAGAGCTACCAGAATTCTATCCTGCCTGTTCGTAAAGCGTTTTCATTAACCAATTATGGCAAAATACCCCGAAATATTTCATTTTGCAGTACCATTTCTGCCATTGGCATAACTCGCCTGCCTGTATTGCATACTCTTTGTATACTATGTTTCTGCACTGCCTGTGTTCCATTTCCTTTAGTTATTGTTGCAAAGCGGCAGAATTTTTAGATGAAAATAGGAAGCAGGCAGGAAACTGAATCGCTTGAATCGAATCATTGTTCATGACTCGAAGAACCAAAAACAATACTTTTCAATTCAATCAGGTTTTACAGGGTGACTGCCGGGAGATACTGCCTACTCTTCCGGCCCGTTCTGTTGACCTCATTTTTGCAGACCCTCCCTACAACCTGCAGCTGCGTTCAGACCTTTGGCGCCCCAACCTCACTCATGTAGAAGGCGTGCAGGATAACTGGGACAGATTCGGCAGTTTTGCCGAGTACGATCGTTTTACCAGAGAATGGCTGCAGGGCTGTCGGCATGTGCTGAAAGATACCGGCACTCTGTGGGTCATTGGTTCGTACCACTGTATTTTTCGTATCGGTTCTATACTGCAAGACCTGGGTTTCTGGATTCTGAACGACGTGGTGTGGATCAAATCGAACCCCATGCCCAATATGCGCGGCACCCGTTTTTGCAATGCCCATGAAACCATGATCTGGGCGAAAAAAAGTGAACGGCAAAGCCGGTACACTTTTCACTACAAGGCGCTGAAAGCCGCCAATGAAGACCTGCAAATGCGCAGCGACTGGCATTTCCCTCTTTGTACCGGAGAGGAGCGTTTGAAAGACACCGAGGGACGCAAGGCGCATGCTACGCAAAAGCCCGAAGCGCTGCTGTATCGAATTTTGAGAGGATGTACCAATCCGGGGGACGTGGTGCTCGACCCATTTTTCGGCACAGGCACCACTGGGGCGGTAGCCGAGAGGATGCGCAGAAAGTGGGTGGGGATTGAGCGTGAAAATGAGTATGTTGACCTGGCAAAGCGTCGAATTGCCAGAGTAGAAATGCCAGTAGTGCCAGATGAGTTTACGCCTCCACCGCTGGATGCGCCTCAGCTGCGCATACCCTTTGGCTTGCTTCTGGAACATGGTTTGCTGAAGCCTGGTGCCAGGCTGCAATTGGGGCATACCGAGCTGGAAGCCGTTGTGCAGGAAGACGGCACTGTGGTTTGCGGCAATCTGCGCGGCTCTATTCACAAGGTAGGGGCGCAGTGCCTGGGCAAGCCTTCTTGCAATGGCTGGCAGCATTGGTATTACCGGGAGAACCTGATTGGTGAATATCTGCCTCTCAACACGCTGCGCGAGGTGATACGCAGGCAGATGGAGGGCGTATTGCATACTGCCACGCTGGCGGCAAAGTAAAGTGGAGAATTCATTTCACCTGATTGTTGGCCTGGGCAACCCTGGTTCGGGATATACAGGCACCAGGCACAATGTTGGCTTTGCTGTGATTGATGAGCTTTCGCACAGGCATGGCATAGCGGTAAGCCGAAGACAGTTTCAGGCAGTGTATGGCGAGGGCCGCATTGAGCAGGCACGCGTACTGCTGGCTAGACCAATGACTTACATGAACCTTTCGGGCGATGCTGTGGCGGCAATGTGCCGCTACTATCGCGTAACCCCCTCGCAGATCATAGTGATTTTGGATGACCTGAATTTGCCTGCAGGCAAACTGCGGCTGCGCATGAAGGGCAGCGCTGGCGGACAGAACGGCCTGGCGAATATTCTGCTGCGTCTGGATACACAGGAAGTGCCGCGCATTCGCATTGGCATAGGCGCCCCAAAGCCTGGCCAGCAGGTGGACTATGTGCTTTCGCGCTTTGCAAAAGAAGAACTGCCTCTCATAGAGGAAGCTGTGAAACAGGCGGCAGATGCCGTGGCATGTGCGGTATCTGAAGGGTTTGAAATGGCCATGAACCGCTTTAATACTGGCAGCGCTAACTGACTTTTACTGCAGTTTATGTAATTGTATGAAAGGAGCGGAGATGGCAGCTGAACCGAGACTGCAGGGCACCTGGATGGATTTTCAGCATCAAAACCCGCATGACGGAGATTACTGGAACGAGATTACTGCGCACTTTAGCGCAGCACAGTGGAGGGGCAAGATCGGGGAAATTGCACAGCTTGGGTGCAAATACGTTGTTATTATGTCTTCTGCACTAGACAACCTGGCTTTTTACCCCTCCCGCCGCCTCAGCCAAAGAACGCTTGCTTGCGCCAACCCCATAGCTGCCGTGCTGGAGGGGGCAGTTGAAAGCGGATTAAAAGTATTTGTAAGCTGCGGGTTTTACGGGCATACCACAGAAGAGACCAGCGAGGCAGATGATTACCTTGAATGGCATAAGCAGCTGGCGGCAGAGCTTTATGAGCAGTATGCCGGCTACTCTTCTTTTTATGGGTGGTACGTGCCTAATGAAGCGGAGATAAACGGTCATTTCAGCGTTGGTATGATGCGTTTTCTTACAAGCATAACGCCCTGGCTGAAGCAGCTGGATGCAGCGCGCAGTATACTGATTGCTCCCTATGGAACACGCAAGGTAACAGAAGATGATGCGTACGCTGTGCAGCTTAATGAACTTGGCGCTGCGGGCATAGATTACATTGCCTACCAGGACGAGGTTGGGGTGCAAAAAAGCAGGGTAGATGAACTGGATGCCATTTATGCACGGCTGCGCCGTTTGCATGACAGAGCGCAGAAAACAGGTGCTTCGCCTGCACTGTGGGCTGACACAGAAATATTTGATTTTGAAGGCAAGGCGTACGCCAGTGCGCTTGTTCCGGCTGATATGGCAAGAATTGCTTCGCAGCTAAAGGCTATTGCGCCGTACGTAGATACCATGCTTTGTTACCAGGTACACGGCCTGATGAATCCGCCTGACAGTAGGCAGTTTTGCGGCCACCCCGACAGCGCGCGATTGTGGCAGGAGTACAGGCAGTGGTGCAAGGATGAGTAAGAAGGGGACAGACCTGCTTCTGTGTGCTGCAACCATGCCCGAATTGAGCGCTTTTTGGCCCGATGTGAGTGAGGCGCGTTTGGGAGCTTTTGCGCTCCAGGGGCTGCAGTGCTATTCGATGCTCACCGGCGTATCGGCACCGGCGGTATATGCCTCGCTGCCAGCAGTACTGCAGGAGGTACAGCCGAAACTGGTTTTGAACATTGGCATTGCTGGCGCCTATGAAAGTACCGGCCTGCAAATAGGCGATCTGGCTGTTGCAGAGAGCGAGGTTTTTGGCGATATTGGAATGGAACTGCCTGATACACCCGGTTTTCTGCCTCTGATGAATACGCCTTTTGGCAGTGCGGCATGCAGCGAGTTTGTAATGAAGTCGAAGTGCTGCTGGTCAGCACTGCCTGCAGGCGGGTACCTGCCCGCTCTGCGAGGCTGCACGGTAAACAGCTGCACTGGCACAGAGATGACAGGCAGAATGCGGCGTGAACTGTTTCAAGCGCATTTTGAAACTATGGAAGGTGCGGCTGTTGCCCATGCCGCTTCGTGGTTTGCTGTAGAGGTTTGCGAAGTGAGGGCCATGAGCAATATAGCTGCAAAAAGGGATATGCAGTCTGCAAACATTGCTTGGGCCCTCAAAAACCTGCGTTTATTTTTGTGCGATACGCCCGTTACTCGGTAAGACTGTGGTCATACAGCCATTTGCGCAGGCGAGACAAAATGCCTCCATGCAGAGTGCGCAGAATATCTTTTCTCTTCTGTTTGATTAGCGCGTCAAACTCTACGGCAGCACCTTCCATATTGCGGTACGCATCATCTATTCGCTGGCGTCCCTCCTGCTGAATGATAGAATGCTCCAGTCTTCTCTCTTCTTCCAACTGACGTATGCGATTGTAGTAATGTGCTGTTCTTACTTTTGAGTATTCTCTCTGTTCCTGCAGTGCCTGGTACTTGCCCTGCACCTTCTCTTGCAGTGATGAAATGTGTGAGCGAATTTGCAATTCGGTAGAAGGTTTTGCATCAGTCAGCGATGCAGTGTCTGCAGTATCAGATGCCGGCTGTGAACTAGGCAGTGAATCGTCCGCTGCCTCATCTCCCGGCGGTACTATCGCATCGATGACTGGATTCGAACTGTAGTCTGACATGAGTAATGGGGTGCTGCTGTTATGATAGGCAGGCGGCGAAGCATCATCAGAGGCAGTTTGCGATTGTTCGTTTGTGTGCAGATTGATACTGCCAGTGATTTGTGCTGTTTCCAGTTGAGATTGCACATGTTCAACAGCAGTACTATCATTTTGAGACATTTCCCACTTCTCGCGCTGCGCCCTTGCTTCTTCAAGACGTTTCTTGTGTATCTCCTCCGACCTGGCATGCATGTCGTTTTCCTGCAGATTGATCAGGTGGTTTTGAATAGTCTGGCCGTATGCAAGAGTCCATCCTTCTACCATGTGCATCACCAGAAAAGGCACGCTAGCCATCAGCGACATGCCCAGCATTGCCCCAGTACTGAGGCCGGCAGATACCTGATGAACTTGCCCTGTGGCCAGCATTTGGTTGAGCATGTGCTGATTGAAATAGTGCACAATGCCGTTCCACTCTACAGCAGCCTCAATGAGAACAAACAGACATGTTACAGATGCAAGCAGCACAATATGGACTGTAAAAGTTTTTTTTGTGCATTCTCCCATGCGTTTTGGGTCGCTGCGTATTGAGGCAAGGTTTGCTGTATGGTAATTTTCAGAGGCATGCTCTGCCCAGCGTTGAACGGCTTCACCCAGTACCCAGAACAAGCCGATGCCCAGAGCCAGTGCTGCCGAGAGAGGAGCGGCCTCAAGCATAGGGCGCAGTGCAATGATTTGCGGATCGATGACGCCGGTAATAATGCCGATGCTGAAACCAAAAATACTGCCACAGGCAAGAAGCGCCAGAAACACCATGAATTTTTCTGACCATGAGAGGCTTGTTTTGCTGTGCGAGGGCAGACCCTCACAAGCAGCAATAGCCTGCAGAGAGCGAACCTGCTCTCTGGCTTCCTCCAGAGGGTAGTCTACTTTGACAGGTTTATAGACAGGCGGCTCTGTTTGATTAGCCGGCTGATTTTGAGCGCGGGAACTGGAAAGAGTGTGGTACAAGTTACCCCAGGCACGGCTGACCGACGCTATGGCGCTGCCCATGTTTTTATGTATTGCAGTATTGCTGGCAGGTATGAGCGAGGTACCAGGCGTTTGCTGGGTTGGAGCCGGCAGTGCAGGCTCTGGAAACAGGTCTGGGCGGTCTTTGAAGTAGATATGCTCTGCCTCTTCACCAAGCAGGCTTCTGTATTCAGCCAGTTTAGCACGCAGATTGTAAAAATCATCACGCATGTCGATAATAATTTTGTTCTGCTGCTGTTCAATTGTATCAAGCTTCTGCTGAAAGTGTTCTATTTCCTCATCAATTTTTCTGTTTGCCAATCGTGCGTCTTCATTGTGCTGCTGCTGAGACTGTTCAACTTCCTGCTGCACCTGTGCGAGCGTAGTTCGTGCGTTTTCAATACGGTCGATGCCATCCTGAATGGCAGCAGCAATATCTGGCCGCCTCTTTTTGAGCAGTTCAATCAGTTCTGTATAGTTCAGTTTCAGGTTGAGTGGAATGGGGTGGTTATAATAGTAAGTTTGCCCGCCGGAGTTGCGTACATTTGGTGATGCACTGGCAGGCGCATAAGGCAAAGAGGGATTTCTTCGGTAAAACCGCTCCATTGCTTCACTGGTGCTCTGGGTATCTGAAGCAGCGGCTTCCTGCTTTTTTTGCAGGCTGCTGCCTCTGTTTTGCGACGTTTCAGCTGCATTGCTGCTGACCACCACAGCACGATCAAAAGCGGTAGAGTCTGCTTGCATTGGGCTGATATTATTTGTACTCAGGTTTTGATTATCTGGTGACAATGTTTATTCTCCTTACTTAATGCAAAAGGCTGGCAAGCTCTGCCTCTGCCTCGGTAATGCCAGCCTCATGAAAATGGCTTGCTGGGCATGCAGAAAAAGCCTTCTGCCAGGTTGAGCGGTTTTGGGCAGAAATATCAAGTATGGCAAATTGCAGATGACGCGTTGCCGCGAGCGCTGCGGCAGAGTGCAGAAACAGTTTGCTGTCTGAAGGCACCTCTGAATCTCCATCAGTAAGCAGCACAATAATTGGCCGGTGCGATCGCTTGAAACCAGGGTCGTTGAGCAGAGTACTCAAGAGCAGAGCCGGACGGGTAATGTGATGCACCTTTCCTGCAGTGGAGAGCGTTTTCGCCTTGATGGCAGCAATGCTGGCGCTGCCCACAGGCACTCGCGGCCCCCATACCTGCAGCGGTTTTTTGTCGAAAGTCCATAATTCCAGAGGCGCACCGCTGATAGTTGCCCAGTTGGCAATTGTATCCAGCTGACTGAGCTGCGCACCACGCATGGGAATAGTAGAACCTGAAATATCTATGCAGGCAACAAACAAATCCGGCTCTGGTTTGCTGCTGTGCTGCATGCAGCCGGGTGCAAAAGAAAGCAAAGCGAAAAGTGTTGTCGGCTTCAAAAAATTCAGTTTCATGCAGTCTCCTTTTCTGATGGTCTATATGTAGTACTTGCGGTTAAAAAAGCGTTTTAGCCAGCCGGTTGAACTATTTTTTCAAAACAGATACGCATAAGATGTTTCTTGGTTTTGGTTATGAAGGAAACCAGCGAGTGAACGTGTAAAGATGCAGCAATTACTGTTTGCGGGGAGTTGTTGATGCGTTCTACCTTTTTTCTGCTGTTTCTGTTGTTTCCGGTTTGTGCATTCGCGATGCCGCCTCGTGCTGTTGTGCTTTCAGATGGGGGCATATCTGCAAAGGAGACTGCTATTGCCCATGCTGCCGTTTCTGCATTGATGAAAGCGGGATACACAGTGCAGGAGGCTGATGTTTCGCGTGCTGCTGCACTTCTGCGCGGCCAGTGCGCGTTGTTTGTTCTGCCGCAGGCAGAACGGCTGCCTGTACCGCTTTTCAGCGCCCTGCACAGCTACCTAAGCAGGGGTGGCGCCCTGCTGGCAATGGGGGGGCCAGTAGGCAGCAAGCCGCTGCAGCGGGGAGTGAATGGAAATTGGGAGACACTGCTTCAGCTTCAGCAGGCACAGGCCCTGCTGCCTCCCGCACACATAGATGCCTCTTTTGAAGGCGGTGCCAGTTTGCAGGGATGGCAGCGTTCGAGCAATCAGGTGCAAACAAGCACTGTGTATACGCTGGTTTCGGCTCATGCGGCAGGCAGGAGCGCCTCAGCCCTGCATGTGCAGATCAGCAGCCTGGATGGCTGGGATACCTACATATCTCCGCCGTTGCAGAACCCTTTTGCCGGCGGTCGTACGCTCACCGTTTTTTCTGCCCGAGGTGGAAAAAATACCCATTCACTCGCGGTTGAGTGGGATGAGAAAGATGGATCACGCTGGATAGCAACGGTTGTTCTTACCACGCACTGGCGGCGCATAGTGCTGTCGCCGTCTGAATTTCATTACTGGGATGGCCCTCCTGGCAGAAGTTCAACCTCTTTTGAGCCTGGCAATGCCGTTCGTTTTTCTGTAGGAGAGGCATTCGGGTTCACTGGTTCGCGGCCAGGCAGATATTCTTATGAAGTGGCAGCCTTTGGCGCCTCCACTCCTTCTGAGGCTGGAGAAGTTGGCATGGCGCCCTCACTGCCCTCGCTTGACCTGATTACTCCTGTCTGGAAATTTTTCACCATGCATGGCCCCTTGAAATTTATGCAGCAGGGGAGGAGACTTGTGGCAGCGGGGTCAGAAAACAGCCTTCTTTCGCCGCAGCCAAGACCTGGCGGCAGCGGTTTTGACAGGAATCGCGTGCAGCGCACCATTCCTCTGGTTACTGCATATGATGCCGGCAGCGGGCAGTGGCGTGGAACGCCAGCGGTTTTGATGCTGCACACACCCGGCCAGCCCTATTCAGGTACACGCGGCTGGATTGCATTCGACAGCCAGCAGTTTTACGCCAGCCCGCAGGGACAGGCGCTTGTGACGCGCATGGCCAGAATGATACGCAGGGGGTTGTTTTTGCTGGAAGGGGGTGCAAACTACTTCACTGTATTTGAGAAGCAGAATGTTGTGCTGGGGGCAAAAGCAATAAACCTCGCAGACAGCGTGCAAAACTGCAGCGTGCGTATTCAGGTGAGACGCGGCAGCACCGTGTGGCAGAAAACATGGCATTTGCAACTGGCGCCGAATGCAGTGGGCGAAGTAAAACAGCAGTGGACGCCGCCCGCCCGCTGGCCCAGGCATGGCTATCATGTGATTACACAGCTGCGGGGAGAGAAGGGAGAAAATGACATTTTGCAGCAGGGGCTGCATGTATGGCTGCCACCAGGCAAAGAGAATTACATTGCTATTCGCAATGGGCATTTTTGGCACAATGGTAAGATATGGCGGGTGAACGGGGTGAACTATATGCCTTCTTCTGGCATAGGGTTGAACCACGATACAATTTTTGAGCACTGGCTGAGCGCGGCTTCGTATGACCCGAACATTGTGCAGCGTGATCTAAACCACATAAAGAACCTGGGGATGAATGCTGTTTCCATTTTTGTATATGCCGATGATGTGCGGGCGCAAAACCTGCTAGACATACTGCGCCGATGCCGCAGCATGGGTTTATATGCGAATGTGAGTTTGAGACCAAGCCTGAATACATTTCTCAATCTGGATTACCATGCAGCAGACAATGCAGCATGGATAGGAATGAAGCGTATTGTGAATACCCTTCATCTGGCAGAAAATGATACGGTATTCGCCTATGAGATAGCCTGGGAACCTTCGTTTGGCAATGCTGCGGCTCGCACTGCAATAGACCCAGTGTGGCGCAGGTGGACTATGCACAAGTATGGATCGCTGATCAATGCTGCCAGGGCGTGGGGAATACCGCCGCCCTTGAATGGCGCAGGCGAACTGACTACCCCAACCGATGCCCAGCTCAACAGCCAGGGAGGCAGGGGGGTAAAACTCTGTGCCGATTACCGACATTTTCTGGACTACTGGCTGAAGCAGTGCTACGGCTCGCTTACCAAACGGCTGAAAGCAATTGCGCCGCACCAACTGGTAAGTTTTCGCATGACTTCAGCCGGGTACCCCGGTGACGCGGGCGCCGCCAGCCTGCCTTACCAGCTTGAAGGAAACGCAATGGCAGAAGACTTTTTGTCGCCAGAGTGCTATGGCAGGGTGGGCATTGCTTATCTGGAGCATACCATTCCGTTTGAAATTGCTTATGGTAGATCGGTGGCTCCCAGAGAGCCGTTTTTGTGGGCAGAAACTGGCATGACAGTATGGGATGCCGGAGAAGAGGCAGATGACCCAGGTGCGTTGAAGCAGCAGGCGCACTACTATTCCACACTCTACCGGTACACCATAGAGGCAGGGGGCGACGGCCTGTTTTTCTGGTGGTATCCGGGCGGTTTGCGAGTGAACGAAGGGAGCGATTTTGGTTTGATTAACCCAGATGGTACCGACAGACCCTGCACACGCGTTGTTCTAATATTGGGGCAGAAGCTGCTGCATGCATCGCTGCCCCCGAAACCTGGGATAGTATTTATATTTCATCGGGACAATCATCCAGACGGCATAGTAGGGATATACCGCAAGCTGGCTGACGCATTCTGGCAGGCATGGAGCAAGGGAATGCACCCTGCGTTGAAAGCAGAAAGCGGTTTCAGTTCCCAAGCACTGCCCAGCCATACGGCGGGAACTGCAAAGTAAGCTTATTCTGCGCCTGGGTGGGGGCAACCCCTTCTGGCAGTAGAGATTTCCAGTAAGCACCCTCTGCAGAAAGTTGTTCAGTTCTGGCTGTGTCGCTTCGATTGAACAGCACTAATATGTGTTTGTTTCGGAGTATTCGTTCAAAACCATACATTTGCTCTGCATCGCTGGCAGTTACAGTGCGAAAGCCGCCGGTTTGCAGAGTTTTGCTGCTTCTTCGCAAAGCGATCGCGTTTTGATAGAGGTGCAGGGTATTGCTGTGCCAAAGAGAGCGCTGCCAGAGCATGGCGCGCCGGTCATCTGGATCGCGGCCTCCCTCCATACCTATTTCATCTCCATAGTAAATGCAAGGTGTGCCGGGGTAAGTGAGTTGAAACACCACAGCCTGCTGTTCTCGCGTCCAGTTGTTTTGAAACGTGGTGCGAATGCGTTCTGTGTCATGGCTGTCTAGAATATTGAACAGTACGTTGTCTGCTGCCTGGGGGTAATCAGACTCAATTCGCTGCAGTGCCGCAGCAAATTGAGTTGGGGTGGTGTGCTGGTATGCAAAGAAGTTGAGTACATCCTGCCTCCAGCGATAGTTCATCACAGAGTCGAACATGTCTCCCTGCAGCCATTCTGCCGCGTTTGGCCATATTTCTCCCACCAGATATGCCTGCGGGTTTTGTTTCTTCACGGTTTTTCTGAAGATGCGCCAGTATTGCGGTGTTACCTGGTCGGCAGCATCCAGTCTCCAGCCGTCTATGTGCGCATACCGAATCCACCATGTTGCAACATGCAGCAGAAACTTTTGGGTGTTTGGGTTCAGCACATTGAGCTTGGGCAGATAGGGAGAACCAAACCAGCCTTCGTATCCTGTTTCCCCGCTGCGAACATGCAGCGGGAAGTGGTGTACAAAGTACCATTGTTTGTATGGCGAAGCCGTCCCCTGTTTCAGCAGGCTTTGAAATGCAGGAAAATCTATGCCTGTATGGTTGAACACACCGTCTAGAATTACATGCCAGCCAGATTTATGCGCACGCTGCACCAGCTGCTTGAGCAGTGCATTGCTGCCAAAATGAGGGTCTACGTGCAGGTAGTCTGTGGTGTCGTACCCGTGGTAGCTTCGCGCTGTGAAGAGTGGATTGAAGTAAAGAGCATTGATGCCCAGTTTCTGCAGGTATTGCCAATGCTGCATCACTCCCTGCAAATCTCCTCCCTGCCGGTGAAAAAAGTCAGGCTGAGAACCAAACGGGTGAGCATGTATTCCGTTGTTGGAAGGATCGCCATCGGCAAAACGGTCGGGGAATATCTGATAGAAAACTGCACTTCGGGGCCATTGAGGGGTTATGAATGGAGGGAAACGGTTTACCTTTAGCGAGAACCACTGTTCCGGCCTGCCTGTGTGCAGGCCGGAATTATCGAGTGCAAGCGTTTTTGAACCGTCTGTGATCTGAAAAGCGTAGTGAAGCGTTTGATTGGCATGTACGGGCAGCTGTACCCGCCAATAATCATACAAAGGGTTTGAGCTGGCAGCCGAAAGCGTTATTGGGGCATGCCGAGGCTGCAGTAGCGTGCAGTGAGCTACGTCGTTTGCACGCGTACGCAGCATAAGAGCCATTACACCGGCAGAAACACGCTGCACATAAGGAGCGGCGGGGTGGTGCGCTATTCCCTGCGGGGTAATGCTGCCATCCCCTATTTTATCAGGGTACATTGAGTAGCCAGCCGGATACACCACCAGCACGCTATTGACGTTGCCGTTGCCATCGCTTTGCTCTGGCAGCCCTGGCGCATCTACCCATGTTGTGCCGTTGAGCACATATTTGAACTGGTATACACCAGGTGAGAGCGGCAGCGAAGCCTGCCAGGTGCGTCCATCGGCTTGCAGAGACATTGGGCTTGCATCTTTGTTCCAGCCGTTGAAACTGCCTGCAACAGCAACCGTTGTGCATTTTGCTTCTGGCCTAAACTTAAACCAAACCAGATGGGAGGCAGCAGTGCTTGCATAAGCCGCGGGTGCTGCAGCAAGCAGCAGAACACCCAGCAGGCGGTACAGTGTCATATCACTGCATACCGAAGAGTGGCGTATAGTCATATGAGAGGGGTTTGCTCCTGGGGATTCTGGGTATGCAGTGCGTTCATTCCCTGCTTATACATTATACCGCCTCTACATACTGCAAGTATTTGCTTTAGACGAGAGGGGGACAAATCGGCGCTAGTGCGGCGTATCTGGAAGGGATATGCGCTTCATGCTAAGGAATGCCTTTTTTGAGCTGGGAAAGGCAGTGATCTGAAGAGTAAGCTGCAAGGTTTTTTTGCCCCGCATCACTTCCAGATGCAGGGTTTGCCCTGCAATTGTTTGGCTTGCGGCATGTATGAAATCGTACCAGAAGGGGGTTGGCTGCTGGTTAATAGAGAGGATAATATCGCCGGGGCGCATACCTGCTTTTCCTGCGGCTGCATCGAGAAAGACTGTTTTGACCATTGGCCTGCGGCTTTTACGTGATAAGAATATTCCGATCCATCCTCCGGCAGGCAGTTTTCTCACGCCTTTGATAAGCGCTTCTACTTTAGGTTGAAGAGTAGATGCAGGCAGTGCCAGTACAGTAGAGTTGAAGGGCATGGGAAAAAAGTCATTGTGAAAGTCGTGGTGGTGCGGGGGTGGCGGAAACGGCATTGAGGGGCCATGGCTCATCCAGCTGGAAGCGCCGATGATCATGCCGATTACGTGCCCATTGATATTGAGCAGGGGGCTGCCGCTGCTGCCGGCAGCAACAGTGCCCTGAAACTGAATTAGGTGCCTGTAGTGATAACGATTATCTAGTGAACTTGCATTTCGTTCTTGTGAGGCGATCATTCCAAGTGAGGGGGAGGCCGGAAACCCGCCTGCCACTCCCATTGCCAAAGCAAGACTGCCCGTTTGCAGGCTACGCTGCCTGCTCCAGATCAGCCCTGAATCGGGTGAAACGAACGGAACATGCAGTACTGCAATGTTTGCGCTTGTGCTGTAGTTGATAGCGTCTGCCTTGATGTGTCTGCCGTCAAAAAGCACAATGTAAGGGTTTGGAATACCTTCTACTACTTCGGCGGCTGTTACCACGTAGCCGCCTGGAATAAGAAACCCGCTGCCCACCAAAGGCATAGGGCGTGTGAGAACAAGGGAGGTTCGGCTGGAAGGAAGCGCCCAGCCCTGTATGGAGACAGAGTACTGCCTGGAAGTTTGAAAAAGGTCGATTAGCTCCTGATTCAGTTTCTGCAGTACATCTGGCGTACTTTGGGCAGGTATGACAGCCGTTTGGCGAGGCGCTTTTTGTACGGCAGGATCAAGTGCATGCGCTCCTGCTGCAGTGAGGAGTAGAAGCAGTGCCGTGAAACAGCGTTTCATCAGTAGGGACTGTCCTCACTGGATGTATCGGGCTGAAGCATGGAAAGGACGTAATGCGGTTCTGTACTGCTTGCAGATACATACTGCAGCTGATTTGATGGGCTGTTTTGGGGCAGCTGTATGCGGGGCTGTTTGGCAGTATGCGGTGCTGCATGCGGAGAAACTGCAGGGGCAGAATGTTTATGCAGCGGCGTGCGGGCAGCTGCCTGAGTAAGAACCACAGGATGAGTAGATGCAGCCAGCGCTGTGAATGCAGCCCGGCATGCTGCAGCAAGTTCAGTTCGCGGCAGCTGCTGCAGGGAGGCATGGTGCGTGGCAGGCGCATGTTCAGTTGTTTTTGATGCCAGTACAACCGGTTTGTTTATTACAGCGGGTGCAGATTTGCTTTCTGCAGGGTGGAGGGCTAGAACGGGATGCACCACTGGTTGCAGCGCACCTATCATTGGGAGGAAAGCGAGCAGAATAAGCAGCGCTGCTGCTACGCCGCCTGTGAGTGACCATACAAGCGGAGCATACCGCGGGCTGTTTTGCACAGGAACTGGAAAACGCTGCAGCTGAGGAGCAAGGTCTTCCCAGGTAGAAACCGGTTCAGGAATTTCCCTGCTGCGTGCTGCAGAAATCAATTGATGTGCACTGCGAGTAGAATGCAGGGTTCTCTGGCAAGAGTCGCACAGGGCAAGATGAGCTTCCACTTTTTCATAGATGTCTTCTGGCAGCCTGTGTGCTGTGTAGTCCCATAACATCTGCTCGATTTGTCTGCATTGTTTTTTATGTTCAAAAAAGTTGTACATGATTTTTTCCAGTTGTTATCCTTGCAGAAGAGCTTCCATACGGGTGCGGAGGCTTTTTCTTGCCCGAAACAGGCGCAGTTTTACACCAGCTACCGTGCATCCTATTACCTCTGCAATTTCCTGATAACTCAATTCATCCAGGTCTCTCAGCACGATCATTTCTCTCTGGGCGGCAGGAAGACCGTCGAGCACTCTATAAATCATTCGGTGCATGTCTTCCCGTTCAACGGTGACGGCGGGGTTTTGCTCCCATGCATCTGGCGTGAGTTCTTCATAATGCGTGTCGAGATTGAGTGGAACATCTCCTCGGCGAACGCGCTGTTTAATACGGTCGCGGCAAAGGTTGCCGGCTACTTTAAGAAGCCAGGTGTGTATGCTGCAGTCGCCTCTGAATTCGGGAAAGCTGCGATAAGCGCGTACAAAGGTTTCCTGCATTACATCATCGGCTTCATCGCCGCTGCCAAGCAGATGGTATGCGTGACGGTACACTATGCGGGTGTACTTGTTGTACACCTCTTCAAAGGCTGTGCGATCGCCTCTTCTGCATTTTACCAATAGTCTTTGTTCGTCTGATTTATATTCCATGTGGTCTCAATTGTGCATTAAAGATACTGTATGCACGACACTGGGTAAAGTAGTTACTTCTATTATGTAAGGACGAATAGCGTTGGCAAAAGTTATCTTGTCAACATAGATAAAAAACTTTCCCCCTTGCTGCCTGGCTGCAGACCAAGGGCCTGCCTTACAGTGGCAGCAATATCGGCAAAGGTGCCGCGAGTGCCCAGGTTTACGCCCTGCCTCAACCCAGGCCCGGCAGCCAGTAGAAACGGGTATTCTCGTGAATGGTCGGTAGATGATGTGGTTGGATCGTTGCCGTGGTCTGCTGTGATGATGAACAAGTCGCCCTGCTGCAGAGCGTGCAGTATGGGGGGGAGAGCTGCGTCCCATGTTTCCAATGCCCTCGCCATTCCCAGTGCATCGTTGCGGTGCCCATACAGCATGTCAAAATCTTCCAGGTTGGCGAAAATAAAATGGGCGCTGCTGTTTTTTACAGCCTGCAGCAGTGCGCTGGTATGCGCTGCATTGTTGGTAGTGTGGTCCCACACACTGATAGAACGGCCATTGAATATCTCTTTTATTTTTCCGATGGCATGTGTTTTCATGTCAGCTTCACACAGTTCATCAAGCAGATTGTGCGGTGGATCGAGAGGAAAATCTTTACGGTTTTCGGTGCGCTGATATGGCGGCTGAGAGCCTGTAAACGGCCGTGCAATTACTCTGCCCACGGCATGTTTGCCTGTAAGAAGAGTGCGGGCCAGTTCACATATTTCATACTGCCGTGCCAGCGGGACGACCTCTTCATGCATGGCGATTTGAAACACGCTGTCTGCCGAAGTATATACAATTGGGCAGCCGGTGCGTACGTGTTCACTGCCAAGCTGTTTTATAATTTCGGTGCCAGATGCCGGGCGGTTTCCCAGGGTTTTTATTCCGATGGCATCTTCAAAAGGAAGCATGACTTCGGGTGGAAAGCCATTGGGGTAGGTGGGGAACGGTGAAGACAGCACTATACCTGCCATTTCCCAGTGGCCGGTGATAGTGTCTTTGCCGGGAGAAGCCTCACGCATTTTTCCGAAGCAGCCCGCTGGGGCTGAGACAGGCGGCACACCGAGAATTGGGAGGATGCTGCCGAGGCCAAGACTGCCCATATTTGGCAGGTGCAGCCCTCCGGCAGCATCAGCAGTGTGCGCCAGGGTATTGCTTCCACAGTCGCCATATGCTTCCGCATCCGGCAGTTCTCCGGCTCCCACTCCATCCAGCACGGCTACAATGACTCGATGTAATAACCGGTTCATTTATATTCCTTCTCTCTGCTTCAACTGCCAGTACTCGCTGCGGCCCGTTTGGGACGAAGCGGCTCGCTGCTTCTGCACCAGGCAGGCAGGAAGGGTATGAAGATAAATGCGACAATGGTAAACAGAAAACCTATCAGAAGCATGTGGTGCCAGGCATAGGGAAGCGAATGGCCGGTGCTAAAGTATTGATAAAGCTGTGCGCCAAATTTTTCACTAAGATTGCCAGCCAGTGCGATAGCAGCCATGATAACGCCGTACACGGCCCCTTCTATGCCAGGCGGTGTAGCCCGTGCTGCAAGAGTATTGAGAAAAAGACCGTAGAGTATTCCCGACATGGCGTACATAAAGGTGATGACAGCCGCAGAAGAGTAGTTGTGCATTCCGTATAGAATTGGGTAGGAAAGGCAGTCCATGAGGAATGCACCCCACACCAGCACCCTTACAGAAAGAAAGTAGGAGATGAAGGTATATAATCCCAGCCCAATTAGTGTGCCAGCCATAGACCACATGCCCAGGTTGCCAATTTGTATGCTGCTTAAATGCAGCACGTCCCGCTGAAAGTAGTAAATGGCATTGTTACTGCCAGGGGTAATGATGAGATAGAAAACAAACGCTGTAATTGCCCACAGCCCCGGTGTTTTGGCAGCTTTTTTGAGAGCGGCGGCCGTTTTTGCATGCTGTATTTTGCGTTCTTCCAGGTGCTTTTGTTTTTCTTCGGGCAGATGTGACGCGGCCCTTACTTTTTTATCCGGCAGCATCCAAACGGTAGGAAGAAGCAAGAGGCGAAAGATCAGCGTGGCTATGACGCAGTGGTGATACGACCATGAGTGGGCAATAACACCGGCATAGTGTTGTGTGTAGGCAAAGCCCAGTATGAGCGGTATAAGCTGTGAAATGGAAAGCATGGCCCCAAAAGTACCGGTTCCATTGCCTATTCTTACCTGTGTTGCGTTTACGGCAACAGTAGACAGCATGCCTCCTGCACCCATGATGAGCAGAACCATGATAAAAGGAGTGTAGGTGTACTGCTTCATGAGTGCAATGAGCAGATACCCGAAGCAGACGATAATATCTCCCAGCAGAAGGTAAGAGCGTCTGCGGTATCCGAAGAGCGGGTAAAGGTCTATGCCTGCGCCCAGAAACGGCTGAACATAGGCCGGAATGCCGGTGATAAGCGCCATGGTAGCAAGCGTGCTTACATTGAGCCCCATTTGCTGCTTGAACATTTTTATTTGACTAAGCTGCAGCAGAGCGCCCAGAAATGCACCGCAGATGCTGAGAAGAATGAGGCGTGTAAAGTAGAGAACCACTTCTCCGCGTGCAACTTTGTCTGCGGTTGGAACATGCGCGTCGGACTCTGCATTCAGCGGTGTGTTCTGTTCTGTAAACGATGTGTTGTCTTTAGACAAATCAGGCCTCCTCATTATGGCCGCGAAGCAAATCGATGGCAGGGATTGCCTGCAGCAGTTTTTTTGTGTATTCCTTCTGAGGGCGATCGAAAATGTCATCTACACTGCCCATCTCTACAATGCTCCCGTTTTCCATAACGGCTACGTTGTCGGCCAGGTAGCTTACTACTTCAAGGTTGTGTGAGATAAACAGGTAGGTGAGGTTGTTTTCTTTTTGCAGTCTGCGCAACAGGTTAAGAACCTGGCTTTGCACCGAGACATCCAGCGCACTGGTGGGTTCATCGAGTACAACAAAAGAAGGGTTTACAGAGAGCGCGCGAGCAATGGCAATGCGCTGCCTTTGGCCGCCGGAAAATTCGTGGGGATATCTGTCGAGGGATTCGGGCGGCATGGATACCTGCCGGAGCAGCTGCAGTGCGCGCTCTTCACGCTCTGCAGGCGAATCTGCCAGCCTGTGTATTATCATGCCTTCTGTGAGCGCCTCGCGCACATTCATTCTGCCGTTGAGAGAGGCGTAGGGGTCTTGGAAAACCACCTGCATATCCCGTCGCAGCCTGCGCCGTTCTTCTCTGCTTCTATCAGAGAAAGGGCGGTTTTGGTAGAGGATATCACCTGCCGTAGGAGCCAGCAGATCGAGCGCCATGAGTGCGAGCGTGGATTTACCAGAGCCGCTTTCTCCCACTACTGCCAGAGTGCTGCCTTGTTCTATGCTGAAACTGACCTCATTGACGGCAGTTTTCCAGATTCTTTTTCCAAGCAGCCCGGTTCTAACCGGGAATCGTTTTGTGATCGACCTGACAGAGAGCAGGGGAATGTTTTGCTGGTTCATGAAGGGTTCTCCAGTGGGACAGCTGCTTCTGCACTATCTGAATTGTATAGATGACAACTCACTCGCCTCTGTGGTGAAAGTGCTGTTTCGCCTGGCAGCACATTTTTGCATATATCCATTCTGTTCGGGCAGCGCAGTGCGAACCTGCATCCCTTTGGCCATCGGGTAGGCGGGGGCACTACTCCCTCCAGAGTATAAAGTTCCTGGCCTCTTCGCGCACGCGAAGGAAGGCTGGCAAGCAAGCCGCGGGTATAGGGGTGCTGTGGGTTTTTCAGCAGTTCACTGGTGGGGGCTTCCTCTACAATTTGCCCTGCGTACATAACGCAGCATCGCTGTGCCACCCGCGCGACAATGCCGAGGTCGTGAGTGATGAGCAGCATAGACATTCCCAGTTCCTTCTGCAGCGAAGCCAGCAGGTCAAGTATCTGAGCCTGCACTGTTACATCCAGTGCAGTGGTTGGTTCATCTGCCAGAAGAATTTGCGGATTGTTGCTAAGTGCAATGGCAATCATGACACGCTGCCGCATGCCCCCAGAAAGCTCATGCGGGAACTGGCGCACCACCTGCTGCGGCGATCGTATGCCCACCTTGTTCAGCATATCTACTGCACGTTTACGAGCTTCCGCCCCTGTAGCTGTACCATGTACCTGCATGGCTTCTACAATCTGTTTTTCTACGGTGAGCACCGGGTTGAGACTGGTCATGGGTTCCTGAAAAATCATGGCAATGTCTTTGCCCCGCAGCGCGCGCATCTCTTCCCATGTCAAATCAAGCAAATCGCGGTTTTTGTAAAAAATGCTGCCCTTTTCAATATAGCCTGCCGGTTCAGGCACCAGCTGCATAAGAGACAGTGCAGTGATAGATTTACCAGAGCCGCTTTCTCCCACAATGGCAAGCGTTTCTCCCTGATACAGTTCAAAATTCACACCGTCTACTGCGCGTGCAGTGCCTGTGGGTGTTTCAAACCAGGTATGCAGATTCTGTACCTTGAGAATGGGTGAGTGCATGTCAATTGCTCCTGAGCCGCGGGTCTATTGCATCGCGCAGTGCGTCTCCAAAAAAATTGAGGGCAAGCACCAGTATAAAAAGGGCCATTGATGCCGATGTGAGGTTCCACCAGATCACCGGGTCGCGTGCAAGTTCCAGCCTGGCGCCGTCAATCATATTGCCCCAGCTGCCAGTGCCTGCAGGCACGCCAATGCCGAGATAAGAGAGGATGGTTTCTGAGAGCACCAGTCCGCTGAAGCCCAGTGTAATTGAGATGATTACGACGGGTAGCAGGTTTGGCAGAATGTGACGTGTAAGAATACGGGTGTTGCTGGCTCCCAGCGCTTTTGCTGCACGCACATATTCGCGGTCACGGTGTTTTAGTGTTTCGCCTCTTACCAGACGGCAAAGGCCAACCCAGCCAGTGAGGCCCAGTGCAATGCAGATATTGATTACTCCCGGCCCCAGCACCAGCAGCAGAGCGATTTGCAGCAGGATGGAGGGAACGGAGGCCACTACTGTGAAAATGTACTGAATAATATCATCGGGCAGTTTTCCATAGTATCCTGCACTCATACCAAACAGAAGTGCAAGGGGAGTGATAAGAAAAGAAGTAAACCCGCCAATGATCATGGCTGTATGGCAGCCTCTAAGGGTTTGCATGAGGACATCGAAGCCTGCGCCGTCGGTGCCAAGCAGATGCCAACCCTTGAGTTTGTGCGGATGCGGCTCGCCGGTAGTATAGTGTGCAAATGGCGCTGAGTAGGTGCGTTCACGCTGAACATGTGCAGCGGCGAAAACTCGCATTAGCAGAGATACAGGCGGCTTGTCTTTGTTGTCTTGCCAGGCAAAGCTGTCTGTGAGGGCAATCAGCGCGTAGATTGCAATGACAACCAGTGAGACGATTGCCAGTTTATTGCGGCCGATTCGCCTGAAAGCCTCTGCCCAGAGCGGCTGTTTTTTCATGCGTGTCAGAGCGAAAATAAAGGTCGCCGCCACCAGAACGGGCAAAGCATTGCTAATGGTAAGAAGAGATTTGAGCACGTACATGCCTGTCTACTCCAGCCGCACGCGCGGGTCTGCCAGCGCGTAACCAACGTCTGTCATGATGAAGCCTATAATGGTGACCAGTGCGCCAATGAAAACATTGGCTCGCACAACTGCAAAATCCTGGTTATTGATGGCATCTACCAGATAGTTGCCAAGCCCTGGTATATTGAAGAAGTTTTCGAGAAGCACCGACCCGAGAAAGAGACCGGGTATAGCAGAAACAGTATTGGTGATGACTGGTACCGCAGCGTTTTTGAGTACATGTATAAAGAGTACTCTGCTTTCGGATATTCCCTTTGCTCTTGCAGTGCGTACATAATCCTGATTGATTTCATCGAGAATGAAAGTACGGTAAAGTCGTGTATCTGAAGCGAAGCCTGCCACTACTGCCACCACGACGGGCAGCATGATGAAGTGAAGGCTTTGCCAGCCTGGAAGATAGCCTCCTACCGGCGTTATGCGCATGAGCCTGCCCAGTGTGTACTGGCCAACAATGATATAGAGCAGATAGGTAATAGACATCATGATGACGCAAAGAGTAGTTGCGGCAGAGTCGAAATAAGTGCCTCGAAAGTATGCAATAACAAGCGCAGCTGTGAGATTGACCAGCAGAGAGGCAATAAAGCTGAGCGAGGCTATTTCAAAGGAGGGAAGCCAGCTTTGCTTGATTCGGGTTATGATTCTCTGTCCTCCTACTCCGTCTGACTTGCCAAATCTGAATAAAAACAGCCCTTCAGTAGTGCGAACAAACTGCTTCCATTTGGGCTGGTCGTAGCCATGGGTATGCTCCCAGTCTTTGATTTGCTGCGGAGTAGGATTTTTTGCTGAGAGGTTTCGTCTGGCAAGGTCTTGCGGCGAGGTGGTGAGGTAGAACAGAACAAATGTAAAGAGGCATACCCCTATAAGAATGGGTACAGCATAGAGAACACGTCTGATTATGTAGCCAATCATTGGGCTGCTCCGGTATGGTCTCTGCGTAAATGCCGGCGTGAGCGTTTGCGCACCACGCCTATAGCTGGCAGTGCAGAGAGAAATATTCCTCCAAAAATAAGTACAATCGGCCATATCTGAGGCTGGTTCCAGCTTTTACGCAAATGGGTGCGCATTTGCATATTGATGTTCAGATAGTCTGGACCGTCGAGTGCGATAGGGTTGGGCTTGTAGTTGAGCAGCCACGGCTGCACCAGGCCGTATGCTTCGCTGTGGCTGGTGTAGATGAGCGGGCAGTCTGGTGCAGAAATATCTGTGAGCTGCTGAATGAGGGCCGCCCGCTGCGGCGTGTCGTTGAGAGAGCGCATTTTGCGGAAGACTGCATCGTAGAGCGGGTTGCTGTAATTTGAGACGTTTGGCCCCGGCCGCTTGTTTCTGCTGTAGAGCAGAAAGGCAAAGTTTTCTGAGTCGGGGTAGTCTGCCACCCAGCCCCAGGATGTAAATTGAAACCGTCCGCCATTGATGCGATCCTGAAATTCAGCATTGCGCCACGATCTGGAAACGAGGTTGATGCCGAGGCTGTCAATTTCGCGCTGTGTGATGGCAAGCGCCTGCCTGCCCTGTGCATTTACTGCACTGTTATCATAGTATATAACCAGCGGTTTGCCTGTAGAAGGGTCTATGCCTTTTGGGTATCCGGCTTCGGCAAGGAGCGCTTTTGCTTTTTGCAAATTGAACTGCCTGTAGGGGTTTACATAATTCGGGTTGAAGCCAAATATTCCCGGCGGTGTGAGCCACTGAGCCTGCATTCCCAGCCCCAGCGTTTCCAGATCAATTTCTTCTTTTGAGTTGACAGCCATGGAAACAGCCTGTCTCAACAGCCTGGCACGTTGTGAATATCCTCCCACTACCGGATCATCCATATTGAATATATAGTAGTTGATGTCGAGGCTGACCACCTTGCGCAGTTTTACTCCCCTTGCTTTCAGATCGGGGGAGATTACGTCGGGGCGCGGCATTGCCTGCTGGAAGTTGTTTTGGCTTACGCCTGTTATATCCAGGTAGCCTTGCAGAAACTCATTCCAGACGGTGGTTCCTTCGGGGATGATATTGAACTGCACCTCATCTACCAGAGGCAGCTGCCTGCCTGCATCCTGCAGCAGACCGGCTTTACGGTCTCCGGGCATGCCTGTAGAAGGGTAGGTAAGGTAGGGGCGGTTTGGGTTTTTTACAAGTACATACCGCCCACGTGGTACATAGGTTTTGAGAATGAACTGCCCGCATCCCACTGGATGTGTTGCGATTTTAGCGCCATATTTTTGTATTGCTTCGGATGGCAGCGGAGCGGTGAGCGTCATTGCCATGAGGTATCGCAGCTGCGGGTAGGGCTGATTGAGCAGTATGCGAAACATATGGGGGTGGCCGGGTACCAGTTGAAGGCCCGCAATAGGATAGCTGTAATCTGTTTTTTGATGATGTGCTATGCGTTTGCGATTGTAGGCTTCATAGGCCGCCATTCCCTCTATTTTCTGATCAAAGTAGCTTACGATGGGGCAGGGGATGGCAGGGTCTGCCATGCGGCGGAATGTGAACAGAAAATCAGAACCCAGTATTTCCCGCCCCCTGCCCCCGGGAAAGCATGGATCGTTTTGAAAATGCAGGCCGGGGCGCACGCGAAATGTCCAGAGCTGACCATTTACTTCTTTTTTTGTTCCGTTTGGCTGGGTAGACAGGTAGGTGACTGGTTTGACAACCGGCATTTGCGCACCCAGGGAGAGATCAAGCTGGAAAGGATTCTGTTTGAGGTGGTCGTAGCGGAAATAGGAAGAGTAGATGAGTTCTGTTAACGACTCTGAGTCTACATCGTAGGCAATAGATGGGTCAAGGGTATTTACATCTTGTGCAAGCGTAAGGTAAAGAACTTTTTTGTTTTGCTGAGAGACTGAATAAGGACTATTGTTGCATCCTGTAAGCAGAGCAAGTGCAGCAAGAATAAGAGCGTATCTGCCAGAAAAAATAAGGTGCCGGGAAGGATGGCTTACGTTCATATGATAGTGTGTGCTTGGCCTCTCTGTTGGAGATGCATTTTATACGCAGAAGCGCATCTGTTGTGACGTCTGCTGAAAAAGTATACAATATCTATTCGCGAATAGTGTTGTTTTATCCTTCTTGAAAATCAATATTTTGGCGGCTGTCTGCTGATTCGCTGCTTTTGCCTGCCCGAATTGGTCAGGCAAAAGTGCGAAAGTTTTTCAGGCATTGAATGTGCGTGGAAACCAGCCCTTTTTTACGCAGTTCTGCAGGCTCCATTCCGTACTCTGTTCGGTTTTGAGTGTCCAGAAATACCAACCCTGCAAAGCGTCGAATGTAAGCAGCTGTGCATCTCCAAAGCCCCTGTGTCCGGCTGTCTGCTGCAGATGTGTGAGGTTTTGCCAGGTATTGCCAGGCAGCGCCAGAGACCATTCTCCTGCCATGACACGATGTGTTTGCATCATTGTATTCAGCTGGGCTGTACGGGTTGTAAGAGTGTATGCAATTTGCTGCGGCAGGTTTCTTTTCTGGTCTTCGGCAGTAAAGGTTTGGTAAAGATGCGTGTCTAGAATAACGTTTTGATAGGCAGAGCCAGTGAGTGCCGCAGCCCAGGCGTCTGGTCGAAATCCATCGTGAAAAACAACTGCTGTCTGATCTGGGGCGAGGTGTTTTCTTACCCTCTGGTACCCTTTGCTGTAGTAATCTGCCAGGGTGTTGAATGGTACATCCCAGCGAGGTTCGTTGAGCAGTTCGATGCCCGCAACGCAGGGATACCTGGTGCAGAGTGCAGCAAGTTCTTCTATCACCTGCAAAGTAAGCTCTATGTTGGCAGGCTTCGTCCAGTTGAGGGCGCCTGCGTGCCCGCTGTGATCCCATCCGTTCTGACTGCCTGGCGCCCCATGCAGGTCTACCAGTACATCTATGTGGTGCAGCTGTGCCATTTGCAGTGCGCGCTCCAGCGCGGCTTTTGCGTAAGGGTAGGGTGGGTGGTGAATGACAGCCCAGAAGCCGATAGGCAGCCGCACGGTATTGATGCCATGATTTTTCATCCACTCGAAGTCTTTTTCAGTGATCCACGTTTCATAGTGCCGGTTCATGTGGTCTGCCATTGCTTTTTTGCCCATCTGCTTACCCAGCGTATACTCGTCCTGGGCAGAACTGTTACCGAATACAGAGGGTACAATCCAGCGTTCCAGTACCAGCCATGCCCCCAGGTTTACGCCATGCAGTTTGCCAGTGAGGGCATTTGTAGCAGATATGTAAGCAGACTGTGCGTGAGCGCTGCCTGCCACCGCACCAGAAATTGCCAAACTGGTTTGCAGAAAGCTGCGTCGTGTTGTTTTTGCACCAATGAGTGGTTCATTCATTCTAAACGTTCCCTTTATATTGCATTACCGGCAGTATACCCCAGCGCATACGGGTGATCTGAAGCTGCCGCCAGGCTGTGATTTTAATGAATATGTGCTGCCAGCCTAAAGCGGCTGGTATCTGCCGGAACAGGCGCACCAGTGATATGGCATGCTGCCAACTGGCCCTGCAGTACGCTGAACTTGAACCCATGGCCGCTGCAGCCGCTGAGCAGCCAAATTTGCGGTGAACCAGGCAGGCAGTCGAGGATAAAATCTTCATTTGTGGTGCTGGTATACAGGCAGACCTGGCTTTGCGTTACGGTAGATGCAAGATCGGGAAACCTGCGTGAGGCATACCGTACAATATGCTCTATATATTCTGCATCTACCTCTCTTTGCACCTGGTCGGGGTGAACGTGCATGCCTGCAGTGTGAGAGGCTATTTTCACTTCGTTGTTACTGCCTTCTTTTGGAAAGCCATATTCCAGTGTGTCGGCATCTATCCACACCGGCAGAGAGTGTGGCTCAAACCATTCTGCATGTGATTTGACTGCCAGGTAAGTTACCTGCTGTCTGGTGACGGTGAGAGGCAGTTTGAGAGTAGGAAAGAGAGCGTGCATCCATGGCCCGGCGGCTGTAACCAGCTTATCATAGATGAGAGTGCGCCCATTTACCTGCAGTTGAACCGTGCCGTTGCTGCAGGGCTGTATAGATTGCACCGGGCAGTTGTCATATAGCACAGCCCCCTGCTTTCGTGCTGCCTGCGCCAGCGCCTGCAGACAGGAGTTTGCTCGCAGAAAACCTCCTTCAGGCTGATACAGAGCCATTTCATGCGACGCGAGCTGTATGGCAGGTGCAAGTTTGGAACAGGCAGAGGGTGAAAGCAGAGCATGTTCTTTTCCTGCCGCAAGCAGTGCATTTTTTGCTGCATGCAGAGCGGGGTGGCTGCTGGGAGCCAGGAAGAGGATTCCTGTTGTTTGGAGTAGTGCAGAGTTTGTTTCTGCCTCCAGCTCTGCCCAGAGCATGTATGCCGAAGACATAAGCCGGGTGTAAAACGGATCGGGATAGGTGTAGCGAATGATGCGTGAGGTACCATGTGAACTGCCCTGCGAGTGAAACAGAGAAAACTGTTCGTATCCTGTGGCCTGATGCCCCATGCGGGCCAGGTGCCAGCAGGTTGAAAGCCCTGCGGCACCCAGCCCAACTACGGCAATATTCATTGACTTACCAGCGCTCGCAAACAATTTTGCCCTGCATAAACTGCAGCAGATAATCTGGCCCGCCTGCCTTGCTGTCGGTTCCCGACATATTGAAGCCGCCGAATGGCTGAACCCCTACTAAGGCTCCGGTGCATTTACGATTGAGATAGAGATTGCCCACATGAAACTCGCGCCTTGCGTATTCAAGGTGCGCCCTGCTTGAAGAGAAGAGCGCACCGGTGAGGCCGTAGTCTGTACCGTTGGCGATCTCCATTGCATGTTCGAAGCTTTCTGCCCGAATTGCTGAAAGTACAGGGCCGAATATTTCTTCTTGAGCAAGCCGCGACTGCGGGTCTACCTCAGAGAAGATGGTGGGATGCACAAAGTAGCCATGTGTTTCCTGGTCTTCGGTATCTACCCCTCCCATGACAAGTTTTGCTTCTGCTCTTCCAAGTGCGACGTAATTGAGTATTTTCTTGTGTGCTGCAGCATCTATCACGCCGCCCATGTAAACACCGTACTGAGCTGGGTCTCCTATCTTGATTTTGCGGCCCAGCTCTATTACTTTTTGCAAAAGTTCATCATAAATATCTGTGTGTGCGATGAGGCGGGAGCATGCGGAGCATTTTTGTCCCTGAAAGCCAAATGCAGAAGCTACCACTTCGGCAGCAACCAGATCAAGCGGGGTATTTTCATCTACGACAATGGCGTCTTTTCCACCCATTTCAAGTATGCAGCGTCGCAGGAATTTTTGCCCAGGCTGCACCACTGCTGCTCTGGCATAGATATGTACTCCGACCTCTCTGCTGCCAGTGAAGGCTACAAAGCGCACCTGTGGGTGTGCAGTAAGGGCTTCTCCCACTACCTCTCCATCTCCTGGCAGGTAGTTTACTACTCCGGGTGGCAGGCCAACATATTCCAGCAGCTCCATAAATTTCGCTGCAATGACAGGCGTCTGTTCGGCTGGCTTCATAATGACAGTATTGCCAGTGACAGCTGCTGCCGTAGTCATGCCGACCAGAATAGCAAGCGGGAAGTTCCAGGGTGCAATAACCGCCCCGACACCAAGCGGCAGGTAAAAGAAGTCGTTTTCTTCACCTGTCATGGCAATTGTAGGATGCGATCGCTGCAGCCGTATGGCCTCGCGTGCGTAATATTCCATAAAATCGATGGCTTCTGCAGCGTCGGCGTACGCTTCCGTCCAGTTTTTACCGGCTTCCAGAACCATCCATGCGGCAAAAGAGTAAATGCGCCGGCGCATTTTTGCAGCAGCAGAAACGAAGTAGCGTGCTCGTTCTTCTGTGGAGAGATGTGACCAGGCTGGGAAGGCATCCTGTGCGGCTTGCACCGCTGCGTCTACCATTTCTGCGGGCGATTCGCATGCAATTCCTATCACCTGATCGAGCCTGGAAGGGTTGCGGCTTTGAGAGCGCTGTACAGTTTCTATGTGCCTGCCGCCAATAACCAGCGAATACGTGTGTCCGGTTTGAGCGGTCACCGAGGTGAGGGCCTCCTCCATTCGGCTGCGAGAGCGTTCTTCGGCAAAATTGGGGAACGGAAATTCATTCTTGAATGGCGTAAGCATGTGCGTTCATATCTCCAGAATTCAGGATGCTGTACAAAGTATACCCTTCTGTTGCAAACGAAATACTGTATGGTTCAGGAAGTTGTTATTTCGGTGTGCACAGGTAGTTCTGGCATGAATGCAGCAACAATCATTGCTGGAACAGTGAGCAGGGCGATTGCGAGAATTGCCTCTGAAAGATTGTTTACCGGGTAGAGAACCCCAAACACAATGGTTCCTACTCCTGCCACTATACGCCCTATGTTGTAGCAGAAGCCGGCGCCTGTAGTTCGAAGCATGGTGGGGAACAGCGGGGGAATGTAGAGGGGAAAGATTCCGAAAATGCCCTGCACAAACAGATGCGCCCAGGGCGCCCAGTAGAGAATGCTTACGTGCGTACGCGGTACAGAATAGGTGAGATAGAGAAAGATGCCTGCCCCTGCAAACATAATCACCATAGCTCGCCTGTACCCGACATATTTGGATAGCGCCCCTGCCAGAAAGTTGCCCCCAATGGCCACTACGTTGACCAGCAGGGTAGTGACGTACACATAGTGGAGCTTTCGAGCCTGCGGCCACCTCTGAATATCCGGCAGATGCATGAGTTGTGCAGGAAACCAGAATATATATGCCCAGGTAATGGTGAGGGCAAGAGAGCATACCGCGATGGTGAGCAGGGTGGTGCGCAGGGTTGTTCCCTGAAACAGAGAAGAGAGGGGCGGGCGCTTCTGTTGTGCAGATGCATTCTTCCATTCTTCAGTTTCAGGCAGAGATCGGCGAAACCAGAATACGAGCAGGGCGGGCAGTGCGCCGAAAAGAAAAACCCAGCGTTCATGACCAACCATGAAGGTGGTGATAAAGGCGGCGACCAGCAACCCGCACTGAAAAGCCGATTGCAGAGCAGAGCTGGCCCAGGGCCGCCATGAGTTCGGCCAGGTTTCAGCTATGATAGTAGAGCCTGCCGCCCATTCTCCCCCGATACCGAGTGCTGCGAGAAAACGAAACACCAGCAGCATTTGCCATGTTACTGCGAAGGAAGATAAGCCAGTGCAGAGAGCATAGGTTAAAATGGTAAGGCTGAAGGTTCGGCTGCGGCCAATATGATCGCCAATTCTGCCGAATACCGCCCCGCCAAGCGCCCAGCCAATCAGAAAGGCGCCCTGTATGTAGGCGGAATGGTGGGCTACAGTGGGCGACTGAGGGTTTTTGTGCATAAGCTGCCCAACAAACGGAGCGGCAACCAGCACATATAGAAAGCCTTCCATGCCGTCAAACAGCCAGCCTAGCCAGGCGGCCATCCCTGCCTTGCGCTGTGCGGGAGTAAGAGAACCTATTGGGTTTGCAGGGAGAAAAGACATGGTGCGCGTAGTGTAACATTTTGCGCATTCTGTGTCAAGCATAAATTTCAGTCAGACAGCTTCTGCAGCCAATTCTGTCTGCAGCATGCGGGGTATGATCTGTATGGCCAAACATGCAGCAGTTGCTGCCTTGTGCAGTTGAAAAGTATGTTACAATAAATGCTGCAGAGGGTCGGGTGGTCGCTGCGGCATTTGCTGCAGAGGAAAGTCCGGGCTCCACAGGGCACGATGCCGGATAACGTCCGGGCGGGGTGACCCGACGGAAAGTGCCACAGAAATAACACAGCCGCTTTGCGGCAACGGTGAAATGGTGCGGTAAGAGCGCACCGGCGGCATGGAGACATGCCGGCCAGGTAAACCCCATCGGGAGCAAGGTCTGGCAGGAGGGGTTGAGGCGGCTCGCGGACCCTCCGGGTAGACCGCAAGAGGGGTCGGGCAACCGGCCTCCCAGAGAGATGACCATACAGATACAGAACCCGGCTTACAGACCCTCTGCACTATTGTTTGCAGCTGATGAAAATTTTAGAGACTGTCTGAATAGTCTTGCAGGCTTGCAATGACGGCAGCGCCATGCGCAGCGCTGCTTTGCGGCCAGATGATGTTGAATCTTCCGCCAGACGAAATCTCTTCTTCCTGCGGCCAGGGCGGGAGCAGACGCCAGGAAGGCTCTTGAAATTCTGAAAGAAAGAAGTCTCCCATCTTCCAGAGGCCGCCCAGCGGATAGACTGGTACATCTCTATCCATCCAGAGTTTGTGCCTCACTTCTCTTGTTGAGTATCTGAGCCTTCTTGCCATGAGTGAGAGCAGTGAGCGTGCAGCCGGGTCTCCTGCTTCTGCCAGCTGCCCAATTTCGTGGGCCATGCCCGCCACCCTTGCAGTTTGGAAGTCGGAATAGAGCCACTGAAGAATCTGACTTTGCCCGGAGGCGCCTGTGTAGTGGACAACGGCTTCAGAAAGCGGGTCCATGCGTCCTTCTTTCATGCATTCCAGCGTATAGCGCAGTGCATGCAAGCCCAGGTTGAAGCCGCTCCCTCTGTCTCCGAGCAGGTATCCCAACCCATCTACGCGCAGAGTCTGTCCTTCTCTATTTCTTCCGTAGGCAACAGCTCCGGTGCCTGCAATCACTGCAATGCCCGGTTCACCGCCTGAAGCTCCCCAGTAGGCTGCAGCGTAGTCTGGCACAATGCGCCACTGTTCTGCCGGGACGAGTTCGGGAAGCAGTTTGCGAAAGGCAGTCAGTCGTACTTCAACCGATACCCCTGCCATGCCCGCACATACTGTGTGGAAGCGGGTATTGAGCGGCAGTTCTGCAGACATGAGCGCTTTGCTGACTGCTGCTTTTATGGCTTCGCTCAGCACTCTGTCTGGCTGAGATGCAATATTACCCGGGCCGCCTTCTCCCTGCCCAAGTTCGCTGCCTTCTTCATCAACAATGGCTGCTGCTGTTTTACTGCCCCCACCATCCAGCCCTAAAAATAGTTTCACGGCTTATCTACCTTTCAGCCCAGAAATAAACGGCCTTCCCGGCAGTTTGAGAAACGAATGTGTTGCTATCCTGTGAGATGCAGAAGAGAAAACAGGCGGTAAAATTGTACCAGAACAGAAGCTGTTAAAGCTGAAAAGCCGTCTGCTGCCTTATATTAGCAGCAGACGGCCTGGCGAATGAGCAAACAGACCTAGAATTCTACCGCCTTGCCGGTACGAGCCGAGGTGTAGATAGCTTCGAGGATTTCTGATACCACACATGCCTGTTCGGGCAGTACAATGGGATCGGTATCGTTTAGAATGGCATTTACCCAAAGGCGTGCTTCAATGTCGGCATCGCTTTCAGATCTGCCGGAATAGAAGGCTACCCCGCCGGCTCCCAGGTCTACTTTTGTTTCCCAGAGTCGGCTGAACTGCTCGCCGTTGATGCGCAGACCACCTATCATGTCCGCACCGGCTTTGGTGCCGCAGAGGGTGCATTTTGCTTCATCTACCTGCAGCGTATTGAGCGCCCAGCTGGATTCGAGGTAGACGGTTGCACCATTTTTCATGGTGATGAAGCCGAATGCGCTGTCTTCTACAGTGAAGAGCTTTGGGTCCCAGGGGCCAAAGGCATTGGCGGCGTTTTCGGTATCTGCCAGTTTGCGGTATACCGAGCCAACCACTGTTTTAGGCTCATAGTTGTTCATCATCCAAAGGGTCAGATCAAGTGCATGGGTACCGATGTCAATGAGCGGCCCGCCTCCCTGTTTTTCTTCATCGAGGAACACGCCCCAGGTTGGAACAGCTCTTCGGCGAATGGCGTGTGCCTTTGCCATGTAGATTTCACCCAGGTCTCCCTGTGCGCATAGCTGATGCAGGTGCCAGCTGTCTGGTCTGTAGCGGTTGTTGTACCCGACAGTGAATTTTTTGCCAGTGCGTTTGGCCGCTTCCACCATACGACGTGCATCTTTGGCCGATTTAGCCATAGGCTTTTCAGAAAGCACATGTTTTCCTGCTTCCATAGCATCTACGGCGATGTCTGCATGGGAAGAGTTTGGCGTACAGACGTGTATTACGTCGATGGTTTTATCTTCCAGCAATTTTTTGTAGTTTGCTGTTACCAAAGCTTTGTCATCACCGTACTCTTTTGCTGCTTTTTGAGCGCGCTCTTCAATGATGTCACAGAAACCAGCCAAGTGTACATTTTTCAGCTTGGAAAGGCTGGGGAGATGTTTTCCATTGGCAATACCGCCGCATCCGACGATACCAATGCGTAGCTTTTCAGGCATGGAGTAATCCCTCTCGTCTTGATTGAAAATGCGTTGTGCCAGCATTGCGGCAGAACACCGCTGTTTTGGCATCTTTAATCAATTCTTCAAACAGCCACAGGTTTCCTGCCCTGATGTTGTGGTAGTTACGAAAAAAAATCCTGCAAGACGATTGTCGTGCAGGGGTGAAGGTGAGAGCACTGGGACTCGAACCCAGGGCCCACGCCTTAAAAGGGCGTTGCTCTACCGACTGAGCTATGCTCTCAAAAACTGGAATTATAATACCCCGTTTCCTTTCTTGTGTCAACTTAAAGAGGCAGTAAGCGCGGCAAACGGGCAAATGAAGAAAGCGGCGGCTGTTTGCTGAGCGAGCAGTCGCCGCTTTACTGCCGCTACTCTTTGCCGTATGAATTCCCGTTGAGTTTGAGATACACCTGAATGACTTCTGGGTCGAAGTGAATACCTGACTGCTCTTTCATATATTCACGTACCTGCTCAATGGGCCATCCCTGTCTGTAAGAACGATTTGAGCAGAGTGCATCATGAACATCAGCAACAGCAAAAATGCGTGCTGCCAGCGGAATTTCCTGGCGAACAAGGCCGTGAGGATAACCGCTTCCATCCCATTTTTCATGGTGGCACCAGGGGATATCAATTGCCGGCCGCAGGAATTTGATTGGCCAGAGCATTTCGTAAGCGAGAATGGGGTGCTGACGCATTACTTTCCATTCTTCTTCTGAAAGCGGCCCGGGCTTGAGCAGAATGGAGTCTGGAATGCCAAGTTTGCCAACATCATGCAGCAGCGCACCGCGCCGCATTCTAAGCTGTTCGCCCTCATCCAGCCCCATTTCTCTGGCCAGCTGCACCGTCATCTCAGTTACTCTCTGACTATGCCCTTCTGTTTCCTTGTCACGAAGGTCGAGCGCGCGGCTCCATCCTTCAATGGTTGCATCGTGAGAAGCTATCAGCTCAATGTTGGCTTCTTCCAACCCCTGCAGCAGAGTGGAGTTGTATATTGCAATGGCAGCCTGACCTGCCAGAGTTTCGAGAAACTCCATCCATTCATCATCCGGCTGCAGTGTTCTGGTGTGATATATTTGCAGCACTCCGTGCGTCTCATTACGAGTGATAAGTGGTACTGCCATGTAGTCTTCTGCAATTTCGCCCATTCTGTATATTTTTTGCAAAAAAGCATTGCCTGCATCGGGCAGTTCGGCCAGGCTTATAATGCGTTTCAGTTTTAGAGCCTGCCATGCAGGTCCGCCATCCTGCCGCAAAGGAAGAGGCAGCTTGTACTCTGGACCGAAGCCGCGCTGTACTACGGTTTCCAGAATGTCACGGTTTTTGTTGTAGAGCATTACATCTGCTGCACTTACTTTCAGCAGTTCCAGCAGCTGATCCAGCACCAAGCCCAGTGTGAAGACAAGGCGGTGCCCGCCTGTTATGCTTGCATCTATTGCCCTCAAGGCAGCGAGTCTTTCGAACTGCATTCGTACGCGTTCACGCGTTTGTCGGTGTTCGGTGGTGTCACGCTGTGTAATAACATAGTGAGTAATAGAGTTGTTGTCGTCTCTTACCGGGCTGGCCACCCACTCCATGCTGAGTTCTGTGCCGTTTTTTCGGTAGTTGTACATTTCCGTCGAGAATGCGTCTCCCGACTGAATTGCCCTGTGCAGCCTCAGCATAGCCATGGCTTCAGAGCGTGGACCGAGCAGCATATCGGGAGATTTTCCGGCAACCTCATCCAGTGTGTACCCAGTGATTCGCGTGAAGGCAGGGTTGGTGAAGACGATGTTGGGCACAGAGTCTTCTGACTGCACATCTGTTATCATAACGCTTTCGCTGGTTTGCTCTACCACGCGGCTTAGCAGACGCATCAATCCTGTGTTGCGCTTCTCCTGCGTAATATCCAGGGCAGTGCCTCCAATCACTATAGAACCGTCGGGGTCTTGCATGGGAAACAGGCAAAGTATAAACTCCTGTTCGGTACGCCCCAAATGCTGAATAGTTTCTGTAAGATAGATTGGCCCTTTTGTGCCGGCTGCAAGCTGTATGTGCTTAATGATTCTGAGCGCCTGTTCTTTTGGAAGCAGATCGAGGAAGCCGTTTGTGTTTTCTGTTTCAGACAGTGTGTCAAAGAGCATGCGGCAAGAGCTGCTGATAAACAGAAAATCGCCGTTCAGGTCTGTGATCCATGCTGCTGCCGGGCTGTTTTCCATAAAGTTTTTCAAACGGGTTTCTGCCTTGTGCTGACTGGCTTGTGAGAGATGCAGTTCCATTCTGCGTACAACCTGGCGTGCAAGCGTCTGCAGGGCATTGCGCTGTTCGGAGCTAATAGTGCGAGGAACTGTGTCTATAACGCAAAGCGTGCCCAGGGTATAACCTGCAGATGTGACCAGCGGAGCGCCGGCATAGTAGCAAATTGAAGGCTCTTGTTTTACCAGAGGATTGGATGCAAACCGTGCGTCTTGGGCAGCATCTGGCACTTCAAGAATGTTTTCCTGCTGAAAAAGAGCGTGTGCGCAGAATGAATACTCACGAGGGGTTTCTGTGAGCTGAGTGCCGTAGTGTGATTTGAACCACTGTCTGTTTTCATCAACCAGGCTGATGAGACTGATGGGGGTGTTGCAAATATAGGCAGCAAGCCAGGTAAAGTCATCAAAGTCTTGCTCTGCCTGAGTATCTAATATGGCATAGCGGTGCAACTCATTGAGCCGCTCTGTTTCATCTTTATGTTCTCGAGCCATAGTTCCTCCTCAACTGCCGTGCAACACAGCAAGGATATAAGAGTGCTTGTTTATTGCAGAACACCTGTTTTTTAGCCAGGAAATACGTGACAGGCAGATATTCAGTTGTGCCAGCTTACGCACTTGATGTGAACTGGCAAAGCTGCAGTGATGTGAGGTGCGCTCCTTTTTACCAGTCTGCCATAGACTGGTCGTCTTCATGAAACCAGCGCCCTGGGTCTGGTTTCGGCTGCAGAGGGTTATTCTTCAGCCATTCTTCGTCTGGTTCTATACCCAGGCCGGGTTTTTGCGGCAGGGCAATGTATCCGTTGTCTACGCGCCAGGGTTCTTTAAGACAGCTGGCTCCCAGGCCGTCGGGGTCTACAAATTCCTGCACCAGAAAGTTGGGAGCGGCAGCATCTACATGCAGGCAGGCAGCAAGGTTGATGGGACCGTATGGGTTATGCGGCGCCAGTGCTGCATAGCAGGTCTCAGCCATTGCTCCTATGTGTCGTGTTTCCTGAATGCCGCCGCAAATGCACGGGTCTGGCTGCAGTACCGCTGCTGCGCCGCTTTCAAGTATTTCTCTAAAGCCCCATTTTGTGAAGAGGCGTTCGCCAGTTGCAATAGGAGTTTTGAACTGCTGCGCCACTCGCGCCAGAGCGTCTTTGTTTTCTGGCAGAACGGGTTCTTCAATAAACAGCGGATGATAGGGTCTCATTGCCTCCTCCATCCAGACCGCCATGGCAGGCCCCACGCGACCATGAAAATCGAGCAGAATGTCTACTTTACTTCCCACTGCCTCACGCACCGCCTGCACCCTGGCAGCGGCTTCTTCTACCAGCGCGTAATGGTCTAGTATATGCACTTTTTCAAACGGGCAGAATTTAAGGGCTGTGTACCCTTCTGCCGCCTTGCGCTGAGCGCTTTCGGCCAGCTGCTGCAGGGTAGAGCCGCCGGGGCGTGAGTACATGCGTATGCTGTTTCTCACCGCGCCGCCCAGCAGCTGCCAGACAGGTACATTGAGACTGCGGCCTAGAATATCCCACAATGCCATTTCCAGCCCAGAGATGGCAGCACATAGAATGGGGCCGCCGCGCCAGAATGGGCCTCGGTACATGCTTTGCCAATGGTGCGTAATGTTGAGAGGGTTTTGCTGCAGCAGGGCATGCTCGAAGCTGTGAACAGCTTCTTTCACAACAAATGCCTTGTCGCCCAGGCATTCTCCCCAGCCGCTTATACCCTCATCGGTTTCAATTTTTACAAATACCCATCTGGGCGGCACAGCATAACAGCGAATTTGAGTTATTTTCATAAACGTTCCACTTGCTGCACAAAAACATCTGGCTGCAGTTTTGCTCCGGCAGCGTACTCCAGCCATTCTTCCCAGGGGCGTACTGCCCCGGGAGCGAAGAGGCGATTTTGCAGATACTTTCCAAACTCAGGCGAAAGCAGTCTGTCGGATTCGGGGAGATGAGCGAGTACTGTGTTTTCAGCGTAGTGCAGTATTTGTGTGGCCATCATTTCTCCCAGCAGATAGTTGTGATAATACACCGGGTGTGAAGCCACGTGAATTTTAGATGCCCAGTCTGGCTTATCACGGTTTTCCGGCCTGGCAACTCGCTGAAAGCGCTCTACCAGGTCCCACCAGAGGGTATTGAGGTCCTGGTGCGGATTGGCGTATAGCGCGCGTTCAAAATGCGCCATAACCAGGCACCAGTGAGTAAACACCAGCAGGTTTTCCAGGGCAGCTTTTCTGGCAGGTTTTGCAAGGCGTACAATGCTTTCTTCTGAGGCGCCAGTGTAGCGCTGCAGCCAGTGAGGATTGTGTGTAAAGCGCCCCATAAGAAGAGCAACCGATTCGGTGGTCATTGTATGTGCGGGGCGGCGTAGCAGAAAGGGCACCTGTTTTGGAATGTATTTGTCGTAGGCGGCGTGACCAAACTCATGCATGGTAGTGGTGCACCAGCGTTCGGATGGGGTGATATTGCAAAGAACCCGAATATCTCCCTCTCTATCTACATTGAGGCAGAAGGCATGCTGGCATTTGCCCGGCCTTTCGTACAGGTCGGCTTTTTGCATAAGGTCTTCAACAGGCAGCCCTATGTTTTCAAAATACTGCTGCGTGGTTTTTGCGGGGTCTATGGGAGTGAGCAGGGTTTCCACTTCGCTTTCCCCTTTGGATACCGTTTGAAAAAAACTGTTGTCGTGATGCCAGGGTCGAATTTGCTCCGGGGTGGTGTGAAACCGCTCGGCCAGTTTTTTATCGAGTTCGTCACGGTATTTTCGCCAAAGCGGATCCATGCTTTTTTCCAGGTGGTCAAGTATTTCAAAAAGTCGTTCTTCTTCTATTTCCTGGTTGTAAAGGCTGAGAGCATAATAATCGCGAAAACCGAGGCGTTTTGCTTCTTCATTGCGCAGTACCGCAAGCTGCAGTACCCTTTCTACCACATTTTCCCCAATGGTTTTGCCGGCTTCCCATGCTTCCTTGCGCAGTTCAGCCGATGAGGAAGACTGAAGCACCGCATTCAGTTCATTGTCTGTAACTTCTTTGCCTTGCAAAATTGCCCTGTGTTCATTGAAAGTGAAAGCGATGTCTGCAGAAAAAACAGCAATGTTTTGAATTGCTTCAGGCGTCATTCTGCCGGTTCTAAAGCTTCTCAGCAAAAGGCTGTGTTCTCTTTTGAGAACCTCATCTTCCAATTCTTTGGGGTTGAGAGAAGCTAGAAATTGATAATGTTCTTCGTTTGCATAGATTGCAGCAGTTTTTGCCCGCAGTTCTGCAGAGCGGTCTCTGGCTTCTATGGTGCCTTCTGTTTGCAGCTGCCATCCTGCCAGTGCGGCTTCACGCTGAAGGGGAATGATCTGTTGCAGATGATTATTGATGAACTGCTGCAGTTTTTGACTCTGGTTCACGGTTTATCCTCCGGTGCGAAAGAATGATTTTGCTGCCTTACTCCATGCGTATGCGCGGGTCTGCGGCCATCAGCATAATATCTGCCGCCAGATTGCCCAGCAGCAGTAGAGCTGCCCCCATAACAAAGCTGCCCATTACCAGGTAAAGGTCGCGAGCAAGCACTGCGTCCAGAATCAGTTTTCCCAGGCCGGGCCATGCCATTACATTTTCCACCAGTGCAGAACCTGAGAGCAGACCAGCCAGGCTGAACCCGAATAGTGTGATGAGGGGATTGAGGGCGTTGCGGAATGCATGCTTCCAGATGACCCTGTTTTCTGAAAGCCCTCTTGACCGTGCAGCCTGCACATAAATTTCCCCCAGGGTGTCGAGCATGCTTCCTCTCATTTGCCTGAGAATGCCTGCGCAGCCTCCTACTCCCAGCACAAGCGCGGGCAGTATGAGGTGTGCCAGCATATCTGTGAAGTTGTGCCAGGGGGTAAAAAAGTATGCTTCTGGGGCATGCATGCCGCCCACGGGCAGAAAGCCGGTGTGTTCGGCAAAGAGCAGGGCGAGCAGTGCAAGAAAAAAACCTGGTGCAGAGATGCCTGCGAAAGAGAGTATGGAGACAATGCGGTCGAGCCAGCTGTCTTTTCGTACTGCAATCCATACTCCGAGAGGAATGGCCAGCCCCCACGAGATAATCATGCTGGCAACAGCCAGTATGAAAGTATTGCCCATTCGTTGAAAAATGAGTTGTGCCACAGGGGTTTTGTAGGCAAATGAGTATCCAAAATTGAGGTGCAGTGCGTTGCGCAGCCAGAGTACGTATTGCACCGGCCAGGGCTTATCGAGGCCAAACTGGTGCTCCAGCTGCCTTACATAGGCAGGCGATACCGTTGGGTCGGCCTTCATGACAGTGGTGAAGTTGCCCGGCGCCAGTTGCTGTATGCCAAATGAAATGAAAGAGATGCCCAGCAGCAGCGGAATCATGTGCAGCAGCCGGCGCACTATATAGCGAAGCATTACCGCCTCCTATTTCAGCAGGGACAGATCAGGACGCCGTGAGCGAAAGAGCCGGGTTGATTGTTTCAAAAGCAGGTGGCACGCATTGTGCGCCTACTGGCGAGCGCTTGTGTTCTATCCAGTAATCAAATTCATGGCGGAATGCTTTGATGGCACCTGCTATTGGCCAGCAGGCAGCATCGCCGAGGCCGCAGTAAGACCTTCCGTCTATCTGGCTGCAAACATCCAGCAGCAGCTCTACATCGCCCTGGCGGCCGCCCCCCGAGCAGATGCGGTCGAGTATTTTGTACAGCCAGCGTGTGCCTTCACGGCAGGGAGTGCATTTTCCACATGACTCGTGCATGTAAAATTCAGAGGTGCGGCGCATGAGCAGGACTATGTCTGTGAGGTCATTGAATGCCATCATGCCGCCCGAACCTAGCAGGGTGCCGTTGGCGCTGCAGCTTTCGTAGTCAAGGTTGATTTTCTCGCACTGTTCTGCAGTCATAATCTGTACCGAAGAACCGCCTGGTATCACTGCTTTCAGCCTGCCGTTTGTAACACCACCGGCTGCCTGCAGCAGTTCCATGAGCGGGGTACCCATTTCTACTTCATAGTTGCCTGGCTTTGCCACATGCCCGCTGACCGACATAATTTTGGTGCCTTTGCTTCGCTCTGTACCCAGTGCAGCATATTCAGCGCTTCCGTGTGCAATGATCCATCGTGCTGCGCAGTAAGATTCTACGTTATTAATGAGCGTGGGGGCCTGCCAGATTCCTGCAACTGTGGGCAGCGGGGCATGTGGAAACTTGAGACGTGGATTGCCGCGCTCACCCATTAGGCTGGACATAAGAGCGGACTCTTCGCCGCATTCGTAGCTGCCGGCTCCCATGTGAATGTAGAGATCGAAATCATGGCCGCTGCCCAGAATGTTTTTACCCAGGTAGCCTTTTGCATAAGCCTGATCGATGGCTTTGCGCACCTGCCATGCCGGTTCTGCGTATTCGCCGCGAATGTAAATAAAACCTACCCTGCTGTAGGTAGCCAGCGATGCTATCGCCATGCCTTCGACCAGAGCGTGAGGCACCTTGAGCAGGGTTTCCCTGTCTTTGAATGTGCCGGGTTCGCCTTCGTCTGCGTTGCAAAGAATGTAGTGGGGCGCATCGTAATTTTTTGGCAGTCCATTCCATTTAATCCAGGTAGGAAAGCCCGCTCCGCCACGTCCTCGCAGGCCCGCTGCTTTCACTTCGTCCACTATTGTCTGGCGTTCCATGGCGACGGCTTTTTTCAGCCCATCGTACCCCCCATGTTTTTCCCATACATCCAGGTTGGAGATGCCGGGCACGTCGCGAAATTCAAAGATAAGATTGCGTATTGCCATTGCAGTTTTCCTTAGGGAATGAGTTATGGTTAGCCCAGGTCTTCGGGGGTATAACTCCCCCCTCCCTTGAAGCCAGCACCGGGAGTATGTAATTTTACCAGTGAATCGGCCAGCATTGCAGGCGTGTAAGACGGACTTTCTCGCAATTGGTCGAGGAGACTGATGCAGTTTTGCGGAGTAATGTTTGTGAAGTACTTGTCTCCTACCTGCACTACGGTAGCAGCGCCGCAGTAATTGAGGCATTCTGCTTCTGAGAGAGTGAATTCTCCATCTGGAGTAGTTTCTCCCAGGTGAATGCCCATAGCGTGCTCCAGGGCATGCACTACATCGTACGCGCCAGAAACACTGCAGGTGAGGCAGGTACATATCTCCAGGTGGTGCCTGCCTCTGGGGCGCAGGTTGTACATGGTGTAGAAGGTTGCAACGCCTTCTACCTCGGTGTAGGAGATGCCCAGGCGTTCGGCCACTTCTTTGAGAGCAGCCGGCGTGAGGGAACCACCGTATTCACGCTGCGCAATCCAGAGAGCAGGCAGGCAGGCTGCCTTGCGTTCGGGATAATGGGTTGCAATTTCTTCCAGCTCTGCAACAGCCTCTTCTGAAAAGAGGAAGGCCGATTCTTCAAGAGCAACAGGCTTTGCAACGGGGTCTGCCAGAGGATTGATTGAGTTTGGAGCCATGGTTTTACCTGTCTATTTCGCCTAGAATAATGTCTATGCTGCCAATCACTGCGACCACATCTGCAATGAGCCTTCCCTCGCACAGTTTTGAAAGCGCCTGCAGATTCATGAGGCAGGGCGGACGCAGATGTGCGCGCCAGGGACGGTTGGAGCCATCGCTTACAATATAAAAGCCGATTTCGCCTTTAGGTGATTCCAGTGGCACCCAGGCTTCGCCAACGGGCGGATGAAAGCCTTCTGTCCATAATTTGAAATGGTGTATAACGGCTTCCATGCTATTGTCGAGTTCTTTGCGCGGGGGCGGCACAACCTTGCGGTCATTGCAGTTGATGGGGCCGGCGGGCAGTGTTTCTACTGCCTGTTTCACAATTTCTCGGCTTTGGTACATTTCGGCCATGCGCACTCTAAAGCGGTCGTATACATCACCAAACTCTCCTACTGGCACATGAAACGAGTAGTTTTGATAGCCGCAGTAGGGGAGTGCCTTGCGCGTATCGTGTTCTACGCCTGATGCTCTTAAGCCGGGTCCGCTTACACCCAGGTTCAGGCAGTCTTCTGGAGAGATGACACCTACTCCCTGTGTGCGTTCACGGAAGATAGGGTTGGCTGCCACCAGGTTTTCCATTTCTTCGAGAGCGGGAGGAAACTGGTCTATAAATTGGGCCACCCGCGTAAGCCAACCATCGGGTGCATCCCCCCTCAATCCGCCGGGCACAATCCAGGAAGGCATGAGGCGTGCGCCAGCCATCATTTCCATGAGGTCGAGAATGTATTCCCGCTGCTGAAAGGTATAGAAATACATGGTCATCGAACCCAGGTCGAGCAGGTGTGTTCCCAGCCATACCAGGTGGCTTGCAATGCGCTGCAATTCCATCAGAATGACTCGCAGCGCCTGCCCTCTTTCTGGCACTTCTACGCCGAGCAGTTTTTCTACCGAGAGTGCATAGGCGGCATTGTTGATGCATGCCGAAACGTAGTCCATGCGGTCTGTGAGCGGAACTGCTTTCAGGTAATTGTTGTATTCTATTGTTTTCTCAATGCCAGTGTGTACGTATCCCAGGTGCGGTGTGGCCCGCACAATGGTTTCGCCATCCATTTCAAGCACTACGCGCAGCACTCCATGTGTACTGGGGTGATGCGGCCCCATGTTCACCACCATGGTAGTGTCGTCCAGGCGGTCTACTTCCACGCCGGGAGCGGGCGTAACGGCTGTTTGTTGGAGTGCAATGCTGTCGGTAGACATAATTTCTTCTCCGGTTCTTCTAGCGTAGGTTTCCGGGGAGCAGCTGCGGCACGGGGGGCGGGGTATGGCTGCCAGTCTGTTTTTCGCCCTGCACATCGCCTGTGCAGCCGTGGTAAGATTCACCTGGGTGCGCCACTGGCGTTTCGCTGACTGCAGGGCCGAATCTGCCGTCCGGGAACTGTACTCTCTCTCCACCCAGCGGGTAATCCTTGCGCTGCGGGTGGCCAATCCAGTCATCCGACATGAAGAGCCGTCTCAGGTCGGGGTGGTTTTGGAATCGTATGCCAAAAAAGTCGAATACCTCCCGTTCGGGCAGCGTCGCACCATTGTAAACATGGGTGACAGTGGGAACAACAGGGTCATCTTCGGGAACGCGCACTTTCAGGAATACTCTGCGATTGTGCCCTTTGGTTGTGCCGTGGCTGGTGTAGCGAAGCGAGTAGAGGTTGTATACCACTTCAAAGCGATGAGTTTCAAAACGATCCAGATAGTCTACTCCCAGGCATTCGGAGAAAAAATTGTACTGCAAATCATTATCATCTCGAAGCAGGGTGCAGATTTCAGCTATTTTTTCTCTCTGCACAGTGATGCGAATGTCGCCCCGAAAAGTATTTACTTCCAGCACTGCATCAGGGAAATAGGCTTGAATTTTTTCTACCTCAGGAAGAGTTGTTTCGTTGTCGGGGGTAGTAGTCATTGCATTCTCCTTAGCGTGCTGTCAGTTTGGTTTGATCGCCTGCTGCAGGGGAGGCATACCCTGGGAATTCGGGATTGGCTTGTGGGAGATGCTGCAGTTCTTCTTGTGAGCTGGCCCCGTATGAGGGTTCCCGCAGTCCAACTGGAGTTTGTGAAAGGTTGGTTGGGCCAGATTTTTCGTTGCCGTATCGCAGGGAGGCTCTTGCTGCAAGCTGCTGCGGGGTAGGAGTTTCCCGGTAGCGGGTAAGTTCCGCTTCTTCCCAGTCGAGGGCGCCGGTGCCAATAACATAGAAGTAACCAACGAAGAGAATTGCTACAAATACAGCCATTTCGATGAGATTGAATATTTTGAGGCTGCCCGCCAGATGGTGAAAAGTGACTGCCCAGGGGTAGAGAAAGATGGTTTCTATGTCAAAGACTATGAAGAGCATGGCAATGAGGTAAAATTTGACCGGAAACCGTTCTCTTGCATTTCCTACAGGGCGCATACCGCACTCGTAGGGAAACTCTTTGGAGGCAGATGGTTTTTTGGGGCCAAGCAGATACGATCCGAAAACCATAACCCCTGCTATCATTGCAGCAATCACCATCATCACTGCTATAGGGATGTAGCTGTTCACGTTCAGTTTCTCCTGCTGTTGCTATCGGTTGCTGGATTTGTGAATGCTTTCACAAACTGATTCCTTACTGAATATAGATTACGCATAGTATACCTTTTTTTGAGAAGGCGAACATGCATTTTCCGGTAGGCGGCCAATATCCGACCTTGTGGTAAGCCAAGTAAAAGGGGCAGGGACGGCAGACAGGCTGAAATCATCTCGCTGCCGTGCATTGCATCAGTGTAAGCATGCAGCAGACAAAAAATGCGGCAGCTGCCTGTAGAGCAGGTTCTCATTTGCTTCTGATTGTGCTTGTGCTGCGCAGGAAGCAAATATTAAGGATGCCGAAACAGGCATGCTGCCACTTTTACGGTTTTAGAGCACCTGGCTTATTTCTGTTGCAGCTGCGCCTCTATTGCTGCCACCACATCGGGGGTATAGGGTTTTGTACCCGCTTTGAAGCGGTCTACAATTTCACCTTTGCGGCTGATGAGAAACTTTGCAAAATTCCAGTCAATAGGGAAGCCGAATTTGGGATCGGTATCCTTGCCGATAAGATAAGCGTAGAGAGGCGCGATATTTGGGCCTTTCACATCTATTTTTGAGAACATGGGAAATGTAACGTTGTACTTGCTGGTGCAGAATTGTTTGATTTGCGAGTTGGTGCCCGGCTCCTGGTGCAGAAAGTCGTTTTCTGGAAAGCCAAGGATAACAAAGCCTTTGTCTTTGTACTGCTCGTACATTTTTTCAAGCTGTGAGTACTGGGGCGTGTTGCCGCAGAGTGATGCAGTATTTACTATGAGTATAACATCACCCATGTAGCGTGCCAGGTTGACTGGTTTGCCGTCTATATCCATCATAGTGAAATTGAGAACGGCAGGCACATGTACATTGGGATAATCTGGATTGACAGGCGCTGCATCAGCTCCCATCGCATCGGGTGAAACGCCTGCCAGTTTTGCTTCGGCAATATTATCAAATGCTGCAAAAGAGAGGTGATGGGTCTGGTAATAAAGGCCGCGGTAGTTGCGCGGACCGCCGGGCACTACGTGGCAGTAATTGCATGGTTTGTGTTCTTTGCGGGCAAAAGCAGGAGTGGCGCTGGCGGTATGGCAGGCAAAGAGAGCCATGAGTAATGCTGCCGCACTCAAGGCAGACTGTCGCACAGGTCGGAAAACAGACATATTGTTGTATTCCTCCAGGGAATGAAGTGATGATTATGGCAGAGGCAGTTACCATTTGCCTCTGCCTGTTATTCATAACGCACATTAGAGCAGAGCGTATCTGCACTGTGATGAAGAATCAGCGCGCTCCTGCCAGAGAACCCATAGGATGCCAGGGTGGGAGGCCGACTGGTTCAGTTTCTAAAAGCTGCAGTATGCTGTCTGGCACATGTTTGCGGTCGACCACTACTTCATAGTTGAACTCATCAAACCAGGCATCGGTCATGAGCATGTAGCCTTTGTCTCCGCCTTTGTCTCCCCAGCTGTTTTCTACGCGCCACTTCAGCGGTCGTCCCGCTTCATCAAGGTCTACTCCTGTAAACACCATGGCGTGTGTCATCTGGCTTGCACCATAGTCAAGTCTTTGTGCTTTGCTCATATGAAACTGCGTATTGTAAAGCGATTCGTAGTCGTAGAGGTGCAGGTCCATCACACCCAGTTCCCTGTCGAAGCACTGCCCGACGTCACAGCCGAACCAGACAGATTTTTCCTCGCAGATTTGCTTCACTGCAGCCTGTTTCAAAACATCCATTTCAACATTGATATAGCGCACACCGTGGCCGCCCACTATATTTCCGAGGTAGTCGACTGTGTAGAGCTTTTGAAATGGAACGCTTTGCATGGGGCAGTGTATAAGGCATACCATGGAATTGAGGTCGGCAGCGACATATTTTTCAAAAAACTGCAGCGGCGTTATTCCAGTTTCCTTGTGGAAGTTTTTGTCTTTGTCTCGCCACTGAAAGGTGAATTCTCTTACAGGCTCATCGAGATGTATGCAGAGGATGCGGTATATTTCAGACATCATTTCAGCCTTGCGTGTCTTGAGCAGATGTTCGGCCGCGCCGTCTCTGTGCGACTGTCTCAATCCTGCTGCAAACTCGCGCAGTTTTGCCACTACATGCGTGTGCATGGCTCCGGTACTGCTGCTGCTTTTTGTTTCGGGCATAACGGTTTTGGGCACCATGCCGTATTTTTGTACCAGGTTAACAAACATATCCCATTGGCCTCCATCCTGAATGGGAGTGCCAACCAGATGCGCAATCAATCTGCCATCTGTTGGTTCATCCAGTGTATTCAGTATGGATTCGAGGAAGAAATTGGCTTTTTCAAGCTGGTCATAGAAAAACAGATAGTTTTGAGAAAATTCAAAATCTTCCAGGTTCATGGCTTTTGCCGCTGTTTGTCGGAAAGTATTCAGCCCTGCGAATAACCAGCATCTGCCGCTTCTCTCCTGGCTTGTAGAGGCTCCTGAAGGCACCATGTTTGAAAACACATGGTTGATGCGCGCAGCGGCGCGTCTGTTCATAGCCACTTCGTTCACAGAAGTTTTTGTGACTGCATTGAGTGCGACCCGATTGGCCGGATTGGCGTCGAAGTCTGCGCGGAAACGTGCCAGATCGAGCATGGATATGCTGCCGGCAGGTTGTGTTTCGATCATCTCCTTCAGTTATCCCTTCTAAATTAAGCAGAAGCGGCAGAGTGAAATTTCCGCCTGCTTTCATGCTGTGAGCACAACAACAGACATTCATTTCTGCAAAATGTTTCCAAATTCCTGCCTGTTCAGGGTGCGCCTGCTGCAGAGTGCTCTGCTGCTTTATTCCCGGCGAAGAAGAGAACCATTTTCGTGAGTTCGGCTTCATTCAGCCCGCCCAGGTGTTTTGTATCGAAAAAAGAGACAGCCATTTTGGCAATGAGCGCAGGGCTGCCCTTGATTTTGCTGCCAATGCCAAGTTTGCGCATAACCGTGAGCATGTGAGCCAGTTCTACCGGCTGCAAAATGCCATCATGGTTGGCATCAAAATTTTGCATGGCAAGATGAATAATGCTTTTTGCCATGGCAATATTGAAAAGTTTTCGCGGCGGGCCCTGCTGGTGCTGAAGCAGGTGCTGTGCATCTACGGTGTAGGTAAGAAAGCCAATGCACATTTCATCGGTAGTCTGTTCTCCCCACGTAACCAGCTTTGGAGGGGTGTTGGGGTTGTAGGGATTGCTGTCGGTGTTATTGTAATGTGCAATCAGGCTGATTTTTGTTCCCGCCGGTATTTCTACAGGTGTGCGGTAAACGTACTGCATTTGCCAGTTGAAGTTATAGTCGGGCACACTCAGAAGCGTTTGGCTGGTTCCATTTGGAAAGTCTGCCGAGATAGTCATGTCGTGGCCAAGCCAGTGCATATGCGGCAGTATGCTGTACACGGTGATGTTGGCAGGCACAATTACGCTGGCTCTGGCCGTGTAGCTGGGGTCGTTGGCAGGGATGTAAAGAAACGGGTCAATGGCGAGCAGCGACTGCACCTGCTTGTCTACGGGTGTTTTGCGGAAATAGAGAGCTATGCTGGTGGTGTCTGCTTCTGGTTTGCCATCTTTGTGGTAATGCACCTGAAGCACGACATCCGAGTTTGCTGGTAGAAGGATGCCTATTCCCTTGGGAAGTTTTGTTGCGTTGAAACCTGGCACCCATCCACCCAGCGCCCCGGCAGGGGTAAAACCGGGGCCGCCAAAAGAAGTGTATCCTGGTTCTCCATCATGATTGGCAGCTTCGAGCCTTCGTGCTGTACCCGAAGTGTCTATGTATGCAATTACATGGTGTACTACCCTGCCGTTGCCAGGGTGTACTTCTATGGCAGAAAGAAACTGTGCAGAGGCAAGGTGTGTGGGCAGAACAAAGCATCGGTATACATCATTTCCGCTGCTGGCCAGATGATAAGCGAGCGAAGGGGTGAGCACCATGTCTGGCTTGCCCAGCTGCCAGCCTTTCGGGTAACTGGGAACAGGGGGCAGCTGGGCAGTATCGCCTTCTTTTGCGCCCTCTTTAACCCATTGCTGCAGCGTTGCTATTTGGCTTGTGGTAAGCGTATGCTCGTTCTCAAAAATTCCGTGTTCTGCAGCTTTCCAGGGGGGCATGTAGCGGCTTTTTGTAACCGTGGCAATCATTTGCGCATGCTGCTGGGCATCAGCATAACTGGTGAGCGCAAAAGGCGCTACAGCGCCGTCATGATGACAGGGGGCGCATTGCTGCAGTAAGATGGGAGCTACATCGTGTGCATAGGTAACGGTAGTTGTTTGCGAAGGCTGTGCCATTGCACTGCCTGCGCAGAGCAGCATGACAGCTGCAATACAGTAAAAAGCAATATATTGCTGATGAAACCGCCTGCTCATACTTTATATTCCTCAAGTCCCGCCTGAAAATGTTGTGCTGCCCGATGAAGACTTCTCTATGTATGTACGCCTGAAAACGTTAGAATTGCACATGAGGAAGTATCGGGCAGGCTGACAAAAGAAATGAATACAGGTAAGCCGAAGCCGAAAAGAGACAACAAGGATAAATGCATAGGGCATCGGCATTGAGTGGAAAGCAGTGAGGCAATAGCGGAGGAGGGACTTGAACCCCCGACACTGCGGGTATGAACCGCATGCTCTAACCAACTGAGCTACTCCGCCATTTAGGTGTTGAAGATTATACCCTCGTTGTGGGTAGTTTTTCAAGAGTGAAACCTGCTTGTAAGAGTTCAGTCTTCGTGTAAGTTATTTTGATGTTGTTCTGCTTTCTAGTGCAGTCTTGTATCTATCAAATTATTTTCTCGTGTTTTCTTGTGTATCAAAACTTAGGGAGTAGTCATGTGTGTTCGTGTTGCATAGTGTGTTTTGAAAGAACTGACATATCGCTTTCACAATCAGAAATGATCGTCTTGATCATCCAGTACAGCCTTCGACTCATCGAAGAGGCAGACGCATGCACCTCCCCTGGCGAGGTAGCAAGACTTCTGGATAGAGAGGGCATCTATTCCTCTACTCTTGCCGACTTTCGCAAGCAAAAGGCACGCGGGTTGCTGACCTGCAAGCAGCAGAAGGGTTCTTCTCCAAAAGCCTCTGGTTCCGAGACCCTCTGGCAACTGGCTGCTGCTGAGCGCGAGATACGCAGCCTGCTCATCACCGCCCCGTTCGCGCCTGTTATCACCCCGTAAACGCCTACGGTGTCTGCGTGGTGGTACTCATCATCGGTGCTGCTCTTGCGGCGTATCAGCATGCTGCTGCCCATGATTCACTGCTTCCGAGTGAAGACAGTCTTCGCTTATTGTAGAATATTCTGTTTTTTGACATGAGCATGTTCATACTCCCGGCAATCTGGTTGTCAACGGCCTGCAGCGGCAGGTTGCTTGTTCAGGGTTGCAAGGCGCTGGCAGCGTATGCCATTTCTGATGCTGTGGTTTACTTGCCTTCTGCAGATGCAATGTAGAGATAATGATTGATTACAAAGCTGTAGTCAGTACTGGCGGGCCGCCAGTTGACAGGCAGAAAAGGGATGTCGCCAGCTGTTTTCGCCTTGCGTTGCGCAAGTATGTGGAAGCTGCCGCCATGCATGCCGCTTATTGCCAGCAGATACAGAGGTGAGCTTTTTTTAACTGTATGCAAGATCGGCGACAAGAGCCAGAGTCTTTTTTGGTTGGGAATGGAGGCAGCTTCTGCATAGACCATGTATTTGCTCAAAAAGGCAGTGTTGAGTTTTTCGGGCTGCGGCAGGGGTGCATGGGTAAATCGGTGGGCGCTCCACTTCATCCACTGTTCAGAGCGAGACTGCTGCTGTTTCATGCGAGTCATTGTCTGCATAAACTGAACGCTTTTACTGTAGCCAACGGCAAGAGGGGTATCTTTTTTTGTAATCATGTTGAACGAGTACATTTGAACCTTGCTACTGCCGGCCAGGTTGAGATGCACCACCTTGTTTTTTGATATCCAACCGTATACCAGCGGGTTGACAGCGCACAGCTGTGATGCCTGAGGGGGAAGCGCTGTGCGGGGTGGTTTGGCATAGGATGCTGAAAAAGTGAGCATCACGAATGCCGCTGCTGCATAAGCAGCTTTGTTTTCGAGTTTCATTCTTATCATCCTCCTAATCAGTACAAATAAGAGTAAGTTGCTGTTGCAATACATTGTTGCGATCCTGTTCACTCATAATAGTTTGCTCCTTCATAGGTGCATGCAGAGGTTGAGTAAAGGGCAGCACATCAAAATGGTGCTGCCGAGTGATTAATAAAACAGGTACAACGTATCATACAGCAGTTGTACCAGGCTGTCAATCCTTTTTTTTCAGCGGCTGTGCAGCAGGGAGGAAGAAGGGTGGGCACCCCTTTGGGCAGCATACTTCACCCGGTCTATGCCACGGGGTTGAAACCCCGTTCTGACAGGCAAAAGTCCACTGTCGTGGACTAAATGCACGATGCACCACGCTGCTCAGCAAGCCCACTGCCGCCAGCGCGTGATGCCACCTCACCCCGGCCTTGCGACCTGCCTCCCGGGCGCGCCTCTCGGCGCTGAAAGAGGGGCCATGATGCCCGCGCACAGAGAAGCAGATGAGAGCAGACATTGCTGAACGGGATGTGCTGCTGAACAGTTTTGCCCTTGTCGAGACGACTTTCAGGTGCGGTTAACACTTTTATGCACGCCAGCTGTGCAACGGGGCGGCAGGCAGACGGGTTTTTGGCGCTGTATGGTATGCTTTGCATGAATTATAAAGCAGGAGCGCCCGAACAATGGCTTCAGAACTGTTGCTTGTGGATAATGTTTCCAAATTCTTCACGGTTGCGGGAGGTAGATGGGGCGAGCGGCATACCGTGCGCGCGGTAGAAGAGGTGAGTTTGAGCATTGCCCGCGGTGAAACGCTGGGACTGGTTGGAGAAAGCGGTTCTGGCAAGTCAACATTGGCGCGCATCATTTTGAATCTTATACAGCCTACTTCGGGAAAAGTGGTATTTGATGGACAGCAGGTTTCCAGCGCTAAAGGAGAGGCGCTCAGAAACCTGCGGCGAAGGATGCAGATCGTTTTTCAAGACCCCTACGGTTCACTGAACCCGCGCATGACAGTTGGGCGAATTATTGCGGAGGGACTGCCGCTGCGCGGGATGACAGACTCTGCAAAGCAGGCTGAAGAAGTGCAGCGTCTGCTGGCGCTGGTTGGGCTGGATGCGTCATATCAGAACCGTTATCCGCACGAATTTTCGGGTGGGCAGCGCCAGCGCATCGGAATTGCGCGTGCACTGGCAGTAAAACCTGAATTTCTGGCAGCAGATGAACCCGTGTCGGCGCTGGATGTTTCTGTTCAGGCGCAGGTATTGAATCTGCTGCTCGATTTGCAGCAGCAACTGGGGCTTACCATGCTGTTTGTGGCGCATGATTTGGCGGTTGTGCGGCATATGTCAGACAGGGTAGCTGTGATGTATTTGGGCAGGATCGTGGAGCTGGCAGAGAGCAGCACTATTTATACATCGCCGCGGCATCCCTATACGCGCACGCTTCTTGAGGCGATACCTGTACCTGATCCCGATAGAAAACTGCCCGATATACCACCTGTTGAAACGACTTCGCGGCCCGCAGAAGGCTGCCCGTTTCAACCTCGCTGCCCGCTGGCAATTGATAGATGCCGCAAAGAAATGCCTCAGCTGGCAGAGTGGGGGTGCGGACATTTTACCGCCTGTCATCGGGCGGGCGAAACGACCTGACAAGTGGAGCGCGCTGAGCAGGGGCATTCGCTGCTGAACTGTGTGCGGGCGAGGCCGCTGGTTACTGCCGCAACAGCATTTGCCGCCGGCATACTGGCAGCAGGTTCTGTTTACTGGCTGGCTGCCCTGTTTCTGGCAGCGGCAGCGCTGAGTGCGCTCTGGTTGAGGCGCGGGGCCTGGCAGGGGCAGACTGCGCTCTTGTTTGCACTGCTGACTTTGGCGGGCGGTTTGCGAACCATAGCCGCACGCATTCCCGATCCACGTCAGGTGTCTCGCCTGGCGCCTGCCCTAATGACCGTGCGGGGCATTGTGGTGTCTGATGTACCTATTCCCAACAACCGCTCTGGCAGGGTGATGCCTGCAAAACTCAATATGAGCGTGCAGGCAGTGCAGGTCGGAGCCTCTTCACGCTGGCTGCCCGCTTCGGGAATCATACAGGCAAGCTTGGGAATGGAAACGGGAGGAGCGGCAGGGCATTTGCCTTCTTGGGGAGATACCTTGACAGCCCGCGGCCAGCTTCATGCAGCATCAGGGCTGCGAAACCCAGGGGGAGTGAACTGGAGAAAGGTGCTGGCAGGGAGTGAAACCATCGCGGTGATGAATGCCAGGCATTCTTTTGAATGGCATATAGATGAGCCAGCCAAAAGCACTGCGCCACTGTTTTTTGCCTACAAAATGCGCAGATGGCTGGAGAGGCATATAGGCAAGCTCTACCCCGGCCCGGCTGCAGCTTTAATTGAGACCCTGTTGCTAGGGCAGCGAGGCGATTTGAGCGCCAGCGTGCGTGATGATTTTCAGCGTGCCGGGGCAGCGCATCTGCTGGCAATTGCAGGGCTGCAGATTGGCCTGCTTGCCTTTTTTCTTCCGCGCCTGCTACAGAGAATGCTTTTGCCGTACCGAACAGCATGCTTTTTGTCTGCATTGGCAGTCGGCTTTTATTCCCTGCTGGGAGGCAGCAGGCCCTCGCTGGAAAGGGCGGCTCTTGTTGGCATGATCGCATTGGCTGCGCCTGTACTGGAACGCGAATTCGACTGGTCATCAAGTTTGGCCCTCGCAGCGCTGGTTTTGCTGATGTACAACCCCCTCACGCTTTACACTTCAGGTTTCCTGCTCAGTTTTCTTGTGGTATGCACGCTTGCACTTTGGATGCCGGCACTTTGGACAGCCATGCAGGATTGGCTGTGGAAACTGATACCTGGCAAAAATGCGGTGCATTACTTCTTTAGAAAAGCATGTTCTGCTCTGCTGGGGACGTTAATGGCAGGTATGCTGGCACAGACTGCCGCTGCTCCCATTGTTGCCTTGTTTTATCATCAGCTGTCGGCGCTCGGTTTTCTCAATGCGCTGCTTCTGCTGCCAGCCATTCTGGTGCTTCTGCTGCTTGCACCCTGTAGCCTGCTTCTGCCTGCCCTTGTCCCGCTGGTGAACGGCGTATCGAGGTATGAACTGGCTTTGGTTCACTGGCTTTCCCGGCCATACTGGGCCTGTCTTTCTGTGCGCTCTCCCTCATTATGGTTTATTGCGGCATATTATGCCTGTCTGACAGGGGGAGCGCTCTGGATATGGCCTCACCAGGCAAGACTGTACGAAGAACAAGCAGGTGGTGAGGAATGAAACGCCCGTCTCCACTGCTGCTGGTTCTGGCGGTATTTGCAACAGGTCAGTTTTCCCTGTTTTTCTGGTCGGCTATAACCCGGAATACAGGGGAACTGAGAGTTACTTTTCTGGATGTGGGGCAGGGTGACAGCTGCGTGATTCAGTCTCCTTCGGGGCATGTTTTACTGATAGATACCGGCCCGATAGAGCAGGAATCAGGTTATGATGCAGGTCGGAGCATTGTGGCTCCCTACCTGGAGTATGAAGGCATAGAGCATATCGACGCCATTCTGCTCACGCATCCTCATTCAGATCACATAGGTGGCGCCGCGTATCTGATAAACAGATTTTCAACAGGGTTTGTGCTGGACAACGGCCAGGATTTTGGCAGCCCGGAAGAGGCAGCATACAAAAAAGCGGCTGCACAGAGGCATGTTGCAGTGTACACTGCCCGGCCAGGGCAGAAGATAGATTTTGGAGATGGCGCGGTGCTGCAGATACTGGCCCCAAGCAGAGAAGAACGAGCCGGACCGCCCAACAATGCCAGCATTGCAGCACGACTTACATACGGAAGAACCAGTTTTTTATTTATGGGAGATGCCGAAGCGCCTGAGGAAACCGATTTGCTTTCCTCACGATGGCAGCTGGGCTGTACAGTGTTGAAAGCAGGGCATCACGGCAGCGATACCTCTACTACACCTGCTTTTCTGGCAGCGGCGCACCCGCGAATTGCAGTGGTATCGGTTGGGGCACACAATGTATACGGGCATCCCTCACCCCTGGTGATGCAGCGGCTGCGGGCCGCGGTGCCAGTGGTGTATCGTACAGACCAGAATGGAGCAGTGATCTGCATTTCCAACGGGAGTACTGTAACCTCACGCTGCATGGCTTTGCCCGCAAGGTGAGAGCACGGCGGCACAAGCCGAAGTGCATCAGGGAAATGAATGGCCGGCGGCATACTGTTTGTCACCGGGTAGAAGGTACACAATACCGACTTGCTTTTTCCGGCTGTGAGGCATTGCCGCCGGATGCCAGTGCACCTGCTGCCAGGGATAGATGCATATATTATCCTTGCTGGAATTGTACGCCAGAATGAAACCATACTCCTGATAAGAGGTATTGCCCCCCTGATAGGTAGTCATGCTGTAGCCCAAAAAACCGGGACAGATAAGCGGGTAAAGCACATGCCTGTGTGCAGGGGTGGGCGGAATGTATTCTATTTGGCTGTACATGTGGTTTTGCCTGAGAAACTTGTGCACCAACGCGGTGAGCCTTGCAGGGGGCAGTTTATGGTTTTTCTTTATTAGAGCAGCGAGCTGCTGCATACGTGCTGTGGTAAACGAGAGTGCTTCCAGAGGCAGCATGGTGGAGATGCGCCGGGCAAGTATTCTGGACTGTACATGGCGGGAGTGTACGTTTCGGTAAAGCACTGCAATGCCTATCAGCAGCATTCCTGCACACAGCGAGACGAGAACGTTTTTTTTCATTGCTGTACATTCCTGTTACTGGTTCGGCGCTGCCTTTTTACAGGTATGCGGCTGTGCTGCCTGCTGCGCGGAACTATGCTTATGTCTCCATCTACTTCCAGTGTGGCAGCTTCTACTTCTGCAGGGTCTACCACCCCATGCTGACGCATGGCGGCCAGTACTTGGTTATGAGTGACCTTTTCACGCTGCAGGTTTCTTTCGAGCCATCTGCCATTGTGTATGAGTAGGGTAGGGGTACCTACTATGCGTTCTTCGAGGCGGGGCAGTCGTACAAAAAGCAAAGAGAAGACGCTGCCCAGCATTATGAGCATGCCGGCAGACACAATGCCTACCGAGAGGTTGCCATTGCCCCCTGTCATGGCGTTCTGCACTGCATTTGCTACTGCCATAACCATTGCCAGATCATAAATATTCATCTGACCAATCTGTCTTTTGCCCAGAACCCTCAAACCCAGCAGCAATACCAGAAATATAACAGCAGTGCGCGCTGCAACGAGTGAGAGAAACAGCTGAAAGGCATGTGTCATGGCGCGGTATTCTTTCAGGGCAGGCGCAGCGCCCGGTAGTGGTGCCGGGTACGCTGCACGGGAGTGTTTTGCGGTACTACGCTGATTGTGCCATCTACTTCGAGTACGCACATATGGGCATCTTCCAAACGGTCTATGCCATGTTCCCGCAGGGCAGACATAACCTGTTCGGGGGTTACGCCTTCACGCTTCATGTGAGCTTCAATGTATTTTCCATCGTTTACAATGAGGGTGGGTTCGCCTGTCATTATTCTTTCCACCCGCTCAGAGCGCGTCATCAGCAGGGTGAAGAGCCGGTTCCATACCAGCAGGGTAACTGCTGCCACAATGCCGCCTACCAGTGAGTTATCGTTGCCAACCATAGAGTTTTGCACTGCGTTTGCCAGCACAATGATGAGAACCAGATCGTAGATATTCATCTGCCCCAGTTCCCTCTTGCCCATGAGCCGCAGGCCAATTACCAAAAAGAAGTAAATAACGGTGGTTTTGAGGGCAATTGCCAGAGCGCCATGCAGTGAAGGATGTGTAAAGACAAGCTTCAGCCAATCAGCCATAAACGGGTATTATCCTTTCCATATCGCGTTGAGGGAGACCGCCTTTGACTCTGAATGAATTACTGCCGGTAGTATGGCATACAATGGGCATTTATTTCTTTCTCATTGTTGCTCTGCGCGTAGCAGGAAAAAGACAGATGGGCCAGCTGAATGTGATAGACCTTATTGTGATTATTCTTCTGGGCAGCTCGGTAGAGACCGCTATGGTTGCAGGCAACGTAAGTCTGCCTGCAGGGCTGCTTTGCACCAGTGTACTGCTGCTGCTTGACAAGGGGTTTACCACGGCATTGATGCGCAGCCCCCGTTTGAGGGCACTTGTTTCGGGACAGCCTGTTGTGCTGGTGTACAACGGGGAGTGGGTATATGAAAACCTGAAAAGAAAAGGGTTTACCCGTGCGGATGTGCTGGAGGCACTACGCGAGCATGAGCAGGCAGGCATTGCGAACCTGCAGCTTGTGGTGCTGGAAGTAGATGGCAGCATAAATGTTATACCAATGGAGGAAGATGGGCCAGGCAGATCGCATCAGAAACTGCATCCACGTCCAGCCTCAGAGCAGAAACCGCATTCACAGAATGAAAAGCGCTGATGATACCTCTCTGTGCCAGAGAATAGAAGTTTTTGGGAAAGGAATGAATCCATATGCCATTGACAGTGCTTGATCATGCCCTGGCAACGCATTTGATTACCCGTCTGCGGGACAAGGCTACGCAGCCAGAGCAGTTTCGCCCACTTGCTCGTGCGCTCACTGGTATTTTGATTGCAGAGGCAACCCGCACCATGCCTCTGCAAAAACATGTTGTACAAACCCCTCTGGAGGTTGTAGAGGGAGAGCAGCTCGCCTGCCCGGTTGTGATTGCACCTGTGCTGCGTGCAGGTTTGAGTATGCTTGACGAGGCGCTTGAGATGATACCAGAGGCGCGGGTAGGTTATCTGGGGCTGGAGAGAGATGAGCAGACGGCCATAGCCCGCGCCTACTACTGCAAACTGCCCCCCATGCAGGGGAGCTATGCGCTGCTGCTTGACCCCATGCTTGCCACTGGCGGTTCAGCGGCACGCGCCGCATTCGATCTTTATGGGGCCGGGGCAGCGCATGTATGCCTGCTCAGCATGGTCGCAGCACCCGAAGGGGTAAGCCACTTGGAGGTGCTCTATCCAGAGATGCAGGTAGTTGCTGCCGCTCTGGATAGAGAATTGAATGCAAGCAGTTATATTCTGCCTGGGCTGGGAGATTTTGGCGACCGTTTGTACGGCACTTTTTGAGTATGCAGGGGAAGTTTTTGTGAGGTAAGTGCAAAAGCCAGATCACGGCTTACAGGCGGTGTTTGCAATGTAATGCTCCCGCCGGCTGGCACTTCTTCCTCGCTTTGCTGTACCGTTTTACCCTGCCAGGTATTCCACCAGAGCAGACGGTATTTGCCCGGTTTGAGACCTGTGAGCAAAAGCTTGCCCGCTGTTGGAACTGCTGTATCGCTGAGGGGGGCCTCTGCTGCTGCAGGCTGCCATACCCAGCCTGCAGCGAAGGTTTTGCCTGTGCGGCTGATGGCAGAAAGCGCCGGAGCATAGTGCGTTATGGCAAAGCTGCTTACTACCGCCCAGTCTGCTCCGGTGTTTTGCAGCGTGATGACATGTCTGCCGAAAGGCACCTGCACCTCAAGCATGCCGTTGTCTGGCTTGTAGTTTGCAGATTGTGCTGCATAGTTTTGAATGGCGTATTCGGAGCCGGAAACAGCGCCGTCCACGCTGAGCTGCAGGCTGGCTCCTGCTGCGGATATTTGCGACAGGTGAACCATGAAGCGTGATGAGCGGGGGCAGTGTACCACTAATTCTACAGGAGAAGGCATCATGCTGCGGTGCGCAGTTCCCTGCAGGTAAGCTGGATAAGAGGCCATACCCTGCACGCCCTGCGGGGTAACCTCGAAACGGCTGAGTTTTGTTGAGGCAAAGCTGCCGCCCGGCGAGAATTGCATTGTTGAAAGTTCTTTTGTTTGTACTGCCGGTCTGCTGTTTTTTAAGTGCATCTGCTCTGCAAGGCCAGACTGTGTAAGAAACTCTGCCGCGCTTTGAAACTGTGGGTAAAGGTCGTGCTGCTGTATATTGTCCCATGCCCAGTAGCAGGGCGCCCCGGAAGGATAGGTAAATATGCCAGCCCACAGCCCATTGTGCAGCGCGATTCCATCGGGGTCGGGGCCGTTAGAGCCAAACTCGCCTACAAACATTGGCTTGTGCAGCTGCAACGCTCCGTTTGCGCTGCGGCCGCTGAGCGCGGCAATAATATCCTGGGGGTAGATGTGCAGCTGCAGGTAATCTACTGCATTCCAAATAGGGCTGCTGAGGGGCACATCGGGTGCTGAACTGGTGGTGATGAGATGCCGGTTGATGTCGTGCGATTTCAGGAAGGATGCCATCACCTGATGCCATTCGGCCACGGCAGCAACCTCATGCTGCTGCATAGCGTTGGTGTACTGCACCTCGTTGAATAGTTCAAACGCCATAATGTTTGGCGAATAGCCCCATCGTGCCAGAACATAGTGCAGCAGCTGTTTGGTGAGCGAAATAGCTTTGGGATTGGTGAAAAACCCTGCAGGAGAGTGGAGAAACCCGCCGTTTTTGATGTTGTATGGGTTATCGGGCCAGTTGGGATTTACGTTGCTAGAGTACTCTCCGTGATGCTGCAGAACCATTTGAAAATAGATGTTGTTTTGACCGGCTGCCTGCACGATGGTATCCCACTGTTGTGCTGCCTTCAGGTTGAGTGTGCCGGGTTTCACCCCCCACATCAGGCTTTTTCCATCCCAGTAGTTCATCCAGACCCTGGCCCAGTTTTCATCGTGCTGGTGCATGGCTGCAAACAGCTGCGGAATAGTGGGCAGATTGCTGGAACCCCATGCCACATCCTGCCCCAATGGGTAGTAGAGAGTGCCGTTGTCGAAGGCAAAACGGTGCGGGTTGGCTGTATCTATGCGAATAAAGCCTGGCTGAGCGGGGCCTTTTACATTGAAGCTGGTAGGTTTCAGGTTGGTGTCATGTGCAGCGGTGCCATTGAGGGTAACGCCCCGTACAGTGTATTCACCTGCCAGCAGCGGGGTATAGCGTGCCATCCACTGATTGCTGCCATTGTAGAAGGCGTCTACATTTACAGTGCCGCCGCCCGGTTTTTGAAATGCTACCTTCACGTTTACCTGCTGATAGTCAAATGGGTTGCCTGGTACGGAGGCAAGTTTGAAAGAGGTTTGAATCATTGGGTAGCAGCCGTTTATACCCAGCAGTCTGTCGCTGCGAGAACCGCCGCCTGCAGGCAGCGGCGTGTTGTACCCCGGCGCCAGGTCTCCGCCAAGTGACTGCGGCAGGCTGCCCAGAGCGGCTCCGCCACAGCCTGGCAGTGTCAGCGCCAGGACCGCAGAGAAGACAGGTAAGATAAAACGGGTTTTCATGGTATGGTGCTTTCGGGACTATGCGATTTTTGCGGGATGAAGGAGGCACGCAGTGTATACACGCTGCCTAGTATCCTTCTGGCAGCTTCAACCAGATGCGTGTACGGCCTGTCTGTGCAGGCAAGGAAGCCAATGTTGTAATTTTCCCCATCCCAGGTGCGGCCGGTGAGAGGCTCGTCTACCAGTTCGAACCAGTGGCAGCCTACCAGAGCAGGGTTCTCTGCTACAGAGCGAACATAGTTGGTAAACATACTGGCCCGGCCCTGCTGATTTGGCTCCTGCACCAGTCCTGGCATCCACATTCCCCTGTCTAGTGCGCCAGAGTGAAACTCACCAATGATGCATGGTTTGTGCAGCTGGCTGAGCCATCCCCACTGACTGGCGGTAATTTGCGGCTGGTAGATGTTAAAGCTTACCACATCACAGTATTTTGCAGCAGCTTTGGCTTCTCCTTTTGTAAACCATGCAAATCTGCATCCGAGGTAGAGGTTGTTGGGGGCAGCGTTGTGAAAAGCAGCACTGATTACCTTAAAGTACTGTACGGCATAGGCATGCACAAACTTGCGGCAATCGGCTTCTGCCTGTTTAGTGAGTTTGGCCGGAGCAGTAAGCGGCGGCAGCAAATCTGTGCGGTGCTGCAACTGGGTGTGCCAGGCTGTGTTGAATGCCTGTATGGATGAGTATTCACTTTGCAGCTGCTGTAAAAACGCCTGTTTTGCTGGGGAGGCAGAGGCGCTCTCATGCAAAGCGCCCAGTGCAAGCCCAATATTTCCGTAGATGCCATTGCCCTTCCAGCTCAGCTCGTTGTCTACAAAAGCGCCGAGGCACCAGGGGTCTAATTTGTAGGGAGCCATTGCAGCATCAATTGTCTGCGCTGCATTGTGAGCAAACAGTGGGTCGAATGGGTCTGGCATTTTTCCCCAGTAATCTGAGCCGCTGCTTACCGTGGTTTTGTGCGGAATGCTTATGGTGACAACAAATGGCAGCTGGTGAAGTGCATAGGCCGCAGGGTCTGACCAGTTGCCTATGGTGTTGAACCCCCATGATTTCAGCCGCTGCATATCGCGGTTGAACCAGATGGAATTGTAATTAGGGCCATACTTTCGGTATAGGTTAGCCTGAAAAAAGTCGAATGTTTTGCCAGATTTTACTGGCCCCATAAATGCAAAGTTCGTTCCATTGAAACGGGCAAGCGGTGAGTTTTTGGCGGGCAGACTGC